>JBGAIN010000129.1:0-23913 GCA_044225505.1 Limisphaerales bacterium
GAACCTCGTAAACTCTATCAAACATACCAGGTGTTTGCGGATCAGGGTCCGTCTTTAGAAATTCGAGCACTGACCGCCGGACAAGAATACAGCTTCGCCGTGGAAGCTTTTAATGAAACAGGAGTTTCTCCCGCAAGCACGACCGTGACTGTACCTTAGTCAACGACAGGAAGTTCTGCTGGTGCCAGGATGGGTTCCGTCCTCACCGGCGCGGTCGGCCCGACCGAGCTATCCAACAACGACTTCAAACTAAAAAGCAGCTGTTCCGTTGTAAACGGTTTCGCTAGGAAAGTGATCTTTCCGTTCTCAGACATCTCAGAGACTTTATCGTTCTCCATCAACCCGCTGACGGCCATACACCGCACGGTCGGATCCATTTTCTGCAGCGCGCGCACTGTTGCGGGTCCATCCATGTAGGGCATCATGATATCGACCATCACCGCTTTGATGTCCGGACCGCGCTGCGCGTAAATCGCAACAGCTTCGGTCCCATCTCCCGCCGTCAAGACTTTGTACTGATTTGCCTCGAGCGTAACCCGAATGATTTCACGGATCGCAAATTCGTCATCGGCGACGAGAATCAGCTCACCATGGCCTTTGGGCAGGTCGACCTCTTCATCCTTGGGAGGCTGAGTTTGGGCCGGGTCTGCCGCAGGCAAGTGGACTTTAAAGCGGGTGCCCTTTCCAACTTCACTGTAAACGTTGAGAAAACCGCCGTGGCTTCGAACAATCCCCAACACGGTCGATAGCCCTAGGCCAGTCCCTTTACCGATCTCCTTCGTCGTGAAGAATGGTTCAAAAACCTTGTCCAGCAAAGCGGGCGGAATTCCAACACCGGTGTCCGCGATCGTGACGACAACGTACGGCCCAGGCCTGGCCTCAGGCTGCATTTGCGCGTAGTTTTCGTCGATAATCGCGTTCTGAGCTTCGAGTTGGATTCGGCCACCGTTCGCCATGGCATCGCGGGCGTTGACACACAAGTTCAAGAACACCTGGTGCAATTGGGTCGGGTCCCCGACAATCGGCCAAAGATCTTTCTCAATTTTTGAACTGATATGAATTGAGCGGGGAAAAGTGTCTCGCGCAATCTGAACAACCTCCGATAGAGGATGCTTCACTTGGAAAATTGTTCGCTCTCCCTCGACGCCTCGGGCAAACGAGAGGACTTGTTGAACAATCCCAGATCCTCGATGCGCACTCGCCTCAAGGGTGTTCAAAATCTCTTGCGCGGATCGACTGGTCGCCTCCTCGCGCAGCATCCGGATCGCCATCAAGATCGGCGTCAAAACATTGTTCAAATCATGCGCGATGCCTCCGGCCAATGTCCCAATACTTTCCATGCGTTGGACCCGAAGAAACTGTGCTTCCAAACGTTTCTTCTCCGTAATGTCCGTGTTGATCACCAACATGGACTTGGGACGACCTTCAATATCACGGACAAGCGTGAGCCGGCTTTCCACGACAATCGTCCGGCCGGCCTTCGTGTCCTGCTGCAATTCGCCGATCCATTCCCCAGATTCCCGGGCATGGTTTCGCGCCGCCTCAGAAGCGCTCGCGTCTTGTTTATTCAAGATCTCGTCGACCCGAACTCCGATCACCTCGTCTGCTAACCAGCCGTAAAGGCGTTCTGCGCTCTTGTTCCAAAAGCCAATGCGCGTCTCCAGGTCGTAGACCAAGATTGCGTCTTGTGCCTTATCGAGTAGTGCCGCCTGTTCGCGAATTTGCTCCTCAGCCTGCTTCCGTTCGGTGATATCCCTGGAATTAATGATAATGCCGGCGACTTCAGGTTCATCGAGCAGATTCGCCCCAAGCGTCTCCAAAATCCGCCACGAACCATTCTTGTGTCGAATCCGGTATTCGATTGAGCGGTGGCCTCCCGTAGAATCCGTCGGGCGCGTCAACGCGTTAATGACAATTGGAACATCTTGCGGATGAATCAACTCGAACGCATTCTGCCCGAGCAACTCCTCCGGCTTATAGCCAAGCACGCGTTCGAGGGAAGGGCTTTCATAGTTGATTGTTCCTTCTCGGCTGATGATCGTTACAACATCGGACGAATGCTCGATCAGCGACCGAAAATAGACCTCACTTCGACGCAGCGCCGTCTCCACTTTGACTCGCTCCCGCTCGATCTCTTTCTTTTTGAGCGCTCCCAAAACCGCTGCTGGCAGTCGGGTCAAGCTAGACTTCAAAATGTAATCATCGGCTCCCTCTTTGATGCAGGCGACCGCAACCTCTTCCGACTGGGATCCGGTCACAAGAATGAAAGGAAGATCCGGGCGATGCTTCTGGAGCAGTGCCAAAGCGTCGAGCGCGTTGAACTCGCCCAAGGTAAAATCGGAAACGACAATATGGGGTGCAAAATCGATTAATTCCCGAAGGTAATCTTTGCTCGTATAAACGCGCCGGGAAGAGAATGCGATATTCCCTTTGCGCAGTTCGCGCTTAATTAACTCAGCGTCGTCTGCTACGTCTTCCAGCAATAAAATGCGCAAATCTTCCGTCATCGAATCGCCATCGAACGTCTCACGTTCCAAGCACTCCAAAGATCAACCACGATCCTCCGCCGGGGGCGAGCGCAAAATTCGGGTTTGTCACACGCCGGAGCCGACCTTGTTACGCGGGAGATTAGGCCAGACGTCGACAAATCGCAAAGTCTATCTCGATCCAAGATTACAAAACGCCCTCGAACTGCGCTCTACAAGGTGTAGCCAAGCACTTACACAAAGCGTTTTTCAGAATCAAAACACTTCCGGATACAAGTTTTTCACGCATTCCGGACAAAAGCTGTGCGTGAATTCCGCATCGGAATGGGTCTGAATGAACTCCTCAATCTGTTTCCAATAACCGTTGTCGTCTCGAATCTTTTTGCATGACGCGCAAATGGGCAGCAAGCCCCCCAAGGTCTTGACCTTTGCCAGGGCATCTTGCAGCTCGGAAATCAACCGTTCCCGTTCGTCTTCCGCCTCTTTGCGTTCGTTGGTGTTCTCCAAGCTTCCCTCGTAAATCATACGGGCACTTCGAGGCTCGCGAATGGCCCTGGCGCTATTCTGCGCCCAGCATGGTTGGCCATGAAAATTGCGCAGTCGAGCTTCCCATTTATGGACAACGCCATACTTCTTCATCAACTGCTGCCAGCTTTCG
Organism: Limisphaerales bacterium; assembly: GCA_044225505.1. GTDB lineage: Bacteria > Verrucomicrobiota > Verrucomicrobiia > Limisphaerales > SIBE01 > JAXMHN01. The sequence continues at coordinate 3,145 of JBGAIN010000129.1, forward strand.
TAATCCCCAGGATTTAAATACAAATCCGCCAGACCAACCCCGAGCAGGCTGGACCGATCTGGATAACGTAACATCTCCACTAACGCCGGATTCGCGTCCAAAATTCTCCCACTCGGAGTTGCACGATAAAGTGCCACTGGCACACTCGAAAACAGGAGCGAATAGCGAACTTCCGCCTGACGCAACTGTTGGCGTTGATGCGCCGCTTTGAGAGCCACTTTTGCCACGGATGGCAAACGCGCGTAGTGGCTCGGGCTTTTCAATACATAATCATCGGCCCCAGCCTTCATTGCCTCGACGGCAATCTCTTCGTTTCCAGTTCCAGTAAACATCACGACCGGACAATCTGGCCAACGAGATTTCACATTTCTCAAGACGGCCAAACCACTCGTCCACCGCAACTGAAAATCCGTAATGACCAAGTCGAACTCAGCCGCCTCCAACGTCTTGGTAAAACCAGCGTCGTCCACCACCTCGGTTGTCCGAAGATTAGGGAACACTCGGCGAAGCTCGCGGATCACCAACGCCCGGTCGTCCGGGTTGTCGTCAATCAGCAAGGCAGAAAGGGTTTCCCTCATAGGTCGTCAGCGCAATCGCATCAGATCGGTCCTACTGCCAAGCCTCGGCCGCTCCGCGCCCAGAGAGCCTTTTGATCACCGCAGGGTTTACTTTTCCAAGAATACGCACTCACTGAGGAACCGATTTTGGTAGAACTAACTTGGAGGCAAAAGTACAACAGAACTAGTATCCGCCAACCTCCTCTCCTCGTCAAGGACGCCACTCAAGAAACTAACGTGCAGCCGTCGATCCCCGCGGGTCGTTGGCCAGCGGTAACTCCACCCAAAAGCAGCTCCCGGCCTTCTGGCGAGACTCGACGCCGACAGTCCCGGCCATTCTCTCCACACCTTTCCTTACGATGGCTAAACCCACCCCAGTCCCCGGATAGGTTTCCACCCCATGGAGTCTCTCGAACACCCGAAATATGCGATGGTGATATTCAGGAGCAACACCGATGCCGTTATCCTGAATGAAAAGCCTCGCCCCCGATGGGACGACCTCCATCCAAATCCGAATCTGCGGCCGCACCCCCGGCACCACGAACTTCAACGCGTTCGACAACAAGTTGCCGACCACCTGCACCAACGTGCAATGATGCGCGAGGACCCTATGAAATGGGCCGATCCGATCGACACTGGCCTTCGTCTCTTGCATCGTTCGCTCGAGGTTCGCCAGCGCCTCCACAATGATCCGATCCGTATCGACCGGTTCTAAATCCAAGCGCGTGTGCGAGATCCGGCTGTACAACAGCAAGTCCTGGATAAGAATGTCCAACCGTGTCGCCGCCGCAATAATGCGATTGGCATATCCCATGCCTTCCTCCGACAACTCCCCAGCGCAGTCTTCTAGCAAAGCCTGCGCAAACCCTTGCATTGCCCGCAATGGCGCTCTCAAATCATGAGAGACAGAGTAAGCAAAGGCCTCCAATTCGGCATTGCTCTCTTTCAGCGCCACTTCGGTCTTCTGGCGAACGGTCATCTCACGGTGGAGTTCAGCATTCGCAGCTTCTGACTCGGCGGCCCTGTGAGTCAGCGCCGCGTTGAGACAATGAACTTGTTGTTCGGCCAGTTTTTGCGCCGTAATGTCGCGAGCGAAAATGTAAATCAGCCTGTCTGCGACGATCGACGCGGCAGTCCATCCAAGCCAGCGAAACCCACCATCTCGACATAAATAACGGCCCTCAAATGAAGCTGTTGTATCGCTCTGCCGCAGCTGGGCCATCTGTTCGCGCATCGCGGGCAAGTCGTCCGGATGGACTAAATCGAGCCCGGACTTGGACTGTAATTCCTCAGCACTAAATCCAAGAACGCGCTCCCAGGAAGGATTCAACTGCAGCAGTCGGCCTTCAAAGTCCGCGATCCCCAGCAACTCCAAAGACAACGTGAAGAAGCGGTTTCTCCGAGTCTCCAAGTGCAATCGTTCAGCGGCCTCCGTCAAGCGGCGTTGATGTTCAGCTTGATCCAACTGCCGCAACCGCGCTGCCTGAGCTTTGACTTCCTGGGTTCTTTTGTGCAGCTCGACAAAGACACCGACTTTCGACCGAAGTACGTCCGGTACAACCGGGGTGAAGATGTAGTCGACAGCACCCAATGAATACCCGGTGAACGTGTGATTGTCGGTTGTACTGACGGCACTGACGAATATAATCGGGGTATGTTCGGAACTTTGCCGTTGACGGATGAGAGCCGCAGTCTCGAATCCGTTGATTTCAGGCATATTCACGTCGAGCAGAATGACGGCAAACTCCTGACGCAGCAGGCACTGAAGTGCTTCTCGACCGGACCGCGCTTTGACGATCTTCTGGTCCAAGTCAGCAAGTACGGATTCGAACGCCGTGAGATTCTCCGGAGTATCATCCACAATCAGGATACTTGCCGGTTCAAGATCGCCAGGTTGGAGTCCGTTCAAATCTTCCGCCGGTGGCTGGCAGGTTGGGATATCCAGTGCTGGACGCAAGCAACCAACTACAAGCGAAGAGGGCATAGACGCTTGCTAATTCCGGCATCGGACATCTAACCGAGCTTGAACCAAATAGGCGTCTCGGGCAGCTATCATCGACCATCGTTGATTCCATTTGAGGAATATAGAGAATATGTGCACAGCTCAGCCTATCAAGGCCATAGCCAGAGTAACCCACGTTCCGTCTTTGCCAATCGGGTGGGGCACGAGTCCACGCCCCGGGAAATCCCCTAGCAATGAACCGCGATGCAAAATCAATTATTAGATTGCGCCCGTTGGGGAGATCGTCGCTGTCGCTGGCCGCTCGGTGGACCGCAGGTCCATGAGGGCCAGCCATGGGAGTTTGAGACTCTCCGCTAAACTCGCAATTCCTGCAGGCTGGATTGGCTTTACCAAATAAGAAGAGGCGCCAAGCTCATACGCACGATAGACGTCCAAGCTCTTGTTCGAGCCCGTCAACACTACGACCTGAATGCGCACCAGCTTGGGCTGTTGCCTCACCCAAGTAAGCACCTCGAATCCGGAGAGCCCCGGCAATTTGAGATCGAGGAATACCAGAGTTGGAATCGGGAACGTTGCCCGGTCGGAATAGGGTTCTTTTCCGTCCAAGTATGCGATTGCATGCTCCCCGCTAGCGACCACCTGCAACGGCTTGGCCAAGTTGAATCGACTGAATGTACGCTGAAGTAAGAGCGTATCGTTCGCGTCGTCCTCAACTAATAGAATGGTTTCACGGGCGAGGCTCATAGGTGACTTCTTGGCTGGCTAAAGCTAAACTGAAAACCCGAAACGTAAAGCGACAAAATCGGTCTACGAGCCTGTTGAAGAATCAGCATAGGCGATGTTTACAAGGAAAAGGCTGAGTGGCGCGGCGCGAGCGAGGGAGTATCCCCGCAGCGGGCTGCGACCGAGCGAGCAACAAAGCCAGGCGGCCTTTTCCTTGGAAATACTTCGGACGGCGGGGCTTTTGCCTGCATCCGGCGTTGGCTCGGCCCTTACAGCCCGCTGCGGGGATGCGTGGGCCTCGCCGCCTTGGCTGCAGCCAAAATCCCTCGCCGCAGCGTCCATGCTGATTCTTCAACAGGCTCCTAGAGCCCTCGATGCGACCCCACACCCTCCCTCAGATCGACCGCCACTTTCAAGACAGCCCTGCCCAATTTCTAGACGAACACCCAACGAGGTCTCGAGCATCAAGGACGGCCTTAAATCCGAAGTTTTCCCGAGATTAGCGCGCTTTGAAGGTCAAGCAAAAAAAAAGCGCCCTGTCCAACTACTCGAAGGACAGGGCAACTCATTCCCAAACCAACCAACAACAACCTAATGACTCACTTCTTCATCCCCACAGTTTTTTAATAGCACGACTCGTACCACGGTGTCCCGACTCCTTCCAACAGGCCCTCCCGGGGAAGTTTTCCATCTGTTCCCCGCCTCCCATCGAAACGTCTAGCGCTTTCCATCCACGCGGGCGTGAGCTTCACGCAAAATGCGTGATTTCGCACGCAGGTCGGCATATCGGCGAATCCAGCCCATTTGCCATACCGTTCTCGATCAACCTGACCTTCACTCAGACCAGCAAAAAGGACTTGCGCTCTTTACGCAGCTTGATCCATTGTAGCCACAGTTGCGGCGCGCTTATGGTGGAATTGGCAGACACGCTACTTTGAGGTGGTAGTGGGGCAACCCGTGCAGGTTCAAGTCCTGCTAAGCGCACCAAAATTAGCGACTCCAAGAGAGACTCAAGTTACTGACGCGTCACATTCCAGCACCCGTATCCAACCTGATTGGCCCTTTGAAACTCCACGTTGTCTACTTGTTCGCCCTCGCTCTCGCGTTGTGTGGCTGCGCGTCTCACTACGATCTAACTCTCGCTAACGGGGATATCCTTCGCGCGAGCTCAAAACCTCAACTCCGAAGCGGATACTACGTTTTCAAAGACCTGGCTGGTCAGGAAACCATGGTAAACGCCATGCGGGTTCGTCAGATCGAAACGGTGCGAAGGGGAAGCCAACCGAATCGAGCGTTCGGTCAGTGAAGGGCACATCGGAAAAACTCTATTCGCGACGGACCTGCCGCCGGGACCGTTAACGCCCGACAGGAGTTGGTGGTCCTACGATCGCAAGCGCGCGGTCGCTATTGTCTCCGGCGCGCTGGCGCTGTCGCTCGGCCAGCCAGCAATTTCTCCACGTATTTCCCAAGAATATCCCCTTCGAGATTGACTTGGTCTCCGACGCGTCGTTCGCGCAATGCCGTTACCTGATAGGTATGAGGAATGATCCAGATCCGGAACGTCTTCGCCATGACGCTCGCGACCGTCAAACTGATCCCGTCGAGAGCCACGGTGCCTTTAGACACCATGTAGCGCATCAACTCTGTCGGCGGCTGCACTTCCAGGAGCCAATCGCTGCCAACCTGCTCCCAGCGCTTAATCACTCCGGTTCCGTCGATATGTCCTGTCACAAAGTGTCCGCCCAATCGATCCTCCGCTTTGAGCGATCGTTCAAGATTCACTGCGGCGCCTGGCACGAGCGTGTGGAAGTTCGTCCGCTTCCAGGTTTCGCGCAGCAAGTCGAACTCGAGGACCTTGCCGCGGTTCTCGGTGCTCATGCGGACGACGGTGAGACAGCATCCATTGACGGCGATGCTGTTACCCACTTTGGTGCCCACTCCGCAAACACGGGCGAGAACCGCCAATCGAATTGAATCGCCCGATTCCTTAATGCGTTTGGTAACACCAGTCTCTTCAACCAGACCCGTAAACATGCTTGGCAGCCTGTCGCTGGCTCACTAGTGCGGTCAACAAAAAATCGTCACCCAACTTCTTCCAATGCGGCGCGACAAGCCGGACGACGTCCGCAAGATCGGGAAGGCCCGCCCCGGCGACGGCCGTAGGGGCGCTCCGTCCGCCGATGATTTTAGGGGCATAGAAAAATGCGATTTTCTGGGCCAAGCCGCCAAGAAGGAACGAGGCATTCACCTCGCCACCTCCTTCCACCAGAAGGCTGGTCACCTGTTCCTTGCCCAATTGGCTGAGCAACCAGCGCAAGTCGACGCGACCTTGGCACGCCGGCGCGACAATAACCTTCACCCGCTTGGCGAGCCGCTCAACTCGTCGCGCTGGCGCCGCGCCCGTCGTGATGATAGTCGTCCGATCAGAAGCAGAATCCGCGACGATCTTTGCATCGACGGGAGTGCGCGCGCGTGCGTCTAAAACAAGGCGTCGGAGTGGTTTATTAACGGGAGTATCCCGACGTCGAACCGTTAGACTCGGATCGTCTTGGAGAACAGTGTTGATGCCGACAAGAATCGCATCGGCCGCCAAGCGCAGTTTCATTCCGTAGGCCCGTGCGTTTGGCCCCGTGATCCACTTCGACTCGCCGGAAGCCGTCGCAATTTTACCGTCAGCAGTCAGTGCAGCTTTAACCGTGACGAACGGCAGCGCGTGAACGATCCAATGGTTGAAAGCCTCGTTCAACTCGGTTGCTTCCTCCGCGCGCACCCCGTGCCGCACTTGGATTCCAGCCTGTTCTAGCAACGCAAACCCTCGCCCCGCATGCTTCGGATTCGGGTCCGTAGCGCCTACCACCACCCGCTGGATTCCACTCTGCAGGATTGCTTCGGTGCACGGCGGAGTCCGCCCCGTGGTTGAGCAAGGCTCCAAAGTCACGTAGAGCGTCGCTCCTTGAGAGCGAAACCCGCGCTGCGCAGCATCCCGAAGCGCTAGAATCTCGGCGTGCGGTTCCCCTGCGCGGTGATGCCAGCCTTGGCCGATAACCCGCCCCCGGTTGACCAAGACGGCGCCGACCATCGGATTAGGTGAGGTCCAACCCAAGGCGCGCTTCGCCAGGCGCAAAGCCAGGTCCATGAAATCAAGATCTGATTGCGAAGACCGTTCGGCGCACATGGGAGGGGCTAGTCCTCGTCCTCCTGGCTGAACAGCGCCTCCGCGAACTCCTTCGGCCGAAATGGCTGAAGATCATCCGCTTGTTCCCCCACTCCGACGAACTTGATCGGAATCTTGAGTTCCTTCTGAATGGCGACCACCATTCCCCCTTTGCTCGTGCCATCAAGTTTAGTCACGACCAATCCACTGAGCGGCACCGCTTTGTTAAACTCCCGCGCTTGACTAAGTGCATTCATTCCGGTCGTGGCATCGAGGACGAGTAGAGTCTCGTGGGGCGCTCCAGGCAGTTGCTTGCCCATAACACGGTGAAGCTTCTGCAACTCCTGCATCAAGTTGTGCTTGGTATGCAATCGGCCAGCCGTATCGACAAACAGGTAATCGGTCCCCCGCGATGTCGCCGCCGTCACCGCATCATGCGCTACAGCCGAAGGATCAGCCCCGTACCGTCCAGCAACCACCGGAACGTTCAACCGCTCTCCCCAGAGCTTGATCTGCTCGATCGCCGCTGCCCGAAACGTATCGCACGCAGCTAGCAACGCCGTTTCTCCGCGGGTCTGGACAAAGTGCGCGAGTTTTGCGCCCGTTGTGGTCTTCCCCGTTCCATTCACTCCGACAATAGAAACAACGGTGACACCCGCGGGCTCTTTGTGCAACGAGGCAGTCTGAGCGGCCAGACTTGATTCCACCTCCGCCGCAGCCACCGCGAAGACATCGAGGCCAGTCGTGCCCTGCGTTTCGTAGGCTCTTTTGACAGCGGCAATGATCTCCTGGGTAGTGCTGCTGCCAAAGTCCGCGGCGATTAAAGCCGCGTGCAACTCATCCAGCGAAGTGCCCGTGAGCCGAGGGGATCGGGTCACGATCCGCTTCATCTCGTGCACGAGCTTGGAGTGTGTCTTTTGGAGACCCGATTTGAACTTGTCGAATAGACCCATGATGCAACGACCAAAGATGGACTGTTGTCACTCCTCAGGGAACCGCTGCCCGATAAAGCTCCGCCTTGCGTTTGAGTTGGAGCACATGCTCGTAGGGGAGTTTTATGCTACCAATCAGCGGTTTGCCCTTGTTTAGACCGTGGCAGTCGGATCCGCCGGTGATCAGCAACCGGTGCTCCAAGGCCAGCTGAACGTAATGCTCGCAGGCCGCGGTCGTATGCTTGCTATGGTAGCACTCCAAACCGTCCAAGCCATCCGCCACGAGTTGAGGAATGACATCATCATTCCGATTAAGTCCCGGGTGCGCCAAGACCGCGACCCCACCCGCCTGGTGAACTAGTTCGATCGCTCCCCGCGCCGATACCTTGCATTTGGGCACCCACGCCGGACGATGTTTCTTGAGAAAGCGTTCGAAGGCATCATCTAGCGTCGCGCAATAGCCACCTTGGACAAGGGCGCGAGCCACGTGCGGCCGGCCTGGAGAATGGCAATTCGCCAACGCGAACACGGTCTCTGATTGGAGCGGAATATTCAAGCGGTTCAACCGCGCCACCATCTCACGGATCCGTTCCTGCCGGACGGTTTGATACTTTGCCATCTCCGCGAGCAGCTGCGGATGATTTGTATCGATCAAATAGCCAATGAGATGGAGCTCAATGCCATCGACTTCCGCGGTCAGCTCTGTGCCAGGAATAAACTCTAACCCTTCCTGGGCACACGCTGCGGCCATTGGTCCGCAGCCCTCGACGGTATCGTGGTCCGTTAAGGCTATCGCTCTCAGCCCATGAAACTTGGCCCGATTCGCCAACTCGGCCGGTGTATACGTTCCATCTGAGAACAGGGTGTGAAGATGAAGATCAGCAAACATGCCAGCCGGAATTTTACTTCACCAGTCGCGCTGGCCTCATCAGGTCGCCTTTAACCTTATCCAAGATGCCATTCACAAATTTGCCGCTATCCTCTGTCGAAAAACGCTTCGCGATATCCACCGCTTCGTTAATGCTGACCACGGGAGGAATATCCTCCCGGTATAACATCTCGAAAATAGCTAACCGCAAGACGTTACGATCCACCACCGCCATCCGGTGCAAGTCCCAGTTTCGGGCGTATTTCTTGATCTGCGCATCGATATCCGCTGCATGCTCGATCGTCCCTCGAATCAACGGTTCGGCAAACGTTTGGATCGCAGATTCATCCTCGGTAACAGGTGGCACGGGGACCGCCTCGCCCCATCGGGCCACTCCCTTTTCCTCCGCTAGCGCCGCCGCGCGTTGACTCTCCCAAAAGACGCGCAGCGCCTCGTTCAGATCTTCAGGCTGATTCAGGTCGAACTGAAAAAGAAATTGCACAGCGCGTTCTCGCGCCTCGCGTCTTATACCCATAGATAAGAGGATGTCCGACCTCTGGCGTTGGCGCAAAGGAATTCGGACAGCAAAGATTGTGCAGCCCTAGTGGGATGACCGCTAATATTTGGGAACGCTCGGATCAATCTCCTCAGCCCAGGCGGTGATTCCCCCTTTGACACTCTTAAGATACTTAAAGCCCTGTTCTCGGAGGAAATGGACCGCTTTGAGCGATCGAATCCCACTCTTGCAATGGATATAATACTGCTGGTTGGCATCCAATTGCGTGAACTTCTGTGGCAATAGGCTTAAGGGCAGCAGCAGCGTTCCATCCACATGAGCAATCTGGTACTCGTCTGACTCGCGCACGTCGATCACTTTGATCCCCAGTTTTGGATCGATCAAAGCTTGTTTCATCGCTTGCACGGTGACTTCGTCCGGATTAGCGCTCGGCGCCACCGGCTCTGCTGTAATCCCGCAAAACTGTTGATAGTCGATTAAGTGGTGAATCGTTGGTTTCTCGCCGCACAACGGACACTCCGGATCGCGACGCAGCTTCAGCTCGCGGAATTTCATATCCAGCGCGTTGAACAGCAGCAACCGGCCGTTCAGTGAACTCCCCTTGCCCAGCGCGAGCTTCAATATCTCCGTCGCTTGAATGCAACCGATAATCCCTGGCAGAACTCCCAAGACGCCACCTTCAGCGCAGCTGGGCACCATTCCCGGAGGCGGCGGTTCCGGATACAAGCATCGGTAACATGGCCCTCCCAGATGGGGTGCAAAGACACTCGCCTGCCCTTCAAAACGAAAGATCGATCCGTAAACATTCGGCTTCTTGAGAAGCACGCAAGCGTCATTGGTCAGATATCGCGTCGGAAAGTTATCGGTCCCATCCACCACAATGTCATATTGAGCGATGATCTCCAACGCGTTCTCGCTCGAGATTCTCGTGCTATGCACCACCACTTCGACGTTCGGGTTGATTCCCTGGATCGTCTCCCGCGCGGATTCAGTCTTAGGCCGCCCAACGTCAGCTGTGCTATGAATGATCTGCCTCTGCAAATTGGAGAAGTCGACCGCGTCAAAGTCCAAAAGCCCTAATTTCCCAATTCCAGCCGCCGCCAAGTACATGGCGATCGGGGATCCCAATCCACCCGCACCAATACACAAAACACTGGTCGAGCAGATCTTCTTCTGCCCAGCCAACCCCACCTCCGGCAAAATTAAATGCCTGGAATAGCGGCGGATTTCATCATTGTTTAATTGCATACCAATCAGTATTGCTTGCAGCGTAGATGAGCGACGCGAGAAATCAAGCCAACCCCGCCGGTCCGTGACTTCCATCGCCCGAAAAACAGCCTCTCTTTTATTGCAGGCCACCACGCTCCGCCCGAGGATCGGCGTCGTTCTAGGCAGTGGTTTCCAGGGTTTGGCCGAAGCCGTTCAAACCGAAGTTGAGATCCCCTATTCCCGATTATCCGGCTTCCTTCCCTCAACGGTGGATGGGCACCACGGCAAACTTATCATCGGCGCTCTGAAAGACACGCCGCTCTTCGTCCTTTGCGGCCGTAGCCATTATTACGAGGGACATTCCATGTCGGAAATCACATTCCCGATCCGGGTCCTCGCGGAGTGCGGCGTGCGAGGCGTGGTTCTAACCAACGCTGCCGGTGGCATCAATCGGAAGTTTCGAGTGGGCGACTTCATGGGCTTAACAGACCACATCAATCTGATGGGCGCAAATCCGTTGCGTGGCGGTTTCGAAGGCGGGCCTGTCTCATTTCTTGATCTGAGCCAGACCTACGATCCTGCCCTGGCTAAGCTGCTTCTCAAAGTCGCCCGCAAAAAACGGATCCCGTGTCATGCCGGCGTTTACGCGGCTGTCTCAGGTCCCACCTACGAAACTCCAGCGGAGATCCGCGCGTTTGCCCGTCTGGGAGCAGATGCAGTCGGCATGAGCACGGTGCCGGAGGCAGTCGTTGCACGGCAATGCAGACTGCGAGTGTCCGCGATCTCCTGCATCACCAACGCCGCCGCTGGCCTGTCGCCTCAGCCTCTATCGCACGCGGAAGTTTTGGCCGCTGGCCGAAGAGTGAAGAGCCACGCCGTCGCTTTGCTCACGGAGTTTGTTCGGCTGGCGCATCCGATCTTGGCGGATTAAGACCGGACTTTCGCGCATCCAATAGACGCCGAATCCGGCTGGTTGAATTTGTTAGCTGTTCCAGATAAGGCTTTTAAGACAAAGCTGGCGCCCCCGCTGTTTTCGGCGGAACAGAAGCTGTTCCTCCGGTTCTGGGACAGGCGTTTGGCGTCCCGGCAGGGACGTCGCGGTATTAGCCCGGCACTTCCAGTGCGCACAGATCCAGTGCGCACAGATTTCAAAATCCCGACGGGACGCCTGAACCTCCTCGAATCCCAGAACCAACGTGTTTTCGGATAATCGCCCGCCCCTTCCGGGGGGGATCGTCATGGGTCGCTGGGTCTCGGCGCTAAAGCGTCCGAGCTATTCTCATTCATGCCTCCGGCACGTCAGTCTTGGCTTGGGTACGCGGGCCAGAGACTCAACGGTTGCCTTGTGCGGGATCCTATTTCACTGAAAACAGCGAAGAACCACGTCAACAAATTGCGAACCCTCCATGGCGCCGCAGCAGCTCGGCGCAACGCAGCCTCTAACTGCTAGCGATGTCGCACACGTTGAGAGCAAAATGCTCCGAGACGAATACCGGTGACCCGCGGCGTGGGCTTTTCCGTCTTTCGATTGGGATCCTTACGAGCCCTATCGCGAAGCGAGAACCCTATTTTCCGAAGCGGACCAACCCAACCGTCCGACCCGCCCGCTCCACGCTATCGCAGGTCGGCATCCGCTTTCGATAGCGACAAAACGGCGCCATCGGTGCATGCTCGTTGTCGCTGATCCCGATCGAATGCGGATCAGACTCGTTCGCTCAAGACTGGTTGTCGCGACTGAGCGCCCAAGCGAATCGAACACAGAATTATTGCTATCATCACAGGAACAACGTCATGAAGTACGGTCTGAATATTCGCCAGGATGCCACCCTCGATCTCGTCTCCCTCGGTGCTTTGGTGCACCGCCTCGACCCCGGCATCATCCCCTTCCGCAAAGCCACTGAGTGCCAAATCCATGTGAGCGGCGGGGAATTCAATGTTGCTGCTAATATCTCCGATTGTTTTCGACTGCGCACAGGCATCGCCACGGCCATGGTGGACTATCCCATCGGAGAATTGATCTCCGAGCGTGTGCGTGCCATGGGCGTGACGCCGTTCTACAAGCGATTCGCCCACAATGGCGTGACCGGGCCGAACATGGCTACCGTCTACAGCGACCGTGGGCAGGGAGTCCGTGCCCCAGTCGTCTTCTATAACCGTTCCAATGAAGCGGCCGCTCAACTGAAGCCAGGTGACTTCAAATGGGACCAGGTGTTCGCGGGCGGAGTCCGCTGGTTTCACAGCGGCGGCATCTTTGCCGCTCTCTCGGAAACGACCGCCGAACTCATCATTGACGGCATGCGCCACGCCAAGGCCGCCGGTGCGGTGATCTCATTCGATCTGAACTTTCGTGAGAAACTCTGGAAGATTTCCGGCGGGCAGGACCGGGCCGTCTCGGTGCTCCGCCGGATTGTGCAAAACGTCGATGTTTTGGTCGGCAATGAAGAAGACCTGCAAAAAGGTCTCGGGATTTCCGGTCCCGAAGCGAGCGCGAAGTCTAAACTCGATACCGACGCTTTCTTTGGAATGATCAGCCGGGTGGTGAAGGACTTTCCGCAAGTGAAAGTCATCGCCACCACGTTGCGCGAAGTGCATTCGACCAATCGCCATAGCTGGAGCGCTGTGGCCTGGATCAATGGACAAAATTACCAAGCCCCAACGTGCGAACTCGACGTTCTGGACCGCGTGGGCGGCGGGGACGGGTTTGCCGCTGGCCTCATCTACGGATTGCTCTCGGGAGAGTCTGAGGAAAACGCCGTCAAGCTAGGATGGGCGCACGGCGCGCTTCTAACCACGTTCCCGGGCGATACCACCATGGCGACGCTAGAACAGGTCCGAGCTTTTGCCCAGGGCGGCTCCGCGCGCATTCAACGGTGATCGTAGCAACGCGGAGGCGTTCCTCACAGCCTAGATCGCGCCGGGGCAACGACTCGGACACGGCCACCGTGCAATATTTTTGTCGGGCGCCATTCCCGAGAATCTTGCCTTGTCCACGTTCGTGAAGTCCTTCGCGTTGGTCTTCCGCCAACGCGGGATGGGGAACGAATTCCATCTTCAGGCCTGGCAGTTTTGGGTTACGAGATAGATCCCGCCGCGATTGATCAGAGCGGCTCGATTAAATGGATTAGATTCACTCCATTGACTTTGATCAACCAATCTGGAAACTTATGTCAATTCCTCACGTTTGACGTCCGCATCGAAAGTTACTATGAGAACAGCATGCACTTACTCGCTCGGGTTGGCACTTTCAGTCCTGACAGCGAGTGCGACGACTATTGAACTCGTCGAGTACGATTCCATTCGTTTGGCGTTCAAAGTAGACCTGAGCACGTCTCCGGGCATCGTGACACCAGCGACTGTCGCCCTTTCCGATGGCTCGCAAATTGAGCTACAACCCTATTCACTTGGGTTTACCGCGAGCGTGACTGCACCGAATCCCTTCTCCCAGACTGTCTACGTATATTTTCAGCACATTGAATACAACAATGTCACCGGAGAGAAACTCCAATACCCCAGTTTCCTATATTCCATGTCGTTCACCTACCCTCCGAATGGCCAAAAATCCTTCCTGTATTCCAATTCGCTTCGCCCCTATTCGATGACATTCGTCATGGGGACACCGTTACCGATCAGCGGTGAACCCTATTCGTTTGTGGGCGTCTCAGAGGGTGGTTCTTATTCCTGGAATAACGAAAGCCCCGGCACCGGCGGAGGAGCTGGAGGTCCGCCGGACGACGGTGGCCTTCCAAGTGATGGCAGCGTTCCAGATGCTGGATCGACCCTGGCTTTACTCGGATACGCGCTGTTTGGAGTTTCGCTTCTCGGCTCGTGCCGTCGCTTGCCCGTGGTTTCTTAGTCCTGGTGTCACCAGGGCAAATGCTCTCGCATCTCTAGGTTTCGGGCGCGCACCTGGGTCTCACACTCCAGGCGCGCGTCACTCGTCGAACTTTACCGCTTCTCAAGAACCAGGATCTCCAGCATGCCGCCAAAGCAATTGCGAGATTTGATGAGATGGAGATCATGTTCGATGAAGTGACTGCGCAAGGCAACGCGGTCGGGAAATTGTCGCAGACTTTCGGCGATATAAGCGTGCTCCGGACCCCCGTGGATCAGAATCCCCCATAGACCTCCCCAGCACTTGAGAAGGGGAAGCTGCAGCGCTTGGCGCCAGCGAACGGGGGACTTGGCGAAATCGAGGAAAGCCGCCTGGCCTCCTGGCTTGAGAATCCGCTGCACTTCCGTGAGTGCGTCGCCCAAAACCGGAGCATTCCGCAAAGCATAACTCCCGGTGACGATATCGACCGAATTGTCCCGAAGGGTGGTATGGCACATGTCACCAACGATAAAACTCGCGTTCATTCGTTGGCACCGAGTGCGAGCGATCTCCACCATGGCGCTGGTGAGGTCCACTGGTGAGGTCCACTCCCGTAATATTGGCTGTCGCGTAGCGCGACCCCAGTTCAAGCATGACATCTCCGGTCCCACAGGCCAGATCGACGCAATTCGGACTGGCGACGCTCGGCAGAAGCTGCACCAATCGCCGCTTCCAAGCAAGGTCCTGCCCCAACGACATGGCGCGCGTTGCCATGTCGTACTCGGTTGCCACGCGCGTGAACAACTGCTCGTTGTAATCTCGCTTCTTTGCCGGCGTTTCGATCCGGGTGCGTATGTTCAAACTCAGAGACATGATGAGATCAAGGAGAGATCAATACGCTTGGCGGAACGTGGTTCAGGTTGCGAAAAGGAATGGTCAACATTGTGAAATAAGGAGCCAGCCGCGGACGGCAGGGACGACTAAACAGCACTCCGGCGATCAGGAATCTTCGTAAATTCGAAGCCAGCCAACCGCACCGCGTTCCCAGCCACATGCCGCGCTCCGCCCGGTTAGCCGCCACCCGATAGGCGCGGCGACGAAGTCGGTCATACGTCGCGAAACTTCTTGAAGCGCGTTCCGGATCCTGCACCAGCCCAGGCAAAAGCGCCGCCAGGAATTCCGCATCCGCAAAACCGGTGTTCATTCCTTGGCCGCCAATAGAACTCATCACATGGGCAGAGTCACCGGCCAGGACGACCCTCCCAGAGTAATATCTTTCAACCACCATCCTCTTGGCGCCGAACTCGCTGACACTTCGAACGGGCTGACAGCTAAGGTCGTAGCCCGTCAACCGTTGCACAGTCCTTTTAAGATATGATAGCGGTTCGGCCTTCCAAGCACCGCGCGCCAACGCAATCCAGCGTCGCCAACCGCCCGGAAGCGGGAAACACTCCACGGGCCCCTCCGCGGAAAAAAAGACCCTGGCTTCAGTCCCTAAACCCGAATCGTCTTCGAAGTCCGCCATGATAAAACGCTGGGGATACTGTTTTTCTTGGACGCGCAGACCGGCCGAAGTGCGCACCGTGCTGCGATGCCCATCACAACCCACCACGAAGGCGCCTCGAGCACGATGGCGAGTATCTGCAAGCAAGTCCTTAAAACGCGCTTCGATCCCCGTGGCGTCGTGCTCGACGCCCGTGCACTCCACGCCATCGTGGACACGTACAGAGGGAAACTGCCGCAGATTCTCGCGCAGGATCTGCTCCGTCCGAGTTTGAGGAATCGATAGAAAGAAGGGATATTCCGAGCGGATGTGATCAAACCTGAGGCGGCCGAGTTGCTTGCCTGATTCGTAAACTTCCGCGCACTGAATCTGGACGCCACTCGAACTGAACACTTTATCGAGGTTCAAGCGCTGCAGAATCTCCAGGGACGGGGGCGTCACGCCGATGGCCATCGAACTGACCAAAGGCGTATCGCGCTTATCGAAGATGTCCGTCCAAACGCCAGCCTTTCCGAGCAGGTTGGCCAGCAGTAGCCCAACTGGACCAGCGCCGATGACCATGACCTTTCGATCAGGAAGCGGCCAAGTGGCTGCTTTTGATAAGCGAGATGGACCCTGGTTTCCCGATGTCATGTCAGAAAAGCGGCATCGACCGGGCCGCCTCGCCCAGAATGTGCGCCGCATCACGCATCGGCACAACCTGAGTACTATCCTTAGTCGATGCTAAGTTCCTGGCTTAGAATTAAGGCCGATCCGGTCTCTTATAGTTTGGGGCCGGCCCCATGTGGGGAGGCGCTTCCTCCGACGGTCGCGCTTTCAGCCAGTCGAATTGCAGCGTCTCCAACAATGGTGCCCGAAAGACCAATGCTCCGTCGCGATGTACCGCCAAGAGCCTTTCGCCGTCGCGGGCGAACGCCAGCTTCAGTCCCGCCTGCTTGAACGAGAGCACCGCCTGTCCGGTGGCTGTATCAAAAACCCTGCTTTCGCCTTCCGAACCCGCGGCCAGACGCGCCCCGTCCGGAGAAAACGACAGTGAATGGTATTTGGTCAAGGCCCGCTGGAGAACCCTACGCTGGCGGGTAACGAGGTCCCAGAGGAGCAGTTCACCGGAAGTGTTGGCCGCCGCGACCCGCTGCCCGTCCGGAGAAAAGGCGCAGGCTTCAAGATTTTGAGCTGCCCCGTAGGCCCGCCACATGCGCGGCCCCACCATGGCGGGAATTTTCCAAACGCCCATATCCCCTGGACCGGTGAAGCCAACCAACCGCTGGCCCTCATCGGACAGTTTGATGCCATGCACGTGCTCCGCTCGCGCCAATTGGGCGATCGGTGCCAGTCCAGGAAGTCGCCAGATGCGGATTTGGTCATCCGGTTCCACGCTATCTACAATCCCCTTAGTGGCCAGCGTGGAACCGTCCAAGGAGGCTTCAACAATGTAAACATCCTCCTTGTGCGCCTTCTTCACGAGGACTTCTTCTCCCACCAACGGACCAATGACGCGGAGGCTGCCATCCTGACCACCCAAGACCACCGCCCGGCACCCTGCTAAAACCGCCGTGTCGCTCGGAAGCCCGCCAGGCAGCGGCACGGAAAAACGTCGTTGCAACGGCGTACTGGTCCAGACTTCGAGGATTAACCCCGATGGGGCATCATTGGTCGACGGAGGTTGCGCGATACGAGCAAAGCCGCTCCCATCGCCGGCCATTTCAATGAGTGTTGAGGAAGACAAGGAAACCTCCTCAGGCACGGACGGTGGCTCATTCATCGGCCACAGCTTGACCTCGCCATTGCGACTGCCGGTCGCCAGGAGATGTCCCCGGGGTGAGAAATCGACCGCGGTAATGACGTCGGTGTGGCCACGCAAAGTTCGGCTTTTTTGCCAATGCGCTGTCTCCCACAGGCGAACCGATGAATCGCCTCCCACGGTGGCAAGCCACTGTCCGTCTGGCGAAAACACCGCGCGTTCGACAATCGATGCATCGCGCAGTTCCGCTACCAGCGTCCGGGCTTCGACGTTCCAAACTTGGCTGACTCCATGTCCGCCCGCATTCACTAGCCAGCGTCCGTCCGCGGAGAAGCTCAAATACCCCGGACTGCCCGATGCATTTGTCAGCCCGCCGAGGCGCGTGTGTTTCTCTAGATTCCATAAACCAATGCGACCGGACTCGTCCGCAACCGCTAGCAGGCGACCATCCGGCGAGAAGAGGCCCTGAGTCGCAAAGCTTGACTCCGTTCTAAAGGGCTGCAACCAGGTTTTCCGATCTAGGTCCCTGAGGCCGATTTGATTTCCGAACGCCACCGCCAGCAGCTCCTCGTTAGGGGAGATATCTACGGAACTGATCGGCGCGTCTGCGTAAAGCACGTTCGCCGCTGGCTCGTTCGGGTCCGAGACGCCACTGGTCTTAAGACTGGTCACCGTTATGGCCGAACTGCCTCGCCACGAGCCCCGGTAGTACATCGCATTTCGCTTGGGTGAGACCACCGCAACCTCGGAAAAACTGCCGCCAAAACCCACATTGGTAAGAATCACCGATGCCCGGCGTTCGTCGAGATTCCAGACCACGGCGCGCCAATCCGCTTTCCCGGCACTCACCAAGGTGTTGTCATCGAGGAAATGAAAGCTCGAAACCCGAGTGGAGTGCCCAGCGAGCGCAATGTTGCGATCGCCATCGCTGAGAGCAACGAGATAACGCCACTCCCAATTGCGCAAGTCCGGCCCGCCCTGCAGCGGTTGGTGCCGCCTTAATAATTCCCGAGCCCGTCCTAAGTCCATGTCTTCCAACGCTCGCGCCGCCAGATTCATGTCAGCCACGTAGGTGCCGTGCTGGAACTTGAGCGCCTCGGCCTCCGCCCGCTGCCATTGCCAGACGATACCGCTTATACCCGCCAGACCGACCGCCACCAACCCGACCATCGCCGCCGCCAGCGCCGGTTTGCGTCGCCCCCACCGTACCATCCGTTCCAGAACACTGGCTGGACGAGCCCATGTCGTTTGGCCATCGAGAAAACGCGCCAAATCCTCGGCCAGGGCTGCAGCGCTGGCGTAACGTTCGTTCGGGTTTTTGCTCAAGCCATGCAAGCAGACCGCCGCCAGATCCAAGGGCACGGCAGGATTCAACAGCCGCGGCGACAACGGTTCCTGCTGCAATACTTGCGTCAACGTCTCTGCGGCACTTGCGCCCACGAAGGGCGCCCGACCGGTGAGCAGATGAAATAACACGGCGCTCAACCCGTAAACGTCGGCGGCTGGACCGACTGTCCCTCCCCCTCTCGCTTGTTCCGGGGCGATGTAGCCTGGCGTTCCTAACACTTGCCCCGTTAGCGTAAGCGAGCTCTCGTCATCCATCGGCCGAGCAAGTCCGAAATCCGTGACATGCGGTTCCCCGCCCGTGTCCAGCAGCACGTTGGATGGTTTGAGATCACGATGGAGCACACCTTGCTGATGCGCGTGTTGCACCGCCGCGGCCACGTTCGCTACGAGCTCGGCGGCCTGCCTGGGAGGCAATGGCCCCTCACGCGTGGCGTCGGCCAGGTTCCCGCCGCGCACCAAATCCATCGCGAAGTAATGCTGGCCCCCCTGTTCGCCAACCTCGTGCACCGTCACGATGTTGGGATGCTTCAACTTCGCGGCGTTCGCCGCCTCAGCCCGAAAGCGTTTGACTTGCACCGCCGTGGCCAGCCACGCATCACGCAAGACCTTGACTGCAACCTCGCGCCCCAGACTGATCTGCCGCGCACGGAAGACCACGCCCATCCCGCCCCGCGCAACTTCCTCGATTAGTTGGTAATCGCCCAAGCGACGGAGATCGGGCGTCACCGGACTCTCGGCAGGCTCAGGCGATTCTGGCGAGAGGACCAGGGTCGTCAGGCAACGGGGACAGTTGCCCGCCAGTTCCTGGCCCGCCAGAGGTGCCCCACACCGGCGGCACCTTTTCGCTTCAGTTTCAGAGCGAGCTGCCACGATTTACTTAAGCCGTAAGGCCAGTTTTAAATTACGCCGTCGTCAATGCCGCCGGTTCCAGAGGAAGTAGCCCCGTAACACTGGCTTGCCGGTGGCCGCAGGCTAGCCGGAGTCGTCTCACTCAGCGAGACCAAGCCCCAAGCAGATACTTGATCTCCTGCTCCTCCTCCGCCGCGGAACTGCATAGTTGCCGGACTTCGGTCCGCAAGAGTTCGCGCAGTCGAGCGCGCATCCGGTGCAGCGCCACCGCGACCGAGCCCGGCGCCATGCCCAGTTTAGTCGCCACAGTCTCGTAACCTTCCGGATCAGCGCCATCCAGATACGGGGCCAGCATCGCGAAATATTCTCCCTTTCCGCGAGCAACGTGTTCCTCCCGCAATGCGGCGAAAGCACGTGCGATGACGGTTTGCGCAAACCGCTGGTCGAAGGCGGCTTCCGGCGAACTCGTTGACAAATCCGCCACGCATAACTGCTCCGCGTCGTCCGTGTTGAACGACACCACCACGCGTCCGCCGCCACGTTTTATCGCTTTGTCGCGCAGAGCCTGTTTGATGACAAAATTCCGAAGCGACGCGAGCAAGAAGGTGCGAAAACGACCTTTGGCCGGACTCACTCCTGCCAGGTCTTCCCGCGCCAAGACCCGAGCGAGGAATCCTTGCACCAAGTCTTCAGCGTCCTGTGGTGAGTGCCCCTGCCGCCGTAGGAACGAGTAAAGCGGCGGCCAGTAGGCACGGCAAAGCGCCTCGAGTTCCGGCGAATCGGACGCGGCCGCCGCCGCGCTCGCTTGAAAAATCTTCGACCATTGCGTCGTAGGGAATTCTGCACGCGTGGCGGGACCAGTCGAAGCTCTTCGCTCGTCGTTCATCAAACCGGCAAGAAAGTATCATGGCTCTAAGCGGGCGAAAAGCCCAGGGGCACGAAAGCTCTCCTCGGGATCTCTGCGGGCTCTACGGGCTAAAACCGCCGAACTGGCGCTCCACCTCGCTCACCTTTCGTCCCGCCAGCACCCGGCGCGCATACTCCCTCTCGCCCAGCACCACTCCTCCCACCAATCCTTCCCAGGGACTCTCCCCCCCCTTGCCGGATCGGCTCCTCCGTATACGCCTGCAACGCCGCCCTCCGCTCCGCACCGGATTTAAATGGAGATACCGTGCCACCTGCACCGCTTTGAACCGGCCCTGAAACACCCTCCCGTGCGAGCAGTGCGCGCCACCGCGCCCAGCAACCGCTGCCGATCCGCGTCGTCCAAATACCACGCTTCATCCCGATACCTCGATTCATAACGTCATACCACGCACCTGCCACGTCCACGCGTAATGCCCTCGCCATTCTTCCAGCATCCAAACGCTATACCCTTTCGTCACTTCTTTAGACACGACCCCTTTGCCGTTTTTTTAACAGAACTCGGTGCATTCGGAATCATCGGATCGCGAGATTTATCCTAATGCCATTCGGTAATTCTATTCAGTCCCGGAAGGGACAGAATGAGAGAAGCCCGGTCGCTTTAGCGCCGGGTGCTCAAGTGAGAGGGCCCAAGCCCCGGAGGGGCGGCTGAGTGCGGCGAGAAAGGGCG
>JBGAIN010000329.1:0-2988 GCA_044225505.1 Limisphaerales bacterium
AACGCCCCTTGGATGGGGGCGATCGGACTGTCCCACCGCCGCGATCTGATTTTGGCGCGAAGTAAGACCCCTCGGTGCGAATTGGCAGATTCTATCTGTCTACTTTGGCTCGAGCAGACTGGCAGGATGAATAGGAGGCGTCTTCAAATGGCGAGTAATGCTAGATCGGTGGATGTCGTCTGGTCAGGAATCGGCAAACTCGTGAGATTGGGCTGAAAAAGATCAAGCCAGCGTCAGGTTTCGCTGTTCGCTTGCTCGTGGCTGGACCACAAGACGGTGGGTTCCGTCATGGCGCTGGCGTTATGCGAATGCTATCCAACCAGAGGGCTACCGGCTCATTGGTTGGGACGAAGGTGTGAAAACTCAGCGTGCTGATTGATTCCTCCGCGACGAACTCCAACTGCTGTGTCTGCCAGCCTGAGGGGTTCTGAGAGGGTAGCACTTCGACCGTTGTTGAAAGCCAAGATGCTGCTCCAACCACGCTGACATCAAACTTCAGATGAGCTAGGCTCTCGCCGCCTGCTCGAACGTCGAATGATAGGTGATACGTTAGACCTGGCTGAGTGGCCACAGTTTGAGCCAAGACCAAATCGTTCGGATAAGTTTCTGCATTCAGGACCACTGCTCGCTCTCCGTCACTGCTAGTCCCGGACAAGATAGCTTGGCTGCCACGGGGAATCCAGTGGTTGTAACCTTGTTCGAAACTCCCATTCAAGACGCGGTTGTTATCCGCATTAACGACCGGACACCACATCACGAAGTTGGAAGGAACGCTTTCGTTTCCGTCTTTGGTTACTCCTGTTATGTAAAGCTGATAAGCCCTGTCGTAGGCAAGGGCATCGAGTGAGGCTTGCGTGGTGTTACCGACTTCGAGGCGAACAAACTCCTGGCTCGTTCCTTCGGCATAGTAGACCGCGTAACCGACGATGTTTGGATCGGGGCTCGGATCCCAATTCAAAACCGGACCGGCCTCGGCTTGTGATGTCATCCAGTGAGTGGCAATGACGAACGCTGTTATACCCAGAACGGACGATGAGCGATTGACCTTCTTGTGCATTCCGGCGCCTTAGCAACATGCATGCCTGAGTCTGGCGTGTTCTCGAAATTGCGATTGATCTCCCGTCAGCCCGTTCGCTGAAATTCTTCGTGACGACTGACTTTTTGTAGTCGCCGGGTTGGCACTGCATGAATCGGGATGTTTTCTGTCCTCTTCCAGGACTGGAGGGACACATCCCGTCTCGTGCTGAGACAATCGAGTAGTCCTTCGCAGAGCTTAGGCTCTTTGATTACGCTAGTCTCTCAGACTTGGTGGCCTCTTGGCCCGGTGAGTTCGCCGGGAAGCCCGTCAAACTGACGGTTTGACGGGGCTTCGGAGTTGAGTAACATCCTGGACAGACACCAGTGAACGAGGCCTACATTTTGTTTGGTAGAATCCTGGGAAAACCACACGTCTACCTATTGCCGTGAGGCAAGGAAACGCACCATCTGCGAATGGATTCCGGTTCTTCAACGACCGGGTAAGGTGGATGTTCAGTTTAGTAGGCGTTCTTAGCGTCGCTCCTTTCTCTGGTTTGCCCACCGAGGTTCCTGACGTCTCTAGGCTGCCGGTGCCCTTGCAGCGGACGATCGACTATCAGCAAGAGGTCATGCCGCTCTTTCAGATGCGATGTTATTCGTGCCATGGCCCAGAGAAACAGAAGTCGGGCCTGCGTCTGGACCTAAAACGGACCGCTTTCGCTGGTGGACAGCGCGGCCCGGCCATTCTCCCCGGTCGAAGTTCGGAGAGTTTGTTGGTTCATTATATTGCTGGACTAGACGACGAAATGCGCATGCCTCCGGCGAAAGGTGGAGGGAAACCTTTGAGCGTGGACGAGATCGCGTTAGTCCGCGCCTGGATCGACCAAGGGGCGTCGTGGCCTGGTGAGCTGGAATCGCCATCCGTCCCATCCCGGACGGAGCATTGGGCATTCCAACCGGTGCGGAGGCCTTCGTTGCCGAAACTGCCAGAACACTCCTGGCCGCGAAATGAGATTGATCTTTTCATTTGGGAGCGCCTTCACCAGAACAACCTGGAGCCTTCTTCCGAGGCAGACCGGCGGACTTTGATACGCCGAGTCAGTTTCGATATGGTGGGTTTGCCTCCCACTCCGGATGAGATTAATGCGTTCGTGAGAGACGATTCCCTTGACGCTTATGAGCGAATGGTCGATCGGATTTTGAATTCACCGCGTTATGGCGAACGTTGGGCGCGACACTGGTTGGATAGCATTCATTTCGGCGAAACCCACGGGTACGATAAGGACAAAACTCGCCCCAATGCCTGGCCGTATCGGGATTACCTGATCCGTTCCTTTAATCAGGACAAGCCCTATTCACGCTTTGTTGAAGAACAATTGGCTGGCGACATTTTGTTCCCGGACGCGCCGGATGGGGTCATGGCTTTGGGATTCCTCGCGGCAGGACCGTGGGACTTCGTTGGTCATGTCGAATTGCCCGAAACCAAAACGGACGGTTTGATCGCACGTTACAATGATCGAGACGATATGGTAATGACCACGATGGCGACGTTTCAGAGCCTGACTGTCCATTGCGCTCGGTGTCACGACCATAAGTTCGATCCTATACGCCAGGAAGATTACTATCGCTTACAATCCGTCTTTGCTGGGATAGATCGAGCGGACCGTTGGTTCGATTCTGACCCAGTTATATTTCGGGCTCGCAAGCAATTGTTAGCGGAGAAAAAGCGTTTGGACTCACAGCAGGAGAAGCTGAATCAAGCTGTATTGCGGTCGAGTCCAACGGTATTCCGATTGATTGATGCCCGACGTGACGAGCTGAAAAAACAGATCGCTTCCTTAGTCAAATCCACGGACCAGGAAAGCCCGGGCAACGGTTACCACAGCGAAATCACGGCCAAAGCCGATATGACAAAGTGGGTCCAGATTGATTTGAAGAAAAAAGTGCCGGTCGATGAAATAGTTTTGGTGC
>JBGAIN010000130.1:0-23800 GCA_044225505.1 Limisphaerales bacterium
AGCGTGGTGGATATGGCGAAGTATATGGCATTCCATCTGGCCGGGCATCGATCGGGCACTGACCTACTCGGCCTGGAGTCTTTGATTAAACTTCACACCGCCGTGACGAACAACGCGAACTACGCCTATGGTTGGAATGCCGTGGATCGGCCGTGGGCCAAAGGCAAAGCGCTTCATCACAATGGATCGAATCTGATGTGGTATTCGGTCATTTGGATGGCGCCGAACGTGGATTTTGGCGTCATTGCGGTCTGCAACGTCGCGACGGGAACAGGAGCGAATCCAGGGGCGACGGCGACGGACCAGGTCGCAGCGAAAATGATCCAAACGTTCCTTCAGTGAAGTGGCAACCAACTCGCCCGAACCGGGTGAGATGCACTGCCGCCACAGCCTTGTTCTGGATCGGTCCTCGTCGAGGGCCAGCGGAAGCTCAGCGTCCTGGTGGCCCGTTGGGCGGCCCACGCCGTGTTTCCATGACCTTCCCAGAGCGTTTGCCCTCCAGTTCATCGGAAACATTCTTGGCCCGCAATGTTATCCAGTCATCGAAGGAGCTTTGCTCGGGCGGGCCTTTCGGGCCGCCCCGTCGGTCGCCTGGGGCTGGTCCAGGCATGGCGGCGTCTGTTTGGCCGAGAGCGACGCGCTGAAAAGTGGCCTTGGCCATCGGCGATTCGGAGAACACAGCGTCTTGGACAACGCCGGTCAATTGGTGCGCGACCGCGAGGAGGCGATCTGGGTCACAGGCGTTTGTCAGCACGGACCGCAGCTCGCGGCGATAAGCGGCCGACCACTTCGGGTTGGAGAGAACCCGGTCGAGAAGCCGGTTTTGGCCCTGGGCGAACCGCAAGACGCTGGAGTCGGCCTGGCCTTGACGAGGTCCAGCGCCAGGATGGCCACCGAACGCTTCGTTCAAATCCCACGGGATGAAGGAAGCCTGGGACCGAGTCGAGGGCAGAAACAGGTAATAGTTATGGCCATTCCCAATGAACGAATCGAAATTGGCCAGGATCGACATGACGGCGACGTAGCGAAGGAAATTGGTTAAATCCAGCCGTTGGGGAAGCTCACGTTCCAAGGTCGCATCGTCCGCCTGGGCGATCAATCGGGTGAGGTCGACCATCCGTTGCGCGTCCGCGGGCTTAACGTCGGTCTTTGGTTGGTAACGGTTGGTATAACCAGACCAACGGTCGCCGAGATACTCCAGGCTTGAAATGCGCTCGGGCTTAAGGAGCAGGCCGTGCTTCGTGGCAAAGCGCGCCTCTAGAAAGTCTTTATCGATCGGCTCGACGACGGTGTAAAGGCCGAGATACTGAGTGCCCGGGCGGCCCGTCACCGTAACGTAGACTTTGGCGAAAGCCGTGCGCGGAGTTGGGAGACCGGCCAATCGGCAGCTGTCATAAGCGAGGGCTTCTCGGAACTGGGTGGCGTCATTCACGTTGCTATTCAACGAGATCTCTTTCACCCCGAGAAAGGAGCGGCCTTTGGCCCCGTGGTTAAAGTCGACCTTGAGGGGCAACTTTCCGTTCACACGAGCCGCATTGAGCGACGAGTTTCCCTTCAGGCGGATGGCAACGTTGGTGAGCGTCTGGCCCGCACATTCAAAAGAACAGGAGATCCAAGGCGGATTAACGTCGGCTTCATTGGGCGCCTGCCGTGGCGGCACTTGCTGCAACGCGGTCCAATCCTTGGCGGTAAAATGCAGATGAATTGTCCAAAGATTGGTCAGGCCAAAGAAGCGGTCCGACGCGGGGGCCGAGTTGGCCGCGGCTAACGCCGGGGCGAGATCTCCTCGTGCGACCAAGAAAGCGATGGAGCAAAGCACCAGTGCGGCCCGAACGGTATGGACGAGGTGCCCTCGAAACCGGCGGCGCGAAATGAAGTGGTCACGCATGCCTGACAGATACCGCAAGAGCAAGGTCAATGCACGTTACGATTGGGTGGCAGAGAATTCGGCTCG
Source organism: Limisphaerales bacterium (assembly GCA_044225505.1). Classification (GTDB taxonomy): domain Bacteria; phylum Verrucomicrobiota; class Verrucomicrobiia; order Limisphaerales; family SIBE01; genus JAXMHN01. The sequence goes on from JBGAIN010000130.1 coordinate 1,955, forward strand.
CGCGCTCGCTACGCCTCGGCGAGAGCGCGGTTGATGCGCTGGATCGCTTCGTCAATCTCGGCCCGTGCTTTAAAGCCAATGACCACGGCGTCAAGTTCGGGGCGCGACATCGCGAACCGGATCGACTTCTCACGATCCTCCGCGGTGACGAATTCGCCATTACCGCAAATCTTCATCCCAATAACGCCGCGTCCTTTGGCGCGCATGGTTTTGAGTTGGGTGACGACCGGCGAGATTTCATGGATAGTATCGTTCCAAACGGACTCTTCTTCGCCATCGATCCGGCGCCCTTGCGGATTGACCCGAACGAGGTGCACTTCGATCCAAGGATGCGCTGTCGCCGTCCGGAGGGCGGGCAAACTATGACAGGAAACGCCTCGGCCGCGAATCCAGCCTTTGTCTTTCGCGATGTCGAAGCCCTCCATAATCCGCTACCAAGCATCTGTCCAACCGTCTTTGACCATGCAATGGATCAGCATGGTATCGACGTAATCGGTATCGAATACTTTGCGGTGATGGTCGATCGCCTCGAGCACTTTCTCGGGCTGGCCGGGGATTTTCGACTGAATGAAAAGCTTCTCCCGAGGCAGACCTTTGATCGCTCCGGCCATCCAATCGAAGGTCTTGTAAGTCTCTGCGCAATCGAAATAGGTAATGCCCTGGTCGTAAGCGTAGCGGACGAGGCTATTGAACCCTTCCCGTCCGAGATCGAACTGAACTTGGCCACTGTTACTGCCTGTGCCCATGCCCAAGCGACTCAATTTGATGCCCGTATTTCCCAGCACCACTTGATCGACAGCGGTGCGTTTGACCTTGGACGCCGCGGCAACCGGTGACATTGCGCTGGCAGCGGCGACCAAAGAGCCGGCGGCGGCGAGAGATCCATGCAAAAACTGACGGCGGTTGAGGGGAGTTCCATTCATAAGGGCATGCGGTGTTGATTTGAAGTAGCAGAGAAAGGTGCCAATGGCAATCCGAAGAATCCGAAGATTTCACCTGCGAAACGCTTCGATTTGTGGCTTATTGGACCTCGTTTATGTCCGTTGCCATTAGCCAATCCAGACACCCGGAACCGGTAACACAATTCTCGGTATTTACAGCCAACCGCCTCGGTCGGCTCAACCAACTCATCGGCCTGCTCAGCGCGTCAGCTGTCCATGTGCTAGCCATCACGATTTTGGATACTACAGACAGCGCCATCATCCGGATCGTGGTGGATGACCCAGACAAAGCTCGAACCTTGCTGCAGGAAGAAGCGTTTGCGTTCACCGAAAGCAAACTCTTGGTGGTTGAAATGGGCTCCGCCACAGAACTGAGCGCACTCATGGCCGCCCTGCTCGAGGCCGAGATCAACGTCAATTATCTCTACTCGTTCATTCCGCACCCAGGCGGAAAGTCACTCCTGGCATTGAGCATGGAAGACAACGAGATCGCTGAGGGAGTGCTCACCAAACACCAATACAGGATCCTGAAACAGGGCGATCTCTCCAGGTAACACCAAGACGCGGGCTGATTTCCGAACGGCGTCGCTTGAATCGCTGGGCCGCCGGCTCAACGTGCGCTGGCGCTCGGCGCTGGCTCTGGACGAGTCGGCGGCGGCACCTCGCTACTTGGGACACCTCGCTGGTTCAGGATTTCCCGCGCTCTGTCCAACGCCGCATCGATATGCGCGCAAACATTCTCGCGCCCCAGCCGATCAAGAAACCCTGCCTTATCCATGGTAAACAAAGGCTGGGTGTGCGGCGCACTCAGGACGAGATGCTGGCCTCGCGAACGGAGTTTCTCGGCCAGGTCTTCCAAGGCGTTGAGGCCGGTGGCGTCCATGGCCAGGACTTTTCGCATCCGCAAGATGAGGACCTTCGGCTGTTGTTTGGATCGCTTCAGGGCCGTTTCGAGCTTGTCCGCCGCCCCGAAAAAGAACGCTCCAAATACCCGGAAAACCAGGACGCCATCGGGGATCGTCTTGCCGCGCAAGGAATGGTGAGACCCTTCCGTCTCGGTCGATTCATCCACCGCTGTGATCTGGGTTGTCTCTGAAATGCGCTTAATAAACAAGACCGCGGCTAAAACCATCCCAACCTCGACGGCGACCGTGAGATCGATCAGCACCGTTAACCCGAACGCGACCAGGAACACGGCCGCATCGCTCTTCGGCCACTTGGAAAGACGCGTGAACTGATGCCACTCGCCCATGTTATAAGCCACAAACACGAGCACCGCACTTAACGTCGCGAGCGGGATGTACTTCGCTAACGGGGCAGCCACCAGAATGATGAGAAGCAACGTGATGGCATGAATCACTCCGGCGATCGGGCTGCGTCCACCCGATTTGACGTTCGTCGCGGTCCGGGCGATGGCGCCGGTGGCTGGAATTCCGCCGAATAAACCGCTGGCGATGTTGGCAATGCCTTGGGCGATTAATTCCTGATTGGAATTATGGCGATCGTCAATCATGCCATCGGCAACGACGGCGCTGAGCAAGGATTCAATCGCTGCCAGCAAGGCAATGGTAAAGGCCGGTTGGATCAAGTGTTGAATACTGGTCCAGGAAATCTCCGGAATCCGGAGGGAAGGCAGGCTCTGGGGAATCCCGCCAAACCTGCTGCCGATCGTTTCGACAGGCACTTGAAACAGCACTACGGCCAAGGTGCCTGCCAGCATGGCCACAATTGAGCCGGGGACACGTTTGGCCAGCTTCTTGGGCCAAATCAAAATGAGCAGAAGCGACCCGAGAGCCAGCAGCATCGTTGGCCAGTGCAGCGTGTGGAAGTTCCCTCCTAAGACGCGCACCTTTTCAACAAAATCGGCCGGCACTTTGTCGACCTTCAAGCCAAAGAAATCTTTGACTTGAGTACTGAAGATTAGTACGGCGATCCCACTGGTAAATCCCGTTGTGACGGGATACGGGATGTACTTGATCATCGTTCCCATCTGGGCGAACCCCATGATGAGCAACATAAAGCCGGCCATGATTGTGCAAATGATCAGATTATTGAGGCCATATTGCGCGATCACTCCAAACACAATCGCCACAAACGCGCCGGTCGGCCCGCCAATCTGAACTCGCGACCCTCCCAGGGCAGAAATGAGAAACCCAGCCACAATGGCGGTGTAGAGTCCTGCCTTCGGATCAACCCCGGAAGCAATGCCGAACGCCATCGCAAGCGGCAGCGCAACGATCCCGACCGTGACTCCAGAGGTCAAGTCGGCCAGAAAGTTTTGGACAGTATACCCGCGGAGGGTCTCAACGAGTTTAGGACGAAAAATCACGGCATCGCTCATAGCATTTCAAATCCAGGATTCGGAGCAGCCTACAGGCGGTCGCTACCTCCCATGTTGCGGGCTCCGAAAGTCATTTCAATGTAAAATCATTCTTTCCGGTTCAACGTCTCGGCTCAGCGCTACGCCCCCCGATTTCCTTCCTCCGGAGGCGGCACGGTTACGCGACGCTCCACCAGACTGCTGGTTCGCGGTTTCCAGCGCCCCATCGCCAGTAAAAGACCGTGGAGCAGCGCGTGCGGATTGGGCGGACAGCCCGGGACATAAACGTCCACCGGGAGGATTTGATCGACTCCCCCGCAAGTGGCGTAGTTCGTTCCAAAGATTCCCCCGCTGCATCCACACGCCCCAACCGCGACAACCAACCGTGGCTCGGGCGTAGCCTCGTAGGTCTTACGCAGAGCCACTTCCATGTTGCGAGTCACTGGACCCGTCACGAGCAACAGATCGGCGTGACGCGGGGAGGCGACAAAATGAATCCCGAATCGTTCCAAATCGTAGATGGGATTGTTGAGAGCCACGATCTCCGCTTCACACCCATTGCACGATCCCGCATCGACTTGGCGAATGTGCAAGGATCGGCGCAGCACTTTTTGAATGGCCGCTTTCACCGCGTTTCCAGTGGTCTCCAAGTCGGCACCGCCGCCGCCATGAGAAACGCTCAGCAGGGTTCCATGGGTGCCATCGGAACGAAGCTTGTAACGAGCTTCTATCAACAGCGCATTCCGCTGCTTGACGGCTAATTCACATCGATTCGTCATGCGAATGGACGGATCCAATTCCGCACATAACCCGCAGAAAGTGCACCGGCCCAAGTCCAGGACGACGCGCCGCGTTCCCGAGTCGTCCTGAATCACGATCGCTCCCGTGGGACACACGGCCGCTGCGGGACGCGCGTCACGCCACTGCGCGAACTCAACTTCCGGGCAACCCCGCGCGTGAGGCGACAGCTCAGCGGAAATCGCTGGATATTTCGACGTGACGATTCCAGTGGCGAAGCTTTGGCGAAGAATATCGAACATACTTAGCGATCGTTTCCGGAATAGGACAGATTGAAGCTCTTATTCACCACGGGAAAATCCGGGACGATATTGCCGAGGATAGCCTCGGACAACGCCGGCCAGTTTTGCAGCGACGGGTCTTTAACTTTGCATCGTAGGAGTTGATCGTCCGGACCGGTATGAACCCAGTAAAAGATTTCGCCGCGCCATCCCTCCACATACCCAAGCGCCATCTGGTCAGCCGCGACCGACCGCCACGGGCTTCGCACCGGACCAGGAGGCAACTGTTCGACCAACACTCGAATAATGCGGATCGACTCGCGAAGTTCGTCGATGCGGACTTGCATGCGATGTTGCACGTCTCCGGCCGCATAAACCGGCACTCGAACTTGCACACGATCGTAGGCGGCGTGAACAAAATCGCGCCGCAGATCGCGATCGATGCCGGAAGCGCGCCCGGCGATACCGACGATGCCCAGATCCGCCGCTGTCTTCGGGTTGAGCACTCCGGTTCCTTCCAGCCGATCGCGGGTGGACGATGAGCTTTGAATGAGCCGAACAAGTGCTTCGAACTCTTCCGCCAGATCGCTCAGGGTCTCCATTAACGCCTGACACTGGTCGCTTTTCCAGTCACGTCGAACGCCCCCCAACGCCGCCATGCTTCGCAGCCAACGGTTGCCCGTGAGCTGTTCATTGAGACGCAGCATCCGTTCCTTCAAGCGGGTCGCGTGGGCGTTGGCCACAGTAAACGCCACATCCGTGGCAATGGCGCCGATATCCCCGAGGTGATTATGGATTCGTTCCAATTCCAGACAGATGGAACGTATCACCCTCGCCCGGGGGGGTGGCTCGACCGACCCTGCACGCTCGACCGCGTGGCAGAACGCCAGACCATGCGCAAAACTTGAGTCGCCCGAGACGCTCTCGGCCAAAAAAACTCCCTTGGTCACAGGAAGACTCTCGAACCGCTTCTCAATTCCTTTGTGGGTGTAAAAGAGGCGGAGTTGCAGGTAGAGCACCGGCTCGCCCGCGACGCTGAATAAGAAGTGCCCTGGTTCGATGATCCCGGCGTGGACAGGGCCAACGGGGACCTGAAAGACACCTTCCCCTTCCACCTTTCGGAAGTGATGCCGTTCCCCCTGAAACGGAGGAAGCTTTGTCCCCAGGTTGAAATCCTTGCGCAAGGGATGGACCTCTGGCCAGTCATCGTGCAACGCACAGCGACGCGGGTTTGGGTGCCCAATCAAACGAAGCCCGAACAGGTCCTGGACCTCTCGCTCCTGCCAGTTAACGGCAGGCACGGCATTGGCCAGGGAGGTAAACTGCGGGTGTTGGGGCGACACCATGGTGTGCAAAATAATGAAGCCATGAGCGGGGTCCAACGCGAACACGTAAAACAAACCAAAATGCTTGTCCGAAACGCGAGTGTCCTCTCCGAACAGACTGATAATGCGGCCGGACCAACGTCGATAGAGAACCGCGCACACCGCTGGGACCGCGTCCGGGTGGAGGCGAAGGTAAACTTCGTTCGGGCGAGGAGCGATGGCGCTTTGAATAGAGCTGGAGAATCGTTTGTTCAGGTCCTGCACTGCAGGCTCCAGAGCCGGGAGCAAATTCATTGGGCACCTCCCAGAACGGACGTCGCGTGTTGGATCAACTGGTAGAGAGCGGGTGGCATGAACAGACTTAAAAGGGTCATTGGCACCAGCACGACGAGCATCGCCGTCAATTTCCAGCGACATTCACGGGCGACCGTCATACCAGGCGCAGGCACGCCCAGATTCAACTTGACCATGTGCGCCAGGAAGCCCGCGAAGATCCCAACCAAACCGAATACAAACAAGGAGGCCGCTCCAAAATGGGCACCGACGACCGCGGCACTCAGAACGGTAAACTCACTCTGGAACAAACTGAAGGGCGGTGTGCCCGTCACGGCCAGCGTGGCCACCAGAAAAACAGCTCCGGTCCAGGGAAGCACTCGCACAACCCCTGTCACCTTTCGGAAATACGGGGTGTTGAAATGCTGCTGCACATTGCCCGCACAAAAGAACATGAGCGGCTTGGCGACGGCGTGAAATACCATGTGGAGCAAGGCACCGAGCAAGCCGAGTCTCCCGCCAAAGCCCAACGCAGCCACCATGATTCCCGCGTGATCGATACTCGAATACGCGAGAATCCGGCGGAAGTTCCGTTGGACAAGGACGAACGGAACCGCCACGAGAATGGACCCGATCCCAAATGCCATCAGCAGTCTTCCGGTGAAGGGATGACCCAAGCATTTATCGGCCAGAGCTTGGAACCGCATGATGGCGTAGATCGCGCAGTTGATGAACCCAGCTCCGAGCAGCGCGGAGACTGGCACGGGAGCCTCCGCATAGGCGTCCGGCTTCCAAGTATGCATTGGGGCGAGCCCTGCTTTCGTGCCGTAGCCCACCAGGGCGAGAATGAACGCCAAGCGGACGGCTTGCGGGTTCAGCCGGTCCGCCACACCGATCAAGACCGACCAATTCATCCCTTGCGGCGCATGGGCGCCGAGAACGCCAATGGCCGAATAATAGATCATGATCGTCCCGAACAACGCCAGGGCGATACCCACACTTCCAATGATGATATACTTCCACCCCGCCTCAAACGAGGTCTTCTGATTGTAGAGGGTGACCAGGAGAACCGACGCCAAGGTCGTGCTTTCAATGGCCACCCACATGACCCCAAGGCTGTCCACCAGCGGAACGGCGAGCATGGCGCAGACGAACAAAGGCGCCACCACGTAATAAAAACGAAGTTGCGTTCGGGTAATTCGCCCGTGACTTTCGTCGTCACGGAAATAGCCAACGGCGTAGATAGCTGAGGCCAGTGCCACAAAAGCCACCAGGCTCACCACGAGCGCACTCAGTGCGTCCGCACGGAGAAAGCCATTGCTAACCTCGCCTTGTTTCAGCACCTGCGCCGCCAAGGCCAATGCACCTCCGGCCACGAAGCTGACCCCGGTCAGGTTGAGAAACTCCCACGCCCCGCGCCGTCGAGTCGTCAAGCAGAGCAAACCGGTGAGAGCCGGCGCAAGCAGCAACGCGGTTAGCAGCATGGCCCTCTCCTCGCTAGCGATAAGCCAGATAGCATCGCGGATCTGAAATCCTGGACGGCTCGCTTCATCCTCGCAACTGACTGAGTTTGGTCACATCCACCGAAGCGAACGTCTCGCGAATCCGGTAAACGAGAATCCCTAAGACCATGACGGCGACCATAACGTCGAAGAAAATGCCGAGCTCGACAACCAGCGGCATTCCGTAAGTCGTCAGGGCGACGGCGGCGAGCATAACGCCGTTTTCGATGGTGAGGAGAGCCAGCACTTGGCTAATCGCCTTGCGTCGATTCACCATGAGAAACAAGCCCGTGAGCAGAAGCGTGATCGCCACGGCCAGCGTGTTATTGGCAAGACGGTCGAGAGTCGTGAACGGCTTGGCCACCAAATAGCCCAATAGCGTCAAAGCGCCGCAAATAATGATGGACCCGGTGGGATTCAATAGTGGGTCGATCTCCTGCGCGATATCAATCCGTTTGACCAATCGCGTCAGGAGCCAAGGCAAGAATAACGTTTTGCCCGCCAGGGTTAATCCCGCCACCCAGTAGACGTGCCAGGCATTTTGTGCAAACCCCACCGCGCCCGCAATGCCTGCCAGCATCAGCGATTGCAGTGCGAACAAACGGATATTGGTCAGTAACATCCGCTGGACGACCAGGAGGTATTGCAGGACCAGCATCGCCGCCGCCATCAGGGTAATCCATTGTGAGGCGACGGTATTCATTGAAAGAGGAATGTGCTCATCAACGCTAACACCGCCAAGACAAACGCCGCGCTTAGCAGATCAGGAACTCGAAACAAACGCAGTTTGGCATTGCTCGTTTCCACCAGCACGACGGCTCCGGAAAGAAAGAGTAGTTTTCCGGTAAAACAGACCAATCCTAGCGGCGCCACGATGTCATTCACGGAGGGAGTAAACCCGAGTGGAAAGAAGATATTGGCCAATAACGCCATCAAGACCAGTTGCTTAATTGAAGCGGCCCATTCCAGAATCGCCAAATGCGGCCCGGAATACTCGAGCAGCATCGCCTCGTGAATCATGGTGAGCTCCAAGTGGGTCGCAGGATTATCCACTGGGACGCGGCCGGTCTCGGCCAACAGCACGATGAATAAAGCGACAAAGGCCAATCCGTGAGTTGGGTTCAACCACTGCCATCCTGGGCTTTGCGCAGCCCGCACGATTCGGCTGAGGTCGGTCGAGCCCGCTTGGATCGCCATGGTCAGCATGCAGAGCATCAACGCTGGCTCAGCGATCGCCGAGAGTGTCATTTCCCGGCTACTGCCCATGCCACCGAAGGCGCTGGCCGGATCGAGTCCTGCCAAGGCGAGGAAAAATCGGCCCAGCGCCAATAGACCAATGACTGTCAGAGCGCCTCCGAGGGGGCCCAGCGGCGCATCGAGAGAGACCATTGGAACCATCAAACCGACCAGAAGGGATGAGGCAAACACGACGTAGGGAGTGACCGTGAAGAGCCACGAGGCATGCTCGGACACGACCCTGTCTTTTCCCAGGAACTTGACCAAATCGAAGTAGGGCTGCCAGAAGCGCGGGCCGCGGCGGTTCTGCAATTTGGCTTTCCAATTCCGGATGCATCCCGTGACCAGGGGCGCCAGGAGGAGCAACAGAATCGTTTGAACTAACGCCGGAACCAAGCTCTCCATTACCTTCATGACCGGCCCTCCCCTGGACGATCTTGGGACATTGGGCTGCGCCGGATTGCTTCCGCCGGACCGAGCCGTCGACGTCCTTTGAGCCGAGAAGTTTGAGAAAGCTTCATAGTCCGACCAGAAGCAATGCGATAAGGGTCAGAAAAATGTAGAGCAGATACGCCTGAACACTCCCAGCTTGGAGAGCGCGCATCCGACGTGACATGCGCAACAGCGCTCGCTGCAACGGACGATAGACCCGCCTTTCAAACACTTCTTCGACATGACTCTCAAATCGAATCGATTTCGCGAAGTACGGGGAATAGTCGTAATCGCGCTGCACTTCCCGGTGCGGCCGGAACAATGCCTTAAAGATCATCCGGATCGGCTTCGAGAACCCTGTGGCGGTGTATTGCATTTGCGGGGTTAATCCTCGCAATCCACAATCCCAAGTCGGACCGACGCGGACCCTGGTATTACGGCCGAAGACCGCTCTCAGGAGAAACGGAAGAATCAGCAACGGAAGCGCAGCCAAGGCAATTCCAGCGGTTGAGACAGTGCCCCCGTGATCGGCGAGAGTGCCGATTGCCCAACCGCCCGTCCGGATCAACTGTTGACTCACCCGGGCCCCGGTCAATTGGTCCGCAACCGGATCGATCGCCTGCAACATCAGGGACGGCATCAACCCCAACACCAGGCACGACGCAGCTAAGATCGCCTGTGCCAACTGCATGGAAGGGACTACTTCCTGGGCGTGCGCGGCCGGCGCGCTTCGAGGCTGCCCTAAAAACGTGATTCCAAACGCTTTGACAAAACAAGCAGCCGCCAGCGCGCCAGTCAAAGCCAACATTGCGCCGCTTAAAGGGAAAAGCAGCCTGAGCAAGCTTGGGGTACTGCCAAACCCAAGCAACAACGCCTGATAGGTCAGCCATTCGCTGACGAACCCATTTAACGGGGGCAACGCCGAGATCGCCACAGCGCCAATCAGAAAGCATCCCGCCGTTCTCGGCATCCGTTTAATCAGCCCGCCCAATTCCTCCATGTTGCGCGACCGGGCGGTTTGCAACACTGCCCCCGCACCTAGGAACAGCAACGCTTTGAAGAGCGCGTGATTCAAAGTGTGGTATAACGCCGCTAACAATGCCAACGCGGCCAGGGTTGGCCGGTGCACCTGCAGAAACAACACGCTTGCCCCAAGTCCGACGAGAATGATGCCAATGTTCTCGATGCTATGGTAAGCAAGTAGTCGTTTCAGATCGTGCTCCATCAGGGCGTAAAGCACACCGAGCACCGCGGATAAAGCGCCAACGGTAAGAATGGTGACGCCCCACCAGACGCTCGGGTTCCCCAAAAAGTCGAACAACACTCGTGTCAGTCCGTAGATGCCCGTCTTAATCAACACTCCAGACATCAAGGCGGAAACGTTGCTGGGAGCTACCGGATGAGCCGCGGGCAACCAAATATGCAAAGGCACAATGCCCGCCTTGATTCCAAACCCAACCAGAAATAACAAGAACAACAGATTGCGATCCGAGCTTGGTAATTTGTCCCCCAAAGCATGAAAACCCGCGAAGGTGTACCCCCCGCTCGCCTGAAACATAAGGAGGAACCCCAAAATCAAGCACCCGGTTCCGATGTGCGACATGATGAAAAAGAGAACGCCAGCCGCCCGGACCTCGCGCTCCTCATGTTCAAAACTGACGAGCGCATAGGCGGCCAGGGCCATCACTTCCCAAGCCAGAAGAAAGAAGAATGCATTGTCCGCCAGGAAGACAAGCGTTGTCGACAGGAGCAATACGTTAAACAGGGCACTGAATAATCCAACCGCTTTGCGCCCATAGAATGTGCGCACGTAACCGACGGAATAGAGAGAAAGGGAAACGCCCACCAGACTCACAATCAGGCAGAAGAAGGCGCTGAGGGCATCCAACCGGACACTCAAGGTCAGGTAAGGCAGCCAAGACTGAACTAATTCCGCGGATGGGCCGGCCGTTCCACCGGTCGTGCTCAGCGCTGCAACTGCTGCCGACAGGGTCAGCACGCAAGCCGCCGCGGCCAGGCCGAAACCTGCCAGCGTCGCTAGCCGATCTCGCTTCCTCAGCACCAAGGCGGACACTGCGCCCGTTAGGTAGACTATCAGCGCTGCTTGAAGTAGAGCGAAGGCAGCAGCATTCATGAACGACTTCAGGCACTCCAAAACGGCCGAGTTGTCACCAAACGAGTTGCCACCAATCGCTCAATGGTCATGCCCGATCGCTTCATGGGTTTCCCACGCGGATCCGTTGAAATAGCTCGAGAATCCCCTCCACGGAGCCTTCTTGGCGAAGCTCGTCGAGCAACGCCGGCTCATGGCCTAAACGGGCCAGAGAGGAAAGCAGCTGCAAAAAACCGGCCGCATCTGTGGCGGGCACCGCGAGAAGGAAAATGAAATGGACCGGGCGCGACGGATAGGCTCCCCATCGCAGAGGTTCTGGGCTCAGACCGAAGGCAAACCGTGAATTGGCGATCCCTTTCAGGCGCGCGTGCGGAAGGGCGATTCCGCATTCCGTTGCAGAGTTGACCAGGAACTCATGGTTCATGGCCGCGTGGTAGAAAGCCAGCACATCTGGAACACCATCGCCCAGGTGCAGGAGCTGGCTCAGCTCATGAACCACTCCAGCGGTATCTTTTTCCCTGACACGCGGGATAATCCACTCGGATCGGGTAAACTCAGCGAGTGACTCACCGGGAATCGTCGTTGTCGGATTAGGCGACATGGGTCAAGTTCTTGCGTGGACGGCCACGTTTCCCCGGCTTAACTGTGCGCGGTGGCAATTCCAAGACCGCCGGCTCGTCTTGCCAGTAAAGGTAAGCGCCGCAATTCTCGCATCGATACAGATTGTCTTGTCGACGAAGCAAGGCCAGCAGCCCAACCGCTACCTGCATATGGCATTGACCACATACCCCGCGCCGCACAAAGGTCACTGCCTTCTTCCCGCGCTGCCAAAGTCGGTCGCTATGTTCGAGGACAGGCCCAGGAAGTTTCTTTCTGAGTTCGTCGGTGCCAGCAGCAGACGCCTCTGGATTTTGCACCGTCGAATTCTGAAGGAGAAGTAGGGTGTCGAGGAATTGCTTCATACGCACACGATTGTGGGCACAAGTCGTGCCGAACTTTCGCGTGCTCTGGCAATAATCTCTCTTGGAATGGATTACATCTAAAACGACGAAACCAAAGCGTTCGCTTTGGCAAAGCGAAGGATCCATTAGTGCAGACTTTGCACCAATCCGCCACGACGCGTGCACAGTCAGCGTCGGCGTTTATGCCACCGTTCTGAACTACACTTCCTTGGCCAATCGGACTCCCAGCTTTAATAGTTGCGCAGCGTCGCGGTCAGACCGGGCTTCCGCGTAGATGCGTAAGATGGGTTCAGTCCCAGAACCGCGCAGCATCAGCCAGCTTGAATCCTGAGCCACGAACTTTACGCCATCATACGATTTGATCTCTTGCACACTGGACCGCAACAGCTTGGCAGGGGGATGACTCTTGAGGTACTCCATTAATTGCGGACGCTTTTCCACGGGGAAATGGGCGTCGATCCGAGCGTAACGATGCGGACCGAACTCTTGTTCCAGCTTCGCCAGCAGCTTCGTGAGCGGTTTCTTTTCGACGGCCAGGAGTTCCAGGAGCATTAGCCCAGCGAGGATTCCATCGCGTTCGGGAACATGCCCTGGAAAGCCGATCCCACCGCTCTCCTCAAAACCCAAAAGGACTCCACCCTTGATCAACTCCGCACAGATGTACTTAAAGCCAACCCCCGTTTCGACCAGGGGAAGATTATACTTCGCACAAATTTTATCGACCATTGACGTGGTCGTTAACGCCTTCACCACGCGCCCAGAGCCTTTTCGGTTCAATATGAAGTGACGCAAGAGCAAGCAGATGATCTGGTGGGTAGAAAGGGCATTGCCGCGTCCGTCCATTCCGCCGACCCGATCCGCGTCTCCGTCCGTGACCAAACACAGATCGTGCGGATGCTTCTTCAAGTAAGCTGCGCCTAAGGCATAGTTTTTCGCGATAGGCTCCGGATTGATGCCGCCGAAGAAGCAATCGTGCCGGCCATTTAAGGTCGTAACCTTGCAGGTGGTGCCGGCCAGAAGCTCATCAAAGCACCCCGCCCCGACCCCAAACAGGGCGTCATGCGCAAACCGAACGCGAGACGCCGCAATCAGCGGAAAATCAACCAGTTTCTTGATGGCGCGGTAATGGGCCTGGCGCAGGTCGCGCAGAACAATTCTCTTCTCGCGCACCGCCTTATCGAACTCGGAGATCTGCGGAGTCGATTGATCGAGGTTAGCCTCGACAGCTTGACAAATTCCAGGGTCAGCGGACCCACCAAAGAAGGCCTTGAGTTTGAATCCGTTGAAGATTGGCGGGTTATGGCTGGCCGTGATCATCACACCTCCGACAGCCCGTTCGGCCTTCACGGCGAGGGAAACGGCCGGCGTCGGCGTGGGCTGATCTGTTAAGATCACTTTGAAGCCGTTGCCAGCCAGGACCTCTGCCGTCCGTTTGGCAAACTGGTCGGACAAAAAACGGCGGTCGTAACCAACGATCGTGGTTGGCTCGGTGCCAGGGGGCGGATTCTTTTTCCAAAAATCGGCGGTGGCTTGCGAGACACGTTCGACGTTAGCAAACGTGAAATCCTCACCGATCACAGCACGCCAACCATCGGTTCCAAACTTGAGTTGAGCCATAGGTTTCACGGACGTTCCAAGGGCAGTCCAAGGAAGCCTTAGTGGACCTGAGCAAGCGGCTTTTGGCGAGTCAAATCGAACTACCGCCGCGTTATCAATGCACCAAAAAACAGCCCTGCGGCGAAGGCCATCCCCAAGCACTGGTAGGGATATTCCCGGATCCAGTGATCAGCCGCCTTGACGCCGACAGAGGCGGCCTCTTCTGCACGATTTAAGCTGTCCTTGGCAACCACCAGCGCACCGGCAAGTCGAGCCCGAGCCTCGCGGGTTCTTTCTTCGATATCCCCCGCCGTGGCTTTGATCAAATCTTCGGCATCTTGGACGACAACACGCACGTCACGAACCAACTTATCTGCACTCCCTTGCATAGTGATCCTTTGGTTTGGGCCTACCTGTTGGGCACAATCTCCCTTATTTCGTTGAAGTGTCAACCGGCCTAACGGCCGTTCTATCAAGGAGTCCGACGGTGCGCAAGGAGTAGACTTTCGACGAAATTCGGTCCAGAGCTTGAACTCCGCTGAGCGTGACGAGGTGATCAAAGCCAGGGCCGTTCCCAATTCCGGGAAGTTGCCCAACGTTTGGATACAGAATGTTTTGCGCTGCCCTGGCGTTTCCCGGTAGTCTTCGGGAAAGCCTTATGCAAACGCTGCCACTCGGCAAGAGCGAGTTGATGACGAGTCGAATCGCGTACGGATGTTGGCGCTTGGGAGGTTCGGAAGCCTCGGAGCCAACCCAAGAACGCGCTGTGCAAAGCCGACGTGCGGTGATCGCCGCTTACCAGGCTGGCTACACGCTCTTTGACCACGCGGACATCTACTCCCACGGCGAAGGTGAGCGAATCTTCGGGCAAGTCCTTCGGGAAGTCGCGGGAATGCGCGAAAAGATCTTAATTGCCACCAAATGTGGTGTCAGCCGCCAAGGGAACCCTAAACCAGACTCACCTTATCGTTATGACTTTTCCGCAGGGCACATTATCTGGTCGTGTGAACAATCGTTGAAGCGGTTGGGAATCGAGACGATCGATCTCTACCAATTGCATCGCCCGGATTACCTTTGCGATCCGGAGGAAGTGGCCACGGTCTTCGCTCGATTGCAGCAATCGGGTAAGGTCCGGGAGTTTGGGGTAAGTAACTTTCGACCGTCACAGCTAGCGGCCCTTCAGAAGGCGTGCCCTATGCCGCTCGTCGTTAACCAGATCGAGATTAATTTGGCACGGTTAGACAGCTTTCACGATGGCAGCCTGGATCAGTGCTTAATGGAGCGAATCACGCCCCTGGCTTGGAGCCCATTGGCCGCAGGACGACTTGCCAGCAACGATCCCATCGATCTGCGAGACCCGGATCACGCACGCCGCATCCACGTGCGGGAGGTGCTGGACTTGATTGCCCGCGAACGTGGGACAAGCCGTCCGGTGGTCGCGCTGGCCTGGCTATTGAAACATCCGAGTCAGATCATCCCAATCGTTGGGTCAACCGACCCGACTCGGATTGGGGAATTGACGAAGGCCGCGGATCTTGATTTAACCCGGGACGAATGGTACCGGCTGCTCGAAGCTGCCATAGGAAGTCGGCTGCCTTGACCGCTCCGGTGGAGCGTTACGCTTGCTGATTGATTTCCGCTTCCACTTTGCGGGCACACGTCGGACAGATGCTATGGCTAAAGCGAAAATCCGACCGGAAAGCGAGGTAGGTCTCGATCGGTTGCCATTCTTGCTGATCGTCGCGGATTTGTTTGCAGTAGGCGCAGATTGGCAAGAGGCCCATCAACTGTCGCTCCCGTTCGAGAGCGGCTTCTAATTGATAGACACGCTCGGCCAACGCTCGCTGCAATCGAACCACCCGAGCTCCAACCTGCACACGCGCACGCAGTTCGTCTTGATTAAACGGCTTGACGATGTAATCGTCCGCACCGCTTTCGAGCCCGTGGACCACATCTCCTGTCGCCCCCCGGGAGGTGAGTAACACAATATAGGTGGACGAATTTTGTGGATGAGACCGAACCTCGCGGCAAACCTCGGGGCCACTCATATCGGGCATAAGCCAGTCGAGAATGGCAATCGCAGGAGGATGCGGAGAATGCAGGACAGCCAATGCTTCCTCGCCAGTCCCTACCGCGACGGTTTCGTAGCCCCATCGGCTCGCGGAGTTCTGGAGCATTTTCCGCGAAACCGAATCATCGTCAGCAATCAGTATTTTCACAAGTCGAGTTCCGAATCAATCCTCGCAGTGCCCAGGGATTATATACTGTCCACCGTTACGGCCGAGACACGGTCAACGCTGTTTTGCTCGCGTCCAGTTCGGTTGCCCAGCCGGCGAGGCAACGGCGTTTGCGCGCCCAGCGCCATCTACCTGCGATCTTAACGGCCCCTGCGCAGGCCTTAAATGGAAGAAGCCATTCCGTTCGGAATCCCAGTCACCTCAAGCCTCAAAAACCTGGCTCGAGGCAAGGGTCATACGGCCCTTGATGCCCCGCTTCTGTTTCTATCCAAGGCTTCAATAGCAAGCGGAAGACCAGTGGCACTGTAATAATCACTTTTGAGAAGACACAGGATGGCGATAGCCGTTCGATCCGGGCGAGTGCCAGGATGCCGGCTTGGGGGGATTCCTCAGCGCCTGAAAGAGGGCCTCTGTCCCAGCGAGTTACAAATGCGCCTGATTGAGAGATTCAGTCCAGAGACACGCGCTGCCTATTAAAACCTGAAAACGATGTTGTTGCTCGCCAAGTCGGGACTTTGACTTTGTTCTGGCCGGGCGCGGACCCGCCGAGCGGTGGAATTCGCCACACCGACCTTGGTTCAAGGCCTCTTGGATGCCACTTGTGCGTTCGGCTTCATAGGGACTGGAATCAAGCGACTTAGAAGCTTGCCGCTCTCGGCATCGTAAATCCGCACGTTTCCGTCGTATCCACCGGTCGCCAGACGATTACTGATCGGCTGAAATGCCACCGTGAAGATAGCCCCTTCGTGCCCGGTGAGGGTAGCGCTGCGCGAACCGTCGTTTGTCTTATAGATCCGCACTTCAGGATAAGCGCCCGCCACCGCAATACGATCCCCAGTTGGCGCGTAAGCCACAGCCCGGACCGGGCCGGGTTGTCGCTCGAATTCCCGGACCATATTCACATCATTATTGGCCGCGGTTCGCTGTTGGTTTTCCTGCATGCGGTAAATGCGAACCCCACCCATATCTCCGCCGTAGAGAATCTGATCGAGTTGCGGATGGCGCGCGAAGCAGAGAACTCCCTCAATGAGCTTGTTGACATCGTCGATCAACTGGCCATTGGATGGATCTATCAGCTTCATGGCCCGGTCTCGACTGCCCGACAATAACCGTTTGCCATCGACCGTAAAGGTCGTCCCCAAAACCCAGTCGCTATGGTTGTCGAAACGCAACGTCTCGAGACCATCCTGGACGCGGAGCATCCGCACAGATTTGTCTGCGCAGCCAAATGCAATTCGGTCTGCTTCTGGTGAAAACGAAACACCATAGACGCAGTCTGACGTCACACGATAAGCTCCGAGTCGCCGCCTCGAAGCAATCTCCCAAACTTGGATCTCGCCAAATTGTGCTGGCGCACCGCCGCTGACAGCCAGACGCTTGCCGTCCGGAGAGAAAGCCAGCGACTCAATTCTCGGAGAGTCGCCGATCAGGCGAGCCAAGAGCTCGGTCCCATCCCCGCTGTGCAAGAGGACCTCGTGGTAACCAGAAACCGCCAGGACTTTGCCGTCCGGAGAATAAGCGAGCGCCGACAGGACAGGCGGAACCGAGTAAGTGGGCGGCTCTTTATCCGTGAATTTGGCCGCAGAGAGCGGGGTATCGTCCCTGGCCCCCTCGAGAATCCACCGTTCAAAGAGCGCCACTTCCGCCTTGCTCAGTGGATCGCCTTCCTTCGGCATGCTTGGCTCGTCGCCGCTGATCTCTTCGAGCAGCCGACTTTTGCCAGGTTCTCCAGGTTGAATCGTAGCGCCGTGCTTGCCACCGCGGTAAAGCGCAGCAAAAGTAGTAAGGTCGAGGTCACCTTTCAGCTTTCCAGGATGATGGCATCCAGTGCAGCTCCGTTTGAGAATTGGAACCACATCCTCGGCGTAGGAAACTGGCTTGGACGCGGCCTCGGAGTCGAGAATCCGGCCCGCAATTGTCACCAGTCCGAACGCCGCCATCCTCGTCCAGCAACGCCGCGACCAGCTCACGAGTTTTAGAGACATAATGCGAAACGAGGGGACTATTTTGTATCCGCCAGGTCCGTGGGTTTCGTGATCGAAAGCGTTACCGGGGCTGTCCGTTGTTGATAACTTCGGCCCGCCACGGTTGCGGACCCAATCACGGTGATCTGAAACTCCTTGTCGACGGGAGCTTTATCTGTGCTGCTCAATCGAAACGCCGCTTCGCTGCTTTGACTGGGAAGGTTCGTAGATGTCGCTGTCACCCCTTCGGGTAATCCCTCCAGCGATAGGTTAATCTGGTCCGTGAACCACCCGCGACGCGACACGCGCACCGCAAATTCCGCCTCCGACGCGGCGGACTTGGCTCCGGCCGGCAGCACCGCGACGGAAAGACGTTTCATCGTGTTCACGAGCGTGAAAGGCAATTCACGGAGGGAGAGCGGCAAAGCGTCGCTGTATTGAGTAACGCCTTCACCGTTTACGCTGGCTTCACCGCGGACATAGATCGGGCGTGTCCCTGTCTCAGAGTCAGTTCGGGCTTTGAGCGCAATGACAGCTTGAGACTCCCCAGCTTTGACGGTAACCGCCGCAGCATCCACGTTGCGTGAGAGCGGCTCACGCCCGGAACTGTAACCCTCCGCAATGAGTTTTATCTCACCATCGAACCCGTTGCGTCGCACGTTCACGTAAAGCTTGGCGGACTGATCTTGTTCCATCGCCAGACTCAACGTGGCCAACTGGAGCGCAAAGGGCGGTGGGCTCGCCGTAACAGTTAATAAGGCCTCTTTTGTCACTCGGTCACCGGACATCGGTTCGGCTTGCCTCGTCAGGAACTGTCCGTCGAGGGCCGCCCGGCCAGTGATTTTGATGGGGTGCACGCCCCCTTCCGCCTGGCCGCTCGCCGAGAGGATCAGCAATCCGTTGCTCGGATCGTCCGGAGCCATTAAGATCGGCTCCGCGGTCACTCCTGCAGGGAGTTCGTCACAGACGATGCGCACTGGCCCATTAAATCCCGCCCGCCGGAGAATTTCACATCGCACGACGGCTTTTCCGCCGCAATGCAAGCGCGGGGTATCCGGCGTGAAGCGCACCGCAAAGTCGGGATCGGACGGTCGAATCGAAAGCCGATAGACAAAATCCTCGCCACCGCGACCGAGCAGATCCCTTACGGCGAGCAGATACTCTTTCTCTTTTTCGAACGCGTAATCGATGCGGGCATCAGCTCCTTCAGCATCGTCGTTTCGTGCCAGGATTTTCCCAGCCGCATCTTGAAGCACCAGGACAGCGTCCAACGGAGATCCGAACCGTTGAGCGGTAACTTCGCAAATCAGAGTGCGCGAAGCTGGGACCTTGAACTTGAAATAGTCCACATCCTTGGCGCTTGCGATGCGCCCATTTACCGTTACGGGAACTCGCAAAGGGTTCGCTTCTCCAGCCAGGTTGTTCGGTTCGGTTTCGATCGATTCCGGGAGGTCGCTGACCTGAAACGGAAATGGACTGGAAAGCCCGTTTTTCGTAAGGAGACGAATTTCCTGCCATCCCATAGGAGCGTCTGCCGCCGGATGGAGCTGCAGCGTCTGGAGCCCATCCAGATTCTCACCGCGCAGTTTGACATTCACAGAACGGCCGCGTTGGCCTCCAGCGGGGAAAGCCGAATCGATGCATGGGAGGGCTCCTGCGGTCAGGTGGTACTGATGCTTGGCAGTGCCTTCGTATCGAAAGTCGCGAATCTGCAGCAGGTACTCACCGTCTTCCGGCACCTTAAAATGAAGGAACGAATCAAATCCTTTGGCGTCTTCGCTCCGAGCGAGCTCCTTTCCGTGGACGTCAACAATGGCCAAAGACGAGTCAAGGGGCGAACCCACTCGAAATGCCAGAACATCAAAAATCAGTACTTCTCCTTTTCCGCCCTTAAATCGATACGAGTCTATTTCCCCTGGGCTTCCGACGGTTCCACTCACACCGATGGGCAAAGGCAATTCCTGCGGTTCGTTCCCAGACCGATTTTCCAGAATCTCAGGGACGGCGCTCAAGGAGATTGGCAGCGGATTGGACACTCCCGTCTCAGTGATCAGTCGAAGCTCCCCTCCACGGAGCGACGCGTCCGCCGCCACGACGATCTGGGCGGTCGCTTGGGCAAAGTCTCCCGGTGTTTCCGCAAGGATGCCCCCACGGCTGGCTTCGACAACGATCGGGGCGCGGTCGCGGACACTCGGCAAGAGCGTCACGGTGACTCCAGGGTTCCCGCTCACTCGAATCCCTGTGGCGCGCTGCAGGTTTTCGCCGCGCAAGGTGAGGGAGTTTGTGGAGCCACGCGTGAACCACTCGCGGGAAAGGGAAGTGAGTTTGGGAGTGGGCTGGGCCAACGCCGCAGGAACAAGCATGCAAGCGAGGATTACGACTGTCCGCAGAATCTTTGTCACAGGTCTTGAACTCAAATAAAAAGAATCGTCATCTGAAACACCGAGCTCATTCCTCAACCGAAAAGGTTAAATACCGGTTCGGCCTGCACCAATTCTCGCGGTTGGTTCAAATGGTTCAGCACGATGGTATGCGGATCGATTCCGAGCGCGTGATAGATCGTCGCTAAAATCTGGGTGGGATGCACCGGGTTTTCGGCCGGTGACGAGCCAGTGGCGTCAGACTTGCCGTAAACCGCGCCGCGTTTTACCCCGGCTCCAGCAACTAGCGCGGTATAGCAGTATGGCCAATGATCACGCCCATCTGGCGAGTTGCTGTTGCCCGATGTGCTCACTCCGAGACGAGGGGAGCGACCGAACTCACCGATGGCAACGACCAGCGTTTCTTTGAGCAAACCACGCTCATCCAGTTCACTAAGCAAAGAGGACAAACCGCTATCCAATTTAGGGCAATGCAAATTCTTCAGGGGCCCAAAATTAGCCGCGTGTGTATCCCAAGCGGTCGTGTTGGGATCTCCGTTGGCCACGGAAGGCCAGTTCATCTGGACAAACTTCGTGCCTGCTTCGATCAGGCGTCGGGCCATGAGACAACCTTGACCGAAGGTATGTCGACCGTAGCGGTCGCGCACTTTGTCAGGTTCTTTCTCGAGGTCAAAAGCATCACGCGCGCGGCCGGAGAGAATCAAACTGAAAGCCTTTTGATAGTAGCTATCGAGCGCGTAATTCTCCACCGCCATTTCCATTTCCGGCATCGCCGCGTTCACTCGGTGCAAAAGTTGGCTGCGCCGCTCCAGACGCTCGCGCGAAATGCCTTCCCGCAAACTCAAATCGTCGAGCTTAATCTGTGTCGCTGGGTCCTGGTAGAAATAGTACGGGTCAAATGCCGGTCCTAGAAATCCGGCCGTGCCTCCTTTGCCCACCACATTGCTTTCCTGGAGTGGCCGAGGAAGCATAACGAAAGGCAACATCGGCTCTTGCGACGGTTTCAGTCGAACGATTTGAGAGCCCGCATGCGGAAAATCGTTCGGGGCTGGAGGTTCCAATTGTCCGGACGGCGACACTCGATCAGGAGTGTATCCGGTCATCATCTGGTAGATAGCTGCGGTGTGATTGAAGAGTCCGGCGGGTGTGTAGCTGACGGACCGGATTAATGTCGCCTTGTCCATTTGCTGGCCGAGCAGGGGCATCGTTTCGCTCAGCCAAATCCCAGGAACCTTTGTTTTGATCGGCTTGAACTCGCCGCGGATATTGGACGGCGCGTCGGGTTTCGGATCCCAAATATCAATATGACTCGGACCGCCCTGCAAAAAGAGCAAAATAACGGATTTGGCTTGGCCCCACCCGTTCTTGGACTTCTCGGTCGCAGCGGGCTCTTTGGCCAAAGTCTGCAATCGCAACACGTCGCCGAGCGACAATCCCAGGATTCCAGCTCCGCCCACCCGGAGGAATTCGCGGCGGCTAAATCCATCGCACGTAAACCCCGTTTGTCCTGGTATCGATAGCATAGGTTTCGTTGGTTAACGGTTA
>JBGAIN010000131.1:0-25756 GCA_044225505.1 Limisphaerales bacterium
AGTTCACTGCGCGAACCGCTGCCCGGAGGATTCATTGCCGTGTCGCTGTTGGACGCGGCCAACGCCGCGCTGATTGAGGACGATACAATGGCGCACCCCTTCGATTCTCCAGAGGGGAGGCAACGACTGTGCGGGTGGCTTTCGAGCCGGGACCCTGACGAATTCAGCTACGCGCACAGTGCGACAGCGGCGTTGCCGTTCATCTCCGATCCCGAGCGCAACGCATTGCTGCAGATCGCAATGAACCATCCGGATACCGGCGTGCAAATCGAGGCGGCTTGGGCGGCGGCCAAGATCGGCCGTGAGGACGGGTATCAAAGGTTGGTACAACATTGCCTCGATTTCAGAACCGCTGAAGTCGCCAAGCGATACTTGGCTGAGCTCGGCCGCGAAGATGTCATCCCACCTGAAACTCACGAACCCGATTTTGCAGCGTTGTCTGAGTTTGCGCAGTGGCTTTCCCATCCCAACGAACTCGGTCGTTCGCCCGATGAATTGGAAGTGGCAGTCATCGTGAATTACCTGGCAGAGCAAAGTTGAAACCATTTTGGCCGATCAAAATACCTTCCGCGACAGCAGGACTGCAAGGTGACGTGGAGTGCGGTTTGATGGCAGCGTAATCTCCTTTATCTCCTACAGGCAGCGTCGCCACGGGTGCTATGCAGTTCTATTGAGGTGGAGCAAAATGGGCTAATCGAAGAAACGGATGTTCGAGAAGAGGAGGCAAGCGATTATGAGAATTTGCTGGGACAATGGTGTGGCCGCCCGTTGGAAAACCCTCAACTTCTATTCGTAGCTGAAATCTCGCCGGATCTCGAATACCCAGAGCGGCTCGTTGGACTGGCGTCTGCAAAATTGGATAGCGAAGCCGGATGGGTGATTCTTGATGGGACGCACAGCGAGTGGTATCCAAAAGCCGAGCAACCCAACGGCGCTTACGAAAGCGTAGTTCTCTAAGATTCACATTGGTCGGCGTCTGCTGGGGTTGACCGAAAGGACCTGGAGAGGAAGAAATTCTTTCCCCGGCAAGTCCCTGCGGTCGCCCGAACACATTATCGCCTACGAGAAGTTGTTGAGTGAAGCCGAGCATGCTGAGAACAGAAAGAAGCGATGCGGCGTTCAGCAGTTTCTGACCGCTTGAAAGCATTTCGATCACATTGATGCGCTGTATCACTCCGGGCGCGCTAAAGACGTCCGGAACCTTTCTGGCACCGCACTGGGGGCGCACAGAAGGTTACTCGAAGCTGGGAAACGCCGCGTTCAAATGCGAGCAACTTGATCTCGCAAACCAATTCTTCCTTAAGTATCACGAATGCTGCGTTAACTACGAACGCGGCGAGGAGATGGGATTGCTCGCGGAGATTTGGTGCCGAGACGGAAAACCGGAATCGGCAAGGGACTTGTTGCTTGACTGTTTACACAGGCTCGTTGCTGGGAGCGAATCGGCCAGCGGTTCAGATGAGGCGCTCTTCGAGAAGTGGTTTCAGAACCAACGCGGGAAGTTCTTGAAGTTGTTCCCCGGTGAAGAGGCTCTGCTGGCAACTCAAGGGATTCCCGCTTCCACCTTGCGCCAGAGCTGACTTGGATTTGCATGCCAACCGGAAACACTGGTCGAGGGAACTGCGTGAAGCTTGACAGCGATACAGCGCTTGAGCTTTGTGCACGTTCATTTTCCGACATGAAGCTCCGAAGTCTGAGGTGCCGCCTGCATTGGTAACACGATGAGCTTGTCGCTGGTGAGCATCGCGTTGACAGGGGATCCATGCGGTAGCGCGTGGAGGGCGACCTCGGGGAACCAGCCTCTCCAACCGCGATCATACCATCGCATGGCGGTCCTCAGCCTGGGACCGGGCTTGTGACAACTTAAAGCGAATTCCCATGCAGTAACGTCGGATGGAAGCCAAATGGTTAAATCCACCGCCTTGGCAATGTCGAGCATACCGGGGGCTCCACTAAGCCTGATTCCCGAACATTCTTCCCAGGTAGATTGTCTTTCAACTCGGCACCCGTAATATGGCACATGACCATCCCAGCTCTCGAAGGCAATGGGCTGAGTTCCTGTATTCTTGAGCCTGACTCGAACGAGCAGGACCCCGGCATTGGTCTGCACGTTCAATCCAGGATCTAGCGGCGACGTGCTGAACCGTAACGACGGTGTGCCCGAGTCTATCTGATCCTCCTTTGGTTCAGCGCCGGTGTAACTGGTTACGTTCGTTCGACTATATTCCAGCACCGTGAGCGTTGCTCGGGGAATGAACAGGTTATCTCGCTTCTTCTCAACCACCCAGAAGACTACGAGCATGAGTAGGCCACAGAAGACAAGCGCGATGGTGGTCCTACTTCGCATATCAGTGAGCTGACTGACTGCCGCCGCCAAATGGAAAACTCCAGAAGCCAGTCAGGCGTTCAGCAACCGCGATGGCGCTTGCGGTTGGTCGGTTGGATCGCTGGCTGGGCTTCATTTCCCGAAGATGCTGACGCAACCGCGAAAAAACCGGGAAGCGGCAGTCAGTGTCGATCCCTGGCCAACGGAGTATTTAAAGAGCATAGCGCGAAATGCACATCGCATTAGTTCCGTTGAGGTTGACAGTAACGATTCGGCATCGCCGAAGCGCGTTGGTGAAGTAGAACGCGCCGTTTGTCGCCGTTTTGCGGTGAAAGTAGACGTCCGGCAGTCGGGCCTGCGGTGCGCTACGCGGCTTCCATTCCGCGAGGTTCAATCCTGACATATCCATGACCTGCCGCGCGATTGGCAGGGCTTGTTCTTCGGAGAGGTTGACTGCTCCAGTAGGAAGCCCAATCGTGCACTGCACCTTTGTAAATTCGGCGTAAAGATGTGGGAAGGCTGCAACAAGCAAACAGATCACCGCCGCAGCAAGGACCATGACTGTCCGTCGTGGCGACTTGTCCATGCCTTTAGTCACTTCTGCCCGCGAAGTGGCGGGCAAACCTTGCTCACCAGAACAGGGTGCCCCACCCAGTGCAACCAAAGCTCGCAATTCCGGGTGAAAGCGTCAGCGCCCTCAACCACGACGGAATACTCGCGCCCTGCCTGAACTAGTCCGTCGAGCGCACCATTGGCGTATCGCTCACGATCCGTCAACACCACGCAGCTGCGCTCGTGCCGAGTTAGCCAATTGTTGGTGTGCCACGAAAGGCTGCTGATTTCCTTCGAAAAGAGTCGCACCCGATTCGAGAGGACCGTGATGCGGAACGAAACGTTTGTCCGGCTCGCGGTCGCCATGAGCTGCTCGGAGCACGCCAGGAGAATATCGCAACGGTCACCGCGAGGGCATTTGAAGCTCCAGGTATTCGAAGTTCCGATTGCGACAGTCAGCCTCTCAGTCCGCGACACCGGATTTCCCAGGGGCAATAGGATGAAGAAGAGCACGACGAGCACTCCAACAATCCAGGACCACCGCCGTTTAGAATTAGCGATCAATGCTGACGCTTTGAATCGGTTCATTAAACCCTGGGGTTTGCTGCTGCACGGTCCAAATCATCGACCCCGTCCTGTTGACGTGGAATCGACCAAGGCAGACGGCGATGTTTGATGTATTTGATTGTTGAACGTCAGGCATCATTTGTTAGGCGCCTTTCGCCAAAGCGACAGGCCTCTCTGTTTCGAAGAGAGCCAGATCGAAGCCGGAGGAGTGGGCATCTGTTCAAACTCCATCTCGAGTTGATATGAGTGGCCTGGCCTCAAAGCGCTGCTGAGTGATTCATCTCCGTTGGCAGCCGAATCTAGAATAAAGCCTCCTGCTGCGGCGGCACGCGGCAAGTCAGCCCAAAGCTGCGAGTTCGTCGAGTCGAACAGCCTCCTGGTTATAGATTCATCTCGCAGGGTTGCCCAACCCCGGAATGGCGGAAGCGGGCCAGTTGGAGGAATTTCACGACCAAAGGCAATGGCGATATGAAAATTCTTGCCTTGTGGACAAACAAAGTAGTTCGTTATGCGCGGACCAGACACATCACCGATCTTTGCGGCTGTCGAATAATATTGCATCAAACTCGTCAGAACTACCCACAGAACGAAGGCGAAAATCCCGCAAATAAGCAGCTTCATGGCGTTCACAGCCGACTATCGCAGTGGTTTGCGCATGAGTTCACGATTACGTCCAATGGCAACCTAACCGACAGCGCCGCTTGAACGCGATCAACTCGCGCACGCGGATTCGCTGCTGCTGGTCGGTTTAGGACTGCGTTAGAACGATGTCTAGTCACTTCCCGCCATCCAGTCTCGCAACCGAACTCTGCCATCGGCAACAGTCCAGAGCTGCGATAGGCGGTGGATCTGGTAGCGACGGAGGACTGCGTCTACCCAGGCGGGGGCATCGGACCAAATTACAAACGCGCGAAAGACCAGGAGCGGTGCGACGATCACAAGAAAAAGGCAAGCACCGAGTTGCTCCAGCAAGCGAGTGGTAGGTGAATTATTCACGGGCAAACCTTACTTCCATCTGATTATCCGCCAGCCAGGCGTTTGCTGGATCTTCCGACCCAAGGCCGCTTCTTACCCTTGGAGGCGAAGCCGGGTTCGGTAGTCCACTGGGGATGTTCATGCTGAACTTCCATACCCTTTCCAACGTGCTATTGCCAGTTTCATCGTGTCTCTTGGCCAAAAAGTATGGGAAATTGACATCAGGATTCGATGGCTGCCCATGCATTGCCCGTCGTGTTCCCATCAGAAATCCCGGCATGCCTGCGGTGTATCGGATCAGTTTTCATCCGTTGAAATAGCCAACGAAGATCATCCAGATATGAAAACCGACGAAAACAACACCGGCCACGATGGATGCTGCGAAAAAGAGTCGCTCTGTCGCTGCCGTCCTTGAACCACTGGCGAGAATCAACGCCCTATAGGTTCCCGGAAGAATCATCGCCAGCACCAGTAAATAGCGTAGCAACGGCAGCGGCTTTGCCGCGATAGCCATGGCAATCCCAGTTTTCACGCTTGGGTTAAACTCGCTGCTGGTGTTCCAAAACCGGCTCGGCCATTGGGCGTTAGCCATCCAGTGGATCACATGACTAAATCCCGCAAGTAGGGACCATGCGAGCCCAAGTGTGGCCGCACCGCACAAGGCGATTCTGACTGCGCTCAGCCAACCACTTTCCTCGCGCAGAAAGGCGACGATGAAGACGCAGTACAGCAAAGTGACCCCGGCAAAGGTGGGATGCCAAAAGGCGGATCGCTGGGGAAGGCGCTCGGAGTAACCATTGTCGAAGTCTCTTTTCTCCTGCTCGATCTCCTTGTCGGTTTGCTCCCTGAGATACTTCCGCGCTGCCGTATTCGTCCACGTGATCCCACTATCGTCAGAGCGCAAGAGTATTGCTGAGTCAACCAGGACATACTTGCGGGGTCCGTGACGGAGATTCGTTGTTGCACTGTCGGGAAGAATGCCACCTGGAAAAGTTGAGAAACTGTCGCCCGCGTTGGTGCTCACGGCCATNAGACCAGGTGGTAATGGCACCCACCTTCCTCGGCAGCGAACCGGTCCACACCCAAACCGGCAAGTATGCGGGCAACGTCATCCTCCAGGACGAACAGAGCAGCAGAGCACGTTCGCTGACGCAGGCGTTCGTAGCCGCCGAGGTCAGGAGCGGACGTCGGGAGATGCCGAGGAATCCGCTTCCTCACGTCAGCGGCTACAGGATGAGTTGCACCAGCTCAACGGCGATCTTGATTGGATCGTCATAAAGTGTCTCGAGAAGGATCGACAACGTCGCTAGGACACCGCCAACACTCTTTTTTGGGGATTGATCCTTCGTCCGCGGGAGGAAGACCTGTCGGACACTCGGCCCGAACTTTTGCGCCAGGTGGGAGAAGGCAAGGAATGCAGTTGGGCAGTGGTCAATCTCCGCTTCATGCGTTCCCAATGGGCCTATCCGAGGAATGATTACGAGGAGGCGCTGCGCTTACTCCATGACTCTCTCTGACGAATGAACCTTGCCCCAGGGCAAGTTGTGGCTATCGGCCAATGACGGATCGTCACTGGCGTCCATTGCGTTTGTGCGACTTACGCGCGCGGCGCTATCGCGAAACAACTTATTTCCAAGACCTTGCGCTGCCATCCACAATTGTGGACGACGGGAAACCGCGCGTCAGAAGTAACGGTTGCCCTTAATGCGACCATTCCGTCAATCTCGATCCGCGAGAAAGAGCCGGTCCGTCCGAGCAGGCGCTTGACGCAGGCGTTCGTAGCCGCCGAGGTCGGGAGATGCCGAGGAATCCGCTTCCTCACGTCAGCGGCTACAGGATGAGTTGCACCAGCTCAAAGGCGATCTTGATTGGATCGTCATAAAGTGTCTCGAGAAGGATCGACAACGTCGCTAGGACACCGCCAACACTCTTTTTTGGGGATTGATCCTTCGTCCGCGGGAGGAAGACCTGTCGGACACTCGGCCCGAACTTGAACAACGCGATTACAGCTCGGCGACGCCCGGATGCGGGGCAGTTTGGCAATCACCCAGGCAAGCGGAGTTACACGATCCGGCAAAACGAGTTTGGAATGACCGTGACAACTGAATTCGACAGCGCGATCATTTGCCGAAGCATGAAGTTGTTCGGTCGATGGCTGATTAACTTGCGTATTCTGCTGCCTGTTCGGAGTTTGCGCCAGCCGGAATCTTTTCCTCGAGTTTCGTTCATCGTCGTCCTGCTCAGTGCTTGGCTTGGGGCGAATTTGCTAGCGGAGGATTTAGCTGATAACTGGACGTGGCGAGGCCCGATCCCGACATCGAATCCGCTTTACGGCATCACTTTTGGCAACGATCTCTTTATCGCAGTAGGAGGCAATGAAGGGCCTGGCGGGATCATCACTTCATCGGACGGGCTTCAGTGGAGCACCCGCGCAAACCCCACCGACAAGAGTCTGTTCGGCGTCTCGTACGGCGACCACCAGTTTGTGGCCGTTGGTGAAGCGGGCACCATCATAACGTCACCGGACGGCGTTCTTTGGACAGCTCGAGAGTCCGGTTCGACGAACTCTCTGTCCGCTATCTGCTACGGAGGTGGAACGTTCGTAGCGGTTGGAGACAACGGAACCATCTTGAGCTCGGCGGACGCGCTGAATTGGCAGACGCATCATCCAGACACCAGCCACGACTTAAAGGCCGTGACCTATGGTAATGGGGTTTTTGTCAGTGTGGCCGCCTATCGGACTTTCTTAAGGTCTACAGACGGGATCGCTTGGACTCTGGTAGAATCCGGCCAAGAATACGTAAACCATCAAATAACCGATGTTACGTTTGGCAATGGGCTCTTTGTTGCAGCTGGAAATGACGCCATCCTGGGAAACGCCATTGTCACTTCATCAGATGGAATTCAATGGGCCGAGACAACTACTCGATGTTTCACTCTCCATGGAATTGCATATGGCGGCGGGCAGTTTGTCGCCGTTCCCGACTACGGATCGGGCGCGACTTCAAAAGACGGTAAGAATTGGACCTGCGGCAGCGCGATAGAATCTTCACAATCGCTTTACCGCGTAGCGTATGGACTAGGGAGATACGTCGCCGTTGGGAATCGCGGCGCATTGTTCACCTCGGTGGACGGGCTAAGTTGGAGCAATCTGCAGACCGGTGCATCTGGTTCATTGTTCGATGTGGCGTGGGGCAATAACACTCTGATTGCGGTCGGTGCGACGACGACGATTTACGACTCATCCGATTCAGAATCCCAAGGCATTCTAACGTCGCTCAACGGACTCGAGTGGCGCCAAGAAGCGGGAATTAAGTATTCGCCATTCCTTTGGGGAGTAACCTTTGGCTCCGGGAGATTTGTGGCGGTTTCTCAGTGGGCAGACGTGGGCTCGAGCCAGGTATCTGTTAACGGTTCTCAATGGCAGAATAATGTTCTTTTTGGTCCCCAGGGTGGCTCAAGCGTGACGTATGGTAATGGGGTATTTGTAACTGTTGGTTCCACTGCAACCGGAATCGGAGAGTTCAGGCCAGCAATTGCTACTTCCGACAATGGATTGACCTGGAAGCAAGTTGCTGTGACCAACTACCTGAACGGTATCGGGTTCGGGGGTGGGACCTTCGTCGCTGTGGGATGGCAGGGCGCTCTACTCGTTTCTGCCAATGCAACCAATTGGTCTTACGCCTCGTCGGGCACAAACGTGAGACTGAACCGCGTAGGATACGGCGGTGGCAGGTTTATTGTTACCGGCGAGAACGGCACTATATTAACTTCGCAAGACGGTCATTTTTGGTCCACAGCAGTCTCTGGCACTACGAATACTCTTCAAGGTATTGCTTATGGCGCTGATCAATACGTCGTCGTGGGCGCGAAGGGGACGATTCTGGCGTCTACAGACGGATTCACTTGGAGCAGGAAAGTGTCCGGCACGCACAACGACCTATTTGGTGCCGTGTACGCGCGCGAGACCTTCTTCATCGTAGGCAATGCTGGAACCATCCTTCAGTCTGGAACTAAGCCTTTCAACCTGCGTTTCCACGACCTTCGCCTGCATCCAGACGGTATGGAAATGCACCTTACCGGGGAATTAGGTCGGAGCTTTCGAATCGAGTCATCCACAAACCTTCTGGATTGGTCTGAAAGTTCCGTTCTTACATCGGCTAAGGACGGGGTGCTCTACCTAGATGCGAGTCCGCCGACTCAGACTTTCAAGTTCGACCGAGCCGTTGCTCCCTGAGCGAATTGCCAAGAAAGGAGTTTCGGCCCGACTGGATTGCGATGATGGTCGCAGTTGGGAGTGCTATCGCGTGACTGCATTTCGCTGTTTCATTACCCAAGTTCATAAGGCAGGGCGGGGAGGGTCCTGCATTTCTGTAGATTGCGCGGCAGAAGTTGGTTCTGCTGGAGCTGGCTACGGATTCATTATCAATGCGGGCGCGAGCGCCGTGCTCTGCCTTAACCTTGCGTTTGTGCTGGTGCTGCGTGAGGAGCCTGGCGACGTCTTGTCCAAGATAGAAATGCTTGTCAGCGGCAGCGCTAAGCACAGAGCCACCGGCAAAAGAAATCGCTGACGTTTGGCACCTTCTCCGCGGTGAGGCAGCTGAATGCCAGTTAATTCAAAGCGTTCATGACCTGCAGACTTGATCCGTCAGCCGCCCTTAGCTTCCGAAGCGCAGCTCTATGGGGAACCTTGGGAGTGGCTGGGTTCCACTTGGCATACATTTCCAGTTTATTCAGTGCTGCGATCCTTTTGTTTCTCTACGCTTTGGCAACGCTCGCGAGGTTGTCCAGTCCCCGCGCATCCTTTTATGCGGGATTCGTCGTGGGGAATGGCTGTTTATGCCTCGCAATTGGCTTCTTTGTCTATCTTCGGCCCTCCAGCGATAACAATACCTCTGGCAGTCCTAGCGTTTTGGATCGGCTCATTTGTGTTGCTTGCCCATTACGCGCGGAGACAATTCGCTTTGACAATCGCCGCTGGCAATCCCTCTCCTCTGGATGGGTCTCGAGTATTTCAGGAGCGAATTGTATTACCTCCGATTCGCATGGCTCAGCCCCGGTTTTGCCTTTTCGAACAGCGTTGGATTACCGGTTTTCGCTAGGGCCGGTGTTTACGGTGTCGGCTTTGCCTTGATGGCTCTGGCATCCGCGCTGGCGCTGGTGACGCCGCGACGCGCCGCGGTCATCGGTGGTGCGGCCGCGATGCTGGCCATTTCGCTGTTAAGCCAACGGCCGCTTCCAACAACTCTGCGATCGGAACTGGGCACAAACGTTGTGGTCGCGGCGGTGCAAGTCGAGTTTCCCGTGGAGCTGGAAGTGCCGGAGCTTCTGGATAAGGCACTGGTGCAATGTCCAGGTGCGCAGCTGTTCATGCTTAGTGAATACGCCTTCGACGGTCCCGTGCCGAAGCAAGTCAGGGAATGGTGCAAGAAAAACAGGCGCTATTTAGTGGCCGGCGGCAAGGATGTGTTGAGCTCGTCGGAGTATTTCAACACCGCTTTCGTGATTGGTCCATCGGGAGACGTCGTCTTTCAGCAGGCCAAGAGCGTTCCGATTCAGTTCTTCAAAGACGGCCTTCCGGCCAAGGATCGTCGCCTCTGGGATTCTCCATGGGGAAAGCTCGGGATCTGCATCTGCTACGATCTTAGCTATTCACGAGTCACGGATGATCTGATTCGCCAAGGAGCCCAAGCACTGTTGGTTCCCACCATGGACGTGGCGGACTGGGGTGTCCACCAACACAATTTGCACGCGCGGGTTGCACCCATGCGCGCTGCGGAATACCGCGTCCCCATCCTTCGCGTTGCGAGCTCTGGCGTCTCGCAGCTCGTCACTCGCTCGGGGACCACTTCGGCCTCCGTTCCATTCGGGCAGGCCGGGGCGATCATTTCGGGATCGCTCAGCCTTGGAGAGCCCGGGCGACTGCCGTGGGACCGCTATGTGGCGCCGTTGGCAACGGTGTTCAGCGGGCTTTTTGCGCTTTGGCTGCTTGGGAGATTCGCTGTCGCCCATGTCGGCAACCGCGGCAACCGATCGTTGATCAAGATCACGAGGGAGCGCGTCCGCGCTGGCTCCGATTCGCGTTTCCCTTGCCTTCACGTTGCCTCCTGCTGAAAGGCACGCCAAGGGAATTGATTCCTGCGTCGACGCTTGCCCGCCCTGGGTGACAGCGATATACAAATTCCTTGCGTGGCGGAGTCCGTTTCCTGACTGGACTTTCAACTCCTTGCCCGCATCGCCGGACATGGGCAAGCGCAGGTTCATCTTGTTCATTCTTGAGAGATCCGGCTGGCACCTCGAGGAGCCGGTGGAAGAATCAGCATAGGCGATGTTTCCAAGGAAAAAGGCTGACTGACGCGTGCTGTTCAGAGACTGGGCGTCTACCGTCCTTGACAAAACCGGGGCGCCTAGCGGTGGACTAAGTTGACTAAGTCATGCTTCATCGATTAACCTTTTAGGCGGTGAAGACGATTTCGACACATGATGCCAAGACCCATCTTTCCCGCTATCTGGTAGCGGTTGAAGCCGGGGAGGAATTCATCATCGCCCGAGGCAAGCGCGCGGTCGCGCGGTTAGTCCCACTGCACCGCAGGGATGGGCCGAAGCGACCGAAAGTTGGCCGCATGATTACAAAGCCGTTTCATATCCCCGAAAAGGCGCTGCAACCGTTCACCCCTGAAGAACTCAAGAGCTGGGGCTTATGAATCTTCTCCTCGACACGTGCGTTTTTCTCTGGCTCGCGGCCGAACCGAGCCGATTATCGAAGGCCGCCAGGGCAGCTTTGAATGACCCGTCGAATCAGTTGGTGCTGAGTGACGTGACGCTCTGGGAAATTGTGCTGAAAAACCAGACTGGGAAGTTACCGATGCCGGAGGCGCCACGAACCTGGATTCCAAAGCAGATTGCTTTCTTCCAATTGCAGCCCGAGCCGATCGACTCCGAGTCTATCTTTCGGAGTGGCGACCTGCCCGCGAGCCACCGTGATCCTTTCGATCGGTTGCTCTGCGCGCTGGCGGTGGTCCATCGGTTGACCGTCGTAACCCCGGACCCACCTTTCCGTGAATTGGGTGCCTCAACGCTCTGGTAGACTAGGCGCTTTGCCGGCGAGCCATCCAGCGCCAAACGGGCGAATCGGCAGTCGCTGGGGTGCCGTTTAGCGCGGCACGGAAAGAGCCGTTGGGGACGGTCGTTCGTACGCGGGGAGGGGTTGGAGCTGAGCAAACAATTGAGGGAAAGCAGCTTGAAAATTAACGGCTGCCGAACGAATCTAGCGGCATCCTTAGATCGTCATCGATTGGCGATCCGTCTTATGAAACGTCACCTGGCACCTGGCGCACTCTTCGCCGCTTCGGTACTGATCGGTTGGTGGCTGGGGCGCGCTGGCGGAACGGATGGGCTGCTCATCGACGCCGGGGCGGTCGGCCCGGTTCTAATGGCGGCGATGTGGGCTTGGGACGAGCGATGTCGCCGTCACGAGGACACTCCATCGGCTCCGACCGAAACGGCACCCGATCGATGAGCCTTGGGGTGTCTCAGTCGCGCCAGGGAAGAGTGTTCCTCTGGACCAGAGTGACCGCATCGGGCTTACGCATGAAATTCCTGAGCCGATTATTTCTGTCATCACTGGTGCTGACCTTGTGGTCTGGGTGCACGATCCTGGTGGAGCCGCGCGGGGCACCGGTGGTTCAGCCAACGCTAAACCTCTCGGACCCGGTCCTGAATCAGAGGCGCGTTTTTGTGGTGGGGAATATCACGGCGGCCAGCGCGGCGGAGACGATTCGGCAGCTCCTGTTCCTGGATGCGGGGAGCGACCAGGCGATCACGCTTTATCTCATGACGCCCGGTGGAGATCTGCATGCAGCTTTTGCCGTGGAGCGCGCGATGCGCCAGTTGCGCTCCCCAGTAAACACCTGCGCGATAGGGGAATGCAACTCGGGTGGAGTGTTATTGCTGGCGGCTGGCACCGGCAAGCGGACGGCCTTCACGGATACCACGCTGGTTATTCATGGCATTGAGCTCAAAAACAAACCACCGCCCAAGTATGTCCGGAGCGCCCAGAATGCCTACACCACATTCTGGCGTCAGCACGCCCGGTTGCCTCAAGGCTGGTTACCTATTCCACTGGGTAAAATCGTGGTTTTGACATCTCAAGAGGCACTGGACTACGGGATTATCGACGCGATCCTAACGCAACCCGGCCGAAACACCGATCTTGGTGGAGGTGCCAAATCCGACGATCGGGCTCCGGTCCCAAGTCAGCCGCCCGTCGCGCCGGTTCGCTGAGCCTGAATGCGCGGAGTTCTATGTCTGACCACGCGTTTATGCTGCAACGGCCCGCTTTGTGATCAGTGTGTCATGGGCATCCAATTCGCGCGGCTTCCATCGATCGACATTTGGAAACGAAGCGGCTCGATGAGGGTCGCGTCGCTGCCGTCCGGGCGGATGACCCAAACGGGTCGCTTGTCGGCAGGCTCAACAGGGCAAAGGAAAGGAAGAGCAGTTTCATTTCATGCGGGAGGAAGCGGTGGAAATGAGTTTGTTGGCCATGCTGTTAGAACGGAGTCTGCCGCTGTGGCGGTCACGAATGCGTCTATGCCAGGCAGGGAGGGCAAGGTCAGCGTGTCTCGTAAGAGTGGGGTGAGGGCCATAAATCCACTCAGTCGTTCGGTGGCGCCCAGCGAAACATCATGACGTGGTTCAAACCGGCGTTTTCCAGAAACATGACGTACTCGCCGTTTTTGCGAAGAGTGACGTTCAGGGCGTTGTCCGAGTCCACGCAACCGCCACTGCCTTTGAAGCCGTTGATGTCTGGTCGAAGCGTGCCGACATAGCTGCCGTCCAGTCGATGGACGCGAATGAGACCATAGCCGTAGGCGACGAAAAGGTATTTGCCGCAGGCCTGCATCGCCAGGCCGCGAATCTTGCCGCCGGTGATCGCTGTGCGATTATAGGCCTCGTCTCCAAGACGCGTACGGAAAAGGCCGACCTCAGTGCCTATGTAAACGTAATGGTCGTCCACAGCGACTGAGGACGCGCTGCTGCCAAAACCGCTATCGTAGTCGTATTTGGTTACGAACTGGCCATTCTTGTACGAGGCCACCCCGCCGTAGCCTTCAGCCACTCCGGCCGAAAAGACGGTCCCATTCGGTGCCACGGCGATGGCAATGGCTGTGATCGGTACTGAGTGATGCCCCTTTTCCCGGCTGAACGAGTTGGCCAGCCAGGAATGAATCACTGAGCCTGGCAGATCGCCATCCGTTGGGGTTTGCACCGCGGCTACTTGACTTGGGTCGGCCGCCCCTACGCGACTTTCGGCGTAATGCACCACGCCAACAACCAGTAGGATATGGATAAAGAAAGTGTACTTCATTGTTTATGCTGGGCGCGCTTGGTCGTTTTATGTAGGGCTAAGTTCATTGAATTGCGGAAAACGCCGTCGGCGTGAGTGTATAGGCGGTGACGCCGGAACGGAGTTTGCCGTTGGCTTCGGTTTTCTTCTCAACACGGGTCCACTCCGCATCTTTGTGAAACTCGCTGATTGATTTCTGAATCGACGGAATGCTTTCGCCCACCAGCAGGCTGGTAAATTGATCATTTCCGTCGGCGTCCTTTTGCTCCGCGACCCACCAGCCAACGCTGTGCAAGCCGTGTCGCTCATAAATCGGCACTGCGACGTCACGCCAGCGATCGCGGAAGGCGTCGAGCTTGCCCGGGAGAACGGAGTAAATGCGCAGGTCGAAGACCCGAGGCGTCTTGCTCGTGGCGAAATCGAACTTCGCTGTGACGTCCACCTTTAGCGGCAGCGAGACAATTTTGTCCACCGTCTTGCCGTGTTTCGAGAGCGAGGCGGCATAGCCCTCCTTGAACTGCGCGTCCGCGCTGAATGCCTTCTCGCGCTCTTGCAGTTCCGCCTGGCTTGCCGCCGCCATCAGGTAAATGAATTTTGCGCGATTGGTTTCGCCTGCCGTCCAGTAGCCGATGGTCGTGATGCCTTGCTTGCGTCGCACTGGGTCCACCGTGTCGCAGAAGCGTTCGACCACACCGCTAAGCTTGTTTGAAGTTACATCGTAGATGCGCAGTTCGTAGTAGCCTCTGTCTGGCGTTTCAGCTGCACGGATACCAAAGAGACCTGCGGCCATGGCGATGCCAACGAAGAGTAGTGTTTTGCTCATGGTCTCCACCTATACATCAATACCTTGGCCTTGTAGTCTTCTTCGACGAACACGAGATACTCGCCGTCCTTGCGTCGGTGCGCGGTGATACCAGTGAGGATGTCCATCCAGCCGGTGTTGTGGTTGCCACCGACGATCTCGCCAGGGTCCAAGACCCCGACTTCCGCGCCATCGCTCAGGCGATTTACACCAATGCGGCCGCGTTCCTTCCAGCCCCCGGTGAAGACATAATCGCCGACCGCCGCCACGCAGCCGGCTTCCTTGCCGGCGGGTGGAGCGAACGACGTGGTCTCGCGGTTTCCCTGAAGGTAATTCTTGCAGATGAAGACGCGGCTGATGTGCCGCATATCCGTGCCTTCTTCAGCGACGATAAGTGTGTCGCGGTCGTCCAGATACACGACTCGCGCAACTTTGTTCACGCCCCGCGGCTTCTCGAGAACGGTGGTTTTGTCGGCGGCGTAGATGGGATTGCCATTCTCGTCCAGGCCCTGAAAATCGTAGCGAAAGAATCCGTAGGCCATCCAGATGTTACCAGCCTTATCCACCCAAAACGGGCCTGGCTTCACGCGGTCGGTGTTCGGCTCGAACTCGTTGGCCTGGTAATCGCCGTCCCCGTTGGTGTCGCGCCAGATGCTCGCGCCCTTCGGCTTGTTCGGAGGCCATTTTTGTTCGGTACGATAGAGATCGTTGCCCCATTGCAGAATCAGGCCTGAGGGAATCGCCACCTCGCCGTCGTAGCGGAAGATGTTGATAAAGTTGCTGGCGAACATGCCGCCCACAAAAAGGAAGCGTTTGCCGTTTAAATACACAACTTGTGGTGAGGTAAGTCCGTGCTCTCCATTCTGCTTAACGAAAGTAAGACCGCGCGGGTCGTTCGGATACTTGTGACGGTTGAGTGAGTAGCCAACGAGCCTTGATTCGCGCCCCACAGGCTGCGAGTAGTCCATTCGGAAATGCTCCTGCACACCCCAGACGTCGAGCGCATCTGTCGTCGGATCGGCGCTCACCACGTCGACAAAGAAATCGCCGCGCAGTTCCCAGAGGAGTTTTCCATCCGGCGCGAATTTCCGTAGGCAGGACCCCATCTCGCTCATAGCGACATAGATGTTTCCCCCCGCGTCCATGCCGAGGCCACGGATGCCCCAGAATTTCGACGGCGTCACTTCGCCTGGCTTGCCGCTGTCAATGCCACCCTGGTCACCGAACGCTCGCGTCAGCTTCGGCCTATTCGAGTCGGTGATGTCGTAGAACAAAACCTGTTGTCGAGGGCTGGTCTGCGAATCGGCGACCATAAGTTGCCCATCGTTGGCCAGTGCAAGCGCCATTGGTTCGAACAAACCTGGGAACTCCACGGACTTGCCGTCACAGGTAATGCCCTTCGGCTTGAGGTCATACTCGTGAAACTTCGGCTCCGCGTAAACGAACTCGATTTTCCAACTGCGTCCCGACTTGTCTAGTACGGCGAGACTGTTGGGACTGACGTTTGTGTTTCCAATGACATCGCCATCCTTGTAAACACCGAACTTCTTCCCGCCCTCATCCCAGTGGCTCCACGTGTTCACGGTTCCATCGGGTTGCACTGTGGTATGAATAAAGAAGTTCTGCACCCACCGGTTGCTCGCGCCGGAGAAGGAGTTTCCGAGCCATGAGACGTTGTATTGGAGCGGTCCTTCTGCCCCAATTGTGGTGGTGGCAGACAATACGATTGCGGCCAAGAGCTTGATGTTACGTTTGGTGATGAGAAACCAAGGATCGTTGGACAGTTTGAAGCCTGGCCGCGGCCCAGCCTGGATGCCAGCGGGCCAGAGCACGGAGGCGAAAAGGTGCGGCAATGGCTTCATGGCCGAAAAAATGCCCGCCAAGTCGCTCCGCGGCTAGGACAGGAAAGTGTAAATCTTGGACAAATTTTACCCTGGCAGATTAGTCCGAAATTCCTGCGACGTCTTTGTCCTTTGGCGGATCAAATCTCGTTTCTTCAGTGGAGCCAGCCTGTTCGCCATTGAAAATAGGACGGCCTCTTGGCTTGCGGGGATTGTAACCAGATGGAACATGCCTCAAAGGAAATGCGCGTTTTCACGGAAGCGCTCGCTCTTCCGCCAGCGGAGCGTGCCGACTATTTGGACCGTGCTTGCGTGGACGATGCGGAACTCCGTCGTAAGATAGAGGCGTTACTGAAGGCTCACGACCGGGTCGGGAGCTTTATGGAGAGACCTTCCTCGGGGTTAAAGGAAGGCAGGGCCGGGACAAATAACCATTCATCGGAGGAATGATAACCACCTTTCAACATCAACATAGCTTCCGCCGAAGCACTCCGCAGAGGCAGTTGCGGTGAAAGAGATTAAAGGTGCGTTATGTTCAGGAATTGAGATGATTTTGAAGGCCAACCCGTGCCGGCCCGACCCTATGAGCGATGCCACCGTCATGTTAGCCGCTGTCGAACAAGGCGACCCGACTGCCGCGGAGCACTTGCTTGAAATTGTTTACGAAGAATTGCGTCAGCTCGCGGCTTCGAAAATGGCTCAAGCAACTCCAGGCCAGACGTTACAACCCACGGCACTAGTGCATGAGGCGTGGTTGCGTTTGGTCGGCACGGGGAGTCCGACATTCAAGGATCGGACTCATTTCTTTCGCGCGGCAGCGGAGGCAATGCGGCACATTCTCATCGATCGAGCGCGTCGAAAATCGACGAAGCGTCATGGCGGAGGCTGCCAGCGGGTGGACATGGAAGGGTTGGATCTGGCCGCCCCTGATACCGATGACGAGGTCCTCGCGGTGCATGTCGCGCTGGAAAAACTCGCGCGCGAATACCCCGTCCAAGCCGAACTAGTCAAACTGCGATACTTTGCCGGCATGACCAATGAGGAAGCCTCGCTCGTGCTTGGATTTTCCGTTTCGACGGCAAAGAATTACTGGAACTTTTCCCGGGCGTGGCTGCTGAACGAAATCGAGAATCAGTGAGGTGGCCATGGCGTGAATAACGCTTCCGATCGCGAGCGAGCCGTGGCCACGCGAAGGAGCTAATGCCACGGGCTTGACGCAAGCGCTCGTCGGCGGCGAGGTAAGGAGACGGACCTCAAGAATTGCCGAAACATGCGCCTCCTCACGTTAGCGTCTACAGGAATAGGTACGCCCGTTCGAGGCGATCTCGACTGGATTGTCACGTCACTCCCGCGAGCATTGCCGAAGACCTCGGGAACGCGTGGATAGGGCGGCTCTTGGCTCGCGTTCCACTGGACGAAGCCATAGCGCTCATGCGGTCGGGTATAGCTCGAACAATCCGTAGCGATATTTCGTTCGAAGGGCTTCTCTCCGGGGGGGGGAGCGAGTGTTACTGACTGGCTTTAAACTGAACGACACCACCGTCGCGTGAAAGATGGAATTTTCTTCGACTTGAGTTGTCCTTTTCTCCGGGCGTTCTCGTTTCTAAGAGCATGGACAGCCGCATGAACGTTCACACCGAATAAGCCATAATATATCCATGAGTTACCTAACCACGAAAGACGGCACGAGCATTTACTACAAGGATTGGGGTTCGAAAAGCGCTCCGGTGATCAGTTTCAGTCACGGCTGGCCATTGAGTTCCGACGCTTGGGAAGCGCAGATGTTCTTTCTCGCATCGAACGGATTCCGCTGCGTGGCACACGACCGCCGCGGGCACGGCCGTTCCAGCCAGCCGTGGGATGGCAATCACATGGATCAGTACGCAGATGACGTGGCCGAGTTGTTCGAGAAACTCGATTTGAAGAACGTCCTGATGATCGGGCACTCCACCGGTGGCGGGGAAGTTGCGCGATATATCGGGCGCCACGGGACGAAACGCGTGTCGAAGGCCGTGCTCATGGGGGCCGTGCCGCCCATTATGGTCAAGACGCCAGCAAATCCTGGTGGATTGCCCATCGAGGTCTTCGATGGATTTCGCAAAGCCTATCTCGAGGATCGCGCGCAATTCTTCCTCAATGTTGCCAGCGGGCCGTTCTTCAACTTCAACCGACCGGGCGCCAAGGTTTCACAAGGACTCATTCAATCATGGTGGATGCAGGGCATGATGTGCGGCCACAAGAACGGCTACGATTGCATCAAAGCGTTTTCTGAAACGGACTTTACCGAAGACCTCAAGAAGTTCGACGTGCCCACGCTCATCATCCACGGCGAAGACGACCAAATCGTGCCGATCGATGCTTCCGCAAAGCTATCGGCTAAGCTCGTGAGGAATTCAGTCTTGAAGATTTATCCCGGCGGATCCCACAGCCTGGGCGACACCAGCAAAGAACAACTTAACCAGGACCTGCTCCAGTTCGCCAAGGCCTGAAGGACCGGCCGCGCTTATGGAACACGCCAAAAAGACCATTCTCCTCATTCATGGCTTGTGGGTGACGCCCACGAGTTGGGGAAAATTCCGACAGCGATATCAGAGCATGGGTCACAATGTGATCGCTGCGCCCTGGCCCGGTATCAACGGTGACGTAGTCGCAACGCGGCGCGACCCATCCGGTTTGAACGGCATCGGCATTGCCGAGGTGCTTGGACACTACACCAAGATCATTCGCGGTCTCCCCGAACCTCCGATCATCATGGGACATTCGTATGGTGGACTCATCACTCAACTCCTGATCGATCGCGGATTTGGTGCTGCGGGAGTGGCTATTGATTCCGTTCCGCCGAAAGGCATCCTTATCTTGCCGTTGTCCACCTACATGGCATTGACCCCGGCCTTTTTAAAGCCAACCACGTTCCAAACGACCTTCGCGTTCACCTTCAAGCAGTGGTGGAAGGTTTTCGCTAACACGCTGTCCGAAGCGGAAGCGCAAGCGGAATACGAGCGCGAAGTGATTCCCGCGTCGGGACGTTCGATCTTTCAGGCGGCACTCTCCAACATCACTCCCCATTCGTTAGCGACGATCAACTTCCACAACGGCTCGCGCGCGCCGTTGCTGTTTATCGGAGGCGAAAAGGACGTGATCATGCCGGCGGCGCTCAATCGAAAGAATTACCGGAAATACCAGGTCAGTTCTGCTGTGACCGAATACAAGGAGTTTCCCCAACGTAGCCACTACATCATCGCCGAGAAGGGCTGGGAAGAGGTGGCCCAATACGCCCTCGTCTGGGCATTGGGCAAGTCCGCTAGATCTGAAGCAACAAACCAACGATTAATTCACGCATGAGCACCAAACTCTCCGGCAAGGTTGCCGTTGTCACGGGGGCGTCCAAAGGCATCGGCGCCGCCATCGCGAAACACCTCGCGGCAGCGGG
Source organism: Limisphaerales bacterium (assembly GCA_044225505.1). Lineage (GTDB taxonomy): Bacteria > Verrucomicrobiota > Verrucomicrobiia > Limisphaerales > SIBE01 > JAXMHN01. The sequence goes on from JBGAIN010000131.1 coordinate 19,843, forward strand.
CGCGTCTGTCATTGTCAATTATGCGTCCAGCAAGAATGGCGCGGACAAGGTCGTGACGGAGATTGCAGGCGCGGGCGGGAAGGCCGTCGCGGTGCAGGGCGATGTCTCGAGGCAACCTGACATCGAACGCCTATTTGTGGAGACGAAACGGGCTTTTGGCAGGCTCGACGTCCTGGTCAACAACGCCGGGATTTACGAAGGCCAACCACTCGGCAGCATTACCGAGGAGAACTTCCACCGCCATTTCAATCTCAATGTCCTGGGCCTCGTTCTGACCACGCAGGAGGCACTGAAGTATTTTGGAGCCGAAGGGGGCACGATCGTCAATGTAAGCTCGGTCGTCAGCACGCTTTCGCTGCCCAATACCGCGGTCTACAACGCGACCAAATCCGCGGTTGATGCGCTCACTCGCACGTTTGCCAAAGAACTGGGCGCGCGAAAGATTCGCGTCAATTCAGTCAATCCGGGTCCTATTGAAACGGAGGGCACGCACGCCGCTGGGTTTGTCGATCAATTTCAGGCGTTCGCGGCCATGACCCCACTCGGCCGCGTCGGTCAGCCTGACGACATCGCGCCCGCCGTGGTTTTTCTGGCCTCGCCGGAGTCCGGGTGGATCACTGGCGAATCCCTCTTCGTGACAGGCGGATTGCGGTGACCTCAGGGGCGTAATGCGCTCGTAGCTTTTCAGAAAACAACCAATCGGGATTGAAGCAAAGAACGGAGACAACATGTCGAACTATCATAAACTGTATACTGCCCAGGACAGCGCCGTCGTGTTCATCGATCACCAGCCGCAGATGACCTTTGGCGTCTCGAATATCGATCGCGCCACGCTCATCAATAACGTGACACTTCTTGCCAAGGTCGCGAAGGAGTTCCAAGTGCCCACGATTCTGTCGTCGGTGGAGACGGAGTCGTTCAGCGGGTATATCTGGCCGCAGCTCCTGGATGTGTTCCCCGGCCAGGACGTGGTCGAGCGCACTTCGATGAACGCTTGGGACGACGCTGGGTTTCGGAAAGCGGTGGAAGCGACCGGGAAGAAGAATGTTCTCGTGACCGGGCTCTGGACGGAAGTTTGCGTCACATGGCCGACTATTGAAATGATCGGTGCGGGTTACAATATTTACGTCGTCGAAGATTGCTGCGGTGCTACGTCCCAAGTGGCGCATGAAGCGGCGCTGTCGCGAATGGTTCAGGCGGGGGCGGTCCGACTCACCACCATTGCTGCACTGCTCGAATGGCAGCGCGATTGGGCGCGGCGCGATCATTACGACGCCCTCATGGGGCTGATCAAACAGCAAGGCGGGGCTTATGGCGCGGGCATTGAATACGCCTACACGATGGTTCACAAAGCCCCGCAGTCTGCGAAGAAGCCGCAACTCGTGCCGAAGAAGGGCGGTCATTAAGGTATTCGTGCCGGGGGTGGGGGGGCTTGCCACCCGCCCTTGAGTCGGACAATTCGGCCTCGTTATGCCTATTCATGTTGCCATTACCCGGCGAGTGCGGGCTGGGTGCGAAGCTGAATTCCAACAGGCGCTTCGCGAGTTTTTCCAGACCTCTTTCGCCCATGGCGGCGTGCTTGGCGCGACGATGATCGTGCCTCCGCCCGGCTCGGATGCGCGCGAATTCGGTATCCTGCGCTCGTTCGCCAACGAGAAGGAGCGCGATGATTTCTATGCCTCGCCCATCTTCAAGGAATGGGAGAGGAAGTGCGAACCGCTGACGGAATCGAATTCCTGGACGTACCGGCCGTTGCATGGACTGGAAGCGTGGTTTCGCTCGCCGCACAATCCGCCCCCGAGATGGAAGATGGCGGTTGCCACCTTCCTCGGCGTTTTCCCTCTGGCGATGCTTTTGAATCTGACCCTTGGCCCGATCATTCGCGAATGGCCTTTCGTGCTGCGCAACGCGGTGTTCAATGCGTTCGTGGTCACCTTGTTGGCCTGGGTTGTTATGCCCATGGTCACCCGAGTGTTGCGCGGCTGGCTACAACCCGGCTCCAAAGAATAAACGCTATGAATTCCAACACCGCTCCCGACCTGATTTTGCGCAACGGGCGCATATCCACCCTCGACCCAAAGCATCCCGAAGCGCGCGACGTCGCGATCAAAGATGGACGCATCGTGGGTGTGGATAACGTCGACGCGTTCGAGCGCGGGCCAGAGACCAAGACCATTGATCTCAAGGGGCGTCGTGTGATCCCTGGTCTGAACGACTCGCATCTCCATGTCATTCGCGGCGGATTGAACTACAACTTGGAACTCCGCTGGGACGGTGTGCCCTCGCTCGCGGATGCGTTGCGGATGCTGAAGGCACAAGCGCAACGCACGCCCCCAGGCAGGCCAATGGGTGCGCGTCGTCGGCGGCTGGAGCGAGTTTCACTCCGCCGAACGCCGGATGCCGACGCTCGAAGAGATTAACGCGGCGGCGCCGGAAACGCCTGTATTTATACTGCATCTCTATTGCCGCGCATTGCTCAATCAAGCGCTCTGCGCGCCTGCGGTTACACGAAAGAGACGCCAAATCCTCCCGGTGGTGAAATCCAGCGGGATGGCGCGGGGAATCCCACGGGGCTGCTGATTGCGCGGCCAAACGCCACGATTCTCTACGCGACGCTCGCGAAAGGGCCGAAGCTGCCGCCCGAACATCAGTTAAATTCCACGCGACACTTTATGCGTGAGCTGAATCGGCTCGGGCTGACCAGCATCATTGACGCCGGTGGCGGTTTTCAGAATTACCCGGAGGATTACGCGGTGATTGATGCATTGCACCAGCGTGGGGAGATGACCTTGCGCATCGCTTACAATCTGTTCACGCAAAAGCCAAAGGGGGAGAAGGAAGACTTCAAACGCTGGATCAAAATGACGGCACCTGGCCACGGTGATGATTTCCTCCGCTGCAAACGGCGCGGGTGAGATGTTTGTCTTTTCGGCGGCGGATTTCGAAGACTTCCTGGAACCACGCCCCGACCTGAACGCTTCACTGGAAGGCGAACTTAGAGAAGTCGTGTCGCTACTGGCCGCGAACCGGTGGCCATTCCGCTTGCATGCGACCTACGACGAGAGCATTTCGCGTTTCCTGAACGTGTTTGAAGATGTGAACCGTGAGGTGCCGTTCCAAGGTCTTAACTGGTTCTTCGACCACTGCGAGACGATTTCCGATCGCAACCTGGAGCGCGTCCGAGCGCTGGGGGGAGTGCATCGCCAGCAGCACCGGATGGCTTATCAAGGCGAGTATCTATGGAGCCCGCGGGGCAGCAGGCCGCGGCGCGCACTTCCGCCTGTCCGCAAAATGCTGGAGCTTGGTGTGCCTGCGGGCGCTGGCACAGATGCAACGCGTGTCGCCAGCTATAACCCGTGGGTGTCGCCCTCTATTGGCTCACGACTAAAACTGTTGGAGGTGTTCCGATGTATCCGGACGCGAATTGTCTGAGTCGTGAAGAAGCGTTGCGTCTCTACACTCAGGGCAGCAGCGACGCTGAACGAGAGCGGAAGAAGGGAGCCATCGCGGTCGGCCAGTTCGCGGACCTCGTGGCACTCACCGACGATTACTTTGCTGTGCTTGACGAAGAGATCAAAAGTATCGAATCGGTGTCACCCTTGTTGGTGGCAAAGTTGTTCACGCCACGAATGAATTTGCCTCGCACGCACCTCCCGCGATCCCGGTGCTGCCAGAGTGGTCGCCAGAAAGTCTTTGGGGGCTATGGCGCGCCGCTTGATACCCGAAAAGCGGTGCGTGCAGGGGTCCCCATGCCAGAGCATCGCCACAATGCCACGTGTCACGAGCTGACGCTTTTACTCATGCTTGGCAATTGATGTTCTTCGGCTGCCGAGGCCGCACGGAATCGCTACTCTGGATTCTTTGGCCTCGGTTGCGACCGCTTCGCGTTTTGACACTGCGCCATGCGCAATCTCCTTCGCACAAAAGCTGGAACGACCTTCTCGAACTCACTCGACCGAAGATCGCTTGCCTCTCAGGCACGCAACACGATGTCGCGGCGCGGGGTTGTGCTGGCCAGAGTCGGAGCGTCCGCGCGCGCGGGGATGCGGACAACCGGGAGGGGCGGCGATACAGACACCGCCCATGAGCTCAGGGAAGTGGCGCCCGACCTGGGCAGATGGCTTTGGCGGATTGGCGCCCGCGCGCAGAGAAAGGAGTGGTTGGCATGAAAGCAAAACCCTTCGCTTGGCTACGCTCATACCGACGTTGCTGTTCGCGGCGTGTGGGAAACATCCACAGCCAACAACTCCACCTGCCCCGACGGTCTCCGTTGTTCGACCTGTAGAGCGCGAGGTGGTCGAGTGGGACGAATTCATTGGACGGTTGGAATCGTCGAAACAGTCGAGATCAAAGCGCGTGTGAGCGGGTATCTCGACAAGATTCATTTCCAAGGAGGGTAAAGAGGTCAACAAAGGCGACCTTCTCTTGTTCACCGTCGATCCGCGTCCATACCAAGCGGAAGCACGACCGGGCGGAAGCCGAGCATCAACGTGCGGAAAGTCAGGCGGATCTCGCAAAGAACGACGCGCGGAGCGTGCCAAGCGGCTTATCGCCACGAAAGCTATCTCGGAAGAGGACTTCGACACAAAAACCCGGAGCTATATTTCCGCGCTCGCGGCGCTGAGGGCCGCTCACGCAGCCGTCGAATCCGCGAAGTTGAATTTAGAGTTTACCGAGGTTCGCTCGCCCATTCAGGGGCGGACCAGCCGGGCTATCGTTACCGAGGGCAACCTCGATTAGCGGTGGCGTATCGGGCGCGGGGGGCGACTTTGCTCACGACGGTGGTTTCGCAGGATCCGTTGTATTGCTATGTGGATGTGGATGAGCGTTCGATCTTGAAATACATCCAGCTCCGTCGGGAGGGCAAACGCGAAAGTGCGCTCGATAAACCAATACCGACAGAGATGGCGCTGGCAGACGAGGTGGGCTATCCGCATAAAGGATTTACCGACTTCGTGGACAACAAGGTTGATCCCAAGCACGGGCACCCTCCGGTGTCGGGGCGTGTTTCCCAATCCCGAACGCGTGCTCGGACCAGGATTTTTCGCGCGCATGCGCATTCCTGGCAGTGGCAAATACCTGGCATTGCTGATCCCGGACCGAGCACTGGCCGCGGATCAGGCGCAGAAGTTTGTTTATGTTGTCAACGCGGAGAAGAAAGTGGAGTTCCGCCCAGTGAAGGTGGGTCCGATGATTGACGGGTTGCGCGTCGTGAAGGAGGGGCTCAAGGCGGGGGAACAGGTCATCGCAGAAGGTTTGATGCGCGTGCGTCCCGCATTGTGTGGTGGACGCGAAACTTGCGGAGACGAAAATGAGCTTCTCCCACTCTTCATCCGCCGGCCGATTTTGCAGCGGTCCTCTCTATCGTGATCGTGCTGATCGGTGGGATTGCTATGTTTCAACTGCCCATCGCGCAGTATCCCAACGTGGTGCCGCCGACAGTTGTGGTGCGCGCAGTTTATCCGGGCGCGAACCCCCAAAGTGCTGGCCGAAACGGTCGCCACGCCCATCGAGCAGGAGGTCAACGGTGTCGAGAACATGCTCTACATGGCGAGCACGCCGACCAGCGATGGCGTGATGTCGCTGATCCTCACGTTCAAGCTCGGCACAGATTTGAACACGGCGCAGGTGCTGGTGCAAAAACCGCGTTGCCATCGCCTTCCGAAGTTGCCGGAGGAAGTGCGCCGCATCGGAGTGACCACCACGAAGAAATCGTCTGATCTGACGATGGTGGCGCATCTCATCTCGCCGGATGACACGCGATGAACTTTACATAGGTAACTACGCCTTCCTGCAAGTGAAGGATCAATCCCGCCCGCATCCCGGGCGTTGGGGAGGTGACTGTGTTCGGGGCACGCGACTATTCGATGCGCGTATGGCTCGACCCGGAACGCCTGGCCTCACGCAGCCTGAC
>JBGAIN010000132.1:0-23572 GCA_044225505.1 Limisphaerales bacterium
TGGAGAAAGTCGTGGCCATATGAATCATGATGGGCAAGCCGTGTTTCTGGCAGTAAGCGTAAATCTCTCGATAACGCGGATCCAACGGATGCACTCCCTGATAAATCGGCGCCACCTTCACGCCTTGGCAACGCAACGCCTGGTGACAACGGCGAAGCTCTTCCTGAAATCCTTCGCGCCCAGGATCGATCGAGGCAAAAAAGATGAGGCGCTCCGGCGCTAGAGCTGCGTGCCGTGCCACATCATCGTTCGGAACATGCCAACCGGTGGCGGCCGCTTCGATGCCAAAAACGATGGCAATATCCGCTGAACGTGTCGTCGTCAGGTGGCGATCATATACGTCCCCCCAGCTCTCGGATTGAATCCCGCAACGCTCTAGGTCCGCCACCAAGCGCGGCCCAAAGTCCGTCTTTGGCTGAAAAACATGGGTGTGGACGTCGACGATCATAGCCTTGTGCTTGCCTGACTCCCGCTGCGTAATCGGTCACTGGAGGCCACCTTATCCGGGAATCGGATCACTTGCCAGCCCTCAGCCCCAAGCCGAATATCGCGCTCGACGAATTCCCATACGACCACCTTTTTCCCTTTCAACAAATGGGACCGCCGAAACAATTCCTGCCGCACCAATGTTGACGCCCCCCCGTCGCTGACGATGGAGGCGAGCGGTTGGCCTAGTTCTCGGGCAAGATGCGCCACGAACCCGGCGCCCCCAGGATCGTCGTTCTGGAAAACCCGCAAGAAACTATCGCCCAGAACCAAAACCTGCCCATTCGGATCATCCTGGTAAAGAGCGGAAGTGCCAGAGTTCAGGACCTGCTCGCAGATAATCGTTTCCGCCCCGGTGCGTCGCTCCAGAGCGGGGACCTGCAGCATCCGAAGGATATCGCCGACGCGCCGGACTTCGATCGGCCGCTGCTGATACACAACGTTGCCAGCGCTCACTCGACCCGACTCGCGGATGCGCGCGGCGACCGCCTGCGCGGCCAGACGCACCCCAGCGGGTGACCAATGGCTGTCTTCCACAAGGTAGAGCGCCTCTGAGTTGGTGGAAGCTGCGGCACGGGCAGACGCAAAGAGCCGAAACAGGTTGACGACGGGCACTTGCGCCACTTCGAGTCGAGACAAGAGCTCGCTCGCGGCCAGGGACGGGGCACCGCCGGTGCCGCCAACACGCGTCGTCAAACGGTCTGGGTAGACGCTTTCCTTGTTGGGAGCAATCACAATCAACAATTCAATCCCAAGGCGCGCCAAGTCTTCGCGAAACGCTTGAATGGCTGGTAACGGGTCTGTCGTCAATCCTGCCATTGTGCCGTGCCGCGGAGTTCCGATTGCAACGTCAATGCCCGGCCGATAAAATAACCAACCATCAAGTCCAATCACGGCCTTTTCCCCACCCTCTCCAAGCCAAGCAAAGTGGGCAAACTGAACCATGGGCCGGACCATCTGCTCGATAATGCTCCCCGACTCAAGCTCGCGCTCGAAAGCGCGCAGCCGCGTAGCGGTCGGCATTTCTTGGAAAACTCGCAAAACGCGCGGCTTTTCCCGTCGGGCGAGTTCGTGGACCAACTGGATCAAAGGAACGCCGACGACGATCGCCAGAAATAAGGCGAGGAGTGCCCATGACGCATTGTTGGGGCGTGCCGAGGCCGAATGAACCGCCTCCTCAGGTGCCTCAGGCGTCGGGAAGGTTGGCATCGGAGTTTCCATGCGCGTTCAAAACTGAAAGTAAAGAAACGGATTGAACGACTGGGCCGCCATGGCCATGAGAGCCACAACAAAAAGCGGGCCCAGCACCGAAACCCGGCCCCAGTGGACGGGGCGCAAAGCCCAGTCGTGAGCCTGAAGGCTCTGAAAGACGAGGCATCCGCAGAGACTCACGGCCAGCAGGTGATAAGGCGTATATAAAACTGCCCCGAGCAAACCCGCGTTGGGTGAGGCGGGAATAATCCCGAACAATGCACCGTAGAAGCGCAGCGCGGCGGGAAGCGACTCTGCCCGGAATAATACCCAGGACATCAACACCAGAAAAAAGGTCAAGCTGATCCGAGCCGCCTTGGGCAAAGCGTGATAAATGCTTCGCTTCCGGTTCCAACGCTCTAAAGCTAACAACCCTCCATGATAGGCACCCCACAAAACGAAGGTCCATTGAGCCCCATGCCAAAGCCCTCCAAGCAGCATGACCACCGTCAGGTTTACATAGGTGCGTGTGGGTCCCTTGCGATTACCACCCAAAGGCAAATAGAGATAGTCACGTAGAACGCTGGAAAGCGAAATGTGCCACCGACGCCACAGATCGGTAATATTCTCCGCGCGATAAGGGGCATCGAAATTCCTGGGGAACTCAAAGCCGAGCAATCGTCCCAGACCAACCGCCATGTCGGAGTAGCCGCAGAAATCGAAATAGATCTGAAAAGCGTAGGCGAGCAAACCCATCCACGCATCGATCGGCAACGGTTGGTCTGCGGCAAAGACCGAGTCAGCCACCGCTCCAACCGGATTGGCCAACAAGATTTTCTTGGCAAAGCCGACGATGAATATAGTGATACCCGATGTGAATCGCGGGAGGGTATGAGTGCGAGCGGCTAATTGCGCGGCCAAAGTCTTGTAGCGGATAATAGGCCCGGCAACTAGGTCCGGAAACAACGCCACAAAGGCCGAAAAATCGGTGAACGACTTTGCCGGAGTCGCATCGCCACGATACAGATCGATAATATAGGTGAGCGAATGGAACGTGTAGAACGAAATACCAATAGGTAATACCACCTGCCAAACATGAAACGTCTCCTGCCCCATGGCCGCGAGCACACGATTCAAGTTCTCCGCCGCGAACATGTAATATTTGAAAAAACCTAGAAAACCGAGGTTGGTAACCACGCATGCAATGACGGACCCCTTGCGTTGAAAGGGCGTCGCCCCAGGCCGAGTGATGATGCGTCCCCACACGAAATCCATGCACGTGGTGAACATCATCAGACAGACAAACCATGGCTCCCACCAGCCGTAAAAGACGTAGCTGGCTAACGTGATCCAGAGATTGCGCCAACGAGGCGCAAGGCTGAAGTAGATCAGCAGAAAAACCGGCAAATAATAAAAGATGAAAATGTGACTGGTGAAAACCATGTCAAACAACGGCCCGAGCGCAGCCAAAGCAGCAAACTGAAGGCGCTTTCACAGCGACGGTGCCCCGATCGGCCCCGGCCCTAAGGACTTTCCTCGACGGTCCACACCGCCCAATAGATCGGGTCCGAGCTTTGGCCGAAGTATTTGTTCACAATGCCGCCCATAAAATGATCCTCGATCGGAACCTCCAGCGCTAAGTGATGGACTTCGCCAACGCGGAATTCACTGACATCTCCCCCGATCACTTTCACCCGCTCGTCAGCGGCTTCGCGACGCGGCTTGAACGGGTTATACTGGCCTATATAAAGCACATTCGTTTTCACGTCACCGCGGTGAACCTTGAGCACTTGATACTTGAGAACCGTGGCATAATCGTAAAGTTCCCGCTTGAAAATGGCGCCTTGAGGAATCTCCAACAATTTCGCCGTCACTTCCACAGTCCCATTGGTTTGGAGATGAGGGTCCGCTTTGGAATTCCCTGTCGCTGGTTTGGAGTCGCAAGCCGTCATGAGTAGCGCCAAGACCGCACCACTCACAAACCGCAGCAGTTTAGAAGGTCGTATGCTCTCGAAGCGGTGCAGCCGAGAGGTCAGCTGGAAGTGGCGATTCCATCCTTTGAAGGTCGTGTAAAAGCGTTTCATGGCACACTGGGTTGTCTCGTCCGGCCAATTTCAGCCATTGTCCAATGGGGCTCCCACCCGCGGCCCAAATCGAGACGATCACGAAGGGCACCTCCATCCAACGAGCTCGCGACCGTCACCGCGTCTTTCGTCGGGCAGCGTATGATCGCCATTTCAATCGCCCCGACTTTCCCGAGATCCTCCTTGCTACGCGTGAAAAGGAGGTAGCGACCATCCGGCGATGCGCATGCGCCATAAATGTGGCGCCCCGCTTCCGCGTAAACGCAGTGCCGCTCCTGCCCGTCCGCCGTCGCGACCCATAACTCCGCGCGCCCTTCCTGTTGCGGGACAATTCCACGCGCGTAAACGACTCGCTGCGAATCAGGCATCCAATCGGGAGTGCAATTGTAACGGTTGGTTTCGCTCAGAGCTAGGATGCCCCCGGCTTGCGAATCGATGCAGCCAATATTCCAGTATGGTCCAAGTCCGTTCGCTGTGCCGACAAATCGCCTTCCGTCCGGAGAACAGATCAATTGCTGGACAATGCCTCGTCTTGGGAATTGGCGAAGCAACTTTCCATTCGACAAGTCCACCACCTGGATGCCCTTCGGAGATAAACAGTAAATTTCCTGGCTGTTCGGCCCCCAGGAAGCCCACGCGTAGTCTCTCCCATACGTGGTGGGCTCAGATCCATCAGCCCGGGCGATGATCAGCTCAAACGTCCCGTAGGTATTATTGTCGACCTCCACCGCCTTTGGCATCCGATAGTAGAGCAATCGCTTGCCGTCCGGGGAAAAGCGCGCTCCAGCCTCGTTCCATTCCGGCGTCTCAGTGACAGGGTATCGTTCGGTCCCGTCCGGGCGCATCGCAAATAGATCCCAGTCGCCGCGGTCGGTCTGAGCGCTATAGATCAACCAACCGCTCCGGTGCAATTCCAGCGCCATGGATGAGGCGGCAGTTGAATCGCGTGGCGTTGCGAGCGGCCGTCTTGTCACATCCTCGGAGTCGGCCGCCGGGGAAAGCTTGGCAGCTGTCCAAACTGGCTCCCATCCCGGAGGGAGGGTCAAGACGGGGCCACTCTTAGCTAGCGGGTGTTTGGCACGCAATTCCGGACTCGGCCCTCCTATGATTGGAGCATCCCGGAGGCGCATCAGTCCCATCGGGGCACCTGCATTGCCCGGATCGCCATCCTCGCGCATATTTCCAGTGAACAACACGTATTGGCCGTCCGGTGAAACCTGTCCTCCGTAGACGTGGCGACCATCTTCTCCGTAGATTAATGTCCGGGTATGCCCGTCCACGTCGGCTTGCCAAAGTTGAGTCCAGCCATATCCATTATTCCCGGCCTGGCCCGGTGGACGCCACGAGAAGACGACGCCGTGGGAATCTGGAAACCAATCGGGCGTACAGCAATCGACCGTGTTGACCGCTTGGACCTGACCGGAGGTGACATTCAGTCGCGCGATACTCCAGCCAGTTCCAAAGGAATTCGCAACGCCGCAGATCCATTGGCCATCCGGGGACCAAGTCGTTTGCTGAAAAAAACCTTTACGCGGCAAGGTTCGCACCACCCGAGCACTTTCGAGATCAACGAACACGATCCCATGAATCGAGAGGCACGCGATCTGAGTTCCGTCCGGACTCCAACTCGCCCAAGGAAAATCGCCCGACTTTCCCATCACTCTCTTGGCGGTGCCGTCGCTTCGCGCTACGACTAGACTTCCCTGTTCGCCAGACCGGTTGTTGTCGATCTTTTCGTGGGACGGAATCTGACGGTAGAGCAATTGTTTTCCGTCGCGGGAGAACTGGGGGGCAAACTCGTTCAGGGTCGGGGTGCGAGTGAGGGGGCGCAAGCTGGAACCGTCTGGTCGAGCGAGAAACAAGTCCCAATCTCCAGAGCCGCCTCGAGCTCCAAACGCGATCCACCCGCGGTTTTGAACTTCTGCCGCCAACTCGGCCGCAGCGTCGTCGACAACGGTTGCCCTCAGCTCAATCCCAGCGGACAGGCCGCTCAGCATGGCCAGCCGAAAGATTGAACGCAGATTCAGGCAACGCCGGAGAAATGTTCCAATCATACATCCAACGACCGGCACCGAGATTGCCAGAAGTTGAACGGCAATGAAAGAGCCAATTCTATATCCGCGAAGAAAGCTATCTCAGCGATCTGAAGCGTCGGAGAATTGCGGCAACGGCGAAAACTCTCCGAGGGAAGCCGGATCGGCAATTCTCCCGGGTGACACCGGTCCGTCACCCTTTCAAGAAACTCTTCAGCATCCAAATGGTCTTCTGGTGCAGGGTGACTCGACCGATCATTAGATCTTCACTCTCCGGGTCGTTCGCTTCGCCAGCTAAGTCCCGGGCGCGTTCCGCATCGGTCACGAGCTTTTCGTTGGCTTGGATCAGCATTCGCACATAGTCCTCTTGGCTGAGCGGGGCCATAAACTCCTTCATTTGGGCGGTTTGGGCGAGTTTCCCTAAACCGCCAATCGCATAAGAGCCCAACGCACGGACGCGTTCCGCGATTTCGTCAGCGGCCGTGAACAACTCTTCATATTGCGTTTGGAAAGCGGTGTGCAGCGCGAAAAAGCCGGGGCCTTCGACATTCCAATGGGCCAAATGCGTCAGAGACATAAGTGCATAGGAATCGGCCAGCACTTGATTCAGGCTTTGCGCGAGCGTTGCTTGAGTCTTTTCCTTAACAGCTTTGGTGGTTTTCATAGGATCGTATAACGTCTGCCTCGTAATAACGGATTATTCCCTGAACTTCAACGCTGGCCTCGCGCTTGGTCCGCTTTCTGAACGGTCCGAGCCTCCACCGTCCCAAGAGTAACTGGGATTCGAAAGTTACGGGTAAACCAGCAAGTCCATCAAACTGATGCCGGCATTCGTTAACTCCCAACGCCCGCGGATCCGCGCCACTAATTTCCGGCAGGGATGATCTTGCTCCTCGCCCTCGTTCACCGAAAGCAGTTGATACTTCGGTCCCGAGCCAATCTCCGAGGGTGCGCGAGGAACCAGCTGGAACGGAACGCCGTTGTAGTTAAGCGCGATTTCGTAAGCCGCAGCACCCTCCCGCTCCGCAACCGGATTCCGACGGATCAACGAGGTATACCTTCGGAGCCAAGGAAAGTTCGCACTGCGCACGAGCACACGGCATAGCTCCGCTTGCTCACGAACAAAACGCAAGAGACTGAATTCCGCCCCTTGCGACTGCTGAGTGAGCAGCAGCAACCTCGGATCCAAGCCCAATAAATTCAGCCCGTTCCACGCGCCGTGGTCGTTGCGTTGCCCCGGGAAGGTCGATCGGTACCACGCTGGGAATCGTTCATTGACCAGGAGGTCCAGCTCGAAATGGACGTGCGCACGGTCTTTGCTGATTCCTTGCTGCGTGTTTGCGGTGTGCCCCATCGTAGCGACGACTTCGCCCGCTTTTACCGTATCGCCCACTCGCAGCCCCGCGCGCACCTGGCTAAGATGCGCGTAGAGTGAATAAATTTCGAGGCCTTCAATACGGTGGCGAAGAATTAGATACTTTCCGTAATTGGAGAGGCCCGCGCGCGTGTTGATATAGGAGACCGTTCCATCGGCCGTGGCCATGATCGGGTCTAGAGGTTCCCCGCGTCGGTCCCGTTGGATAGCCTTGATGTCGAGACCTTCATGCATCTGATGGCCGTCGCTCCGAACGCAGCCAAAGCGGCCGCTTGTATAAGGCTTGCCAACAGTCCCCACCAGGAATCGCTCCTCTCCCCCAGGCTCGAATAGCGCGCGATTGGCCGTCGGCAATCGAAAGGTCTCCGCGTTGAGCAGTTGAGTTCCGCTGGCAACGACGAAACCAAGCAACAACACTTTGACCGTGATTGGCAGCGCTTGATTAGATGGAATGCGCATGATGTCAGAGCTGAGTCGTCATCGAAATTGGGAAAACCTCGTCACTGTCAGAAACGGGCTCAAAGCGATCACGTCTCGGACCAGACAGAAAGCCTGGACCGCCGTACTCGCCGAGACTCCAAACCGGTGCGCACAGAACTATTCGACACGCTGAGAATGGCGGCTCAAACAGCGGCGTTGGCAGGAATTGGGCCACACATGTAAGCCCGCTGGGACACAGAGCTGCGCCGCGGCATCGATAGAGGCTCGCTCTTTTCAAAAGCCGCTCGTCTTCTTCTTGATCTTAGCGACCAGATTGTTCAAGCCGCGAACGATCCGTTCCGATTCCTCTCGGGTCGCATCAGGCGTGAAGACGAACAAACCGTTGCTAATCCGCCTGGTGATCAACGGTGCAGCCAGCCAGCGGGATTCGCCAAAATCACTCCGCGCAACCAAGCGTTGGCCCTTGTGCGCGACGGTTGCTCCTTCCAAAACGAGAGCGCCATGCCCATTAAATTGGACTTGAATCGCGTAGCCCCCTGGCATGTCGACGACCGACGCGGAATCGACATCTCCTTCGTTTAGGAATGGCTCGCGCTCTACATTCACGTAGACTGGGCTTTGCCGATAAACGGCCACTCCGCTCCGTTGGTTGCTTCCCCCTTCTCTGGGCCCTTCTAAATAAAGACGGAATGTCGATGCTTCTTTGGCGTGCTGACGTTCCTCTGTGGTTTTACACCCGACCCACCACAAGGTTGTGATCAGCAGCAAATAGAGATTGATGCGAACGAGTCGGACCTTCATATTTGCCCGCTACCAAACCCAATCGGGTAAGTAAAGTAAAGCGATATGAGCAAACAGTATAATAAAGCCGAAAAACGTCAGCGCCGCACCCGTTACCTGAAACGAAAACGCGACAAGGCAAAATCCAAGCCGGCCAGCGGCGCGAAATCGTCCGCCGCGAGTTAAGTCGCCTGGAAGGGCGGTGGCCCAGCCGCAACCCCGGTCCTGTCAACTTCATTTCCCGGGTTGGGCTCCGTTCGAACTTCGGCGTCTTTCGCCCGTTTTTGACGCGCTGCTCTGGCACGATCACCGCCGAGCGCGCGCTGTCATCGGTAATTTCGGGTGATCACTGGGCGTCCCAAACCCAATCGAGGTTGTCGAGGTCGTTGGCTGGAGGCGATGGCTGCAGCTGATCTAGATCCCCGCGGACAGGGCTGTCCCGAGCGTTATTCCTTGACCCCCAGCTCGCTCCTTGGTTTGGATGGAGGCCAAGCCCGTCATCTAGACCTCCCCCTGGGTCCACGCGTCGAAGCAGCGTCAGACGGTGAATCTGCGCTAGCATCCCGTCGAACGGACCGACTCTTCAGGCTGTCTGATTTGAATCGTGGCAGAAAGGCCTGGGAAGGGGCTCCCACGGTAGGGCAAGAACGAAAGCAACTCTGCTTATGGTGAATCGAAAAAAGGCTTGCGATCCTGTAACAGAGAGCCCCATATGAGTCGAGTTAACCAGAGTTTTTCACCGCAAGATTCGAATTATGGGTGGCATTTATAACAACATTGTCGAAACAGTGGGACGCACCCCGTTGGTGCGATTGAACAAGGTGACCGCGGGTCTGGACGCGACCGTCCTGCTCAAGTGCGAATTCTTTAATCCGCTAGGAAGCGTGAAGGACCGAATCGGCATGGCCATGATCGCAGACGCAGAACAGCGCGGTTTGATCGACACGAACACGACGATTATCGAGCCGACCAGCGGGAACACGGGAATTGCGCTAGCCTTTGTCGCGGCAGCCAAAGGTTATAAGTTGATCCTCACCATGCCGGAGACGATGTCCCTGGAACGGCGAACACTCCTGGCCATGTTGGGCGCCAAACTCGTGCTGACGCCCGGAACCGAAGGGATGCGCGGCGCGATCGCCCGAGCTGAGCAATTAGCCAAAGACATTCCAAACTCTTGGATTCCGCAACAATTTGAAAACCCAGCCAATCCTGACATTCATCGGAAGACAACAGCAGAGGAGATTTGGCAGGACACAGATGGGAAGGTCGACATTCTCGTCGCCGCGGTCGGGACGGGGGGCACGATCACTGGCTGTTACGAAGTGATCAAGGGACGCCGCCCGTCCTTCCAGGCCATTGCGGTAGAACCGAAAGATTCCCCGGTTATTTCACAGACTCTGGCAGGGCAACCGGTTAAGCCTGGTCCGCATAAGATCCAGGGGACGGGGGCTGGATTTGTGCCTCGAAACCTTCGGCTCAAAGATGAAAAGGGTAATCCTCAGATCACTGAGTGTGTCCAGGTGACGAACGACGATGCATTCGCGATGGCACGGCGTTTGGCCAAGGAGGAAGGGATCCTCGTGGGCATTTCATCCGGGGCCAATGTCTGGGCAGCTATTGAAATTGCGAAACGCCCGGCCAATCGTGGAAAAATGATTGTGACCGTCGCTTGCTCAACGGGAGAACGCTATTTGAGCACGCCACTCGCCGCGGAAGCGAAGGCAGAAGTGGGCGGCTAGGTTCAACAGCGATGGGTCCGGCGGGTTAAAAACCGGCGAGGGAAGTCGGTTGAATTTCAGCGGCTCTGCTTGTCTTTTTGAAGCTGGGCAGAGCCCGGGGGAGTTCCGATTGAGCTTAAATTAGGCGAGGCACGATTTGTGAAAATAATAGTTGCGCGCCTGCAGTTTCAGCCGTAATAGATAAAAGTCACAGGTCTAACTGACTGTGCCCAACGATTAAGTCGTAGCTTTTCGGGTCAGCGGTTCTCCCTAATTCAAATTCAGTTTGGAATCATACACAGGGCTTAAGCCTTGGGAAACATACTTCGGAGAGAAGAAACGTGAAGAACATGAGCGCAGGCAGTAGCACCGGGACGGATTTTGGATCTGGGTATCTGGAAATTTCCGAAAAGGGGTTTGGTTTCTTGCGATCGAAGGACAACCATTTTCAACCGAAACCGACCGACATTTTCGTCACGCCTGACACGATCAAGAAGAACTTTCTCCGCGAAGGTTGTCTGGTTGGCGGCCCGACTCAACCTCCGCACCGAGGCACGAGCCCGCAACTGCGTGAAGTTGAGATGGTGAATGAAATGCCCTTTTCGCAGTACACCAAAGCCGTCCGTTTTGAAAACCTCACAACCATTGATCCGTTCGAGAAATTTGCTCTGGAAACAACGCCGGAACTAATCGAAACCCGGATTATCGATTTAGTCACTCCGATCGGCAAGGGAACACGTGGCTTGATCGTCGCCCCTCCGCGAACGGGCAAGACGACGATTTTAAAGCAGATCGCTAATGCGGTAACAGCGAATCATCCAGAAGTTCATGTGATGGTGTTGCTGATTGATGAACGTCCGGAGGAGGTCACAGATTTTCAGCGGTCCGTAAAAGCCGAAGTGGTTGCTTCTTCGAACGATCAGGATTTGGAGACGCACGTGCGCCTTTCCCGGTTCATGATCGAACGTTGCCGACGCATGGTCGAGTCCGGCCGAGATGTCTTTGTCCTGCTCGATTCGATTACACGCGTCGCCCGGGCTTACAACAGTGTGCATGGCGGCAGCGGAAGGACTATGACGGGCGGCGTCGACGCGCGTGCTTTGGAGATTCCTCGTAAGATGTTCGCTTCGGCTCGAAAAATCGAGGAAGGAGGGTCCCTGACGATCATTGCGACAGCCTTGGTCGATACGGGTTCGCGAATGGACGAATTGATTTTCCAGGAGTTTAAAGGAACGGGAAATATGGAGTTGATCCTGGAGCGTAAACTAGCCGACCGGAGACTCTTTCCTTCCATTGATATTCCGAAGAGTGGGACTCGGAAAGAAGAGAAGCTGTTTGCAGGCAAACATCTCGAAGCCATTCGGAAATTGCGTCGAACGATGGTGGATCTGAACCCCGTGGAAGCGATGGAGACACTGATCGCCGCGCTGAAGAAGCACAAAACGAACGACGAACTGCTCTCGAAGCTCGTCTAGGCACGTCCGGTCGCCTCTTCCAGAGATGGCTCGCGGGACGAGGCTTTGGTAAGCTCGGGGGAGCGGTGTGTCAGCGGTGGACGCTGCTCTCTATTTTATGCCTCCCAAAGCACCGCCGGATCGACTCTCTCGCCCCCCTGTTGAGCGGATGCTCCGCATCCATCAAGCGATCCAAGCAGGAACGTTTCCGACCGCCACTCGCCTTGCTCGCGAACTGGAAGTTTCTGCCAAATCGATCTACCGCGACCTCGAGTTTATGCGGGATCGACTTGAGTTGCCATTGGAGTACGACAGCAAACGGGGTGGGTTCACTTATACCGAAGAAGTCAGTTCGTTTCCCACGCTGCAAATTACGGAAGGCGAGCTGGTTGCTCTGCTCATCGCAGAAAAGGCTCTCCAGCAATACCGCGGAACTTCGTTCGAAAGGCCGCTGGTGAGCGCGTTCCGGAAGATGGCGGCCTCGCTTCCTGAGACCATCTCGTTGAATCTCGAAGATTGGGAACAAACGATTTCCTTCCGAACCAGTGCCGAGTCGATCTTGGATTTGAGCGTGTTCGACACGCTTGCCAAAGCCACTGCCCAACGACAACAGCTGCTCCTGACTTACCGAAAACCGTCGCGCCAGGACGCGGAGGAACGTAAAGTGGATCCTTACCATTTGGCCAACATCAACGGCGAATGGTTTCTGTTTGCCTATTGCCACTTGAGGAAAGACGTCCGCACGTTTGTCCCAAGCCGCATTCAAGCGATCGCTCCGACCGGGGAAAAATTCATGCGCCCTGAAGGATTCTCCTTAAAACGTCGGCTCCGCGACAGTTTTGGGGTCCATTCGGGCCAAGGCCAATTTGACATCCGGCTGCGATTCGCCGAGACAGTCGCTGATTATATTCGAGAGAAGAAGTGGCACCCCTCGCAAAGTCTGCAGGAGTTCCCGGACGGTAGCTTAGAGCTTTCACTCAGACTCTCCAGTCTGGTGGAGATTCAAAGATGGGTTCTGGGATGGGGCGGGTTTGCGACGGTCTTGCATCCCCCTGAACTAGCGGCCGCTGTCGCGGAGGCGGCGCGACGCATTCTGGACGGGAGTCAAATGACGGCAAAGCGGTCAATAGACTAAGCCGGGGGTTTCCATCGCCGACATTTGCAAAAGTTTCGTCGCGAGTTAACTTCCTCCATGGCCGAGCCGAAAAAGAAGTCGATACCAACCGCGGGCATCAACAAAAGTTCGGTTGGTGCATCGGATAGCCAGTCGCCTTTGAGCGACCTCCTTTCGCGTGAAGAGTTGGATACCCTCTCCACGCTGCAACTGGTCGATTTAATCGTCAGTAAATTACCTCCGAGACACCCCTCGATCCTCGACATCGTCTACCTGCGCGAACGCATCGCAAGCATGGAAGAGATGAATTTCCAAGCCCAGGAAGCACTGTCCAAACTAGACGCGATTGTCGAAAAACTGCGCTCTCCCGCATTTCGAGTCGGCACGTTTATCATGCCAGTGGAGCCGGATAAGGCTCATGTTTGCACTGGCGGCAGCGACTATGTCTGCCGAGTCGATCCGCAGATTCCGTTATCGAGCCTTCAAGTCGGCCAGCGAGTGTTGTGCAACGAAGCGTTTGCTGTCGTGCAAGCACTGGGCTTTGACCGGAATGGCCCTATCGTCCGTATCGATGAACTGCTCTCAGACGGCCGGTTACGAATTGGGCAGGAGAGCGGGTTAATGTCACTCGTGCTGCTGCGGTCAGCGCTTCTTGCGAAGGAGAAACTCAAGCCGGGCTTGGAAGTGCGTTTAGACGTCAACCAACGGGTCGCTTTGGAAGTGGTGGGAATGGGCAAACGGGTAGACCGCTCATTAGAGACTGTTTCCCAACTACCTTGGTCATCGATCGGCGGGCAGGATGCCGCTGTTCAGGCGATTCGTGACACGATCGAGATGCCATTCTTGCACAAGGACCTTTTTAAGCGCTTTCAACACAATGTCCCGAAGGGGTTTCTGCTTTATGGGCCCCCCGGCTGTGGCAAGACCTTGTTAGGGAAAGCGACCGCCTACAATCTTCGTCAGCAGATCAAGCACGAAACTGGGGTTGATCATCCGGAGTTCTTCCTTCATGTGAAGGGGCCGGAGATTTTGAACATGTGGGTCGGTGAATCTGAACGTCAGGTGCGCGATCTGTTCACTCAATGCCGAGAGCGCGCCAGCGATGGCGCCCTGGCCTTTCTTTTCATCGACGAAGCCGAGTCAATACTCGGAACCCGCCGCGCCGGGCGTCACCACAGCATTTTGAGCACGTTAGTTCCAATGTTCTGCACAGAAATGGACGGGATCGAACCCCTCCAAAACGTCGTTGTCATTCTTGCGTCCAACCGGGCGGACTTGATTGATCCGGCAATCCTTCGTCCAGGGCGTATCGATCGCAAAATCAAAGTAAATCGTCCCGACCGGGCAGGCGTACAGCGGATTTTTGAGATTTATCTCCCGGATACCTTGCCTTTGGCCGAGCCCAAGGCGGAGTTGGCAGCGGCAGTCACGGAAGCGCAGTTTGCCCGGACGCCTGACAATCAGTTTCTCGAGGTCGTCTATCGCAGCGGGAAAAAGGATCTCCTCTACCGCGGGGACTTAGCCAGCGGAGCCATCATCGCCGCCATTGTGGAGCGAGGCAAGAGCCTAGCCATCAAGCGCTCAATTCAAACCCAACAAGAGACGGTGTTGACTCGCGACGATCTCATCCAAGCGATGCGCGCCGAGTTTTCGGAGAACGACTTGTTCCCGACCACTGATATCACCGAGGATTGGATGAAGTTGACCGATTTCGATCCGGACAACGTGATTCGACTTGGGCCAATTCGGCCGCGCAAGTCTGAGTCAGGTGGCGGAGGAGGCATCGTCTGAATCGGAACTCGCACTCGATTTCAGGGGCGCCCTTTTCTCACCTCCAACATGCCTCGTCACTAGAGCTATCAAGCCAACCCCATTAATGCCGGGACCTCCTGTGATATCGCCGATTATCCAATTCGGACTCGAAACCGAGTTTGGAATATCACGTGACGGCAGCGATGATGTCGACGTCGTGGCCGAATCCATCGCACTCGTAAGGAGCGCCACGGAACCTGGCGTTTGGATGTGCTGGGATTATGACAGCGAGGATCCGCACGCGGATATGCGAGGATTCCGCGTCAGTCAACTGCGTCAGGACTCGGACGAATCCAACTATTTCGCCCAGGATGCGGAGCGCGAATTGAGCTTTGTGGAAATCAAAAGCGACCTCGTTTTGGGGAACGGAGCACGCTTCTACAATGACCATGCGCACCCAGAGTATTGCACTCCGGAATGTCATTCGGCGCACGATTTGGTTTTGCACGACCGTGCGGGTGAACGGATTCTGATGGCCTGCGCGCAGCATCTTTCCGAACAACGCCAAACCAAGGTTCGAATTTACAAGAACAACACCGACTTCTTCGGACACAGTTACGGATGCCACGAAAACTACCTTTTGCCACGATCGCTGCCTTGGGAGCCGCTAGCTCAAGGAATGCAGGCATTCCTGATCACTCGCCAAATCGTGGCTGGAGCTGGGAAGTTCGCGATCGAATCAGAAGACAAATTTGTTTCGGAAGGGTTTCAACTTTCACAGCGAAGCGACTTTTTCAGCGAATTGCAGAGCGTCGACACGATGCAGCGTCGGCCGATTATAAATACACGGGACGAACCGCACGCGAACCCGAAGTTATACAGGCGATTTCACGTTATTTTGGGCGACGCGAACATGTCGCCGTTCGCCACATGGTTGAAAGTCGGCACGACGGCATTGACTTTGGAAGCGCTCGTGCGAGACCCAAAGCGGGTCCTCCCGAAAGTGGCTGACCCGCTCCTCGCGTTACAGGAGATTTCTCGGGACGTAAAGTTCCGCTGGAACGTGAAATTGGATGGCGATGTTAACACGACGGCTTTAGCAATCCAGCGCACTTACCTGCAAGCAGTCCGCGAGCTCTGTGACTTAAGCAATGTTGAAAAAGCGCAACTCGTTCAAGAGTGGGAAACGGTTTTAAACGATCTTGAGACGGATTACCTGCGATGTCGGGATCGCTTGGATTGGGTAGCAAAGTTAGCGTTGATTCGCGAATTCCAGGAAGCACAGAACTTGTCGCACGATGATCCATGGCTACGCAGTTTTGACTTGGAGTACCATCGGCTGGATTTTACAGAAGGCTTATATTATGGCTTGGAGCAGTCCGGGGTGATGCGCGGCGTGCCAAGCGAAGCAGCGGTTCGGGACGCCATTAAGCACCCTCCAACCTCACGTGCCTATGTGCGTGGCAAGTGCATCCAAAAGTTTGCGAACTATGTTACTTCCGCCCAGTGGGATCACATCACCCTTCAAGGTAGCACAGGGCCGATTAAGATTTCTTTGCTAGATTTGTTCGCACCCGAGGAGATCGTGCGCTATGCTAAGATTATCAATGCCGCTCGTTCACCAGATGATTTGCGAACCCTGCCGAACGTGGCAACTTAACACCGTAACCATTATGCCAGACCAAGCTCAGAAGCAACGGCCGCTCACGCCGGGACCAAGCGGTGGCGGAGATGGCCCATCCTCTCCCAAAGTCGATAAACCGAACGTCGAAGAGCTGATGAAGCGCATGCGTAAGGTCGATCCGGATCAAGCCAAACGTTACCGGCAGCGCACCGGCCAATGAGCGCGTCGCCTAGGATCGCTGGGGACTTCATCTCACTGCTCGCTGACCAACGAATCGCTCCGTTGCGCCTCGATACAAGCAACGCTCCGGTCCAGACTCAAGCAACCACCGTCTTCGCCTTTCATTTCGCCGAAGGGGTCTTAATGGCGGGTGACCGTCGCGCAACGGCTGGGAACGTCATCGTCACTGACCGGGTCGATAAGGTGATCGACATTGACGCTTCTTCAATCCTGGCCATCGCGGGTGTTCCAGCCACAGCGTTTGAGATGGCTCGCGTTTTGCAGACATCCTTCGAGTATTACCGACGCAGTCAGTTGCAGCCTCTTTCCTTGCCGGCCAAAGTGCGGGCCCTAGCGAGACTGCTGCGAGAGAACTTGCCCATGACGATGCAAGGTGTGGGCGTGGTGATGCCGTTATTCGCGGGAGTTGATTATTCCGCCAACCCCGCCCAGGCTCAGATCTACTTTTATGACCCGCTCGGCGCGCAGTTTCAGGCGGTCGGTTACGCCGCTTCCGGATCAGGTTCCGGAACGATTCGGAGCATCTTGAGTTTCCAAGAGCATTATGGCACTGCATCTTGAGTTTCCAAGAGCATTATGGCACTCCGCGCCCGACCGACATGACGCTCCAACAAGCGGTGCAGTTTGCTCTGCGTGTCCTGATGGTGGCTTCGGAATTTGATGCTGCCACTGGCGGTATCAATCCGGGAACACAAACGTTTGCCACGATCAAAGTGCTGCGTCCCAGTGGAGTTGAAACGCTCAGTTCCGGACAACAGTCGGAGTTTTTGACCGCATGATTGAGGAACCGTATCGTTGGCTCGAGGCGATTGGGAATCGCCGCGAGTATGTTTATGAACAACTTAAAGGAGGTTCTCCTGTCTTCGCCGTCAGCCTCCCGGACGGAATCGTTTTGCTCGGTGTTGGGACCGGGAATTCCAAGGTATTTGAGCTGTTTGACCGTCATGCGTTGGCGGGTCTAGGGCATCCCGCAGACATTGAAAAGATCCGTCAAGCCGCGATCGATGCTGCACATACGGAGGCGTTTACTCGCGCGCCCGAAGACGTAAGCATGCGGCGCTTGGTTGCATTCGGCTTGAGCCCTCAGTTGAAGACGAATTTTGAGCAAATTTTCAGCGCTCCTTTTCTTGTGGAGCTCATCCTGACGGAACTGGGTGCCACTCCCGATCATGACGTTCTTATGCGCCTGCATTTCGATGGAGGTTTCCAGCTCGGCGCGAAAGGAATTGCCATTGCAACAGGGAAACCCGAGTCTGAAATCGCGACTCACACTTGGCTAGAGAATGCCCTCGCAGGCAGAACGAATAGAAAAGAGGTCATCGATATCTTGCTCCAGGCGTGGTGGGGTTTGATCGAAAACAAGCCTTTGGCGGAGGCAAGCGAAGACGAACGGCGCTCCGGCTGGAGAACCGGACTCGCTGGAAAAATCGTGGAAATTGGATGGCTAGCTCGAAACAGCGCGCGAGCCGTCCGCTTTGAACCGCTTTCCCTTGGAGAATTGGGACTTTGATCAAAGGTTCGGGGCATTTCTTCGTCCTCACTTTATCCGCGTCCAACCTTGACCGGAAAAACCGCGCTCTTTATTCGACGGAGATCTGTCGAGAGACTAGATTGCATCCCTGGAGAGGCAACGGTAACTTGTACAAGCACTGACCCTATGAATCGGATTGTTGGTCTGGAAACCGAGTATGGCTGTTTGACAAATGATCCGTCGGGACCTCCCAGCGCCGTAGGCCGCGTTCGCAACTGGATATTTGATCGTGCGCGGTATGGGCTCCCGGACATGCATCAGCGCGATTGGGATGAGCCCGCGGGAAATGGAGGGTTTCTCTTCAACGGTGGTCGTGCCTATGTGGACATGGGGCATTTAGAGTATTGCACCCCGGAATGTCTATCTCTGATTGACGTTTTGCGCTACGACCGCGCGGGCGATGCCATCCTTGTGCAAGCCGTGCGCGATCTGCGGCTCGCCGATCAAGTCAGCTTCATTCGCAACAACATTGACCACTATTCAGGCGCAACCTTTGGCTGTCATGAGAATTACCTCGTGCGCCGATCCGCGCCATTGACCGAAGCCAATGTATTGTCGCTATTAGCGTTTTTGACGCTGCGTCAGCTCTACGTCGGAGCCGGCCGCGTCGGGGCTACGCCCGGGGCAGAGCTGCGCGGTGACTTGGTCCGACCGGGAGCAGACAACCACTTTCAGATCAGCCAACGTGCGGACTACATCAATAACGACCTCTTTGAATGGGTGCAGTTTAATCGCGCCATTATCAATACACGAGACGAACCGCTCGCGGACGCGCGAAAGTATCGGAGGCTTCATCTTCTGCACGGAGATACCAGTGTTTTGCCAACGACGCTCTTGTTGAAGGTGGGAACCACCTCTCTAGTTCTGGACCTCCTCGAGATGGACCGCATGCCCAAGATGGTTTTAGCCGATGCGGTTCTTAGCTTCCGGGGGATGTCTCACCAACCTGACGGGCCTTGGTTGGTGACGCTGGCCGATGGCCGAGTCGAAAATGCCGTTGAACTTCTTTTCCAGTTTTATGAAGCGGCGCGCTATGAATTCAACGGACGCGACGAAGAGACGAGCACGCTGTTGGACGTCTGGCAAGAAACCCTAACCGCCTTGGGCAAGCAGCCGGAAGCCTTGGTCGGCAAGGTCGATTGGATTACCAAACGTTGGCTTTTCCAACAATTCATTGATCGAGAGAAGATTCCTTGGATTGACCCATGGCTACGATCTCAGGACCTCGAGTTTCACCATATCGATCCGGCCCGCAATCTCGGACTGGCGTTGGCGCAGACACCGCTGGCTTGGGAGATTTCACCAGCCTCGCAGACGGACGCCGCTCGGCTAGCTCCAACGAATACCCGCGCTCAGATCCGATCTCACATCATGCACCAGCTGAAACATCATCCGATTCGTTATTTTGTCGATTGGGAAGTGATTGATGCCGAGGGAATCAACTCCTTGAACCTTCTCAACCCCTTCGATTCCTCGCCATCTTCCGTAGAGAGCTGGTGTCGGCAGCTGAACAGCATCAAGAGCTAGCTGGGACAGCCTGGCATCGCGCGTTTGGATATGAGCGCAGCCTCGTGTTTATGGAATCGCCACGGCGAAGACCATAAACGCGATCAGAGATGGCACCGCGGCTCTATTGCACCAGCTTCGCAGCGAGGTAGCGCCACCGCCTAAGCTCATTGGAAGGTCGGCGCTGTAACCGGTCGGAGTAGAAAACCCGCCCAATTAAAGTTCCGATTGAAATAGTTCGTTAACTTCACGGCTATTTCGTTCCGACCTTTTCGCAATGGGATTGACACCCGTACTGCCTCGAAGCCGTTGAACTTTTGCAACCCTTCATACACTCGGCTTCCGTTCACCCACAGCTCGATTGGATCATCGTGCGCAAGAATGAACGCCTCGGCTTTGTCGACCTCGGAGTCTACGAAGCGTCGCGCGAGAAACGCATGTCCAGTCCCGCCTAACTCAGATTCCGGATCGATCCGGGTTCCATGGCGGGCCACGTAGGTCAAGTTCAACATTGGCCCCACAGTCCATTCCTTCATCCAGCCAGTAACGAACTTCTCTTTCACTAACGTGCAAACAAACTTCTGCCCGGCGTCCAGCTCACGAAGAGATGGCAAGATGGCCAGCCCTTCACTGCCACGAGGTCCATTGGCTTCCGCTGGGATCGCCATCGGACCGAAGACATCCCATTCGACCGATTCCTGGCGTGCGCCGTCGTCGAGTGTCGTGTCGACCGGTGTGTCCTGATACCATACCGCAACGCTTTCTGGACTAAGACCGGCAAAGGCCCCCCATTCGAGTGCAAGCGACTTTTGAAAAGGATAGACATTCTCGAAGTGGTGGCGATACCGCCCCTCATCGTTCGCGTGGGCGACGGCATAAGGATGGTGTCCACCTTTCCCAAACCACGCAAACGTGAAATAGTCCTCGCCGTTGACGCCGTGAAGGAAGCTCGGGGATTCTCCTTCCCCGTCGAGAACGGCAAAATCCCCTCCCCCATGGTCGTGCCCGGTGCGAAAAAGCGTCATACCCAACCAATGTCCCCGACCGCGCAAATAAACCACCTGATGGAGTCGGTGTCCATCTGTCTGGTCAGTCCTCCGGTGGAGCGCGTGAAGATAGCCCCAATCATTTCCGAACACTGGGACTTTTTCGAGGGTGATTTCGGCTGAAACAACGGCATCCTTTGTTCCCTCGTTGGCAATCCAAACTTCGCAGCGTTGCCGGAATGGCATAGGTAGGTAACAGCTGTGATCGCCTGGCCGATGCTGATAAAAAGATGCGCCTTGGAACGGGCCAAAGAACTCGGCAACAGGTGAGTTTATCGCAAACGAGCCAGCCTCGTCGTATCGAGTCAAGAGACGAAGCGTCGCGTTGGTGTTCCATTTGGCTCGCAATTCTCGGACAATTCCTGGCCCCATTGCGTTAACCAGTGCGACGCGCTCGCCCGGTCTGATGCGCCGCTCCGGCGAGGCTAAGACGGCGCGAGGCAAATCCGAGCTTGCAGCACTTCTTTGCTGCTGAGCCAATCCGACGTAAGAGAACACAAGGTTCGTACCGCGTTCTTCGCTAACCAGACGCGCGCCGTGGAATGTACGATCATGCAACCGATAATCCATCTGACAAAACCAGAGCCAAAAGGTTGGCGTCTTCTGAACCACATCCACGCGCAGTCTCCGTTCAAATGGAACAGGCAAATAAAAGTTGAAAGCTCGATTATGGACTGGGATCCAATTCAAAGGAGCCACAGGTAGTGGAAATTCGGCGGCCGCGTTCACCAATTGAACATCCGTTCCTCGAATGCTCGGTTCGGTTTCCCCATCGACGTAAAACTCCCAATCGAAAAACGGTTCCCCGCCAGCTCGAGTCGTCCAGATGTGCCTTAAGGAACCTTGCCCTTCGACATCGAGCAGAGTGTAGCGAAAACCTTTCCCGGTCCACAGGCCGCCATGTCGTTCGGGACTCTCGACAAAGCTGTTCTTGCCCGCTCGAAAATCCTGGATCACGAAGATGTCCGCCAAAGCCGTTTGTCGCACTTGTTCCAGGGACAACTCCGCGGATGCAAGCGGCGTGGGCCAGATTCTTAGAACCGCAGTCAGGAGGACTAACCCCAGCAAAAGTCGGCGCGATGACGGATTTCGGGTGGGTAATTCGTTTCTCACGGTGATCTAGCGAAGCTAACGCCGATCAAAGAACGCTCACAAGTATTTTCCAGGGCCAAGGCATTGGCGATGCGCTTCGCCACGATGCACAAGAGGCACGTCGAAGCGTTCCTTTGCCTTGGCACCGCGCCAGGACCACGAGCGGTCAGGGCAGGAAAAGTTGCCGAGCGTCTTTGTCCTAACGGAGAGGCGGAGAGGGACGACGCAGGGCTCGTTAGGGTTCAACCCCAGCGTTGTTCCGTCTTCGCTCGAACGGCAAGCGACTAGGACGCCATCCGCAGCCTCCCAAGAGACGGTTCGACTGTCGTGGGCTGTTCCTTACAGACGCGATTGACCGGTTCCGGAACTTTTTGAACGGCGGGCTGAATAGCACGCGCCGGCTCAGGTGCGACCGGTTTCGTCCGGGAGCGAGGCGACAGAATATGGAGCAACGCGCGGGCGGCGAGTTCGGCAGGACAAAACGGCTTTCGAATGAAGTCGTCGGCACCGCTCATGATGGAGAGAGCTCGGCTCTCGAGATTGGTTAGTCCCGTGACGAAGATCACAGGAAGATTCTTTGTGGCCGGCATCTCGCGCAGCTTTTTGCAGAGCTGGAAGCCATTACCACCGGGCATATCGACGTCTAGAAATACAAGATCCACTGGATTGGTCGCGAGCACCTCCAAAACGGTGCTGGGCTCGTTCTGTGACATACAACGCAGTCCAATACGTTCGATCGCATTTGAAATTAGTCGTCGGGAAACAGCGTCATCGTCCAAAATGAACACCAGTGAACTCTTCGGAGGATCGACTTTTCCGCGTGCGGCACTGCCAAGCAGAGTGTCTAAACAATCCAGTCCTTGCGCCAAGGCGCGTACCGCGTCGGAACTATTAGCGCCGGCCCGACCGCGACCGTCTTTGGCAAGAGATTCCAAAACGCTGGCCATCTGCCCGATTGCGCCCAGTTGGGCTTCCCGCGCCTGTTTGGTGAGCTCCCCCAATTTGACAGCGAGTTCAGCCCAATGCGACAAACGAGCCTCATCCGAATCGCTCTTAGCGAGTCCTAGCAGTTTTCTTCGCGCTTCGCTCAGGATTTGTGATGCGTTCGCCAACAGCGGCTCCAAAACGTCCGACGCAATGGCGGTGGGAGCCTCGACCGGAGCGGGTGGCGCCGGAGCAACCGCCTCCGCAACGGTGGCTGCCAGAGACCCGCTCGCTTCCGTCGGGCTCGCCTCGACTGGAAGAGAGGTCTCTGCCACCAGATACCCTAAAACCGTTTGTACCACCTGCTTCGGGCGACTCTGCGCCTTTGCGACACAGTGGGTCGCCCCACTTCGCAGAGCGTCTCGCATCAGGCTCCCCATATAACCGTTTGTGAAGACAATGACAGGCAGCTGTCCCAACGCGGGATCTGATCGGATGTGTTTTAAGACCTGGATGCCATTTTTCTTCGGCAGCATGAGATCGAGCAGGATGAGGTCAGGACGGAACTTGGCGAGGCATTCCAACGCAATCTCGCCGTCCTGTGCCAACTCAACCTCCACTTTTTCGCTGCGCAACAGCCCCTGGTAGATGCGGGCGATCGTCACATCGTCTTCGACAATCAATACCTTCTTCATAAACCAAGGCTCACTGACCGGAATTCTCAGGGAATGTGGTGATGAGAAACTGTTCGACTTGCTCGTAAATCTGACGCGTTTGCTGGTAGAGCGCCCGGGCCATTTCGGGTGGCAATTGCTGGCGTCGAGCGGAATGCTCCAACTCTCGCAATGGCGTCACCAAAGGCTCCATGCCGCAGCTTGCGCTGCAGCCGGCCAAGCGGTGCGCCAAGTGCTCAATTTCCGGAAGCGCACCATCGCGCGCCGCCACTTCCAGGCGCTGCAGAATCTCGCGCGCCTGATCCATGTAAAGTTGAGCGATAGCCCGCGCCTCGTCCTCAACACCGCCCACCGCTTCCAACAACTGTTCCATATCGACTGGAGGTTTCGTATCCATAGGTCATCAGGGCTTAAGTTCGTCTTCGGTCAAATTCGGCCTCGGGGCCATGGACATTACTTCCGTTAAGCCCATGGGTCCGCGAGTCGCTTCGTTCAGGATTAAGGGCT
>JBGAIN010000133.1:0-23771 GCA_044225505.1 Limisphaerales bacterium
CATTCGGTAATTGCCTCCTGGCGCCCCGGATGGGGCAACTCGAGAATAGCTCGGCGTTTTAACGCCGAGCTTGAATGGGCGCGATTCCAAGTCCCGACGGGACGGCCGAGGACGTGGCATTGAACGGAAGAACCGGAGATAAAGCGGATCACAAGGTCGTAGAACCCAAACGCCCTCTCTCGCCGCACTCAGCCGCCCCTCCGGGGCTTGGGCCCTCGCACTTGAGCACCCGGCGCTAAAGCGACCGGGCTTCTCTCATTCTGTCCCTTCCGGGACTGAATAGAATTACCGAATGGCATTAGAATAAATCCCGCGATCCGATGATGGGAACGCGGACTTCCAGTCCGCAGGAACAGGCGCGGCGAGGGCAGGGTTCGGATTATCCCAGCGCCGTGGGCCGGTCGAGGCTTGTGGCGGAATAAATTCCGCGATCCGATGATGGGAGCGCGCGCTGACGAGTCCTTATTTCCCGGGCCGGATGCGGAAGACTGTCAAGGAGTTACCAGGGAAAGGATAACGGAAACTGGGTCCCGCCACGGAGAGGGATCTGGAAACGGGCGCGACGTTGGTGGGATCGTCGAGCGAGTTTTCATCCGTCGCCTTGGCAGAGCCCAGCACCCAAACCTGGGAAGGACTTGCGACCGACCCGACGCCTTTAAGATCAACCTCGGTGCTCAGCCAATCGGAGCTCGCATTGACGACTTTGAGGATGACTTCGCCGCTGGAGTCTTCCCGCGTGGCGGAGGCATGAAGCGATTTCACGGTTGCTTGGTGGAGATCGTGGATGAGCTTCCCGTCCAGGAAACATCGGATCGAGTCGCCTTTGAGTTCGATGCGAATGTCGTACCATCGTCCCGTCTCAATCTCGCCCGAAACCTCGTTCCCGATCACGCCGCCGAGCTCAACCGCGTGCCGTTGGTTGCCCCAGCCGCCGAGATTCCACCACGATTTCGCGCTTTCGTCCTGGACGCCGAAAAGGATGAGGAAACCTTCCGCGCCGCCCAGTTTTCTGGCTTTGAGCGAGTAAGTATAATCCGTCCAGCGTTTATCGCCGACGACAGCGCGAATGTTATCGCCGGAACCCGTTTGACGAAGAACGGCGCCTTCGGTTTTCCAGGTCCCGCCGTGGAGGCGCCATCCCTCCGTGCCATGGGCGAAGTCGCAAGTGTAGAGGGTTTGACCGTCCTTCGTCACTTTAATGTCCTTGAACTCAGCTTGAGTGAGCCAGGTGCCGACACCGACGGCGCCACCCTTGGGCTGCTCTTGAGAAACAGGGGATTGCACTTGTACGGGCAGGACGACGTCGCCGCGGTGCTGGGCGAAGAGCTGCTGGACGTAGTAGCTGGGAAGACCGTAAGCGCGAGAGCTGTCGAAATTGATCAAATCCGGATTCCAGCGTCGATGGTTGACGTTGACGAAGAGCGGGGCGTAACTGGCCATGACGACGACGTCCGAGTTACGTTCGAGACCCGTCATAAACGCGGCTTCCCCGATGGCGCCGCGGAGATTGCCTTGGCCCGTTCCCGCGGTGACGGCGTATTCGCCGACGAAGATTTTGGCTCCGTTCCGGGGGTAGGCATCATAGCGGTCGGCTTGGGCGACGAAGAATTCCGGATTGTTATAGTAATGCTCATCCACGATATCGGCCGGTCGAGTTTCCGTGGGGACATTGGCCACGAGTTGCATTTCGGGATAGCGCGCTTTGATGGCGTCATGGAAGAGGGCGTATCGCTCCTGGTAAGCAGGGCCGCCATTTTCGTTGCCGATCTCCAAATACTTCAGACCGAACGGGGCGGGATGTCCGTGCCGGGCGCGGCGGGCGCCCCAGACAGAGTTCGTTGGGCCATTGGCGTATTCGATGGCATCGAGAGCGTCTTGCACCCACTGGCCCATTTGATCCATCGGCACATTCTCGCGGTGCGACATGCCGACGTTGATGCAGAACAGGGGCTCGGCCTTCAAATCTTCCGCCAACTGCAGGTATTCGTGATAGCCCAATCCATGCGTCGCTTGATAACCCCAAATGTTGTCGAGCGGTTTGCGTTCCGCGATATCGCCGAGGGTTTCTTTCCAATGGTACATGTGGGCCATGTCTTCGCCTTCGACCCAACAGCCGCCCGGGAAGCGCATGAAAGCCGGGCGCAGCCCAACCAGCATGTCACACAAGTCCGGGCGCAGGCCGTGGTTTTTCCAGGTTTGTTTCGGGAGCAGCGAGACCATATCGAGCCAAACGATGCCTTTGCCAGAAAAGTCCAGGCGCAAGCGTGCTGCGGTGTCGCTGCTCGTCGGGTCGAGATCCACCGTGTAATAGCGCCACTTGTCGGTCAATTCGGCGCTTGCACCCTGGGCCAGGGCGACGCCCGATTTCCCTACCAAAGCGACCGAGATTGGGCCTTTCCAGTCTTGTCCCCGGGCGGCAAAGCGAAGTTGGTAGGCGTTGCCACGGACAATGTTCATGCCCCAGTAACCGTCATTCTGGAGGGAGCTTTTCCCATTTAAACGCAGGCGCAAGCTGCGCCGATTGAGCGGATTGAGCGGTAGACTCTCGTCGATGGAAAGCTCGCCTTGCGCTCCCTCCGAATTCGAGAGCTTCCAATGCGGCGCTTCGCCTTTCTCTTCGAACGATCGGTTGCGGACCAACTCCGGATATAAGCCGCCGTCCGCGGACAAGTTGATATCTTCAAAAAAGATGCCCCAGAGCTGGGGGCTCACCCGGTGCTTTGGTTGGTCGACCTGAACGGTGATGGCGGCCTTGGTCGCCTTCTCTTTCTCTTGCCATTCGGCGGGCGTTACGGAATCCCAATAGACGACGTAATGGCGGTTTCCATGCATCCCGTAAAACGGTTCCAAGGTCAGAGAGTGACTCCCGGGGTTCCCGAGCGTTTGCACGAGGGCGCCACTGCTGGAAAAGGTCGCGGGCTTTCCGACGACCGGTTTGAGGCTCGCGACCCATGGCTCGGGGGACGCCACCACCGCGGGGGAGGGCTGGGTCGGATCGACCTCGGCGGACAAGACGAGGGGACCATAAAGCACCGCGAAACGGCGCGGGTTATCGCGGAAGGCTTCGGTGCGGAGGCTGAAAGGCATGTTGAGATCGATCACATCGCCGCTTTTCCAGACGCGGCTCAAGATGGCGTACTCGCCAGGACGGCTGACGAGCCACTGTTTCTGACCGTTGACGCGAACCTCCATGCCGCCCGTGGCCCACGCCGGATGCCGCAGATGAAGCGTCAGTTCCACGGGCGTTTCGCAGGTCAAGCGAAGTCGGCTGGAACCTTCATCGGGGAACTTGGTCTCTTGCCGGAGGCGTAATCCTTTGGTTTTCCACGTCAATTCCGAGGCGATGAAAAGGTTCAGGTAAAGGTTCTGGGCAGCGTCGTGAAAATAGATGCTATCGCCATATTGCGCATGATTTTCCACGCCGGTGCCCGTGCAGCACCAGAAGGCGTCGGTGGGGGTGCTATAGACCTTGCGCGATCCGGAACGTAAAGGCACGTAATAACAGGTCATGCCGTCGCTGGGGTTTTGGGAGGCGAGGATATGATTGTAGAGGGCGCGTTCGTAATAGTCGGCGTAGCGGGCTTGGGGATCCCACTCCAAGAGATGGCGAGTGAGCTTCAACATGTTGTAGGTATTGCACGTTTCGGTGGTATTCTGACCCAAGGCTTGGGAAAGCGACTCTTTGGGAGTGAACCCTTCGTTATCGCTGTGGCCGCCGATGACGTAAGACCGTTCGTTCACCACCGTCTCCCAAAAGAAGGTTGCGGCTGTCTTTAACTTGTCTTGCCCAGACAGTTCGTACTGGCGCGCCGCGCCGATAAACTTAGGAATCTGCGTGTTGGCGTGGAGCCCAGTCAGCTTGTCTTGACGCCGCGATGCAGGCTCGAGCACGGCCAAATGATTGAAGCGTTGGGCGATCTTGAAATATTTCTCCTGGCCGGTCGCGGCATAGAGATTGGCCAGGACTTCGTTCATGCCGCCATGCTCATTGCCAAGCATCTTCTGCATCTGTTCGTCGGAAAGTTTGGCGTTCCGGGCGATGAGCCAGTCGGCGAACTTCTCGCAGACCTGGAGGGCCTGCCGGTTTCGACAGTGCGTAGACATGTCCAGGAGTCCCGCATAGATCTTGTGCAGGGTGTAGTAAGGAGCCCAAACGCGTTTCTGCGCTTCTACGCGATCGAAGAACTCCTCGGGAAACGCGCTTAGATATCCGGTGCCAAGCTTGGCTTGGCACTCTGCGAGCCCAGCCACGACGGCGTCGCCTTTGGCTTTGACAGCTGCGTCGCCGGTGCTTGCGAACATGAGGGCGCACGCGGACAAATAATGTCCGATAAAATGACCGCGCAATTCGCAGTCTGGCTTTTCCCATCCGCCGAGCGGCTCAGCGGAGGATGGAAGCCCCGCGTTGACGCGGAAATTGTGCAGTAATCGGTCGACATCCAGCGACAACAGGTAGCGACGATCCAGTTGCAGGGCGCGTTCGAAGGGCCCATCCAGCAAGCGGACCTCGGATAAATCGAAGGGGGCGACCTTGGTCTGGATGGCGAGCGGAACTTCGGCTGCACTAAGTGCGGCGGCGCTAACGCTGGCCAAGCTTACCCAGAGCGCAAGGACGCGAGGTCGGAGAGAGGAACTTAACAGCCCTGCGAGAAGAGAGGGGGAAGAGTGACGTTTCATGTTTGAATCAAAAAGAAACTACCGCTTCAAAAACAGCCGAAGCAACACCAGTTTGCGCTTATCGTCCGCCCATTTGCGAATGAAGGGCTCGCGACGTGGCAGGGCGGAGCGATCGTGACGTCAAAAGCCTGGACGAGAATTCGACAGAAGCAAACCAAGGGAACGAAGCCGGGGAGTCGAGCGCCGGTTCTACGTCGGTATCGTTGCTTCCAGGTCCGACTTTTGGCCTTAGCCCCCCACGGCTTTCACCCAGAAGTGGGCCATGAGCGCGGCGCCAGCGGCGCTGGGATGCACGCCGTCGCCAGCCCAATGCTCTGGCGGCGCGAGTTTCACGGCTTCGTCGAACATGGTTTGGAACGGAACGAATGTGGCGCGATGCTTCACCGCGACCTGTCGGGCGGCGGTTCGGTAACGATCGAATTCTGGAAACCACTTTTCGGTCACGGCGCCACAGCGCAGGACGAACGGTTCACACACGACTAACTTGACCTTGGGCAGCGCTTTGCGGGTCCGGTCCATTAAGGCGTGATAGTCGCGCTCGTAGGTCTCCAACGTGCCTTTGTAGTTAAGCTTGGGATCGAGGGAATGCCAGATGTCATTCACGCCAATGAGGATGCTCAACACGTCCGGCTTGAGATCGAGGCAGTCGGATTGCCAGCGCTCGGCTAGTTGGAAGACTTTGTGCCCGCTGATGCCGCGATTGTAAATCTTGAGCCCGTCATTCGGATGAGAGAGGAGGAGTTCGGTGGCGGCGAGCCAGGCGTAACCGTTCCCCAAGGCGGCGTGAGAGTTGGGCAACGCGGTTTCCTCGGGCTTACGGCTGCGGCCTGCGTCGGTAATGGAATCCCCTTGAAATAAAATAACCGACTTCTTCCCGATGAGGTCTCGCCCCGACTTGAACCAAGGGGCCGCTTGGGTCGTTGCGGCCGCGAGCGCTGCGGTGCCCAAGGCCATGGTCGACGTTTTCATAAACCCGCGCCGAGTGACAAGGTGGGCGACGGGTTGTTGGAGAGTGCGTGCGGACGAAACCCCGTCCGCGGCTTTGCTGGATAGACCATCTGCTGTCATAAGAATCCTGAGTCGTTGGTAGTGTCGATGAAATCAGCGGCGAGCGCCGTAGCCACGCACGAATCCGATGCACTGCGCAACCTCCGGCAGCGAATTATCCCAGTTATACTCGTATTCGATCGCCAGATTGCCGACAAAATGTTGCCGCTTCAGCTCGTCCAGGATTCCTGGAATATCGGCCACGCCCGTGCCATAGGGGACGTCGTGCGCCTCTGGACCCATTCGATCGAGGTCTTTGAGATGGCTGCTAACGACGCGGCCCTCGAGAATGCGCAAGCAGTCTACCGGCTTTAACCCCGACCGAACCCAATGTCCGGTGTCCGCGCACGCGCCAATCCGAGCGTCGCGATTCTTGACGACGGAGAGAATGTAGTTGGGATCCCAAACCTTGTAGCTCGGGTTGTCCGCGCGCCGGGGATGATTGTGAATGCCGACGCGAATGTCGTATTCTTTAACCAGCTTCTCAATCGTGTCCAAGGCCTCGACGGATTCGGTGATGACGGCGTAGAGTTCCATCTTCTTGGCGAATTCGAACACCTTGCGCGCCTCGGTTTCATCTTTGGAGATGCCAATCACCCCATAATTGACCGCGCGAAGATGATGGGCGGCCAGTTTTGCTTTTACTTTATCGAGCACTGCATCGGACGCGTTGTGATCGAACTTCACGGTCGGCTCGGCCAAACTCAGCTTCTGTCCGGTAGGCAGCTCAATCACTTTGGCACCGGCTGCGGCCGTCTTTTCGATCGCTTCAAAGAGGGTGAAGTGATTGAACGTATAGGCTTGGCAACCGATAGCGAAACCGCCAGTCCAACATTCGGTGGGGATCGGCGCGGCCGATATGCCATAAGCTGCCAGAAGGAAAGCCGCACCTGCCACGCTGCGAGCGAGAAGTTTCGTGAGGGACATAGGAGTAGGATTCTGCGGCAGCAGCTCCTATATTCCAATCCAGAAATTAGACCGGCACCGCTGGTGCACCTTCGGCATCGACACGACCAGGAGTCTGGCGGCATGATTCAGAAGTGAACTCCAGTCGTTTTCTGGCACTTCTCGGCGTGGTGTCAGCTTTGGTGTCCATCTATGTTAGCGCCGCGGAGAGTCCGGTCGCCTTGGTCGATCCAACGATCGGAACGACGCACTGTCGTTGGTTCTTCTACACTCCCGGGGCGGTGCCTTTTGGCATGGCTAAACCCGGGCCGTGCACGGATGCGCACTTGGGGAACAAAAGCGGTTGGGAAGCCGTTGGCTACGATTCTCTCGACATACTTCGATCGAGAGTTTCGTTTCTTTCCGGGAGTTTCAGATTGGGGGGATCGCTGTCATGGCGACCACCGGCGAGCTCCAGACTGTCCCAGGGCCCTTAGACGCGCCGGACGAGGGATATCGTTCGCGTTTTGACCACGCAAACGAGATTGCGCAGCCGGGTTATTACTCGGTTCTGCTGAAAGATTATGGGATTCACGTCGAGTCAACGGCGACGCTTCGGGTCGCAGTTTACCGCTTTTCGTTTCCCGGGGAGAAGGTGGGTCATTTGATTTTCGATGTGGGGAACCCCCAAGGCGAGAGCGGGCCGGTTCTAGATGCGGGCGTTCGCCGAGTCAATGAGTTCGAGGTGGAAGGATTCGTCGTTACTCTCCCGAGATACATTCAGACTTATCAACCAGGCGCTGCGTTGAAGATGTATTTTGTGGCGCGCATCGATCGCAAACCGGATGCGTTGGGCTGTTTCCGTGGGGCAAAAATTCAACCCTTGGAAACGTCGATCTTTGGGCCTGGCAGTGGCCTGTATCTGACGTTGGCAAAGGGAACGGAACCGGTGACGGTAAAGCTTGGCCAATCTTACACCAGCATCCAAAACGCGCGCGCAAACTTGGAAAAGGAAGCTGCCCAATCGTCGTTTGCAGAAATCCGTCAGCAAGCACAAGCGCGCTGGGAAGAGATGCTCGGCCGGATTCAGGTAACGGGCGGGCGGCGGGAAGATCGCGTGAAGTTTTACACTGGTCTGTACCACGCATTGCTCGGACGTGGTTTGGCCAGCGATGCCAATGGGTCTTACCCACGAAACGATGGAGGCGTTGGGCAAATTCCACGGAACGCCACGGGTGAGCCTTTGTTCAATCATTATAATTCAGATTCACTCTGGGGAACATTCTGGAATCTCAACCAGCTCTGGGCGCTCGCTTACCCAGATTACCTCAGCGAGTATGTCCGCTGTCACCTCGACATGGCGCGCGATTGCGGTTGGCTGCCGGATTCCATTGCCGCGGGTAAGTTTGTCTCGGGAGTGGGAACAGATTTCACGGGGGTGCTGGTCTCGGGGGCGTATCATTGGGGCATTCGTGATTATGATGTGAGCCAGGCCTTTGCCGCCGTGCTCAAGAACGAGGTTGGATGGCAGAATCGCCCGGTGGGCGTGGGAAAGGCAGATCTCAAATCCTTCGTTGATCGAGGGTATGTGCCATTAATCAGGCACCTTTCGGCCGCGGGAGATTCGGTTGCGGAAGGTTCCATGTTTAGTGCGTCGCACACGCTCGAGTACAGCTTTTCTTCGTGGGCCGCGGCTCAATTCGCCAAAGCGTTGGCCAAGACGAACGAATACGAGCTCCTGATGCGACAAAGCCGAGGATGGGAGAAGCTTTACGATTCGCAGAGCGGGTTTATCCGGCCCAGGGAACAGTCCGGGGAGTTTATCGCGGAATTTAACCCCAGGAAGCCATGGATTGGGTTCCAAGAAGGGAACGCCTGGCAGTACACCTTCTACGTTCCGCACGATATAGCCGGGCTGAAAGAGAGAATGGACGGGGCGACTTTCCTCGCTCGGCTTGAAGACGTTTTCTCGCAGGCGGCGAAAACACGCTTTGGTGGAGGTGAGCAGATCGATGCTTTCTCAGGCTTGGAAAATGTTTATAATCACGGAAACCAACCGAGTCTTCATATTGGGTGGCTCTTTAATGACGCTGGGCACCCATGGCGAACGCAGTATTGGATCCGACGCATCTGCGACGAATTCTACGGGACAGGGCGAGTGCACGGTTATGGATTCGGGCAGGATGAAGATCAAGGGCAGCTAGGCGCTTGGTTTGTGCTGGCGGGGATGGGATTGTTTGATGTGCAAGGCGGCACGGCCCCTGAGCCGCTCTTCCAAATCGCGACCCCGATGTTTGAACGTGTGCAGATCCGGCTGCACTCGAAATACACCGCTGGGAAACCGTTCGAGATTCGCATGATCGGAGATCCTCGGGCGAACGGGTATATCCAGTCCGCGCGGTTCAACAACGAGGCCGTGGAGCGGTGCGTTTTACCATGGAAGCAGCTGGTGGAGGGTGGAACACTTGAACTGACCGTCGGTGCGGAACCGAATAAGTTGTGGGGTGTGAGTCCCTGACGTTGCTCCGGGATGCGCTGGGTTTCCAAGCGTGGGATGCTTTCGCTGGGCGGAATTGTCTGAACATTGCGTCACGGCTGCTGTCCATTTAGAGAGTCGATCATTTAATTGGGTGGGTTGATGCAAGAATCTTCAGATCTCCGAAGTCCAGTGCTGACAACGAGTCGCGGGCCGCTCTGGCTGCGTGAAGTGGACCGTCTACTGCGTGGGCAAGCGACGGAGAGCGCGAACCTGCGTCAAGGCGGTTTGCCTGTAACATCCGACCGGTTGCAGTTGGCCGTAGTCGTTCTAGGGTTTGTCTATGGCCTTTGCATGGGCACCTATGCCTTGTTGAAGGGGGGGGACGGGGCGTTTCTGCAATTGCTTTCTGGGATGATCAAAGTGCCAGCGCTCTTTCTTCTGACGTTGCTGGTCACATTTCCATCGTTGTATGTGTTTAATGCGCTGGTGGGTTGCCGGCTCTCGGTCCTCGCCTTGTGGCGTTTGTTAACCTCGTCCGTAGCCCTGAACATGGCAGTTTTGGCTTCGTTTGGGCCGATTGTCGCGTTCTTCTCGCTCAGC
The DNA here is from genome assembly GCA_044225505.1 of Limisphaerales bacterium. Lineage (GTDB taxonomy): Bacteria > Verrucomicrobiota > Verrucomicrobiia > Limisphaerales > SIBE01 > JAXMHN01. The sequence goes on from JBGAIN010000133.1 coordinate 9,689, forward strand.
ACGACCAGTTACTCGTTCATGTTATTGCTGAATGTGGCCGTGTTTGCGATTGCTGGGGCCTTTGGGCTGCGTTTTCTGATCCAGACGCTGCAACGCCTCACGCTCATTCCGCCCGAACCGGAACTCGCGCCTCCCGTGATTCAAGGGGAACCGGTCGATTTGAGCCCGATTGCCAAGCCGGTCGGGCAAAAGCTCAGCCCCCAGGTCCGCTTCGTTTTCCGGTGTTGGATTCTCGTCTTTGCCCTGGTCGGAGCACAAATGAGCTGGATCTTAAGGCCCTTCTTGGGCGTGCCCAATCAGGCCTTCAGCTTTTTCCGTGCGCGCGAATCGAACTTCTTCGAAGCCGTGTGGAATCACCTGATCTACCTTATTAAATAGCCATGGCCGGGCTGTTGAGACGGGCGGACGGAGTGCTGCGATCTACAGAGGTCCAGTGGACAGTGGAGCGCTCTCAGACCCTTTGGAGGGAGTTGGTGGCGTTTACGGTTGTTTTTGGATGCATCTACGGGGCGATCATGGGATCCTTCGGTGGGGTTACGGGGGATCGCTTCCTGCAAGTCGCTTACTCCGCGGTGAAAGTGCCATTCATGCTGCTCGCGACCTTTTCGATCTGTTTGCCAAGCTTCTTTGTGCTAAACACGATCGCGGGTCTGCGGACGGATTTTCCTGAAGCATTGCGAGCGCTGCTGAGCACCCAAGCCTGCCTGACTATTATCCTCTCGGCCCTGGGTCCTCTCACAGCGCTATTCTACGTTTCGACGCCCGATTACAACGCGGCTGTTTTGTTCAACGGACTGATTTTCGCGGTGGCCAGTTTGTCTGGGCAGTATTTGCTTCGTCGGTTGTACCAACCGTTGATTCAACGGCGCCGCGAGCATCGTTACTTGCTGAGAGTTTGGCTGGTCCTCTACGTCTTTGTTGGGATTCAACTCGGTTGGCTGATGCGGCCGTTCGTGGGGGAACCTAGCGTCGGCGTGCAATTTATGCGCGCCGAAGCCTGGGGCAATGCCTACGTCGAAATTGGCCGCCATTTGCTGAAGGTCCTCGGACGATAACAGTCCACGGGCCCGGCGCGCTGCGGCTGCCATTTGGCTTTGATCCGACAGCTGTTGTAGAATAGCGGATGAATCCGCGAATCGATTTGAAGAGTCTAACCCTCGGCGCTGTTTTAGGAACCATTGTTTGTCTTTGTGTTGCCGCAGCGGCCAACGTTGGCAGTCCCACCGTCTGGGAATACCGCTTAATTCCAGCGCGGGTGTTTCAGAATGAACTGCAGAATGGCATTAACGGCGCCGTGGCCGAAGGTTGGGAATTTGTCTCTGCTTCCCAGTATGTCGATCAATACGGCTTCGCTGTACTCCGCCGGGAAAAGAAGTGATAGGCTTGGGACAAAGGTTGCCGAGATTTAGGTGGGCAACATCACTTCGTTTTAGGTGGCAATAGTTCGAACTCGAAGTAAGCGAAGTTATTACCTTTGCCGTAGTGAAACGTGAGCAGGTGCTGGCCGTCCGAGGGAAACTCGATGGTGCCAATCTCGGCGAGATTCCAATGGTGATAGCTCTGAGTCGCTTGCGGCAGGCGGCAGTCGGCAGCAGGCTTGCCGTCGATATCGAAACGGATGGTGTTCGGTTGGAACGCGTAGAGCGCGCGGATGCGATAGGTTCCCGCACGGAGCACATTGACGGTGTAATGGCACCATTCGTCTTTCTCGGTCCAGCCGATGTAAAGCTGGTTGATGTGCGGGCTGACCAGGTTGGTATGGTTTAAGTCGGCCCAATCCTTGACAAAGGAGACGTCCACGCCCTCGTTTTGACGGAACTGCCACAGGTACGGCCCCGCGTGGGCTCGCTGGTGGCCAGGCTCCAGGTTGAGCTTGCCACTTCCATTATTGATCGCGTCCGTATCGTGGTACGCAACCCCTTCGCCCCCGAGATCATAAAGAGCACATTGGATGATGCCAGGGAGATTGGGCGTGCCCGCTTTGTGGGCGGCATCGGTAAAGGGTTGGCCACGGTAGTCCGAGGGTAACCCGGCGCGTGCCGTCGACGCGATCAGCGAAACTACGGTTAGAACGAGGGGATTAAAGGCGCGAAACATAGGTGTTCTGCTGATTTAACCGTTTTTTTCTCAAGGAGAAGCCCAAACTCGCCGATATGAGGTAGTTAGGCTAAGTCATGGACGTACGGGATCTAGCCGTGGGCAGCCTTTTGATTCCTTTCTTGGCGATCGGCGCTTGGGGATCGGAAGCGGGTATGGTGCAGAACACTGCACCACTGATCAGTCGTGTCCAGCAATTGCCCCGATCCGGTGATATGATGCGACTCCGGGGAGTTCGACTCGAAGGGGTGGTATCCTGGATCGATCCCGGCCGGAGCTGGTTTGTTTTCCAAGATGGCTCGGGCGCCGTCGAAGTCCAGATGAACCTTGGGGATTTACCCGTCAACGCTGGGCAGAGCGTATTGCTGTCCGGCGAGGCGCTGGTAGGCGGGGCTCGCTTTGGACTCCGGTCCGGTGTGATCGTCGAAAACGATGGTCTTCATTCTGTAACGGAGCGCTCCGGCAAGATCTATCTTCCAAAGGGGCGGTATCCCATTTCTGTTGGATGGTTCAATGCCCAAGGCGAAGGCATTCTGGAAGTGACTTGCGAGGGCGCAACTCTCGCAAAAGGGCTTCTGCCTGCCGATCGGCTGTTTCGGCGGGAAAAAGACTCTAAAAGTGGCGGGGACCGATGGGTGCCGGGGATCCACTTCGCCACCTACAGCGGGCGTTGGGAAAGGATTCCCAATTTTGAGGCCTTAAAGCCAATGGAAGAGGGGACGTCGGGTGGTTTGGATGTGGCTCTTGCGTTTCAACGGCAGGAGGTCGCGATGGAGTTTACGGGATGGTTCGACGCACCGCTGGACGGCACTTACGCTTTCACTCTCAAATCCGATGACGGCAGTCGCTTGTCGTTCGGTCATCTAGCCCTAAGGGCCGTCGAGAACTCTGCCGAATCATGGCCCATTCCCCGACCGGTTCGGCTCGGTCAGGAACTGGCCCACGGAGAGGATTGTTTCTGGTCCGAGACGGAGGGAACGGTGATGCGCATGACCCGACGAACACAGGTTCTCGACCTGAAATTAAATGCCGATGGCGAATCCGCCGAGGTTCAGATCCAGAATCTGCCAGACTCATGGTTAGAACTTCTGTCGCAAGGGACGGTGCATATGGTCGGTGTTTGCCAGGCTGTGCTTGGCGACAAAGACCGGCCGGCGGCCAGGCGCTTCCTGGTTCCGGATGGGAAGTCCCAACTACGCTTGACGAAAGTTGGGGCTGAATGTTGGAACAGGCGGACCGTGACCCCACTTCGCGACCTGTCCGCCAATCGAGGACTCTACCAAGACCTGGTGGTCCGCGCGCACGGTCGAGTGAGAGTCGCAGCGAACTCGGGAGAAACGTTTCTCAACGATGGCACAGGTGAGATCCGGCTTGCCATCGAGCGACTAGGCGAAGGGCCCGGAAGGGACTGTGTGGAGGTCCTGGGATACCTCGAAGAACGGGATGTCGACCCCGTGTTAATAAGCCTCGTGCATCGACGAAGCGACGAAGCGGAGCCGATCGGAGACAACCGTGAGCAGAGACTCACGCAGATCGACCAAGTGCGCCAATTGCCCTCGGAACAGGTTGCGCGAAACCTACCCGTGCAATTGCGTGGTGTGGTGACTTGGATGGCGCCCGACGAGGATTCCCTAATGCTTCAGGACGGCAGCGGCGGTATCTACCTGGCCGAGTTTACAACTCCCAATGGCGAAAGCGCCGAGGTCGGAGACTCCTTCGAGGTCGACGGTTTGACGGAGCGTGGCGATTTTGCACCAATCATTCGGTGTACCCGTGCGACACGGCTAGGACGAGGGCGGATGCCTGATCCGGTTCGCCCGACTTGGGATCAATTGATGAACGGCAGCTTGGATAGTCAATATGTGGAATTGGAAGGAATCGTTACCTCGGTCAACGCCGAAGGATTCAAGCTGCTCATGCCTCAGGGCGTATTGCGGGTGCGGATGGATGGTTACGATGCCACAGCATTGCGGGGATTTGAGAATGGCCGGGTTAAGGTCCGAGGGGCGTTGGCGGCTGACTGGAATCCCCTCAACCGGCAAGTTAAGAGCGGTCGGGTCGCAATGCTCGCCGCCGGAATCACCGTGGTGGAAGCACCACCGAAAGATTTATTCGTCATCCCTAGCAAACACGTGGATGAGCTGCGGTTGTTTAATTCCCGAGCCGGAGCCTTGGATCGGATCCGAGTCTCTGGCCAGGTCATTGGCGCACGCCTGGGCGAAGCCTTTTTGATGGATGAAGGGCAGGGGTTGCGCTGCTACATTCGAAACCTTGGAAATCTCCAGGTCGGAGACTTGGTCGAAGCGGTGGGGTACACTCGGTGGGAGGGCCCGTTCGCCGTCCTTCGGGAAGCGATTGTGCGGCGGATCGGCCACGCAGTTTTGCCTAAAGCGCGCGATTTGACTCCGGACACCATGCTGAACGTCACCAACGATGCAACATGGGTGGCGATTGAAGGGCAGTTGATCAGCCAGCACTCAGACTTGACCACGCAAACCCTGGAGTTGCAGAGCAACGGCCGGAGATTCGTGGCCAATCTAGCGCGGTCTAGCGGGTCCTTACCGACTCTGCAAAACGGCAGTTTCGTTCGGGTAACGGGTGTGTATTCGGGGCGGACAGGAGAAACGGTGCCAGACCGTGATTTGGAAGCATTTGAGATCTCGATCAATAAGCCTCAGGACGTGATGGTGTTGCGCTCGCCCCCTTGGTGGACCGCGGGACGCGCGTTAAGCCTGGTCCTCACCTTGGCGGCAAGCTTAGTCCTCGCCTTAGCCTGGATTACGGGACTGCGCCAACGGGTCGAGCAGCGAACGCGCGAATTGAGAACAGAAATCGTGCAGCATCAAAGGACGGAAGAGCAACTTGAGGCCGAGATTGCTGAGCGCAAACGCGTCGAGTTGGAAATGGAGAAGACTCATAAGCATTTGGTCTTGGCCTCGCGCGAGGCTGGTATGGCTGAGGTCGCGAGCAGTGTTCTGCACAGCGTCGGAAACGTTCTGAATAGCGTGAACGTCTCCGCCAATCTAATCGTTGAACATGTGAGACGGTCCAGGGTGGGGAATATTACGCGAGCCGCGGCGCTTCTCCAAGAAAATCAAACGCAGTTGGGATCCTTCCTGACCGATGATCCCAGAGGGAAACAATTGCCTCAATACCTCGCGGAGCTCGGCCAGCATTTGATCGTCGAACAAGCGTCGCTCCTAACCGAGTTGCAGGCTTTGGACAAGAGCGTCGAGCACATCAAGCAGGTCGTCGCGATGCAACAGAACTACGCCAAGCTGTCGGGCGCGCAGGAAAATGTGCATCCGAAGGAACTGATCGAAGATGCGATTCGCATGCATAGCAATGCCCTCGAAAGGACGCGAATTGCCCTGGTTCGCGAGTATGAAAGCGGAGTTCCAGAACTCCTCGTGGATCGCCACCAAGTCCTGCAAATCCTTGGCAATCTCATCCAGAATGCTATCCGCGCGTGCGACGATGGAGCCGGAGACAATCCCCGTCTCAACGTTCGTCTGGCAAGAGTCGACGATACGATTCAGTTCCAAGTGGCGGACAACGGCGTCGGCATACCTTCCGAAAACCTGACTCGGATATTCAATTTTGCGTTTGCCACGCGGAAGAGCGGGCATGGGTATGGTTTGCATAGCTCCGCCCTGGCCGCCAAGGCGCTTGGTGGATCGCTAGACGCAGCGAGTGACGGTCTAAACTGCGGGGCCACGTTCACACTGAAATTGCCCCGAACCCCTCGGATAGACCTGGTCTCGGCGGTGGACGGGTTGGCTCACGCTCGGACTTAGCGGTCGCAGGCTGGATGTCCTAACCGGGGCACTCTTTAGGGTTGGTACTCCAACGCGATCCAACTGGAAATCCCTTCCCGCCCCGCATTGTTTCGCGGCGTCACTCGCAACCTGTTTTGTCCCACGTGCAACTTCCAGGTGAAGGGAGAGACGATCGCGGTTTTGGGACCTGCATCGACCTCAGAGAGGAAGGTGTCAAAACTGGGCGTCTCCGTATCTAAATGGACGCGCCAAACGCCCGGTTCGGACATGGGCTCCAACGTGTAATGGGCTTGGTTTAACGTCCATTCAAAGTCGTTGCGCTTGCTCACTCGGTTTCCGAATAACAAGCCTGCGGGAACTTCAACGTCCGTCCAGACATGGTGCCCGGTCCAGGCCCATTCCTCTGTCCCCTGGTTGAGCGGAAGCGGCGACTTTTCCTCGAGAAAATTGCTCCGCGGAATGAGACGCAGCTCGAGATACCAGTTTGACGGGTCGGGCCCTTCTACACCTTTCCAGCCAAATTGCTTGTTCCGAGTCCGGTCTGCGGCGACCACTCGGACCGGGCGAATCGGTTCACCTCGCAAGGTGGGAAGTTGCCGCTGGCGCAATTCCCACATTGAGAGAGGAACGTTGGATTGCGCATCGACCACGTACCAGGCCAAGGCGCCGTCAACGTAAACCCACTTTCTGAATTCGTTAGACCAGAGTTCTACGATTTCGTGGCCGCCCGCGGGGCGGCGCTCCTGCCACGATCCTTGGCTGATGGAAATGGCTCGACCATTGAACCCGAAGCTTTCGCACGCTTGCAGAAAGACCAGGTTGAATTGCTGGCAGAATCCGCCCACGGGCTTGCCGTCCGGGTGCGATTTCAAAATCTCAAGAGCATCCCAGGCGGGGTAGGACTCCGTAATGTGGTTTGGCCAATCCCATGCATTGCACGCCCACTGAGCCAGGCGCAGCATCAGCTCAAGATCGGTCCGTGCTCCGCGCACGACATCGTCCAAGTGGTAAGTCTCACGCAGTGTTCTGAGCCGCTCGTGGCGCAGTGGCTCATAGGCAAACGGAACGGACGAGCGGATAATCTTCTCGTTATGTTCCTCCAGCACGTGCGTCTGAGAAGTCCAGCCGACCGTCGCCGCGGAACTTGTCTCCACCTCCAAACTCGTGAAGCGGGGCGACCGAAGTGGGTCGGCCGTGCCTAGTTCCACCGCCACCTGGAAGTACCGGCCTCGCAGCGAATTGGCACTGACTTCCGACTTCACCCAGGAGCTCCACTCTGACCAAGCACTTGGAGCGGGAACGTAAGTCGTCCCGGACCGGATCCGAAGGCGGACGCCACCGGAGGGAGCGGTGGTTACGTGGGCGCGGATTCTGACGCTGCCCGATTCGTCCAGGAGTTTGGGCAAGGAACGGCCATCCAGATTGCCGAGGTCATAGACTGGGGTCGTTAACATCCCGGTCGGGCGGTAGTGGTCGAGGAAGACCCGGATTCCATATTCGCCATCTAATCGGCCTTCCGGACCCAAATGCGCATCGTCCCAGGTCTGGCCCGCATCGGTGCTTTTGGCACTGCGATTGGGAGAATGCAACCGGGTGCGTGATCCCAAGGCAAATTCGTCGTCGCGGGCGATCATGACGCGTCCGGAGTTGCGCAGGATAATCTCGTTGAGGCCTTCCCGGAGAAGCTTGGGGTCGAAACGATACGTCTTGTATTGGTCTCGGCCGCTTTCGTTGGGGCCGAACGATTGAACTTGGCCGTTGATCAGGCATTCCGTGGGTTCCCCCGAGAGAATGACCATGTGGGCAGTTCGTGCTTGAGGATTGGGGATGTGCAGCGTCTTCTTGATCCAGACCGTCGGGGTCACCGTTTCCCGATTTTCGGGCTTTCTATAGGAATGGCCCGCGGCCGGACCGTCATCCTCGAAAAGCTCTCCCGATTCGAGTTCGAGGGCAGACCCATCGCGATCGAGGCGAATTTGCTCGGTAACGGACTGATCAAACAACTGTGAGGCTTCCCAGCGCACGGTGGACGCTTGGCCTTCGAGAGCCAGCGCGGCGGCGAGAGCGACTCCCCAGGGCAGATACGAACTCAGTCGAAAACGGGCGCCAGACCAGATGCGCCAGGTGCCGCAACGATCGCGAAAGAGTTTCATGGCCACGAGTTTTAGAATGGTTTCCATAACAGCTTCTGTAAGTTTGTTCCCGGATTGAGTGGAGAGGAATTCGAGGCTCAGTCTTTGGGCTGGAGGCACCACTCGAAGAATCGGTAGACGAGTGCATTGGCGTCAGCGGTCGGACTATGGTCCGGGTGAGGTGCCAAGGCTACTCGGTGCGTATAGCCAAGAACTTGGTTTACCGCAATCGCGTGATTGAGAGCTGGCCAGCGTTCCAATCGATCCGCGGTGCCGCCGGAGACAAAGAAAGGCCGAGGCGCCATTAAGGCATGAAGCTCAGTCAAATCGTGCTGGCTCTCGATCAGCGTTTTGTACGCGCCGGTCCGCCGTTGTCCTTCACTTGGTAGTTTCCGAAATGGCCCGGCTTGATCAGGATTGGCGACGGACCCTGGTTCCGCTCCTAGATACCAGACGTCCCAATAGTTCACACTGCCGCTCGGATTCTGCTGCCGCCGGTCTCGTTCATCAAAGACGATCCCGGGATCGGACCAAACCGCGCAGGCGAATTTATCGTAGAGGCACGAAGCGAACATCGCCCATTTCCCGCCGAAGGAATGGCCTACGATTCCGATGCGGCCAGCGTCAACATCGGGACGCTGCGCCAAAACCGTATGGGCGTTGGCCGCGGCGTAGGCTAACGCTGAGAGCGGTTGCACCTGGATGCCCGCCCCAACCGGCCCGAGGTAGGGTGCCGTGCGGGGTTTGTTCGTGGTCGTTAAACTGATCTGGGCATTGGGCTTGCCAATGGAAAGGGCCACAAAGCCTCGCTTCGCTAGCTGCCAGCCATAGTCGCGCCACGGGGCTCCAAGCCCGACTCCGGTTTCAGCGTCGTAATACGTGACCACGATCGCGGGTCGTTTCTGCTTAGGCGGTGCGCCTTCAGGAACTAGCAGCAGCGCGTCGACCCGCTCGCCCCCCAGCGCAATCTCGATTTGGAGTTGCTGCTGAAGAATGTTGTCGCGTCGGTCCGTTCGGATTATTTCAACACGTGGCTTTGCGATGAGGGGCGGCCAAGGACCCATCACGCGGTGCCACGCAGAGAGAATCTCTTCACGGCGGCGTGCCCAGTCCATAGGGGTTTGCACACGACTTCCATTCTCAAACACCAGGGGAGAACGAAATTCGTCCAGTTGGGCGCGATACTCATCCGGCGGCTGGAAGAACGGTTTGATTTCATCTGGGGGCGTCCCAAGATCCGCTCTTTTCAATAGCATTGAATCGGGTTGGTCATGCGATGGCTCCGAATTCATCGCTCCGGCAGCGGCAGTTCTGGCGATCGCGCAAGCCCACAGGGCGACCGTGATGGCGCATGAGTGGAACGGAATTTGGAGATTCATTGCCGCAGGCATAGCACTGTAAGAGACTTTCGTCAGCGGAATAGAATCGGGGGTGACCATGGTTCTTAAAGTCCGTGACTGTAAACGGCCGTTCTGAACCTTGCTCGGGACGGCAGCAAAGGGTAACGTCGGCGCATCGCATGAATTCACGTCGCTGTTGCGCTGTTCTACTCCTCCTGGCCGGATCTGTTCTCCCCATCTTTGCCGAGCGGCCGATTCCCGCACGGCAACAAGCGCGACATTTTGAACGGCAAATCACGATAACAGCCAAACTCGACTATTTGCTCTCTCTGCCCGCCGGTTACGAACAGAGGCCCCGGGACCGATGGCCATTGGTGTTGTTTTTGCACGGTTCTGGAGAGTCGGGGAGCGAACTCTCCAAAGTTAAGATCCACGGCTTGCCCAAGCTGGCGGAAAAACATGGGGCATTCCCTTTCATTTTAGTGTCGCCGCAGAGCCCGCGCGGCGACTGGAATCCTGACGTGCTCAATGCATTCTTAGACGATATCGTCCGGAAATATCGCGGACAAGAATCGCGTATACCTTACGGGTTTAAGCATGGGCGGATACGGAACTTGGGCATTAGCCGCGGCGCACCCCGAGAAGTTTGCGGCCATCGCGCCGATCTGTGGTGGCGGAGAAATTGAAGACGCTCCGAAGCTGGCGAACATGCCAATTTGGGTCTTTCACGGGGCGAAAGACGCTACCGTGCCCCTGCAAGCGTCCAAAGACATGGTCGAGGCATTGAAAGCAGCGGGAGGAAAGCCGAAGTTTACGATTTATCCCGACGCGGGCCATGATTCTTGGACCGTGACGTACGAGAATCCAGAGTTTTATCAATGGTTGCTTGCGCAGAATCGTGCTCGGCGGTGATGCGACCCGAATCGCACGTTCGGCCGGGTTGGGCGAAGAGACAAATACGCAGATATTCTATGAAAAGGATCGAGGCCAAGTGGGATTTCCGTCGATGGACTTTCTTGATCGTGGCCTGCCTGATCTCTCGGGCGGCCCAGGGAGCAGCGCTTTCCAAACCGTTAATCCTGGAGCCCTCGGCGTTTCGCCATTACGTGGACGAGTTCAATCAGAATGACAATGAGCTCTATCCCCAGGCGGTTCCCAATAGCGAATCATGGGATTGGCTAAGCCGGAATGTGCCCTTCTTTGAATGTCCAGACCGGGAGATCGAACTTACTTATTACTTTCGCTGGTGGACGTTCCGCAAGCAGATCCGCTCCACCCCGGAGGGCTATGTCATTACCGAGTTCCTGCCGAGCGTGCCGTGGGCGGGAAAGTTTAACACCATTTCCTGCGCGGCAGGGCATCACTTTTATGAAGGTCGCTGGCTGGCTGATGCTCGCTATCTCGATGATTACGCGCGTTTCTGGTTTCGCCAAGGAGCTGAGCCCCGTCGATACAGTTTCTGGGCCGCGGATGCTCTGCTGGCGCGGCATCTGGTGCAGCCGAATGTCCGGCTCTTGACGGGATTACTTCCGGATCTCGTGGCCAACTTCGAACAATGGGAGAAGGAACGGCGCGATCCCAACGGCTTGTTCTGGCAAAATGACGGGGAAGATGGAATGGAAGTCTCTATCGGCGGCAGTGGCTACCGCGCCACAATCAATAGTTATATGTATGGGGACGCAGTGGCGATCAGCCAGATCGCGCGTCTGGCTGGTCGGGAGGATTTAGCCGAGCGGTTTCGGCGCGAAGCCGACCGTATCAAAGCGCTTGTCCAGGAGAAGCTTTGGGACGAGCGCGATCAGTTTTTTAAGGTTCTGCCGAGAGGAGCGGAAGCGCGCCTGGCAGCGGTCCGTGAACTACACGGCCTGACCCCGTGGTATTTTAACTTGACCGGAGCACGGTTCGCGGTCGCTTGGAAACAACTGCTCGAGCCGCAAGGGTTTTACGCTCCATTCGGTCCCACGACGACCGAACAGCGGGCGCCAGGTTTTCGGGTGGCTTACGAAGGGCATGAATGTCAGTGGAACGGCCCGAGTTGGCCATACTCAACCTCCGTCACTCTCGTGGGGCTGGCGAACTTGCTCAATGGCCCAGCGCAAGACGCAATCGATGCGAGCGCTTATTTCACGGTATTGCGGAACTTTGCCCTTAGCCACCGCCTGCGCTTGTCCGACGGACGAGTCGTCCCTTGGATTGATGAGAACTTAAACCCCTTTACGGGAGATTGGATCGCACGAACACTCCTAGAACAGCGGGGTTCCAAGATTCCGGAGCGCGGGAAAGACTACAATCACTCCACCTTTTGTGATCTCGTCATCACTGGGCTGATCGGTCTGCGCGCCCGAAATGATGATCAAGTGGAAGTAAACCCATTAACCCCCAAGACGTGGGATTACTTTTGCCTGGATCGCGTGCCGTACCGAGGCCGGGTGTTATCTATTGTGTGGGACAGAACAGGCAACCGCTACGGGAAGGGGAAAGGGTTATCCGTTTATGCAGATGGCCAACGAATCAGCGATAGCGAATCGCTGCAGCGAGTCATCGGAACATTGCCAGTCTCTGCGCAGACGCCCGCATCCGAAAAAGCCGTCGCTGGGTGGAATAAGTTCGAAGGGAATCCGGTTATGGGAGGAAAGTATGGTACCTGCTTTGATGTCGCCGTACTGCGAGAACCCGCGAATTATCGCATGTGGCTTTCTTGGCGGCCTAAGATAAGCCTCGCCATCGTGGACAGCCAGGACGGCATTCATTGGACGGAACCTCCAAAAACGGTGCTTGGTCCGCGTCCGGAAACGGGCTGGGAAGACGATATCAACCGTCCTGCGGTTCTAAAGCGAGGGGACACCTATCATCTTTGGTACACCGGACAAGCTCGGGAACATTCGTGGATCGGATACGCGATTAGCCCGGACGGCGTGAATTGGAAGCGCAGAAGCGAGCGTCCAGTCCTTTCGCCAGAGCTACCTTGGGAGAAGGTGGCGGTAATGTGCCCGCACGTCATTTGGGATGAATCCAAGGCGCTCTATCGAATGTGGTATTCGGGGGGCGAACAAAATGAACCGAACGCGATTGGTTACGCCACCAGCCCGGACGGTTTGGTTTGGCAGAAACATCCTGCGAATCCAATCTTTACTCCTGACGCAATGCTGCCATGGGAGCGTCATAAAGTGACCGCATGCCAAGTCATTCAGCAAGGCGACTGGCACTTGATGTTCTACATCGGGTTTCGCGACGAACCGCATGCACAAATTGGCCTGGCGCGGTCTCGCGACGGCATTTCAGGCTGGCAGCGACATCCTGGGAATCCCATCGTGCGGCCAGGCATGAAGGAGTGGGACCACGACGCGTGCTACAAACCCTTTGCGGTCTTCGACGGCGAGAAATGGCTTTTGTGGTACAACGGACGTCATGATGCCCTGGAGCAAATTGGCGTTGTCTTCCATCCAGGCCTCGACCTGGGATTCGAGTGAAGGCGCATTGGAAATCTCGGAGGGCCGGTATCGGGATGAGCCACGCGTTTGCCCTAGCCCTTTCTATTGGTTTTTCGCCAGTCCGCGCTGCTCAGTTCGAAATGCTTCCGTTACCACCGCTTCTCACGGACGGTCAGCCCGCGCGCGCTCACACGCAAGGGCTGGAATTCGTTGGGACCAATCTGTATGTCACGGCACGTCTCGAGACCACGGTCCCAAAACGTCCGCTGCTCCTCCGTACGTCGATCGCAGGGAACCGATGGGACAGTTGGGACCTCTCCGTCAAGAACGCGGATGGAACTGCCACAAGGATGGATCATCCGGGCGGCCTCCAATCGGACGGCCAGCGCTTGTGGGTGCCGGTTTCTGAAAGTGTCCGGCATGGGCAGACGATGATTCGCGCTTACTCGCTGGCTCAATGCCTTCCAGGCGAGCCCCTTCGACCGGAAGTGGAGTTTCGAGTTTCGGATCACATCGGAGCCATTGCGGTCGGTCCTGAAGGTTTGCTGGGAGCGAGTTGGGATACGGAAACGGTCTATGTCTGGTCCTTGGATGGCCAGCTCCAACACACGCTCATGGGATCGGATCTGAAAGCTCGCGGGCTCGGCTCGGTCTCCGGATCCTCAGCGTATTCTGGTCTTGCCGTCCAGGACTGGAAGTTCTGGGACGGACGTTTATGGGCCTCTGGGCTGGTCAAAAACCGAGAAGCGTCGCGTTCCAGCTCTTCAGCGCGGTTGCTCATTATCACGGAGTTGCTTAAACCAGAGTTCCGAGTTCGGACAATCGAATTGCCCAGGATGGGACAGATCGAGCTTGCTCAAGAAGCGATGGGCATTACCGACAAGTTCGTCTCTTTCATCCCGGAGGATTTGGGAGCGACCAATCGAATGTTTCGAGCCCCGTTGAGGGAACTACTCCAATAAAGCCCCTGACGGCGCATTGAGCGGAAACGCGGTTCGGACACGTTGTTGGCATGTTGCTAGGCCGCGACGGATGCGAAAAAGGAGCCCTGGTGGACATTTCTTTACACCGGCTCCGAACAAACAATGACACTTTCTCAGGTCCGGGCTCTGCGGCGAGTGGCTGTTTCGCTCCAACATCAATTGTGTGCAAGGAGTAAGCGCATTTGCACCCGTCTGGACATGGGGTGGCATTCTGACTGCTTGGCAGAGAATTGGACATATTCCCGGCGATCGGAATCGCTGCGTGTTTTAGACCTGGAACCAATAATTGCGACCGAGAGTCACGATTGGTTCCTGGGTCTT
>JBGAIN010000134.1:0-23833 GCA_044225505.1 Limisphaerales bacterium
GGAACCGGGTGGGCGGGAGGGGCGGCATCCGGTGCAGGGTTAGGCTGCGCGTGCAGCACTGCTTGCCACAGGAACGCGCAGATAATGGCGAAAGAAGTTTTCACGATTCGGGTAGTGCAGGGTTAGAGATTCGAGGAAAATGGGTTGATCAAGCGACGCAAGCCAGGGATGTGGGTTAAGGTTTCTTCGCGGGCGTATTGGTGCCCTGGCGCGGTTTGGACGACGTGAATCGATTTGTGGCGGCGCCTCCGCCTGCCGGGAGAATGGGAGTGGTCTTGTTGGTTGAAGTTACGACTCGAGTTGGCGGGATGGCAGGTTTGGCAGAAGCCAAGTCGGAAGGACGCGGACTGGAAGTCGGAGAAACCTTGGCCGGTGTCGTTCGTTGGTAACTGGCGACTAACGTCATTTGACTATCCAGCTTTGTGCCTGACGTGTCGGGCTTCACACTCAGGTCTTTCACTCGTATCAAAGAGTTTGTTGACGTCAAACTGACGAGAAAGTTGATCAATTCTTCGTTGCCTGCCGTGACGTGCAAGTTCTGGTATTGCTCTTCAAAGAAGCGATTCGTCTGCGAATTGGCGCTGACGCGCGGTCGTGGATCCGAGGTGATGACATAAAGGCGGTTGATCGTCGCCTGATTCTGAACCGTTCGGACGAGATCCAATTCCTGTTCATCCAGCACCACGCTCGGCCCCGCATTCTCTAATTCTCTAAGTTTGACCCGGTACCCAGAGACCTTGGCAATTTCTGAACGATAGGTATCAAGCGTGCGTCGCGCCCGTAACTGGTTCATTTGGTAACGGCCCCAGTCTCCGAAAAGCGGCCAGACCAGCCAGACATTCAGCACGACAAAGAGCACAATCGCCACCAGCACGATAAGACGCCGCTCTTGAGGACGAAGATTTAGTTTGGAAGCGGCTGCGCTCATTCAGTCTCGTGGCGGTTCAGATCGCAGGTGAAGTCCCAGTTGAGAATCTGGCCTCCTCCCGTGCCGGAACGGTTGACGACTCGCGGCGGGCTGACTTTAGTAAACAGCGGTTGTCCGTCCACCTTTGTTTTGCGCAGGTCATCATTGTAATCGGTGATCTGGGTCGTTTGTTCGGGAGGTGCAGTCCCCTGAAGAACAACTTTCTGGCCGCGCTGGAATTGGAAAGAAATGAGGGTAAGATCGGCGGGCAGTTTCTCGGAGACTGCTTTGAACGAATCCAAAGCGGCGTATTTGAGATGCAACTGGTTCTGGAGCACGTCAATGCGCTCACGGAGTTTCACCGCGTTCGTGTAGTCGGTGCTGATCGCAGCCACCTGGCTTTCCAGGCTGCCGGTCTGATACTTCACGACCTGCAGCGCCACGAAATAAATTAGGACTCCAATCACGTACAGTCCCAACACCGCACCTAGCCCACCCATCCAGAGCCGATCGACAAACTGTTGCCGGTATTTGGAGGTGAATTCCTGCGGGAGCAGGTTGGCTTGGCTTTCGCCGCGTGCGGCCCGTCGCGCTGCCACCTCACCCAGTTTCGATTCCGGGAGCGGCTCATGCACAATGACCGATTCGCCCGCCCAGCGTGTCAAGGCCGGTTCCCAGAGCGGCGCGAGAACAGCGTCGGCAGCGAGATAACAGCGCGGCTTCGACTTCAACCACCCTTCGATTTCACCCGCCCAGGCGGTTTTGGTCAGTTGCTCAATCACGAGCGATGATTGATCTTCACCTTCGGGGAGGTGGATCAGTTGAAGCTGCTGCAAGCTGCCGCTGTCCCACCAAGCTACTAGGCAAAGGTTATTTCCCGCTTGGATCGAAGGATAAAGCCAGACCCCGTCGCCCTCGACCCGGGTCTCGAGCAGTTGATGCAAACAGGGCACCTCCAGCCGATCGACCAGGTAACCTGACGTTTCCAACGCACCCAGGAAGGCCTCGACGGTGTCTCGAGCGGCAATCACGACCACGACCGGTTGCAGGTTCTCCGACTGTTTAGGCAACAGTTCGGTTGTCCAAACGACTTGTGCGACCGGCAAAGGAGAAATCTTCTCCAGTTGCAGCTCGATCATGGACTGCACTTCGTTGTGGTCCGAGGCGGGCAAATGAACGACTCGGAGAAAAACCTGGTCAGCAGGCAACCAGGCAATGTTCAGCTTCCGTTGGAACAGTGAGCTCCAGTCTTTGGCAATAATCTTGGCCGGGAGCGGGTCTAGAGGAGAGATCTTGCGCTGAGTGATCAGACTGACTTGTCCATTGCGTGCGCCAAACTGCCAGAGTTGGCGAAACTCCTTGGTAACCTGGAGCAGGTTGCAGAAATTGGGGCTGGAAACGCGCGCTTTCTTCACTCTTTCACTCACATTTCTGATTTGCTGTCGCCCACCAACGCGTTGAGATGCTCCTCTGTCTGAGTCACTCGCAAGACCTCTTCAATCGTCGTTTGTGCAGCCTTGACTTTGTTCCAACCGTCCGTGCGTAGCGTTCGCATCCCATTTTCCATGGCCCGTTGGGCGATCGTACTCGATGGCGCACGATTGAGAATGAGCGGCCGTACCGACTCGTTCAAAATCAATAGTTCGTAGATTCCCATTCGGCCTTGATACCCTAGCTCGCGGCATTCTTCGCAACCGGCACCGCGCCAGAATTTAGCCGTCGGAATCTCGTCTTCCGGAAACCCAATTCGTCGCAAGTAATCGGCTTCGACTTTCTGTTCCACTTTGCAGTGCGAGCAAATTGTTCGAACCAGCCGTTGCGCCATCACGGCTTCCACCGATGAAGCCACAAGGAAAGGCTCGATTCCCATGTCGATCAGCCGCGTGAATGCGCTGGGCGCGTCGTTCGTATGAAGCGTGCTGAACACCAAGTGGCCCGTTAGCGCTGCTCGGATCGCGATTTCCGCTGTTTCCAAGTCGCGGATTTCTCCGACCATGATGACATTGGGATCCTGACGGAGTATATGGCGCAGTCCCATTGCAAACGTCAGTCCAATGTCTGAACGGACGGCAATCTGGTTAATACCCTTGAGCTCATATTCGACAGGTTCTTCGATCGTAATAATCCGTTTGTGCACGGAGTTAATCGTGCTCAAGAACGCATAGAGCGATGTCGATTTGCCAGACCCTGTCGGGCCGGTGACCAGGAAAATTCCGTGCGGCTTGATGATAATCTCACGAATCGCTTGCTCTTCCATCCCAGAAAAGCCGAGTTTCTCCAGGCTTAGGAAGATCTTGCCACGGGTCAAAAGACGAAGGGAGACGCTCTCTCCGTAGACGGTCGGAACAGTCGAGACACGAATGTCGATTTCCTCCCCCTTGATTCGGACGTTGATTCGACCGTCCTGAGGCAGCCGCTTTTCGGCGATATTCATGCCGGACATCACCTTAATACGGGAAATCAAGGCCGCCTGATAACGCTTAAGCTGAGGAGGCATCGGCGTCTGATGCAAAATGCCATCGATCCGGTAACGAATGCGAAGTTCATCCTCTGCTGGCTCAAAGTGAATATCCGTGGCGCGGTCTTTGAACGCCTCCCAGATGATCTGGTTGACAAACTTGATCACGCTCGCTTCCTGGTCGCCCTCCGTGATTTCCTTATCCTCACCGACGAGCAGCTCCAGTGGCTCATCCTTCGCAATCTCGTCGAGCGTTTCAGCGCCGACGCCGTAGTACTTTTTAAGCGCTTTTTCGATTTCAGGCTTGGGTGCCAGGCCAAATTGGACGGGGCATCGGGCGTCGAACTCCACGGCTTGGAGAAGGCCCGTGTCGAACGGGTTGCTCACGGCAATGAGCAGGGTTCCCTTCTCAAAACTCACAGGCAAGACGGAATATTGGAAGGCGACTTTCGTGGAAATCCTTCGTTGCGTCTCCTGGGATATGGATAAGCGCGCCAAATCTAGATAGGGCCAGCTAAGGGCTGTTGCTAAACGTTGCAGGAAAACCTCTTCCGAGACCCCACCTTCCCGGCTGAAAAACGCCAGGAGAGACTCTTGAGAGCCATTGTCAGCGGCGACGCGCCAAGCTTTGAGCCAGGTCTCAAATTGATCTGGGGCTGCCAAGCTGGCATCCGCTAAAACATTTCTGATGGAAACAAACGCCATTGTCTAATTATCTAGCTGTCAGTCTCTTGTTATACAAATGAAACTAGAGAAAGTTGCGGGACCGGTCAAAAGAATTGGCAGTGCGCCTTCCAGCAAAGGCCCGCGAAGGCGATGGAGATCGCTCGGTTGGGCATCTCAAACCGGCGAACATCCGCCTTGCCTTTGGTCAAAGGAACCAAAGGTATTCCTTGCCACAGGGGCTGGCCGGTTCCCTAAATAGCTGCTGAGATGAAGACTTACGCGACCGTCACGGTAATCGGCCGGGATAAAACCGGCGTGATTGCCAAGGTGACGAACTTCCTGTTTGAGCAAAAAGCCAATATCGAGGCGCTGGAGGAGCAGGTCACCCGAGGACAGTTCAGTATGACGCTGCAAGCTTCCTGGGACGCGAAACAAGTGCGCGCTGGGGTCATCCAAACAGGGCTGGAGAAACTGGCCCTCTCCTTAGCGATGGAAGTCACGGTTAGGTTCACTAAACCCCGACACCGTCAGCGGGCGGCCGTGTTTGTCACGCGCGAACCACACGGTTTGGAAGCTTTGCTCAAGGCATTCCAATCGGGTCTGCTTCCGGCAGAACCGGCGTTAGTGGTTGGGAATCGGCGAGACCTGGAGCCTTTGGTTCTCAAACGAGGCCTACCTTTCCGGTGCGTGTCGTGGAACGACCGTGATGAAGCGGAACGGACCACCCTGCAGCTCCTTCTGGAGCATGACGTGGACTTCGTGGTCCTGGCGCGCTTTATGAAGATTCTGTCGCCGAATTTTGTCTGGCGCTATAAGAACAAGATCATCAATATCCACCCTTCGTTGCTACCAAGTTTTCCCGGCCCTCAGGCGTATCGGCAAGCCTACGAGCATGGGGTCAAGATCGCCGGCGTTACCGCCCACTTCGTTAGCATGCATTTGGACGAGGGCCCGATCATCGCCCAAGAAGGGTTCCGCATCCGCCCTCACATGACGCTTAAACAGATCGTCGAAGCGGGGCAGAAACTCGAATCGCGTGTGTTGGTGAAAGCCGTGCGGCTTTATCTCACAAAACGACTCGACGTTTATTGGGGCACGGTGAAGGAAGTGTAAACGGGGAACGGGTCGCTGGTCATCCGTCGCCCTCATCGGTCCTCGTCCCGACCTGGTCCGCAGCGACTTCGGGAAGGAACTTTTTGACAAGGAGCGCGAGCCTGCGTACAAAGCTCTCGAATCATCCTTGTCCGGTCGTCGGCCGGAGTTGATCCTGCAGAGGAACTTATGGACCATTATCTTGAACGCGTCGTCGATCTGTTAGATCCTAGCCTGAACCAGATTCACAACATGAGCCTCGCCGCGGCGCGCGAACGGGTGCTTTCTGGGCAACCGATGGCCGTTCGGGAGATCGACGGGTCTTTTGCGTTGCTGGCGCGCGAAGGGAAGAAGGTCTTTCTGGCGAGATCGCTCGATCGACCCATGCGCTACTTCCTGGCGAAGCGTGCGGAAGGACCGGCCTTGGTTGTGGCCGACCGGATTGACGCGATTCACGCGTGGTTAGTCTCCGAGGGACTCTCGAAACAGTTCCACCCGAGCTATACGCGGATGGTTCCAGCGCACTACATTACGGAGCTCTTACTGATCGGGTGCCCTGATCCTGATCCGAGCTACAAACGATTCTTTGCGCCCCAGCGAAACGTGCTCGGATCCGATTTGGAGCAAATTGGTTCTGCGTACGTTTCCGCGCTGACTGGCGAGGTGATCAAGTGGTTACGCGCCTTGCCGACCGATGCGCCCGTGGGCGTTTGTTTTTCCGGAGGGATCGATAGCGGGGCTGTCTTCGTCGCGACCTACTGCGCTATGAAAAAGCTGGGGTTGAACCTGGGGCGCTTAAAAGCGTTCACCCTTAGTTTCGGAGACGCTCCTGATATTCGCCAAGCGCGCAGCTTTTTGGAAGCACTTGGTTTGGGACTGTTTTTGGAGCCCATCGAGGCCAGCCTGGACTCGTTGGATGTCGCGGAGACAATTCGCGTGGTGGAGGATTACAAGCCCCTCGATGTGGAAGCGGCCTCGATGGTCATGACGCTGTGCCGTGGCATTCGCCAACGCTATCCCGAGTGGAAGTACCTGATCGATGGCGATGGCGGCGATGAAAACCTCAAGGATTATCCGATCGAGGAGAATCCAGAACTGACGATCCGGAGCGTGGTCAACAACACCATGCTTTACCAGGAAGGGTGGGGGGTAGGGAAAATAAAGCATTCCCTCACGTATTCCGGCGGGTTGAGCCGTTCTTACACCCGGACTTACGCTCCAGCGAAGCACTTTGGCTTTTCGGGATTCAGTCCGTTTACGCGCCCGAATGTGGTGGAGGTTGCTGAAGGGATCCCATTTTCAACGCTGACCAACATGGATGTGGAGCGTCTCTATGCCCTTAAAGGAGAGATAGTCTCCAGGGGAATGCGAGCCGTTCTCGGCATCGACATGCCCGTGTTTCCAAAGCGTCGTTTTCAGCACGGCGCGATTTCCAAAGACCACCTGGGGCAACGCTTGCCCGGAGTTGAATCCGACTACCGGAGGCAGTTCCTAGCGTTATACCAGTAGCCAATCGGCCTCGCGTCCTGGCACGACTGCCCGGTTCCGAGCACCTTGGCTCGTGAGTGCGTCACATTTTGCGACATCATGGAATCGAGCGACGCTGAGCTGATTGCGGCGGTCCTCGGAGGAGAGGTGGCCAGTTTCGAGCCGCTCGTGCGGAAGTATCAGCCTCGCCTGTTTGCGACGGCCCGGCGCTATGCGCGCACGGAGAGCGAGGTTGAAGACATCGTTCAAGAAGTGTTCGTTAAGGCGTTCCAGAAGCTCTCCAGCTATCGGGGGGAGGCTCCCTTCGAGCATTGGCTGATGCGCTTAGCCGTCCGAACATGCTTCGATTTTCTGCGCCAACACCAACGATCGAGAGAAAACGCGTTTTCCGAGGTCAGTTCGGCCGATTCAGACTGGCTGGAGTCGTTCGTTCCAGAAACGGGCAGTGATACGGAACGCGTGGCGGCGGCGCAGGCGCTGGTTCAAGCGGTCTTTGCTAAGCTTTCCCCGGCGGCACGCTTGGTTCTAACATTGCTCGAGATTGAAGAGCGGTCCGTCAAAGAAATCTCCGCGATGACCGGCTGGTCTGTGGCGCTCGTCAAAGTCCGAGCTTTTCGAGCTCGCCGGGAAATGCGAAAGTGCGTGGAGCGAATGGGGCTCGAGAAGTACCTGTAACCCGTCAATGATCGGAAGCGTCTGAGTTTTTGAGGGCAAATGAGCGGTAACAAAATCGAAGATAAACTGTTCGCGATGGCGCGGGCAAACCCGCCTTCGGATCACGTGCCATACGCGTTCGAGAAGCGAGTCATGGCTGCACTAACATCGCAGCCAATACCTGATGCGTGGGCACTTTGGTCCCGGGCGCTCTGGCAAGCCGCTGCGATGTGCGTCGCTATCATGGTCTTAACCAGTGTTTGGACAGTAACGCGCGAAAGCGCCTCGGGCGCCTCGGCAAACTTGGCCGCGGATTTGGAATCAACCGTTTGGGGACCGCTCAGCTCCATCAACGATTCCTGGTGAACGTCTGGAAAGTCATTTTTGCAGCGTTAGTGATTTTCGCTGCGGGCGTGGTCACGGGCGGGCTTACCGTCCGCCTCAAGCATGCTTCAGTGTCACCACCAACGGCGCAGCCTAATCTTGGCCCTCTTCGGCAGCGTGGCGAATTGCTGGATCGGATGCAGCGCCAACTGTATCTGAACCCGACTCAGCGCGAACACGTGGAGCAAATCCTTCGTGAGAGCCACGATCGCATGAAGCAGCTTTGGGACTCTATCGCACCACAAGCCCAGGAAGAACATCGCCGGGTGAATGAGAAAATTCGCGCTGAACTAGATCCCGAGCAGCAAATTAAGTTTGAGGAAATGCTCAAGCGCACGTCGAATCGCAACCTGGACGAGAGACGTAAACGTGAATCGAAGCCCACGCGGAAGCTTGAGTCTGGGGCGCGGACGAATAGTACTGCGAAGGAAATTGGCAAATCCGAGCCGCGCTAGGCCTCTGAATCTGGGATCGGGGCGACAATGGCTTCGGCGGCACTATGCCCGATGATTCGGACGCGGGCGCCTTTCGCAACCAAATCGCCTTGCGTAATCACGTCCAATACTTCTTCCCCAAAGCGGGCTTTGCCCCCGGGGCGTAGATCCGAGTCTGCGATTCCGATGTCTCCGACCTGGCGTTCTTGGCGTGCAGATTGCCGCGAGACAGACTGCTCGCCGCTAACGGTGTGCGAGACGAGTGCGCCAAAGACCGCTGTCTTCGGTAGCCACAAGCTGAGAATTCCTATGGACGCTACCGAGCCGGCACAGGCAATCGCTAAGTTCAACAGCATCGCTTCAATCGGAATGTAGAATCGAATTGGGGCCGGAAGGCCCGGAGCGTTTGGGTAGATGTCAACCATCGCCAGGACAATCGCAATCATTACGAGAGCCGCTCCAATGAACCCAAAGACGGTGGTTCCTGGGAAAATGAACAACTCCAAACCCAGGAGAATGAGCCCGACGATGAACAGCGCGATCCATTCGATTCCGGAAAGCCCTGCGACATAGCTGCCGAGAAAGTAAAGGGCAAAGGCCACGATGCCGACAATTCCTGGAAGCCCGAAGCCCGGAGTCTTGAATTCGATGTAGAGACCGATGACGCCGATAATCAAAAGGATTGGGCTGAGCGCATTGATCCAGGTCCCAAGCTGTTCAACTCCGGTTGGCTGAATCGTGACGCGTCGGGCCATTCCAACGCCGAGGTTGTCGAGCAGCTGATCCAGGTTCTCAAACGTTCCAAGCGAGAGCAGCGGTCTGGGAGGGTTACCATACTCCTTTTCCGCCTGCTTGTTGGTGAGGGTCAGGATTTGTCCCTTTTCATTTAGAACTTCGCCGTCGAGTTCGAGCACCTTGTTCTTGTCAATCATGGCTTCAATAACTTCGACGTTATGGCCATTCTTCTCTGCGTTCGCGCGAACCAAGGCTCGGATCCCGGAGGTCATTTTGGCTTCCATGGTTTGGGGCATCTCGGTCGGTGCCGCGCCCGGCATCATCAACAACGGTGCCGCGGCGCCGATCACACTTTGGGGCGCCATATAAATCCGTTGCGTGGCGACGGCAATGAAGGCGCCAGCTGAGAAAGCCTTGCCATTCACATAGGTAATCGTTTCCCCGTGAAACTGACCGAGAATCCGTATGATTTCCTCGGTTGTATCAACCCGGCCGCCATTGGTCTCCATGTCGAGAACGAGCACTTGAGCGTTGTCTTCGATGGCTGCTTTGACTCCGCGGCGGACGAGGTAGACAAGGGGGGGCATGATATCACTGCGAATCGGCAAGACATAAACTGGACGGTTCGTCGCGGTCATGGACTCCTTCAGTGCCGCTTCGCAGGCGAGACATGTCGCTAAGGTGACGAGACCAAGCAGAATGCTCTTTCGAAGGTTCATACTCGCAAACTAGGACAAGGAACAGGACCATGCAAGGAAGGTAAGAGATTACTATTTCTCCACTCTCCAAAAGAGGGACAGTTAATGGACAAGCAATGCGGTGGCAGTGGCTCTCCACCGCGAAACCCTCAGCGTCAACGGGTGGTTAGGATTTGCCGCACGTCATTCGCTGTTAGACCCAATTTTGAAGCGGCTGTGAGGAGGTCGTCATGGTGAACTCCATACCAGTTCTGTCGAGTCAAATCCGACAGACCGATGAGATCTACCGGAGCAATCGTTCTTAAGACGAGTGTCCGCAGCGCTTCCACCGCTGGCTCACTATCCGGAGTTTGCGCGACCTGCACCGCAAGCTTCAAACACTCTTCGAAAGCTGGCCCGAACTCCGGGTCCTCTCGCAGGAGGAAGGATCCGGCCCGATCGGTTCGACCGAGGCGCCAACTTAGTTCGGCATAACTGACCGCAGCAAAATAGAGTCGGGCAATCATCGTGAACTGCCCAAAGTTACGCATGCACGAATACAGAGCCGCGACCAGCCGTTCGGTCACCAGCAAATCCAGAGTCGTCGCTTCTGCGTATCCGTTAAGGCGCTTGGCCATTTGTCCAGTTCCCCAAAAGCGGTCGATGATCTCCGACAGACGCAGGATTCCGAGCAAGTTTAAGGTGAAGCCTGTTGAAAGGAGTGGATCCACGAACCCTGCCGCCGAGGGCAGCAGCACCCAATTCTGGCCGGTTAGAGTGGCGCAGCGGAAGCCCAGGCGAGAAATATGTTGAAATGGGATTTCCGCTCGAGCCCCAGCAAACTGGTCTCGCACCGTGGGAAGGCGTTCTAAAACTTGCTTCCAGATCTCCTCCGGTTTTGCCATGGCAGAATGCGCGTGTTTACGCTGGGCGACTCCTGCGCTCACCAACCCGTTGTTGAACCGGAGAATCCAGATCCAACCATCGTCGAAGATATGATGCACAGCGGCATCGTCCACAGGGTAAGGTGGGAGTGGAGCGGGAGGGAATATTCCCATATCGCCCAAGCGAGCAACATTCCGAAAGTGGCTGAAGGCCGATTCCGTTTGAGGGAGAAAGGCGAGCTCCGTCTCCCCCAGTCCCAACCTGGTGAACAATGCGCCCCGTGGTCCTGTCGCGTCGATAACGAAGGCGGTTTGAAGATGAAGTGGTTTTCCGCATCGCTCACCCTCTAGATGAACCGATTCACCAACAAAGGAGACCTGGGCAAGCTCAACCCGGTCTAAATAGTCGACCCCCTGTGATTGAGCCTCACTGACCAGGAAATGATCGAAATCCGGCCGGTACCAGTGTGTGTCCGCTTCGGCATCGTTCGAACTGGCCGCAACCAGCAATTGACTTTCATGCGAAGGATCTCCGAGAAAAGGGCTTCCGGAAGCGTGCTTAAAAAACGAAAAGCCGCGTTTTAGACCGCATCCGATGTGAGGGTAAGTCGCTTGCCAGGTCCCCCATTGAGCGAGCGGACGAAGGCGGGGCAAATCGTACTCGAGACCGATCCGCTCGAGTAAGAGGTTTGAAATTGGAGTGGAGGATTCGCCGATGGCGAAGCGCGGATGGTGACCCCGTTCCAAAAGCAATACGGAGAAGCCGCGTCGACACAACATCATCGCGATTAACGATCCGCCAAACCCAGATCCGAGAACGACGATATCAAATGCGGTCCGGAACGAGCTCATCTTGGGGGTTGATGGCGCGGCGATGGGGAAGAGTCGCAAACGCCGCAGGCGACCCTCGGGAAATCGAGTTGCTCGTGATTTATCCGCTCTAGCCGGGCGCGTCGTGCCGGGAAGCACTTGGTGCAGCGCGAAAACCGTTCCAGGTCCCATAGGTCAGCAAAAACTCGGCCTCGACCCGTTCGGATTCCGTAGCTGTGGACAGATTCCAAAGTCGCCAGCGAAGGTTCAGAGAATTCGCCTAAGGCGCGAAGCGCTTCCATGGCGCCGTTGCCGCCTCGCGTTGGCACCAGCGATACCACGGTGGCTCCGGCATCGAAAGCCACGTCGATCGATCGCTGAGCCCATTCCGCTCCTTCTGCTTCGCCCAGGAACGGTGGTGTGACTAGGAGAAAGACGCGAAGAGCGATTTCGTGATGGCGGAGGAAAGCGGCCGCATGTCGAAATTGGTCGAGAGTCATCCTTTTGTTGAGTCGCTGCAACGTCTCAGGGTGCGCGGTCTCAAGTCCAATACCCACTTCCAGTCTGGTGGTATCACGGCCAAGGCCGGTTCCCCTGGCGGCAAACTTCAACGAGCGCTGGAAAGCCAGAGTCCGATCCCCCACAAACGCTGGGTGGCACTCCACAATGACGCGGTCGAAGGAGCTCACGCATGCCGCGATTCCTTCATAATCCTGAGGAGGAATAGCGAGGGGGTCGAAGAAACTACCTCCGTTATATAGCTTGATCTGCTTCGGCCGAGCGACCGCGGCGGTTGGGCTGATTCGTGTCGCCGAATCTGGATCCGAGTTCGGCTGATCACGCGAGGTAGGTGAGATCTGTGGCTCGTTTAGCAGGCTCAACGCGAATCGGATTTGCTCGACTACAGCCCCGCGAGGAACCGGCTCTGGCAGAGTCGTTTTCCAAAGGTCGCACATCACACACTTCCACGGGCATTCTCGATTCGTGAGGAGGATCGTGGCTACCGGAAGCACATCGCCGCCCTCGAAGCGTTCCAGTTCGACAAAGCAGCCGTGAGGACGGAACGGATTTACCGTATGCCGTGCCGTCCGTTGGCTCACGATCCAGCGGTTACGCTCCGTCCCACGCGTCGGGTATTGGGCCGGAACGCGTCCAGATTCAGCGGTTTGGTGCATGGGCATTTCGGGAGCAGATCCAATGAAGAGACATGGCCAATCAAATTGTTGACCGATTTTGCTCAAATTGGCAGATCTCCTCCTATACTAATAGAGAAATCATGCAAGCAACGACTGCGCTGCGTCGACTAGGATGGGAGCCACTCCGGTTCCTTGGGCTGATGATTCTTATTCAATGGACCGCAGGCGTTCTCCTGAAAGCGGCGGATGACGACGTTTCATTCGCTGGAATCTACCGCGATGAGCGAGTCGCCGTGGAGTTGATCGGTCCCATCTCCGCTAGTGGACGTGCGGAATATAAGGGGACGGTTCAGTTGGGCGAAGAAAAGTTCCCCTTGAATGCGTATGCGGAAGAGAATCGATTGAAGGGAACGTTCGAAAGCCGAGGAGACAAATTTGAGTTTACGGGAACTGTGGTGGGCCGCATTTTCAGTTTCACCACAGAAGGGACGTCTTACAAGCTAACTAAGCAGACTTTGAATCCCCTGGCGCGGGCCCCAGCGAAAGCGAACCCGCTGGCTTTAAGTCGAACGAACGCGCTGGCGTCGACAAATACGGCGCCGGCCTCTGCCACGTTTCGAACGGGGACGTCAAAGTATCGGAGGCATCCAGTCATGGATGACCCGAACATGATTGGTGGCGAGGCATTCAGTCTGATTATCCCTTCTGACTGGCAGGTTGAAGGTGGTTTGGCGTGGCGTATGCATCCCGCTAGCCCGGCCTACGTTGAAGTGCGGGTCGGTAATCCGAACGGTTTCGAGCTTCTCGAGGCATTTCCAGCCCTTCCTTTCGTTTGGCTCGACGGCGGGATACCGCTCTTCCCAGTCGGCTCCAAGTATCGGGGAAACGAAGTGCATGAGCCCATCGAAGATCCGGTAGCCTATATCAAACAGATTATCGTGCCCAGGTTCCGGCAAAACATCGGGCCGGCAGAGGTTTTGGAAGTGGAGGAAATTCCCACGGTGGCGGCTGCGGTGGCAGAAGCGGCCAAGGAATCGGGAGTGGAAAAGAAATTTCGCGCCGCCCGGTTGCGGTTGGAATACGTGATCAATGGGAAATTCGTTCACGAAGACATCTTCTGCGTCTTAGGCTCGGCTCGGTTGCCTGCGCTCCGAACCACATTCTGGGGACCCGACCGTAACTATTCGTTTCGCGCCGAGAGGGGGCAGCTAGCTCCGATGAGCCGAGTCTTTCAGTCGATCGTCAACTCCTATCGTCCCACGTTGCCTTGGTTTAACCGCTACTCTCAGCTGCTCGCAAACTTGGCTCGCAGCCAAGTTGACTCCACTCGTCCGGTCGCCGAACTGACACGCTATCTTGCCGGAACGACGAACGACTTGGAGGAGGGGCGGCGGGCGATCTACGAGAAGCAGATCGCGGTGCAAGAAGGAATTAGTTCGGTCTTTAGTCAATACGTGCGCGGTTTGAGTGGGTTCCGTGACCCCTTCGACGGGCGTAAAGTGGAGTTTCCAAGTGCCTTTACCCAGGTCTGGGCAAATTCCAAAGGCGAATACCTCCTGTCCGACAGTTCTGGGTTTGACCCGAACCGTGGTGCGAACTCCGGTTGGCAAGCGATGCCGGCGTATCGTTAGGAATTCGAAAAGAAGCTTGCCGTTCGACGTTTTCAGGGGTTCCACCGATTCTTTTTCGTGGTATTCCGCATAGCGCTTACGACGGTTGAGTGCTTTGCTTCTTGTGGGTATGCGTTTGAGCGGAATCCCAATGATTCAACCGGTGCCTTTGGTCAATGACCCGTCCAGCCCGATGGGATCGCCCCAGCCGATCTTGCAGTTCAAAGAGTTGGCCGTTGACCAAGTGCGCTATCAGGAGTGGAAAGCCAGCTTAAAGCGCGATCGAATCTCCAAAGCCCTCAAACGTTGATCTCACGCTCCTTGAAGTTTTACCCAAAAGTGTCCCAGCCTCGGTCAGTGGTGATTGGTAAACGGTGCCAGCGCGGTTTTGCGAAGTAGTGTGGAGTAGGATTTGGGTTTGACAGGGGTCAAAAAGCGCCCTCGAATCGTTTGCGGAAGGATCATAGAGCGATCGCTGGCTGAGTCCTGATACATCGATGCACTCTCACGAATCTTCAGGCCGGATTCGGAAGAAGCGACGACGGACGCGTAAGCTGAGCCAAAATCGCCAACTACTGGCGGCTGTCGTTAGCCTGGTCGGATTCGGGCTTCTGCTTGTTGCGTCGATTACCTACCTGCTTTCTACCCAGGTTTGTCAATTGCCGAAATTCCTTCGGTAAAACCAGAAAAAAAGCGGCTCCGTCCGGAGCCGCTTGGATACACAAATTGGTTCAGGCGTGCGTCGTTTTGTGCGAAACCATACCCGGGTGGTTCCACAACCCTGTGCCCGCCTGGACACCATTCTGAATTCACCGGGGCTCGGAAAGTTTCGGTCATTTTCGGGTGCTTCGCTCCTGCAGCCAAAGGACGTCTACGTTGTTCGGGGAATCGATATTCGTGCGAAGAGTCTGTTTGGGCTTCATTGGAGGCGTCGTTCGGGCATCGCTCCACTTTTTCAACTCTGCGTGGCTGTCGGCGAACGAGAAACTGGCAGCGCGGTTGTGGTAAGCGCCTGGGAAATCGACGATCTTCTGCCGATTGGCATTATCGTTATACCCAGCCATGTCGACAATGAAGTATCCATCGTTGATGCTATCCTCGCGTTCATCCGCGAAGACCCAAGTCTGGGATGGACCCGGATCGTTCATGTCCGATTGTTTCAGATAGACCAGCCATCCTGAGGAGCTAATGGGACGCCACGACCCAGACGGTTCCCAACCTTCTCCGCCCACCCAGCAATTCATCGACGTGGTCCGTATGCGCGGCACGGTTTGCCCCTTATTATTGACGCCGGTACTCCTGTCTCCAGGGCACTTCCAAATTCCCAGCGCTCCGCCGCAATACGGCCAGAGGACACTTTGCCGGGTGAATTTATCTGCATTCCAATTGGACTCGTCGGACGGATCAACCAAACTTAGCCAGTTCGTCCCCGCCCAGTCCGGCTGTATGCGGTTGACGCTGATTTCCCACCCGCGCGCTCCCGGAATTTTGTCATTGTTGTCTTCGGAGTATAAGCGCCATGCCAAGCACAGTTGCTTTGAGTTATTGAGGCAGAGGATTCCTTGAGCCTTGGCTTTGGCCTTGCTCAGCGCTGGTAGGAGCATCCCCGCGAGGATAGCGATGATGGCGATGACTACCAGGAGTTCGATCAAAGTGAATCCAGTTCGCGATTTTTGAAGCAACGAGCTTGGCTTGGCAGTACGGCTGATACTCAACGCGTTATTCACCCCCTCCTGTAACTCAACGAATTACCCCCGTTGTAAAGACAAACGGAGACAAAAGCAAGTGTGCGTTGAATCGCACACGCGCTGCGTGTCTACTGCTTTCTAAGGCAACCTAGAGCGTTTTAGCTCGATAGTACCGCTGCGAGAGCGTAGACGCGGCTGGATCGATCACGGAGAGGATTCCCCCCACGGCTGGACCATTCGCGATCGGCGTCCACTCGCTTAGGTCACTCGAAGTTTCCACGAGGATATTGGCCCCGGCTTGGGCCTTGACTTGAAACTGTACCGTCCCATTTGGCAGCCTGACAAAACTCTGGATCTCAGGAGGTTGTTGTTGTGTGCCTCCGGAGGGCTTGAGTTCAAAGTCCGTGGTCTTCGAGTAGCTCGCATAGGCAATCACGTTCTCGATCGAATTGGTGTCAAACCCGCTCGTTTTGCTGAACGATAAGAACCCTTGAATGGTTCCACCAGCTGCGAAAGTGTTCGCGGGCACGACGATGGACGTCGCTGTGTTCGACAACAACCGAGGCACGCATGGATCTGGCGCAGCAAAGGAGTTTCCGGCGTCGTCATTAAGGTTTAGAAAGATGCTGTCATTGGCCGTCGCTCCAGAGTATGGCAGCCACTGGAGTGTAAAGTCCTTACTCGCATCGTAAGCCTGCGTCTGAGGATAGTTCGACAGTTGCGGCACGGGCAGAGTGCCCGCGGCCCCAATTTGGAATGTGACCGTTGATGCGCCCGTCGCTTGTTTCACCGAGATCGCATAGGTCCCAGATGGATACGCCGCTTCGAGCGCAGCTTCCGTCGCGAACTCTTCGACGAGAAAGAATGTTCCGAAAAGGTTGGGTAACGATTTGGTCGTTCCATTCGGAAGAACAACGGTCGCTTCCGTAAAGGGGTTCGACTTGGGAGAAACCGCTGAGGCGGCGAAAACTGCTCCGCTATCTGGGTCGATCACCGGGGGGGCCGCGCTCGTTTGCAAATAATGAATCGTCTTGGACATCGAAAGGCTTCCATTATTGCTGTTAGTTGAGCCCCCATTGCAGGGGTCATTCGGATTCGATTGCCCAGATCCTGTCGTGAAAGAGCCCGAGTTATTGACGGAGAGCAATGCGACCCCGGATTTGTCCTTAAAGACGGTAGGATCAAGCGTCCATGTAATCGTCGCATTCGACGGCAAGTCGCCACCGTAGGTTGCGGTCAGCGTTTTGCTATCTGCGCTCCACGAATAACTGAACTTGTCCGGAGAGAGATTGGAGCTCCACGCGACGGCGTAGGCTGCATCCATGGCGACGAGAAACGTGAACGACACCGGAGTGTTAATAGCGACATTATTCGCGCCGCTGGCAGGACTACTTGAAATCAATATGGGCGGTATTCCCCCTGGGATATCGGGAATGTCAGGAAAGCCCGGGATATTACCCGGAGCAAAAGTGAGTTGACTTGCATTGACGCTGCCCAGACAGCAAAAGAGGAAGATAAGCTCTCGCCAAGCGCAACCGCGGACAGTGAGCAAAGATTTCAATTTCATAGTAAGCGACTGAGGGTTCCAGTCCAACAACACCCATCTTATGCAATCGGGCGCCCGAATTCAACGCTTTAGCGCTGTAAAGGCCACACGCTCGCTTCTGAACGAGTTTTGACGGAACTCCACGGACTGGACAGAGGGCTATGGTCCGGTCATTCCTTGGGCGCCGAGTCCGTCCCAGACCCTACCGGCAGGCCTTCGCCAGGCGATGGGGATGCCGTTGGGTTCGGAACCGATGAATCCGAACTGGCTTCGGGAGGCGCCGAGTGCGCAGTTGCCACATTTCCGCCATCTTCCTTTTGAGGAGCTTCCGAGACTGGAACGGATTCTTCAACCGCGGCGGTCGGTTCGCCCGAGACTTCGCCGGCAGCGGTGCCTTCCACGTCGGGTGCTGCTGCAGGGTTCGCGGACGGTTCCGATCTCGGGGGGCGGACCACGGGCTTTTTGGCAAGTTCGACGAGGCCTTTGGCGAACTCAATGACATGCCCTTGATGGATAAGCCAGTGCAGATCACTGATAACCGCAGCCATTTCGGGAGTTGGGGAAGGCTCGGTTCCTGGCACTGGCGGTTGCGGGGCGGTCCCTGCCGGTGGCACCGGGATGGGAGCGAGGGCCTCGAGAATCTTTCGCCGAGTGCATCCCGAAGTCGCCTGGATAAGGTCAACAATTCTCTGAACCCCCTCAGACACCGGAGTTAATTCGAGGTCAAGGTAACGCGGGCGCGCAACGGCGACGTGAGTCACGGTCTTGTTAACCTTAAAGAACTGCAGACCGTGACCCGCAAATTGTTGACTGAGGACATTCACCATCTTAAGCGGGAATCGCATCTGTTCGTCCCAGGACCGACGAACGAGCCGCTGCAAGGCCGAAGTGGGAAGCGCCTGGGCACTCGGCCCGCTCAGCGAATGAGTTTCGACTGATTTAATCACGTTAGCCAAGTGAGTCTGCCGGAAGTGCTGTTCCACTTCCTCCCGACTACCCAGCTTTAACGTCTCAGGCACGTTCAAGCAGATGTACTCCGTCTTCCAACTCTGATCTTCGAGCCACTTCTTTACGACCACTTCGTCACGGACGATCTTGATCCGCGACTTAAACGCTTCAAAGGGCATTCGAGAAAAGCGCTCACTGTGCAATTTGCGCAGTTTCCCTTGATAGTCGTGATAGTTTGGCGGTCCTAGAATCGCGCCGGTCATGCCGCACTGAGCGACAAAGGTGTAGGTACCCTTGGGAGGATCGGTCGGAGTTCGTTCGGATTGATAGAACGTGGCGAAGTGTTTTCCCAGGACGTAGTCAATCGCTTCTTGCTCGGAAAGCCACAGCGTGTCGTCCAAGGCGCAAACGAACAGCGCCTGCGCTATTTGACCATCCGCCTTCTTGATGACGCTAAATCGGACGTTGTATCGGTCCGGCTTTTTTAGAATCAAAAAGGCAATATCGAACAGCGGATAGGCACGCCCAGTAAGACGAATTTGCCGGGCCAGAGATTCGACCCCCTTTTCCTCCGGTATGAAAGAGACATTAACATCCAGCGGCGGAGGCGCAGGTTCTATCCGTTCTGGACGGCGCCCCCGATCTTGCGGGCGCCCACCGCTATCACCGCGATTCCCTCGCGGACCACCGCCGCCGCCACTTCGGCCATCCGGACGGCGCGCCGGACGATCAAAGCGCCGTTCTCGGCGGTCACCACGATCTGACCGCGACCGGTCGAAGCGGTCTTCGCCGCCTTCGAATTTTGCATACTTATTTTCCGCGGGCTTTTGGGCCCACGCCGGCAAAAAGTGCAGGTCAAGATCGAGACCTAACTCGGACGACCCGGACTCAGGCGATGTACTCATTCGATAAAAAATTCAGCGCCAGCGAACCGGCGCCGTGAACAATTAACAACCAAAGCATGGAGCGGGTGGTCCCGCATTGCAAGCATGGGCTTTACCCTCAGAGTTTTCAAGCTTCCATTCGCTGCCACAGGCGCTTTATCCCTCTCAAAGACGGTGAAAGGGGGGGGGGAACTCCGGGAATGGTGCCGACCTGAGGAGAACTTGGATTTGGGATTGCGGATCCTAAAGCAACTGAGTATACGGCGCGATCGATCGATCGTACAATCGTATGTTGACTCTGAACGAACTTGACGAGCGTGCTGCGCAGGATGAATGGTATCTCCCGCGTTTTGGTGCCTCACCTCAGACTGTTACAGCCAAGAAAGAGCTAGCCGCTGCCGTTCTGAGGACTTTTTCCGACTCCTTCCCTGATTCCGGGAGTCGAACGGGGGTGGCTTGTTTCGTGCCGGGCCGACTCGAGTTGCTGGGGAAACATACGGACTACGCTGGCGGCCATAGCTGGGTGGGCGCGGTGGATCGAGGGTTCTTTTGTGTGGCCAGTCGGAACGGAACTGGCCGGATCCGTATGGTACCAGCAAAATCTTCCTTTCCTCCAATCGAATTTGAACTGAGTTCCGCTTTACAACCTGTCGTGGGAACCTGGGGGAATTACCCAATCACCGTTGCCAAGCGCTTAGCCTCGAATTTCGCCGATGAACTCGGAGCAGCGCCGTGTGGGGTCGATGTAGCGTTTGCGTCGGACTTGCCAATCGCGGCCGGACTGAGCGGGTCTTCCGCTCTCATGATTTTAACGTTTTTCGCGCTCGCGCTGCCAAATCAGTTAATGCGGAGCAAAACATTTCAGCGCAATATCGTGACGAGTGTCGATCTGGCAACTTATCTGGCCTGTATCGAAAACGGGCAAAGTTTTCGGGATTTGCCAGGTGGAGGAGGGGTGGGAACTTTCGGTGGAAGTGAAGATCACGCGGCGATCATGCTTTCTGAGGCGGGATGCACTTCCTTATTTAGGTTTTGTCCAACCGTTCACGAGTCCACCTCCTGCTTTCCTGAGGATCTTGCCATTGTCGTGGCAAACTCCGGAGTCCAAGCGCCCAAAACTGGGACTGCCATGGAACAATTTAATCATGTCTCGCGACGCGCCGCCCTGGCGGTGGCGAAGTTTAACTCGGATTTCCAAGCCAGCCATAGCAATCTTCGTGAGATCGTGACTGACGTCTGTTCGAGGAGGCTTGGCGATCAGGCTGCGGTCGAGCGAAACTTCCAGAAGGACGCAGCGAGTCGCGATCTATGGGAGCGATACGTCCAATTCCAACGCGAAGACACTGAGTTTATTCCCGAGGCGCTACGAGCTTTGAGCGCACGCGACTACTCCAGGCTTGGACGGGTCATTGATGAGTCTCACGATTTGTCGCGTGAATACCTAAGAAACATCATTCCAGAGATAGACCGTCTGCAACGATCCGCTCGTGCTCTGGGGGCCGTCGCTGCATCTGGATTTGGCGCAGGATTTGGAGGGTCGGCCTATGCGATTGTGCCGAAACCGCTAGAGTGCGAGTTCCAGAAAGCGTGGCGAGAAGATTATCTCCGCCAATTCCCCGAGCGGAGCGGAGTTGTTGAGATTTTTGCGGTAAGCTTGAGCGGCAGAGCGGGTGCGATGTTCGAATAACGCGCCTCACGATTTGGTGGGGTCCGACACCTGATTGGGCAAAAAGTGCTTGCATCAGGCGATGATCTCGCTACTTTTCACCCTCCCTTCCGCGAGAGGGGTAATACTTTATGTCGAGAATTTGCGAATTGACCGGTAAGGGCCCAATCAAAGGAAGCATCATTTGGCGTAGTGGTAAAGCCAAGAAGCAGGGTGGTATTGGTACCCACGTGACGGCCATTACCAAGCGCCGGTTCATGCCAAACCTTCAGCGCGTGAAGGCCATTATCGATGGCGAGGTGCGTTATGTCCGCGTTTCCACCACCGCAATCAAGAAGGGCTTGGTAGTCAAGGCTCCGAAGCGGACCTGGAAAAAGGGACAGACGGCAACTGCGTCCTGAGCGTTGCGTGACGCAGCGTATGGACGGGTTGGAGGTTTAGCGGCGAAACGAGCATCTCCCAATTGGGGATTTGCTCTGGAAGTTGCGAGGCCCCTGGGCTGATCCACTTTCTGGTCTTCGGCTTACTCCATGTCTCTACCGAACGGGTTGAGAGCACCGTTGCGTTAACCCTGACCTCCTGCTCACTTCTGCTTTAGTCGAGACATCGTTGCACGTTTCAGCTCGCGGTCCGCTTCACGCGTTTTGATATCGTCCCGCTTATCGAATTCGACTTTCCCCTTGCCCACTCCAATGGCCACTTTCACTTTCCCATTCTTCCAATAGAAGGAAAGTGGGACGAGGGTATTCCCCTTGCTGGAAGCAAGTTCGGCCAGTTTTCGGATTTCGCGTTTGTGTAAAAGAAGCTTGCGGATCGACTTCGGCTGGTGATTTGACCGGTTACCGTGGGAGTACTCTTCGATGTGAGCGTTGTAAAGCAACGCTTGCTCATTCTCCACCCGTGCGAAGGCATCACGGATTTGACCCAAGCCTGCACGTAAAGCTTTGACTTCGGTCCCGCGGAGGACGATTCCGGCCTCGAAAACCTCGAGGATGTGATAATCGCGTCGAGCTTTTGAGTTAGTAAGTATATCCGCCATGTCCTAATGTCGTCCAAAAGGACACTGGTTGCGACACCTG
Source organism: Limisphaerales bacterium (assembly GCA_044225505.1). Classification (GTDB taxonomy): domain Bacteria; phylum Verrucomicrobiota; class Verrucomicrobiia; order Limisphaerales; family SIBE01; genus JAXMHN01. The sequence goes on from JBGAIN010000134.1 coordinate 21,747, forward strand.
GAGACAAGCCAGGCTCAGGCCTTCTTCTTCTTCTTGCCAGCTTCGGACAGCACCGGAACTTCGAGTGCTTCCCAATCTAGCTTACCTTCAATAAGTTCCAACATGGCGACATCGGCCGCACCCAAGCCAGCCGTGTCGATGACGAGGGGGCGCGCTCCAGGGCCGCCACCGGTCAACTGCCGGACTCGCCTCGAAACGATATTTACCATAACGTTGGGATTACCAACCCGCTCCAAGGCCTTCTTGCAAAGTTCGCTATTCAATTGTTCCTCTCTTCTTATCTACTCGATCGTACGGGGTGGCTAGGCTAATCATCCTCGCTCCTGAAGCAACAGAAAAATTGCGCGATCATTCGTTTACTGGCAATTCGGTTTTCGAAAACACGGCTTAGGTCTCCTTTTGTATGAAACCTTTTTTGAACACCCACGTCACTAAGTTGTCAGTGAGTCAACCAGTTACCGAATCATTGCTATGAACAAAATCGCCTTTGCACTTGCTTGTTTTGCATTCGCGGGATCAGTCAATGCTGCGCTGAAGCCAGGCGACAGCTTGAGTCCATATGAGGTTAAGAATGTCGAATCGGGCAAAGAATACTGCCAAGTTTGCGCCTACGGGGCTAAAGCTGGAAAAATAGTTGCCTTCGGCAAGCTAAACGACGACGCCTTTTGGGCGGACCTTAAACAGTTGCAGACACTTCAGGATTCCTACAAGAGCCTTGGCGTGTTCGCTCAGATTATCGACTCTAAGGATGTTAAAGCTATCAAAGCGGCCGCCGATAAGCATGGCGTTAAATTCCCCGTCGTGATCGCGGTCAAGAAGGATTGGGACAATGCTTACAAAGTGGACGGGGTCAGCCGAACGATTTACTACGCTCAGCAAAACAACAAAATCGTTTGGACCTCCACCGCAGGATTAGCGAGTGACGCAGCCAAAGATCTCAGTAGCAAGGTGAAGAAGGATCTGGCAAGCTGAGGTTGCTTTATAGAGACGGCACACCGCGCGAAATGTGCATCCGTCAAGATTGATCCTTGACTGTCGGAATTTCCGACGACTCCAGAGTCTCTGCCCGCCCTTTGCGGGCGAGGGTTGTGCGGTAAACCGTCTCTATTTCTTCAGGGCGAGAGGCCGGCAAACTCGCTGTTTGCCGGCCTTCTTGTTCCGCTCGTGAGTTGTCTTCCAGCGCTTTCTTGCCGATGATTGCGGTCTTCTGGAGAAGTGTTTCGTTCTAGCTCGCGAGAATATTCGGAATTTTCTTCACAGCGTCCAAAGCGCGGCCGTACGTCTGCGTCCAATAATTCGGATTGACCAACCGCTCGGTGCTCATCTGCTCCTGACGCATGACGCTCGGGAGCAATTCCAAGAATAGCTGCACCGTCGTGAGCGGCTGGGCCACACTATGTCGCATAGCGCTGATCCGTGCACGGAACTCCGCCTCCTGCTCGGCCTTGGCTCGTAACAGGGTTTGCACTTCTCGCTCCAGTTGCGCGAGCTTTTCCCCCAGCGCGCCCCCGCTTCCGGCGGCGGCTTTAATTTCGTTCAACGTACTCAAGATTTCCATAATCGGGCGGATCGCAGAGAAAACATCAAGTGCGATCAAGGCATTGGCCTGCGGGAGATTACAACGAGCACCGACGGTATTACAACGATTCAGATAGGGGATCGAGGGATTCTGAGTGCGGAGGGATTAGACCGCGATGGTGTTCCACGGACCAGCCTCAGATGCTCATCGACAATACAGGTTTATGCCGAGAAAGAACCTCGACCGGAGGTGCCTCTCCGGTAGCTTTGCAGGTGCGTCGGACTGGATTGGATGTGTCTTAACGTGGCCGAACGACGCGCTGCTCGAGTCTTCACCGGCTTTGCCGGGAGGCTGGCGCACGGTCAATGGAGCGACCCGCCCGTACAAACTGTCCCTCGCGGGAAGCCAATTCTATCGTTTGCGTCGGCCCAGGGCAGACGCATCTAAAATATTTCAGGAGAGTGCTGACAGCCGCTAAGGCACTAGGCAAATTTTGCCTTGTACACCAAGGACTTATGTATAAATAGAAGAGGATGCAAAAGCATCCTACTCTAAGTTTGGTGGAACA
>JBGAIN010000135.1:0-23888 GCA_044225505.1 Limisphaerales bacterium
CAAATCGCCCTCGCGGCCGGATTTGCCGACCAAGCCCATTTTTCCAGAACCTTTCTTCGGCTCGTTGGAATGACACCGGGACAATTCCGCATCGCGCGGCGGCAATCCAAGGCGAAGCCATTCGCATTCCGGAAAGAAAGATAAGTAGCTTCGAGGACTTCAACTTGGGTTCAATGCTGCGCGGTTCTTTGGTTTAGTGGCCTGCCGCGAGCTTGAGCGCCATTTCCAACGGCTCATCCACGCCGCGTAGCAGACTCGCAACTTTCGTCATGACCTTGTGGTCCGGAACCGTTCCTCTTCCGTTATCTCCGCCAACGGCATTCCAATAGCCATATAATGGCAGCCGAATCTGGAAATGGGTGTTTGGCAGCGTTACGTGCACGAAGGCGCCTGAATTGTTGCCGCCATATCCACCACCGGTTTCCTCGCCGACAAACGTCGCCCTGCCCAAATGATGAGTGATCGCGCAGAAGTCCGCCGCAGTGGAGAAAACTCCGCCATCGATCAAAACGATGACCTTTCCGCGGAAGGGGTATTTCCCCGGCGCTTGTTCGGCCAGGCCGGCATGCTTCACCTGGAATTCCCCGGAGGAACCGGGTATCGTTTCACGACTGAGTTCGCGCGTTCTTTCCTCCGACCAGTCCGCCTGAGCCTTAAAGCTCGGATCGATTGTCTTGGCAATGATATGATCAAAGTAGCGGAACGGCCTGTCCATCAGGTACGACACCAACATTGCTCCGTGCATGTCCGGGCCGCCGCCATTGCCACGAAGGTCAATGATGAGTGTCCTTGTTCCTTGCTCAGCCAATGTCTTGAAGATCGCGTCAACCCAGTGCGGGAAATTGTCGCCGTTAAACGAGCGGATGCGTAATTCCGCCAGATCAGGCTGTCTTAGGAAACGCCAGGCCAAATCATCTTGGGTCCAGTCGATCTTCTTCATTCCCGCTCGGATACGTGCATTGACGGGATTCTCGGATTTCCCCAACTCGTCACGAGTGAGCCCGGCAAGCTTGACTTCCAGCAGTTGGCCATCTGCAGCTTTCGCTTTCACGAAAAATGAGTCCGGTTGCTCGACTAGAAACCAGTAATACATGGCGAAACCGCGTTGGATATGCACCCACTTGCTCGTCTGAATGGCGCCGTCCGAAGACTCGATCCGCGCAAACCGCCGGAGGAGCTCTGGAACCAAGTGTCCGTTGATTTCGAGTAACTCCATATCGGGCGCGATGGTCTGATTGTCCGGAGTGTCATTCGATAAAACGATCAGGCGCCCATCTTCGATCATCACCCTCAGCGGAAAACGCCGTGCCGTCTGCCAGCCCTGCATTGCTGTCTCGTCCGGATTAATGCTGGTATGCCCGCACTTTACTAAACCCAACGTCTCAGCAAACGTTTCGTAACACCCAGACTTCGCCATCGGCTGGCTGAGCTTGGCGCGTTGCGCCGCAAATTTGCGGTCAAGTTCCGTCGCCGTCGCATAGCGGTAAAGTCCAGGGTGGGCTTCTTCGAGCACCTTCCGCATAAAATCGAAATCCGCCAGGGGCTGATCCGGCGACACATTATCGCTGGTGACGCTCGAAGCTCGACCGGCGGCGGTCGCATTCGTGCCGAATTCAAGGACGATCCATACGAGGACAAATGCCCTTAACACGGCAAGCGGATAAGGGCACCGGCCCGTACCAGGCGGGGTGGTTAGGTAGAAGTTCATTATCGCTGCACCTTAACCGCGATCGGGCTCGCCGTCTTGCATCGTTGAAAGAAATTGTCTAGCTCTACTCGACCTCACTCCACCAAAACCGAAAGAATGGCTCTCGAATGAATCGCAGGAGAGGGACGGCGTCCACTCCGCAGCGGCTGTCAACCAGGTGGCCATCGGACCCGAACCGCGATGTCCAAACACGCCCGGGTCGGAGTTTTTCCGCTCTCCGAGAAGTCTAATGCGAAGGAAACGGGAGATTCGATGCGCAGGAGAATCAATTCTACTCCGGAAGCTCGCGGATGGCCGGGGCGATACCCTGCCGCGTGACCCCAAAGCGATCGGATCAAATGACTTCATCTGCGCGAGTCTTCCGCTCTTCAAGCGCGCTTTCGACAAGAGAGATGGCGTTTTGGTGACCATCGACGACTTCGAGACCGCAAGCCGAGCCTATCGAGCCATGTTCCAGAAATTATTCGATACGGTGCCCAATATCACTCCGGAGAAAAGCGCGTTGGGTGGCTTTTCGAACGGGGCGCACATGACGGCATTGTTGCTCGGAGGACAGGCCGTTTCATTCTGAAACATTTCCGCGCTTTCTATTTCGCAGAAGGGGGCAATCCACTGGCTGCGAATGTGCTGCATCGAGCTGCAATGAAGCCTTGTCGGTTTCTGTTGATGTGCGGCGACCAGGGACGTGATTATTTGAGCCCTGCGGTGGAAGCTAGAGCTAGGGAGTGCGGTTTGGATTTCACGTTCATCACGATGCGAGACACTGGACACGAGTTTCCTTTGAAGTATCAGCGTTTGCTGGGACAGTGGATTCGTGGAGAGAGATGAGATCAAGTTGTTGATAGAACGGCGGGAATGACCGGTTACGAAAATTCCCTCGATTGCAGCGCGGAGATTTGCTCCGACCCGTTCGGCGTTCCGACAGGCTCGTAACGAGTGTTGGGCCAGTTTCTCCCTGGGCCAGCTGCGTCAGCGCGCCGACTGAACCCGGGTCGTGCGCGAGGCGTGGGTCCTTAGCCTCGGTGAGATGGGGTTTCATTCTCGGGAGCGACTATCCAACCGGCCTTTTCCCTATTCAGACAAAATCGCAATAGCGCGACTTAGCGGCGCGGCCCACTTGCGAAACTGCAGACGATCAGATACTTAGAAAAGCGTCCACAAATGTGGACGCATCTCAACTCGGGCGAGGTTGGCTCCGACCCAATGATGCGGAGTGACGAATGGCGCACGACAATGCACAAGATATTAACATGGTGCAATGGGTGTGTATGAGTAGTGTAAGGCTCTACTTTTGCCATTACGAATTGACCTAAGCAGACTGGCACTGGCGCGTAGCGAGTGGGTCAGTGGACCCGTTCTTCACCCGACGGAGAGCGAGTCCCGTCATTTCTAAGCGGGCACCTCACACGGTTGCCCAGGCAAAGTTATAACCCTGCGAAATCTCAACGCGTCGCACCCTAGCTGCTTGCGGTTCAGTCGCCCCTCTTCCAATGCTCGACCATGACGCGAACGTCCTTCGTTGCTCGAGGTGATCTCCTGAGGGCAGGGATATTCGTGTTCCGAGTTGGTTCGATTTGCTGTTTCAAGATTTCGCGGACATGGCGAACAGCCAGTACTTCGGCCAGAATGGACAACTCGATGCCCAGATTTTCGCGGACCGGGAAACAAGGACGTGAGAACAGAATGAAGAATAGCGAGAATTGACGACAGTAGGACCACCACTGCTGCTGGCCCCACTTCGGCGGAGAAGCTCTGTGGAAGCCGATTAACCCGCTTGGGGGATCAGCAAGGGGTCGTTCAGGCGTCGGCTATGGAGGCGAGGTCTCGGATCGTCAATGGTGTGAGGTGTTTGGTCCGTTGCCACTGATAACGGTCTTTCCATCGCGGTTTCCAGGTCCACGGCGCTACATCGACACTTGGCTCGACATCATGCTCAGTATTGGCACACTGAACCTGTCATGTCAGAGTCCGATATCGGGCAAGCCGCTCAGGCTCAATTCACGACCACGCACTGGAGTCTGGTGCTGGCGGCGAGCGGCAGCGGTGCGCCCGCCGCTCAGGATGCCCTGGAACGCCTTTGCCGCGCGTACTGGTATCCGCTCTACGTGTTCGTCCGCCGTCTCGGACATTCGCCCGCCGATGCCGAGGACTTGACGCAAGGATTCTTCGCCTATTTGCTGGAACATCAATTGGTGCCCAAGGCGGACCCACAAGCTGGCCGCTTCCGCTCCTTCTTACTCGGCTCGCTCAAACACTTCCTTGCGCACGAGCACGAGCGCGCCACCGCCCTCAAGCGTGGGGGCGGCCGACCCATCCTCTCCCTCGATGCCGTGGGCCCTGAGGAACGTTATGCATTGGAACCATTGGATGAGGCCACGCCTGACGTCCTCTTCGACCAGCGCTGGGCGTTACAGCAGATCGAGCAGGCTTTGAAACACCTCCGCGCCGAGTACGCATCTGCAGGTCGGGGCGGCCTTTTCGATCTTCTCAAGGAATGTGTCTGGGGCGAAAAGAACGCGCTTACGCTGGCTGAGATTGCAGAGCGCCTCGATTCGACCGAGGAGGCCATCAAAAAGTCCGTCCAACGGCTCCGCCAGCGGTTCCGCGACTGTCTTCGCGCCGAAATCGCCCAGACGGTCGGCGCCCCAGATCAGATCGACGCGGAACTCCGGCACCTGCGGGCGGCGCTGACAGCAAGACATTGATCCTCGAGGATTTCGGGCTCCGGACCCGGGTTTTCTTTTTCTGTCCCCTTTTACCGCTCTTTCCGGTAGTAACGGTAGAATGGGCCAACACCAGTATCCCATGACGATAACCCGGACATGCTACCGTTGCGGATCGGTCGTCCCAGCGTACGCGCCTGACAACCTCTGTCTGGGTTGCTTATTGGATACCGCCGTTGACCCCGATACAGATCTGTCCGGTTCGTCGAGCCAAGCCACCGCAGGCAAATTCGAGGAGAAGATCACGCCGCCCCCAGTTTTCGGCGATTACGAGCTTCTCGGCGAATTAGGCCGAGGAGGCCAAGGGGTGGTGTATCGCGCGCGTCATCGCGGTCTGGGACGTTTGGTGGCATTGAAGGCCATCCCTCCGGCTCACCTGGCCGGCGCGCACGCGCGGGAACGTTTCCGCCTGGAGGCCAGCGCAGCGTCGCGCCTCGACCATCCCAACATCGTGCCGATCTTTGACGTCGGAGAGCGCGACGGTTTCTGCTTCTACAGCATGAAGCTGGTTGAAGGCGCCACCATCCAACAACTGGTCTCGCGAGGCGTTCCTGACGCTGCCGGCTGCCGTCGCATGGCCGCCATTTTGATCAAGATCGCCCAGGCCATCTACCACGCGCATCAGCGAGGGGTCCTGCACCGGGACCTGAAGCCGTCCAATGTCCTGCTCGACCACGAACACGACGTACGTGAGCGATTTTGGCCTCGCGCGGCAGACGGACGAAGACTCTTCGCTGACCGTCAGTCAGGCCCTAATCGGCACGCCCGCTTATCTGCCGCCAGAAGTCGCGATAGGTGGTGGCCGTCAAGCCACTGTGGCAGCGGACATCTACGGACTGGGAGCGATCCTTTATCAACTTCTTACCGGGCAGACACTTTTCGCCGGCGCTACCATAGCAGAGACGTTGCGGGCCGTGCAGGATAACGAACCGACCAAACCTCGCCGACTTAATCCCGCGGTTCCATCGGACCTGGAAACGATCTGTCTGAAGTGTTTGGAGAAGGAGCCGGAGAAGCGTTATAGCACTGCGCCAGCACTGGCCGGAGATCTCAGTCGTTTCCTTCGAGACGAGCCGATTCAGGCGCGTCCTGTCACGCGCGCCGAGCGCGTCTGGCGGTGGTGCCGTCGCAAGCCTGCCCTGGCCGGCGCACTGGGCACCGCGGCCGTTCTCCTCCTCGCCATGCTCATTGGTTCGCCGATCGCGTTGTGGCGCATCGATTACGAACGGCAGCGGGCGGAGAAAGGCGAGTCGGACGCCCGGCAAAAAGCTTACGCCTCAGACATGAACCGCGCGCTGCAAGCCTTCCAAGCCGATGAGTTCGATCAGACGCTCCAACTGTTGGACCAGCATCGGCCAAAAGTTAAATCCGGAATCCGAAATCCGAAATCCGAAGTCGATTTGCGCGGTTGGGAATGGCGCTACTTGTGGCGCCGATGCCAGGGGGAGCAACGGTTTATCCTCGGTGAGCACATCGACGGCGCTTCTGCCATCGGCATGTTGGCGGACGGGAAGACGGTGTTCTCCGCCGGCAACGACAAGGTTGTTCGGCTGTGGGATTTGGATTCCCGGCGTCCCATTGGCCTGCTGTCGCATCCGGAGGCCATCATCGGCGCCGCCGCTTCACCCGATGGCCGCTGGCTGGCGACGGCGATGGCGAAAGAAGCTGAGGGCCAACCCGTATTGCTTTGGGACCTGGCTTCTCGTCAGATCGCCGCCAAGCTCATCACGAGCACGCCCCAGTTCACCAATTTCTGGCTGCGGCCGCAGGGCATCACCTTTTCACCAGACAGCAAGTGGCTCGCGGTCGCGACCATGTGGGGCGGTGTTCGCCTCTGGAACGTGGACGCGCGGAGCGAAGTGGCTCCTCTGCCGTCGACCAATAATATTAGCTTCCTCATCGGACTGGCGTTCTCTCCCGACAGCCGCACCTTGGCGTGCAATGAAAACGATTTCGGCGCGATCTCGCTCTGGGACATCGCCAGCCATTCGGCAACCCGGCTGACCGGGCATGAGAGTGTGATCTCGGCCCTGGCCTTCTCACCCGATGGTCAAACGCTGGCTTCCGGCAGTCTCGACCGGACCGTCCGGCTGTGGAACCTGGCCGAGCGACGGGAGGAATTTCCATCCCTCACCGATCGAAGTGGTGGGATTACTAGCTTGGCGTTCTCTGCAGATGGCCGGACTTTGGCCATGGCGGGTGAGGGCGGAGCGGGGCGAGTCATCCGCCTGGTGGATGTTGAAACAGGCAGTCCGAAAGCCGAACTTCGCGGTCATCTCGAGAATGTTTCTGAGCTGGCGTTCACACCGGATGGAAAAACACTTCTCTCGGCCAGTGCCGATGGCACTCTTCGCGTTTGGGACTCGGTGCCGCGTGCCTCGCAACAGTCCGCTCACCTGTTCGCTCGAAACTTGATCAGCATTGCCTGGGGCAATTGCGGACCGGCTCTCTTCCTTTCGCCGGATGGCCGCCATCTTCTGACCATTTACTCGAATGAAACCTTCGCTATCTGGGACACGCTCCGGCTCGCGGAAGGAGCTCGCCACCCGCTTCCTTTTACCAACACGACGATGGCATCCGTCGCTCCGGGCGGCCGGTTGGCCGCGTTCGGGAGCCGCGGTGGGGAACTAATGCTTTGGGATGTTGAGGCGAGCCAACCGCGGCCCATCTCCCAGCCCGGCATGGGCCGGATTCACCGCCTCGTCTTCTCGCCGGACGGCCGCTATTTGGCCGCCGTGGACGATTTCAAACTCTTGTCAGAGATGGCCGGCAGCAACGACGACCCAAGGCGGACCGTTCGGGTGTGGGATGTGGCCACCCAAAAACTGTCGCACGTCGTTTCTCCCGATGGCCAGTTTCTCTTCTCGGTGGCATTTTCAGCCGATTCCAAAGCACTCATCGCTGGCGACTGGAGAGGTTTGGTCAAGCTCTGGACCCTCGACGGACCTGCCGAAGTTTCAAGGTTTAAGGGACATTCCGGAACCGTCCACGGTCTGGCTTCCCTGCCCGGCGGACATACGCTCATCTCTGCCGGCTCGGACATTCGCTTTTGGGATGTCCGGACTTGCCGTGAAACCGGCAAGCTCAATTCGAGAAAGGGCGGGTTCATTAGCTTGTCCCTTTCGCCTGACGGCAGCCGTCTTGCCGCCGGAGGTTCGGACGGCCGGATTACGATTTACGACTTCGTTTCACGCGAGGAGCGAGCGACGCTCGAGGGGCACCAAGAACAGGTGAGGCAATTGGCCTTTACTCCCGATGGCGATCATCTTGTTTCTGCCAGTCGCGACCAATTTCGCGTCTGGAGCGCTGCCTCGTGGGCAGAGACCGAGACCCCGGACAAGAGGGTGGGGAAATGAGTGTTGCCAGGAAGTGCATGAAGGGCGAATCCCGATCGACCCATGGAGCAGACCGAGGATTGGTCTGGTTCAAAGCGCGCAATCAATGATCGGTTCTTAACTGTTGCGCAAACCAGCCAGGCCTTTTACCGCACGGTGCAGCCGTGAACCGTCCCCGCCAAAACAAGGAAAATCTGATGAAACAAAAGCATCCACGCACGGTTCACACCGTCCTGATTCTCTTGCCCGTGACATGGCCGGCATGGTTTCGGAACACCCGAGTCCGACTCATCGCTGTCGCCATGTCCCTGGTCAGTTTTGCTCAAGCGTTCGGACAGCCCGTCATCACGGTTCAGCCTACGGTTCAAATCACGACGCCGGGCGCCACGGTCACCTTTTCTGTTACAGCCACAGGCACGGTGCCGCTCGCTTACCAATGGCGCTTCAACGACACGGACTTGCCCGACAAAACCAACCGCACCCTCGTGTTGGCCAACGCGCAGGCCAGCCATGCGGGCAACTACTCGGTTAGGGTGGCCAACGCTTCCGGCTCAGTCACCAGCCGAGTCGCCGGCCTGATGTTCACCACTGTTCATCGCATCGCGGGCATTTCGGCGAACCCAAATCTCAGCATTTCGCTGAACCTGGAGGGGGTTGTCCCAAGGTCTTTTGCTCATTACTACGATATCTATCCACTGGAGGTTTCCACGGACCTTGTGGACTGGACTCCGTTGGTCACGCTCCAGCGTACCAACGATTCCACGGAGGTTTTGATCTTTCGCGACGACGATGCCACGAAATTCGGGCAACGATTCTATCGCACTTCGACCAATCACTTATTGACTCCGTTTCCGAAACCTTCGGGCCCGTACCCTGTTGGGACGGTTTCGCGGCTGCTGACCGATCCTTCCCGCAGCAATCGCTATAATATCCGCACCAACAGCTCGTTTATGGTGACGATCTGGTATCCAGCCGAGGGTCGAGCCAGAGTATTGCCGGCTGCTTACGCCGAAAAGGAAGTCATTCCTATAAGTCCAAATCTCGTCGCGCAATTTGTGTCGCACGCGCTTCCTGGCGCAGCACTGGCTTCGATTAAAACCAGCTATCCTGTGGTCCTCTACTCACACGGGCTTAGGAATGGCCTGTACAGGCGGCAAAACAGTGACAAATCAGAGGAACTGGCCAGTCACGGATATGTAGTGGTGGCGGTGGATCACATCAACGCTGCCGTATCCGTGTTTCCAAACGGCCAGGTCGTCCATGGAACCGCACCCTCCTCGAACTGCGATCAGGCCTCTCTCCAAATCCTTCTCGACAATGCCATCAAGGATTTTCAGTTCGTTTTGGATGAACTGAGCACCCACGACACGCTTCTGGCAGGGCGAATGGACTTGGAGCGGTTGGGCGCCTTCGGTTTCTCCTGGGGATGTGCCCCGGTGGCGGAGTTTTGCAGAATCACCCCGGGTTGTAAGGGTGTGGTCCTGTTGGACGGCGGCTACCTTCTCGAGGCGCCGCCCGAGCTTGAACGGCTTGGACTGCAAAAGCCGTTCCTTTCAATCAACGTCACGACGGGCTTTCCCGACGACCCTTGTCGTGCGGTAAGTGATTGGTTGTCATCCAGCCAAGCGTTTTTTGACCGCGCAACTCACGACGCATTCTGGTATCAACTTGAAGATTCCGCGCATGGCACTTTTGACGAGGCAATTGGCCTCATTTACGGTCCAACCTTGAGTTTCGAGGACGGTCCAACTCCCGCATCCAGGGCTGCTGACATGGCGCTGCGGGCCTGTACGCTCTCCTTCTTCAACAAGTACCTCAAAGGCGAGGACGACCATTTGCTGGACGATCCCGCAGCGCTTTATCCCAACATCATCAACTTTCAGAAGAAATGACCCGTGATTGCTGGAAGGGGTATCCACCATACCTGTGCTGCTCGCCTAAGCCAGGCCTAAGCCGGACCTGCATGAAACCAACAATTCTCCTCGTGGCTGCTGTCTGCCTTGCGACGATAGTCATTCACTCGCACGGTCAAGATGCTACCGGTGACGCCAAGCTGACCGTTCGCCGCTCATCTCAAGGCCTTGAACTCTCCTGGCCTGGCACCGTGCAGACGTCCGATGCTGCCATGGTTCGGCCCTACTTCGAGCTGCAGGGCAGCGCCGATTTGCTGAGCTGGCAGCCGATGGGGCAGCGCCAACGAGCGACGTCGGCAACGGCGGCTGAGTTGCTCGGCGTGACGCTGAGCGCCAGTGAGCCGTACTCCTTTTACCGGTTGCTGAGCGTCCAGCCGAGCAGCGTCGCCAAGCTCGGCTCGGGCGGCGCCGAAGTGTTCGGTTACGGCGACGCCTTCGCGCAAGAGTTGCAGCGCATCGGGCAGATTTCACCGGAGCAGTTTGCCGCCCTGTTTCCAAACGGAGCGAACTACCTGCCGGCCATTTCCTGGGACCCAACCAGCGCACAGTATTGGGATCAGTTCAACGCCGACATCGAGCAAGTGAACAAGGGCAAGACATGGGGAGAACCTGGTTTTCGATCCTTCGACACACGTCTTGACGCTGCGGAGTTCGCGGTTTTCAAGAAGAATGGATTCGTCGCCAGCGAGCGGCTCGGCGCGCGCAGTTTTGCCGATCTGTTCTACGCCCTTTGGCACAATGATCTGCCTGTCTTCATCTCCTGCGATGCCTTGCTCCAAGCCTGGCACCGCAGCTACGACGCCATGCTCGAGGAAATTGAAGAAACATATCTTTTCAACTCGGTGCAGACGATGCTCGATGGGATGACCGCTCAGGTTATCGCGGCGTCCACCGAAGCGGGCAACGGTGTTCTGAACGAGAGTTTGCTCGATGCGGACTATTTCTTGGCGGTCGCGCGCTCTTTGCTGACGGGCACGAACAGTCCGCCTATCACTCCACTGCCCGTCCTGAAAGCGCGTGTGGTGTCGACCCTTGCGGACATCCAAGATGAACAACTCAAGCAGGCTGGCGATTTCATGGGTTTCTGCAGGGTGGTGGACTTTTCGCAATTCAAGGTGCGCGGACATTACACGCACACCGAGCGGCTCGGTCGTTACTTCAAATGCGTGATGTGGCTCGGGCGTATCGATGTGCCAGTGGCCGGCGGGCCGTGGAAGCGTTGCCCCGGTCTCGAGCGGATGGCCTCACCGCGCGAGTTAGGCGTGGCCATCGTGCTCTGGCGCTTGCTCCACACCTCGGGTCAGTTCGAGCGTTGGCGCGACCTGGAGCAGATCGTTCAAACCTTTGTCGGAGCCACCGATTCGATGACCTTTGGGCAATTGGGCGGGCTGCTCGCGGGCGCGGGCATTCAAACTTTGTCCGATGTGCGCGATCTTGCCACTCTCGAAAATTTGCAGAACGACATGGCGCGTGGTGAACTTGGAGTGCAGAGCATCCGCAGCGACTGGTTTGAACAACCCTTGGGTGGGGCCGCGCGCTACGCTCTGCCGCGGACTTTCACGGTCTTGGGACAGAAATTTGTGCCGGACAGCTGGGCGTTCTCTCAAACGGTCTTCGACAGCATTCTCCGGACGGAGAACGGCATGACCAACAAAGTGCAGCGGCGCGTTCCGGGCGCCCTGGATATCGCGTTTTCGGTTTTGGGCAACGATCAGATCGTTCCCGAGCTTTTGGCGCAAATGAATGGCCAGTTCGCCGACACAAATCGCCCACATGCCCAGCGCTTTCGGGACAGCCTGCCCTACCAGCAAAACTTGGCGGCGGTGCGCGGTGTGATCGATCTGCAGTCGTCCAGTGCCTGGGACAGTAATCTCTACACAAGCTGGCTGGCCTGCCTGCGAGAACTTTCCGCACCGACCACTGCATTGACCTATCCCGAAGCACTGCGGACGCGCGCCTGGGCCATGAAGACACTCAACACGCAACTCGCTTCATGGACCCAACTTCGCCACGATACAGTGCTTTACGCCAAGCAGTCGTATACGGCTGCCGGTCAGTGCGTCTATCCGACTGGGTATGTTGAACCGCGCCTCGAGTTCTGGAGGCGCCTGAGGGCCATGGTAACTCGCGCCGCGGAACTGATCGCCAAGCTGCGATATGTTGGAGATTACCCGATGGTCACGGGCCGCCCACCTCAATTCGACCCCGAAACGGGCGAAGCCTACGATCCCGGCGAGTTGAAGACCAACCTCATCTCGCTCGTTGAAATCCAAGCCCGCCAGATGGCCCAACTTCAGAACTTTGGGCGCATCGTCTCCCGCTTGGAACTCCTGGCAACGAAGGAACTCGCCCATGAATGCTTCGGTGACGAGGATGAACGATTCATCGACGGAATGATGCAAGGAAGCACTCTCGCGGGAGCTTGTGGCGATTTTCCGAAGTTCAGCGGCTGGTACCCGCAACTGTTCTACCGGACAATCTACTGGACTGAAGACGAGCTGTTCCACACGACTTACGGGGCCGGAGCATTTGACGGTCTTGTGACGGACGTCCATACAGATGTCCCCTGCCTGGACTGTGGCGGTGATCCTGGCAGCGTGCTGCACGAAGCAACTGGGCGAGTGAACTTGCTGATGCTCGCCGTGGACAATGGCGCGGACCGCTTCATCTGCGCGGGTCCGGTGCTGAGCCATTACGAGTTTGAAGTCATCGGCGATCCTCGCCGGATCTCGGATCAAGAATGGCGCGGGCCAGGTGCTTGGTTTGACCAAAACGGTATTCTTCAAATGAATTTTCCCGACGACGTCCCGGCAAGCCGCATCGAGGGCCTCGCACCTCCGGAATGGACCGGCAGTTACCTCGTCCCGGCGCCGAGAGGGTCACCATAGCACTGGCCACTTTCGCTCAAATCTTCATCAGCTCCCAATCCGCATGAAGAGCTGCCGATTCCATATGAGACCCCTCACTGCTTTTTCATCTTCGCGTTGGTGGCCCTGCAATCTGCCCAAAGCAAGTCCACACCTCGGCCGTGAAGAAGTCGGCGGCCGCCAACGCCTCTTGGTGCGCTCGCATGAATTCCTTTCCGGCGGTTTGTGCCGTTCTGTGGCAGGCCCAATTCTGTGTCGCCGCAGGATATCGGCGACGGTGTGGTCACTAATCCTGTAGCCAGCTACTCCAGGGCGCCTTCAATCCAATCAAATGCGCCATCCGTGCGGAGCAGCCCCAAGCGGTGTTTGAAAAGTCGACGGGGATACAGACTCAAAGCCTGCAGCCCGCCCCGCGCGAGATAGTGCTCGGCTGGCCGGTCGAATCTCTGCATCGGCTTCCGCGTGGGAGTGATGTGCTCGGCTCGAGATTAGCCGTCGAGTGCAGCGAAGGATCCACAGAACGAGCCCGGGTGCCGCAGTAGTCACCCTTCAGCTAGGTCTCCTCCGAACAGTTGAGGCAGGTCGATCATACCGTGCTTGATGCGTAGGATTTCGATGGTTTCCTCCTGCCAGCCATAGAATAGGCGGTAGCGTGGGTAGAGCTGCGCACGTGTAAGCTGCGAATGCCTGCAGGAGTCAAATCTCGCCGAAGCCGACCCAGGTCTGGCTGTTTTTCGACCCGCCTTACGGTTACCATCACTTCCTCGTGTCAGCGAGCTGCGGTTTCGGAAGACGCTTTCGGTGGAGTTAGAAAGTGGCGAGGCGTAGTTCGCCGGAGGCGTAGCAGAGCTTGGTGATCAGATCGGTTGTGGACCGATATCCTTCTACCGTCTTTTCATCTCCAGCGTTAGGATTCTTAGAAGACGGAACGTCCTCTCATGGGACGTGCTGGTGAGACGGAAAGTGGCGCGGCACGGCGTCGATTCTCCTGATCGAATTCTGCGCGTAGAATGGAATCTGGAAAGCCAGCCTGGCGGGCAAACTACTGTTCAGGATTCAACGTCATGCTTGCAGCCGCCGAACCAGCGCAGGCGAAGCCGTGGGATCGGACAGGCCTGATCCTGCCAGTCCAGCGGTGTCCGCAATCTTGTGGCTGTCAGCCTCTCATCAATTGGATGGCTGAGAAGCACGCTGCGGAATTTTGGCATGCTTAAGTTCAGGCAAATTTGTAAGGCCGGCGTAGAATGCCTTCGTTACCGTCGGATTTGAATGTCCCAAATACCGCTGCGCGACGAACAGACCGAAAGAGGTCGCCACGTAAGAGCCAAATTCCTTGCGAAGAAGCTGACAGGGATTGCTCCCTCGTTTCCGTCCTGAACTGTTGTTGGCTGCCCGCTGGTGTTTATGGTTCGATTCGATGATCACTCATTCCGTTCCGTCTGGTTACTGGCCAAAAGAGGACCTTGGCTGGACATGAGCCGACGATCTCAATCCCTTTGCATGATCGCTTGGTCGGAGGTTCAAATCCCTCTGGGCCAAGGCTACTCGCAGGATTTGGAGGTCAGCTTCCGCCGCCTCAATTTCTGGCTCTGATTTCGCTCCCCTACGAGACGAGACCGATTCGCGTCATTGTCCGTCCCAACGGTACGTTGTCCCCTGGGAAAGCTTCACCTCGCGCTTTACCGGGCCATAACGCAGTTGCGTAGCACCCCCGTTCGGAGAACGAATATTGGTTTCCAGTAACTTCCCGTCCCTCCACGTCACATCCACTTGAAACCCTCCGCGCGCTCGCAACCCTCTCACCGAACCGCTCGCCCACGCCTTGGGCAGTGCGGGCAAGAGCTCGATTTCGCCGGCACGGGATTGGACCAGCATCTCCGCAATTCCCGCTGCGCCCCCGAAATTGCCGTCAATTTGGAAAGGCGGATGGGCGTCAAACATGTTTGGGTAGGTGCGCTCAGGGCTGAGGAGGAATTTCAGGATCTCAAACGCATGGTCTCCATCGCCCAGGTGCGTCCACAGGCAGAGGCGCCAGGCCGTCGCCCAGCCGGTGGCTTTGTCCCCCCGGATTTCCAGGGACTTCTTTACGGCCGCGGCCAGTTCCGTGGTTCCGCGTCGTGTGATGTCTCGGCCAGGATAAAGGCCATAGAGGTGCGAAACGTGCCGGTGATGAATCTCGGGCGCTTTCATATCCCAGTCTTCGATCCATTCCTGCAATTGACCGGCGTTGCCAATTTGGTTCGGGGCCAGCCGAGCGCGGGTCGTCACGAGTTGATGGCGGAAAGTTTCATCGACGTCGAGGGTTTCCGACGCCTGGATCGTGTGGGCGAACAGGTCACGCAAGATTTGCATGTCCATCGTTGGACCGGCGCAGACGGCCGCACCGAACGGGTGACCATTTTCGGGCGAAAGCGAAGGATTGGTAACGAGCCATTTGTGATTCGGATCTTCCTGCAGGGTGTCGATGAAGAATTCCGCTGCGCCCTTGAGAATGGGGTAAATGCGTTTTAATTCCGCTTTGTCACCGCTATATTCGTAGCGGTCCCAAAGGTGCAGGCAAAGCCACGCACCGCCGCTCGGCCACATGCCCCAGTTCGGCCCATCAATTGGCGCTGACGCGCGCCAGAGATCCGTATTGTGATGCACCATCCAGCCGCTTGCGCCGTACATCTCCCGGGCCGTGCGGGCGCCGGTCACGGTGAGGTCGTTGACCATTGCGATCAAAGGCTCGACGCATTCAGCGAGGTTGCCAGATTCAGCGGGCCAATAGTTCATTTCCGTGTTGATGTTGATGGTGTATTTGCTTTGCCAGGGCGGATTCAAACTGTCGTTCCACAGACCTTGAAGGTTCGCTGCCTGCCCACCTGGGCGCGAAGAACTAATGAGCAAATAGCGGCCGAACTGATAATAGAGCGCCGCCAGTTGCGGATCGTTGCCTTCAGCAAACTGCCGAATGCGCACATCCGTCGGCAGCTTCATGGCATCGCTTTGCCCTAGGTCAATGGACACTCGTCGGAAAAGGGCTTGATGATCGGCAAGCTGCGTTGCGCGGAGGTCGGCAAAGGATTTTCGAGTCGCGGCCGCGAGTAGTTCTTGTACGATACTTTCTGGATCACCGCTTGCGTCATTGAAGTTCTTATAGCTCGTAGCAGCGCAGATGAGCAAAGTGACCGTGTCGGCGTCGGTCACCGAGATCTTCCCGGCTTCGGTGCTTGTTTTGCCTCCCTGTACAATTGTCTTAACGCGAGCTTCGAATTTGACTTGGCCCTTGATGCCACCTGAGTCACCGCCTTTCCCACGCATGACCAAGGTGTCATTACCGTCGGACTCCACCGTAGCTTTCATCGGCGTTTTCATACTGGCTGTGAAAGAAATGCTCGCAGGTTTGTCGGCCGTCAGCCGCACGACAATGACACGGTCGGGCGCACTGGCAAAGATCTCCCGCGTGTAATGGACGTCGTCCTTGCTATAACTGACGGTAGCCGTCGCACTATCGAGGTTCAGGTCGCGTCGATAATTCTCCACGGTTGCCTCGGGAAAACTCAGCAACAGATCGCCCAAAGTCTGGTAGGGCATTTGCGCGAGTGGCTTGGCCATCACCTTCGCGCTGATGAGCGCGGTGGCTTCCTTGTATTTACCCTCGTTGATCAGCTGTCGGACGCGCGGCAGCGCTTCCTTGGCTTCGGGGTTCACCGGATCGTACGGCCCGCCGGCCCACAGCGTGCCTTCATTGAGCTGAAGTCGTTCTAGATTCTGTCCGCCAAAAACCATCGCGCCCATCCGTCCGTTACCGACGGGTAGCGCTTCCACCCATTTCGTCGCGGGCTTGTTATACCAAAGCACGAGGGAGTTTTCTCCAGCGAGCTGGGCCGCCATCGTTGGTCCCGTCGAGGCCATCAGGATTGCGAACACCGTACACTTTAGTAACTTGAACTGGGTATTCATTTGTAAGGCGATTAGACATCGGTTTAGTCATCGGAGTAAAGCTTTCGAACATCAATGTTCGATCCTCCGCGAAACGATTCGTTGAGCGGGCGTGGGACACTTCCACGGCAAGCGGCACCGAACTCACTTTTGATACTGTTCGTCGCTGACTTTCTCCAGCCAATCCACGGCTTTGCCATCAAGTTGTTCCTGGATGGCAATGTGGGTGAGCGCGGTAGCCGGAGACGCGCCATGCCAATGCTTCTCGCCCGGGGCGAACCAGACAACGTCGCCTGGCCGGACTTCTTCGATCGGACTTTCCCAGCGCTGCACCCAACCGAAACCGGCGGTGATGATCAGCGTCTGGCCGAGAGGGTGGGTGTGCCAGGCGGTTCGAGCCCCAGGCTCGAAGGTGACGACGGCGCCCGCAACTCGGGCTGGTTCTGCCGCCTTGAAGGGGGAATCGATTCGGACCGCGCCTGTGAACCAATCGGCGGGACCTTTGCTGGAAGGCTGCGAGCCGGCTCTTTGGATGTTCATTTGAGATCGTTTTGTTGATTGAGTTGTAGAGCAAGTAAGGTTTTCCTAGAATCCCTGACTTGGGCGTTCCGGCCGCCAACTGTTTTCGCCCACGCCCAGACGCTGCATCCGTAACAGTGGCTTCCTTTCTATAGACGATTCAGTTACTCCGGGCGAGCCTTCATAGGTTGAAACAAATTCCGCTCGGCGGTGTCAAAAAGGGAATCTACGGCACGAATCACTTTGGTTAAAATTTTGTCGCCAGGCAACTGTAGGCAAGTACCGTGGAATGGTTACCAGTTAAAATGTCCTTTATGAAATCGCATTTTGTAGGCGCATGTCTTGCGTTCTGCCTCGCCTTGAATTCTACCCGGGCGGGCGTCGTAATTAACGAGATCTTCTACAATGGGCCCGATGAAGAACAAAACGTCGAGTTTGTAGAGCTCTACAACCCGTCCGACGCGGCGGTGAATCTGTCAGGGTGGCGGCTCGATAAAGATGTGGAGTTCACGTTTCCAACGGGGACAACCCTTGCTGCGGACGGTTATCTTGTGCTCGCCGCCGAGGCGGAATCCTTCCGGCAAGCCTACGGAACAGATCCTGCCGGTGTCTTCAAAGGCCGACTGGGACATCGAGCGGGCCGGATTCGCCTCGTGAACGCCAAAGGGAAGAAGGTCGACCAGGTTCGATACAAAGATCAGGCACCCTGGCCTACTGGAGCTGATGGCTACTCTGCCTCCTTGGAGCGTATCTGTCCTATGGTCGATGGCGAGAAGCCAGAGAATTGGGCCGCCTCTCCTTTACCGCCGGACGAGCCAAGGCCAAGCGGAACGCCGGGCAAGCGCAATGTAAACTATGCGGCGGTCCTGCCACCGGTGATCGCCGGAGTAACATTTTTGCCCGAGCGGCCTCTTCCCGGTCAAGCGGTGACGGTTCGAGCCGAAGTGAAGGATGCTAGCGGAGTGGGGGAAGTTACCGTCCGTTTCCGGGGGGTGAGCAGTCCGGGGGCGGATGTCAAAGAAATGGTGGTGCCAATGACGGGGGACGGTCCGCACTATGTTGCGACTATTCCCGGGCAAGCGAACAACCAGCTCGTCAGGTTCGTCGTTCAGGCAACGAACAGGAAAGGCGCTACTCGTGTCTGGCCGGCAATGGGCGAGCCGCGGCCAGCGGTTTCTTTCTTAGTCCACGAGCCGTTTCAACTGGGGAAGGTTCCGCTCGCGTTTGTCATGAACACGGACGCGAATGAAGCCAAATCCATGGAGAAGCACTTGCGCTCTCCGAACCAGCGCGGTTTCACGGAGGAGGACCAGATTCGGATGATGACTCGGATGCAGCTTGAAGCGGGACTGGACTTGGCACCGGTCTGGTTCGAGTTGGCAGGGGCAAAGGCGACATCGATCGACAGGTTAGCTGCGCTCCGGACGGTGATCACAAATCGGGCAGCAGCGGCGGAGAAACTGATCACGGAAACTCTCGAGTCCGGAGATTTGAAAGAGAAGGCCAAGACCATTCCGGATCTCGCACGGACATTTCAGCACGAGTTAACGGAGGACCTCGCGTTCCGGATCGATGAAGCGCAGAAGAAGCGGATCACCGGCTTACAAGACGAGGCCCTCAAGGCGATAGCGGGTGGCCCGAGAGGATTCACGGCTGACATGCTGCTGAAACGGTTTCTGAACTTGGAAAGTTCCTTTTACAGGATCACCACTCGTGCAGATATCACGCAGGCGCAGTTGGAGCGAGCGGCAGATTTGTTTCGATCGGCCGTGGCGCAGCGGGCGGCGCTAACAAACCTCGCCCAAGCCTTGATTGATGGGCGCGGTGATTTCATGGATTTCCGTGAGAAAACTCAAACCATCAACGAGGATATCGCCAAGAAGTTGAAAGGCGTTTTGACGGCAGACCAGAACCGAGATTGGTCTCGTTGGCGAAAACAAGCGGAGGCGTTTATGCCTGGCCAAGGTCGCTCGAAAGAACCTCAGCCTCCTCAAGGGCGATCTGCGTTTCTCTACGTGGACCCGCAGACCCGCGAAGCGGAGCTCTACGACTTCGTGACCGTCACAGAGCGCAATGCTGGATTAAACATCCATTTCCACAAGGACCGGCTGTTCCGGAAGATGAGCACTCTCAACGTTCTGTTTGAATCCAACGACCGATTTGTATTGGCAGAGCCGTTGGCCTATGAGTTTTACAGGCGCTTGGACAATGCTGCGCCGCTTGCCGGGTATTTGCGCTTGCAAGTGGATGGCAATCCTATGGGGTATTATGAATACATCGAACAGCCCAATCGATCATTTCTGCAACGCAATCGATTGGGCGGAGATGGGAACCTCTACAAGATTTTGTGGTTCGAGAGCGGCGTAACCGGCCAGCACGAAAAAAAGACCAACCGGCAAAGCGGGCACGACGATATTGTGCAATTGGTTGATCTCCTCGAGAAGTCAAAGGCCAACCCAGACGAACAGTGGGCCGTCATTCGAAAGCACTTCAATGTCGAGCAGGTGATCAACTATTTTGCCGCCAACATGTGTCTGTCGCATTGGGATGGCTTTTTCAATAACTACTTCACATACCAT
Source organism: Limisphaerales bacterium (assembly GCA_044225505.1). Classification (GTDB taxonomy): domain Bacteria; phylum Verrucomicrobiota; class Verrucomicrobiia; order Limisphaerales; family SIBE01; genus JAXMHN01. The sequence continues at coordinate 19,569 of JBGAIN010000135.1, forward strand.
GATCCTGTCCGTGGCAAATGGGAAATGTACCCATGGGATCAAGATAAGACTTGGGGCTTTTACGATGGCCTCCCGGAGGGCGAGCAGTTTTACGACATGCCTATTACTTTTGGAATGGAAGGGGACATTCCTCCAGGGTGGCCAAAAGATCGCCCCGCTCCGCGCGGGTTCGGAGAGGGGCCTCAATGGTGGCGTCCCGGCGGTTATTTCTCCAAACCGCTGCTCGCGAACCCGCAGTTCCGGAAGCATTTTCTCGCCCGCACCAGAGAGATCCTTGATAGCATTTACACCGAGCGGGTTTTCTTCCCGTTAATTGACAGCACGGTCGAGCAGTTACGCGACGAAGTCCGGCTTCGTGCGGAACTTCGGCATGAGCCGCCAGAGGAGGCGGTGGAACGTTTGAAACGGAACGCGCAGTCGCTGAAAGAGCACCTCTTGAAGCGTCGAAAATTCCTGTTGGAGCAGGACGAGATTCGATCTGCTGGGAAATACGTGCGGAGCGAGCTAAACTGAGCGGAAGGCGCAAGATCGGGGTGATCCGCGAAAGATTTCGTCGGCGTAGAGGCTGCCGTTGCTCGATGGGCGGCACAATGCGTCACCATCGGACAGTCCGCTCCGGGGGCGCGGCTTCATTCCATAGTTTGACCGGCTTGCCGATTCCCTAATCCAAAGCGATGCGAAACGCGCGGAATCTGCGCTCAGCCTCGGGAAGCGATTTGCAGTCCTCTCCCCGAACCTGTAGTGCCCCGTCGTCGCTCAACATCAAGAAATCAGGTCGAGTGCCAGAGTCATGAAAGCAAATGCCTTCCAGGCTTAGTCCAGAGAGAGCGATCCCTTCGACTGGGCTAGGCTTGGCGGCTATTCCGTCCCACACAAACAAACGACAGTCTTCCTGCCGGTCGATCGGCCCAGCCATGATATAGTGACTCCGGCCGGCTGAGCCTATCCCGCGAAAGCCGAGACCTCCGAGATCGAGGAGGAGCGGATCGCCAAATTTAGGTTGGGATCCGGAGACCACAGCGACTGGATTTAGGAGTGGAATGGCCAGGGCTTTTCCATTAGGCACGGGGTTACGAAAACCGATAAGTAAACGGCCGTCCGTTAAATCTGTGAGCGCCTCAATATTAAGACCACCAGGTGTTTTGGGCGCGAGTTTGGCGCTTTCTTCCAGGCGAAATTCTGCGAGGCGAGGTTCGCGGATGAGATCTTGGACCAGATTTGTATACGGCTTGCCTGAAGGCACAATGGCGATCGTCGAGTTGGTTTGCCGAATCTCGAAAGCGAAGAGTCGATGCCGGTACGGCGCCGCTTTACCTGTCGCATTGCGGCCGTGCGAACTGATGCAGAAGATCCGATCACCGAGACGTGCCATTCCTTCGAGATCGGTTTCCGGCGCTTTCCGTTTCCCAGTGAGAAGAGGGTTCAGACTATGGGTTGAAGCGGGAGGACCCGGCTGACTAAGGCGGTAAATGCGCAGGAGATTATCTTCGTCGTTGGCGACGGCGAAAGCGTCGTCGTTCAAGGCGACGGCCGCGGAAGCATCGCACATCCCCCAGAAAGTGACAGGCTCGCTCAGGGAAGCAGCGGATGCGTTATTAATCAAGACAACCCCTAAAAGGAGTAAGAACCGGCTCATCCCATTTCATACCTCTGCTTTCGCCTGAGTCAAGGGGACTTGGTCCACCACTTCGTAAAGATGTCCTTGCCAGCGGCTTGCCTCGTCGCGGCGTAAAAGCCGCTCCTTCGTTCGGCAGAGAACGATCAAACTAAAGCAAACCGCGAGAGTGGCTTGCTTGGGAAGATCTAATGCTGAAGGCTTATTGTTGGGGCGCAGCAAGTGATTTAGAAGCCTTCTATGCCATACGATGAGGCAACCTTGACCGAGCTCGGCGAAGCTCCATTTTCCGAAGATAAAAAGCGTAAATCAATGTTGCGAGAGGCGAGTCCTCCAGAAACATCAATGCCCGCGTTGTCGGACCGATTCATTCCGACCGGGCCGCGAGGACATCGGCATCTGGTTTCGGGGAGTTTCGTGAGCGCGTCTCGATGCGCTTCGGTTCTGACGCCGGTTGCTTTCATGGTTAATCTAACGCGGCGCTTGTTTACCGGGTGGAGGTCGATGCCCACAGGCAGATTGCGCCGCACGCAAAACGATTCTCATGGCGCGTGCCCTGGAAGCGAGGACTCCGAACAAGAAAAAGAGTTTGCGCATTTAATGCTCGTCAGCGAAGCGCGGCGGTTTGCGATTCTTGCACGGCTACTCACGGGGTTGACTGGGCTGGTGGCCGCGTTCGGAGTGGTGGCCTATGGGCGAGGGGTAGTTCCCGCTGGTTACAGCTGGATTCTGATGATCAGCAGTCTTGCCTGTACTTATGAGTGGGTCGCCAGTTGGTATATCGCAGAGGCAGTGCGACGGAGATTGGAGCCTGCACGATTCCGATTCTACCTTAACGCGCTGGTTGAATTAAGCATTCCGGTGGCCATGACAATGATTGCAGCAGCCTATACCAACCCAGCCCACGCCCTGGCGGGACCCGCCAGCTACAGCTATTTCTTATTTATTACCCTGTCGGCTCTGCGGCTCGACTTCTTTCTCTGCCTTTTTACGGGCGTTATGGCCGCTCTAGCCTATTTCTCTATTGGCATGATGCACTGGAGCAGCCTGCAACAGGCATCCTCCGAGCCGGCCTTGACTCTGCAATTCAGCCTGTTTGTGCGATCGCTCCTCTTTGCTCTGGGCGGACTGGTCGCTGCCTTGGTCAGCCTTCGAATCCGGGTTTCGTTGATGGACACGCTCCGGTCGATGCGGGAACGCGAGCGAGTGATTGGTCTCTTTGGTCAGCACGTGTCACAGCAAGTGGTCGATCGGTTGCTCTCTCAACCTGCCGATGATCCGCCTCATTTGCGAGGCGTCTGTGTCCTCGTTCTGGATCTTCGGAGTTTCACGACATTTGCTGAAAAGCGCTCACCCAAGGAGGTGGTCCTGCTGCTGAACGCCTTGTGGGATTTCATGGTCCGCGCCGTGAACGAGAATCATGGATTTATCAATAAGTTCCTCGGCGATGGCTTTCTCGCTGTCTTTGGCGCTCCGTTTTCTGCCGGCAATGACTGTCAAAATGCGGCCCACGCGGCCTGCCGGATCTTGCGTGAATTAGATGAGCACTCTCGCAGCGGAGCGTTGCCTCCAATCCAGGTAGGCATGGCGATTCACGCTGGCAACGCCATCGTAGGCAACATTGGCTCGGCGGAGCGCAAGGAGTATACGGTCATAGGCGACGTGGTAAACGTCGCCTTCCGGTTGGAAGCATGCAACAAAGAGTTCGGCTCACGGTTGCTCGTGTCGGAGCCTGTGTGGACATCGGTTGCGGGGATCGGAGGAGAATCCGTAGGGAAGATTGGCGTGCGAGGCCGAGAGGAGCCTATCGAAGTCTTCCAAATTGCCTGAGTTCAAGAGAAGGCCTGACAAAAACCCTCAGATTCGGGCGCTCGGATGTTGGTTCCGAGCGCCGTGGCTCGCAATCCCTGGCGGGTTTGCTCAATCGCCGAAGAAAGGAAAGAGTCGAGTCAGCTCTTGTTTGTCAGGTTTTCGCCCGTACTCACAAATCTCAAAGGCTTCCGCGAACTTAACGGCTTCGCCTCGAGCCGTGCCGTATTTCTTAACCAGGAGATGACGGAATCGCTTTGCCGTGGCGGCAAAGGCGGCGCCCCAATCATCCCGGACCGCTTTAACCCGAGCTGCAACGGCGTTCGAATTGGTTGGATCCGGGACGAGGGCTGGACTGCCGTTAGCCCCACCTTCGTAAAATTGGGATTCCAACGCGTCGACGGCCGCCAGTTTCTTTTCGATGACGTCGTCAATCGAAACGACCACGTCGGCGGTAAATGGATTCGGTCGTTGGAATTCGTCCTCGGAAAAGAGAAAGACCGGGTTTTTGGTCAAATAGGGCACGTCCGGACAGAAGAATGGCACGGTCACCATGTAAGCCGCATCCATGACGAGAACCCCAACGTAGCGGTGATCCGGATGGTAATCATTGGGTCGATGGCTGATCACGATGTCTGCTTCCCACTCACGGATAAGCCGGCAGATCGCACGCCGGTTTTCCATGGTCACCATCAGCTCTCCATCGTGAATGTCGAGAATCTCGGATTGGTTTCCCAGGATCTGAGCACATTTCTGCACTTCTGCGGCCCTGCGCCGCGCGAGGGGACCGCCTGCCATTTTCCAATGGCCAATGTCGCCGTTGGTGCAAGAGACGAACTTCACGTGATGCCCAAGAGCCGCCCATTTTGCAGCGGTACCACCGGCGCTCAGCTCAC
>JBGAIN010000136.1:0-26967 GCA_044225505.1 Limisphaerales bacterium
CATTGCGAGCGCGGCCGGCAAAAAGCCCAGCCAGCTGGCCTTCGACGGCCTGCACGACACCTTCAATTGGCAATTCGGAGAAGCGGATCCCGAGATTCTGCGCCAATGCGGCCGCATCCGTTAAGCTGCCGGAACTGGAGAATTTGGAAGGCATCGCGACACCCATCACGTTTTCCGCCCCCAGGGCGTCAACCGCCAAGACGGCCGTCAAGGCGGAGTCAATTCCGCCGGACAACCCGACGACGACGGACTTGAAGTTGCACTTGCGAACGTAGTCTCGGATCCCCATGGACAAAGCGCGGAAAAGTTGCTCTTCGGGCGTTGGCCAGGTGACCGCCGCCCGAGCAGGAACCGTCTCGCCTTTGGCCCCGATGTCAACGACGAGGACGTCTTCGGCAAAACCTGCGCCAATGGCAATAAGTTCACCCCGGGAATTCAAAGCGATGCTATGCCCGTCGAAGATTAATTCGTCGTTAGCCCCGACGAGATTTACTTGCACCAGCGGGACCTGCTCGTCCTTGGCGACCTCCTGCAGCATGGCCAATCGGGTATGTTCCTTGCCCACAAACCAAGGTGATGCCGACAGGTTGATGATCAGATCCGCGCCCTGCGACAATAGTTCTTTGACGGGATCTCGGCCATAGAGACGTTCCGGCCAAAAATCCTCGTCATTCCAAACATCCTCACAAATGGTGATGGCCAGGAGACGATCTTGGAAGGGAACCACAGCGACCGAGGTAGCCGGTTCGAAGTAGCGCGCCTCGTCGAAGACGTCGTAGGTCGGCAACAAAGACTTGTGGATACGCTGGACAATGGCGCCGTTCTGCAGGACGGCCGCAGAATTACGCAAGGGCTTCCCGGGTCGGGTCGCATTTTCGTCCACGAAGCCGACGCAGAGCGGGACAGGCCCAACTTGCTGTGCGGACTGATCGAGCGCAGCCAGGTTCTGACGAATGAAATCGGTCCGAAGGAGCAGGTCTCGTGGAGGGTAACCGCAGATAAACAGTTCGGGAGCGACGACAAAATCCGCTCCCATTTGACAGGCGCGCTGATAACCCTCAATCAGTTTGCGCACGGCCCCGGCGAAATCGCCGATCGTTGAGTTCAGCTGCAGAATGCCAACTTTCACGTCGCCAATGTAACGAAAGCCTCAGCCCTGCCGCAAGCTATGGCTGACCGGAAGCCCAGAAGCAAGTTCACGCCGGTTGGCTCGGTGAAGCGGCTCGTTCATGGCGACTTACCAAGCAGTTGGTTCAATTTGTCGCGGTAGTTCCGGCTTAAGTTCAATCGGGCGCCATTCTTTAAAATCACAACGTAGTCCCCGTGAAACATCGGCTGCATTTCTTTGATACGTTCAATATTTACGATCGTCGATCGGCTGATCCGCAAGAAAAGTGAGGGAGGGAGTTTTGCCTCAAGTGATGCCATCGTCTCACGATGGAGATGCTCATCCGCGCCCACATGAACACTGACATAGTTGTCGGCCGCTTCGATCCAGTCGATATCGTCGATCTTGAAAAACAGAACCCGGCCCTCCGCTTTGATGGCCAGTCGATCCAGGTACTTAGATTCGGCTTTCTCGGGTTTGAGATCAGTGATCAACGACGAAAGGCGCTTGCTCAGATCACCGGTCTGACGCTGCTGGACAAGGGTACGAGCGCGCTCCAGCGCTTTTTGAAATCGTTCCCGATCAAACGGCTTTAGAAGATAGTCAAGTGCGTGGACTTCAAACGCCTTCAGGGCAAAACGGTCATACGCCGTCACAAAGACGATCGCTGGAAGCGGATCCAATTGAAGGCCGGCGACCACGCCGAAGCCATCGAGTTCGGGCATCTGCACGTCGAGAAAAATGAGGTCCGGCCGATTTTGGTTCGCCAGTTCTAGCGCCTCGTGACCGTTCGAAGCTTCCCCGACCACCTGAATGTCCGACTCGGCTTCGAGTAGTTTGCGGAGTCGCTCCCGCGCCAGAGGTTCATCATCAACAATGAGCGTTTTCACTTTCATAGTCACATCGCGATTCGCGCTTCATTTCGAGTCGGCCACGAATCGGCAAGGAATGGCCACGTGCACAACCAAGCCTCCCTCAGGCGCGTTGTGGAACTCAAACCGATACCGCGAGCCGTAAAGTTCTGCTAACCGAGCCCGCGTATTGGACAGTCCCACTCCTTCCTCCGGAACCGTGTTGCCATTCTTCAATCCGCCCCCATTATCACGCACTTCGAGGTGGAGAAGACTTTGCGCCCGGCTCGCCGAGAGTTTGATTTCACCAGTTCGAGCATGCGGCTCGATCCCATGACGAATCGCATTTTCGACGAGCGGTTGCAGAATCAGGTTGGGGACTTGAACGTCCAGCAGATCCGACGCTATCTCCTTGCGCACGAGCAGTCGGTCGCCAAAACGGGTCTGCTCGATTTCCAAATATCGCTCCAAGAAGGCCAGTTCCTGCCGGAGCGGAACTTCCTGGGCATCGGTGCTTTCCAAGGCATAACGTAGTAGATCACTCAGGCGAGCGATCATACGGTCCGCAGCTTCCACATCTTTGTGCATCAATGCGGAAATCGCGTGGAGCGTGTTGAATAGAAAATGCGGATTCAACTGCATTTGGAGCGCCTGCAATCGAGCCTGCGCCAAATGGCGTTCTAGCTCGGAGGTGCGCAGTTCCCGTTCTTGAACCTCACGATAGTACGTAAAGGCATGACCCACCGCAACGATCACCCCATAGATCAGGAAATTGAGGTGAAAGGATTTGACCAAAAGGGGCTGGAACGCTTCTCCAAAATCGGCCGGGTGCCCATTGATCGAGCCCTGCACCTGCGCTGCCCACGCGCGCAATACGATAAACAGAAACGAAAATACCGCACCCGCCACCAGATGCAGTGGAATGTTCACTTTCCAGGTGCTGAGATGCACGGGAAACCGCCTGGACAACGCGGCCACTGGAATGGACAGCAACGCAAATACATACCAATCCAAAAGTGCGTAACTAACCGCGTCCCACCAAAAAACTGGACGACCCAACCGTGAGTTGGAGATATAGAATTGGGCGGCAAAGGAAAGACCAATGGCGGTCCATAGGCCAAACAACAACATCCACCGAACCGATCGGCGACGGATGATCGGTTCTGGAGTCATACGGCCGAGAACGGGATTTCAGCTTTAAAAGCGCTCACTTCTGCGAGATACTTCGACCATCCTATGCCGAAAGATCCGGTGGAGAAAGCCAAGAATTCTGCGGAGGCCAGCCCGCCCCAGCCCCAGATCGCGGCCGGAAGCCGGGTAAGCTCTCCTGCGTCTCACGATGGCTCTCCCTGGAAAGGTTGGTCCATCTTGGTCGGCGGTCTTATTGTTTTGGCTGTGGCAGTCCTGTTTTGGGCGAATCATGCTCGTCTCAAAGGCTTTGCCACCGCCAAATCGCCGGTCGGCATCGACAAAGCGCTGCTTCGCCAAGTCCCGAATGCTCGCTTCACGGACATTACCAAGTCCGCCGGAATCGACTTTGTCCACAATAACGGTGCCTACGGGGAAAAGCTCTTACCGGAAACGACCGGTGGCGGCTGCGCCTTCTTTGACTTTGATAACGACGGGGCTCCCGACATACTTTTCGTGAATTCGACATCTTGGCCTTGGCACGACCCGGGTGGCACCGCCGCAACCCGGCTTGCCCTCTACCGAAACGATGGCAAGGGGCATTTCAAAGACGTGACGCCGAATTCCGGCCTCGATATCAGCGTTTACGGAATGGGTGTCGCGGTTGGGGATTACGACAACGATGGCTGGGTCGATGTCTTTGTCTCGGGCGTCGGATTGAACCACTTGTTCCGCAATCTCGGCCAAGGCCGCTTTTCAGATGTGACGCAGGCCGCTGGCGTGGGCGGAACACCTCAGCAATGGAGCACCAGTTGCGCCTGGTTGGATATAGATAACGACGGGGACCTTGATCTCTTCGTGTGCAATTATGTGAATTGGTCCTATCAGATCGATCTGGAGGTCAACTATCAACTCCCAGGCATCGGCCGGGCCTATGGCCCACCCATGAACTTCGTCGGAACTTTTCCCTACCTTTATCGAAATGATGGAGGCGGGCATTTCACCGACATCTCTGCCACAGCTGGCATTCAAATCCAAAAACCGGGCACTCAACTGCCCATGGCAAAATCGTTGGGTGTTGCTCCCGTCGACCTGGATGGCGACGGTTGGATCGACCTCATCGTCGCCAATGACACCGTGCAGAATTTCGCTTTCCAAAACCAGCGGAACGGAACGTTTAAGGAGGTCGGTGCCGTGCGTGGCCTGGCTTATAGCAGCTTCGGTGGAGTTCGCGGTGCCATGGGAATCGATTCCAGCCGGTTCCGTGACGACAATAATCTGGCTATTGCCATCGGTAATTTCGCCAACGAGATGACAGCCCTTTACGTCAACCAGCGTGATCCTTTCGTTTTTACGGATGAGGCCATTCAGCAGGGGATCGGCACGGCCAGCCGAGAACGGTTAACGTTCGGCGTCTTCTTCTTTGACTATGACCTGGATGGGTGGCTGGACCTCCTGACCGCCAATGGCCATATTGAACCGGACATCGCAGCGGTGCATGCCAACCAGCAGTACCGCCAGCCCGCGCAGCTTTTCTGGAATGCCCACGACACCGGCCACATCCCAGCTTTCGTTCCCGTGCCGACCGAGAAATGTGGCGCGGACCTGTTAACGCCGATCGTCGGGCGCGGCTCGGCCTATGCTGACCTCGATGGTGACGGAGATCTGGACGTCGTGTTAACCCAGATTGGCGGTCCCCCATTGCTGCTTAGAAACGACCAAACGCTCAATCACCACTGGATTCGCTTCAAACTGGTCGGCAAAGAGTCTAACCGGGACGCCATTGGATCCTGGGTGAAACTACGAATTGGCAAGAAGGTCCTTTCGCGCCAGGTCATGCCAACCCGCGGCTTCCTCTCGCAATCGGAGCTTCCCGTCACCTTCGGATTGGCCGATGCCAAACTCGTTGATGAAGTGACGATTGTCTGGCCCGGCGGGAATCAGCAGCGACTCACCCAGGTTCAGGTGGACTCGCTGAATGTCATCGAGGAAAAACACTGACGCCCCGATCGTTCAGGCTCCTGCTAAAACATTGAGTGCCAAGAGCCTCCGATTGTCTCTTGGCACTACCCCAGTCGCTTACTTCTTGAATGTCCGGATGTGAGCCAGTAGGGCTTTGATATCGGCGTCGCTCAGATCGGCAAAGCCTTTCATCTTTGTCTTGTCCCCGTCTTTCTTCCCTTCCTTGATAATCTTGATCATTTCGTCGTCCTTCAAGCCCGCTTGGACTTTGGCGTCGGTATAGTCTTTGACTTCAAGCTTCTTTCCCATCTTGGTGTCGCCCTTGCCATCAGCCCCGTGGCACTTAGCGCATTGTTTGTCCCAAACCTCCTTGACATCCGCCGCCTGCGCCGCAGCGGCCAGACCCAAGAGACCAAGAGTAACCAGTAGAAGTGTTTTTTTCATAAGTGTCTGTTTGACGATCGAACGCTCGGAAATATTTCTTTCCGGAGACTGGGGGGGAACCTAAGGCTTGCCCTGCGACACCGGCTATACAGAAGTTGCTCACTCTTCACCCTCTATTGACTCCCGCGTCAACGATTCTAGCCACTAATAGAGCCGAATGGTCTTGACTATCAGCCACATATAGGCTCAAATGGCACTGCCAGTCAGCGAACCGGCTATGAGTCTTACAACTCCTGAACCTGACCACGCCGCTGCAGATTTGTCCGCTTCGGGAGCGGAAGTCGGCCCACCCAGCCGGGCTGAGACACCCAAGGTCAGCCAAGCGGCCGTGACGCCGGTCCGGCGAATTTACATTGTTGAAGAGCACCCCGTTGTAATCCGTGGATTAATGAAGCTCTTCAGCGAAGAACCCCGCTGGCAGATCTGCGGAACAACTTCCAACTACGGAACAGCCCTAGAGGAGATTGAGGGTATTCAGCCAGACTTGGTCATCGCGGATCTCAACCTAAAAGGACGGAGCGGTTTGGATCTAGTCAGGAAGCTTCGGCGGTTGCGACCGCGTCCACGGACACTCATTTTCTCGACATCGGATGAATGCCTTTATGCGTTTCGCGCGTTACGGGCGGGAGCATCTGGCTACGTAATGAAGATCGAGAGTCGTGAGACGGTGCTGATGGCCGTGCGTCAGATCTTGGAGGGTCGCACCTATCTCAGCCCAGGCTTAATTGCGCAACGAGCCGCTGCGGAAAAGCTAAGCCCATTCTCTACGATCGCAGAGCGACTGCAGCACTTAACGAATCGTGAACTAGATGTTCTTCGGCTCATTGGACAAGGCCAAACCACCCGAGAGGTGGCGCAGTTGCTAGGGTTGAGCATCAAGACAATCGGATCACACCGCGCGAACATTATGGCTAAGCTCGGGCTGACGACCGCCAGCCAGCTGGTGCAACATGCCATTGAGTTTGGCGCCCAGGAGCCTTGCTCGGACATCCTCCCTCCCGCCCCTGCGCGAGGCCCACGCAAGAAGCCGAATGCAAATCTCATCCAAGTCCTTCCAGATAACGAGGATTACTTCGTCGAAGAAACAACCGGTTAGAGCATTTTTGTCGAATCGCTGACCTGCGTTGGTCAGCAATGAGTCACAGGTCCTCCAAGCCATCGGAGAGTCCTGAGCGTATGTGTTGTCTCGACGCCACAGGGTGAGTGTGTTGAACCCCGGATTGGTTTCCGTACCAGGCGCGCTTGAATTCTGCCTGCGGACGCCAAGCTCGCATGAGTGTCTGGCCATTGCTCCGCGGACTGATGATCCGTGCTGCCGCATTCGCTTTGACCAGCGAACAAGGCTGGGCGCAACCCAAAGAGGCCGCTCTACCGACCCTGACGAATATTTTGCAGGTGCTGCAACTCCCGCGATCCGAAGCAGAACGCGGCTATCCGGTTCAACTTCAAGCCACCGTCACGTATAATGACACCGCCTGGAGCTTGCTGTTTCTCCAAGACCAGACCGCGGGTATTTATGTGCATCAACTCGGAGGATCCGCAGCAGCACAAGTCGGCGACCATTTCTTTGTTCGCGCATCGACTGGCGAAGGATTGTTCTCGCCGATCTTGCAGTCCGCTCGGTTAGAGCTGATTGCGAAAGGGAACCGACCGGTCGCGCGCGCGATCGGAATTGCCGAACTGAATGATGGGGGCGCGGATAGTCAACTCGTGGAGGTCGAAGGGATGGTGCAGGAAGAGGAAATGGCAGGAAATCACCCGCTCCCCCTCTAGCCGTCGGCGATCGTGTCGATGCCGTTGGTTTTCATCGGTTTGAACCGTTTGCAGTCTGCCTGCAATCGGCGGTCGTGCGCAATCTGGGCAAGGGAGACGTCCCAGCGGCGATGGCCGTCCCGAATGTCCGAACACTTCAGGAAATGCAGCTCACCGGCGAATTGGTGCAGATCGATGCCGAAGTGATCGGGACCCAGGTCTCAACCGGCGAATTCTCCGCCGTCCTGTGGGACAAAGAACGATCTTTTCGAGCCATCCTTAAGATCTCAAACCCGGCGGCAGTTCTCGCGCGCTGTTCCGCAGGCGCTCGTTTGAAAGTGACGGGCGCCGTCCAGATCCTATCGGGGGGTCATCACGCGGCACCGGAGGTCGTCGTGTGGCTGCGGAGTGCAGACGATTTGCAGGTTTTGGAAGAGCCCTGGTCGACGAACCCAAGGGCGGCCATGTATCTCGCGAGTAGCTTAGGTCTCGGCTTGGTATGCGCTGGCTTGCCTCTCCTTTGGGTAAGACGCCGAGCGCGCCTACGGGTCGAACGGACGTCGGAAGAAAACGAACGCCATGCATCACTTGACCCCGCATCAAGCGACGCACTTGCTCAATATTGCCAAGGAAGCGATGAGCAATAGTTTGCGGCATGCCCGAGCCCGTAAGACCCGCGTCAGCCTGGCTTTTGCGGGTGATCATGTTCGGTTAGAGATTGCTGACGACGGCGCGGGCTTTGACCGGTCAGCCCCGTCCGACGGCAACGGCCTCCGTAATGTCGCTTTTCGAGCTCAGGAACTAGGCGCTCGGCTGGAGATTTTGACTGCTCCAGGTGAAGGAACTCGTTTACGTGTGGATCTACCTCCAGTTTCCCAATGACGTCATCCTCTCTTTCTGACATTCCTCCTACCGTCGCCGACCGCAAACAGGTCCGCGTCCTGCTTGTCGATGACCATGTGGTCACTCGCCTCGGCTTACGAACTTTGTTAAGCGGGTTTGCCCAACTGCAAATCGTAGGCGAGGCCGGGTCAGTTGCAACCGCTTTTACGGAAGCGCAACGCTGCACGCCCGACGTCATCCTCCTTGACGTCCGTTTGCCCGACGGCAACGGCTTTGACGTCTGCCGATCTCTGGAATCCCATGGCATCCATTCTGGAGTGTTAATCCTAACTTCCTACGCAGATGACGAAACGGTTTTCCAGTGCATTGCCGCTGGCGCCGATGGCTACTTGTTGAAGGAAATCGATCCCGAGGGCTTGGTGCGTGCCATCGAAACGGTCGCCGAAGGCAAATCTGTTCTGGATCCTTCCATCACGCGGCAGGTGCTGAGCCGGGTCCGCCTGGATGGCATTCCCAGCGAGCGAGGCAACTGTTTGGACATTCTCTCGGCCCAAGAACGCCGGGTGCTTGCGTTGGTCGCGCAGGGCAAGACAAACAAGGAGATCGCTGCTGAGATGAAGCTGAGCGATAAGACGGTGAAGAATTATCTCAGCAACACGTTGGACAAGCTCAAGGTGAGCCGTCGCTCGCAGGCGGCTGCACTCTTTGTGCAGCACACCTAGAATCCCGCCGCTTGGCCGGCAAGAATAATCTGCGGAACTTGGGTGGGCGCCGCTTTCGTCCGCCTACTCTCCCGCCACCGCATTGAGCACATTCGTCTTGGCGACGTTCAGCAGGTAGCGCGAGTACTCTCCGTTATGCGCTCCGTAACTGCCGTCGTTTTCCACCAAATACAGGTTTAACCGAGCCTGTTTAATGCTATCGGGAACCTTGGCCTGCTCGGCCGTTGTCGGCCCACGCAAGCTGGCATCGTTGGTCGGATTCGAGAGTTGCCCAGGGACATTGTACTCCCAAGCCAGGCGACCGTATTTCGTCTGGAGATCCGCTGGAGCATTATTCGTTGCCCAAGAGTCCAAGAGGGCACGCACGTCGGCGATTTGGGCTTTAGTGTTGGTCTGGGTGCGGGCCAGCACGCGCTGCGCCGTCGCGGTGCTCAGGTGGCATTCCGCGCAATTCTCGATGCGCACCTCAAAGGCGTGGCCTGTGTAATTCGGCGTCCCTTCGGACGGGGTCGTGGCAGTGTGGGGATGAGTGTGGCATTGCACACATTGATTCTCAATCTCGCCGTGCCCTGCCATGATCGGTTTGCCCAAATCGAACCCGCCCTGACCAATCAGCAGGTTGTACTGAGGCGAATGATGAGGCGGCCGCGACGTGTCTTGCCAGCGCGCGCCGCGCATGTTGTGACATTGTCCGCACAGCTGCACGTTGGGATTGTACTGAGCCGCGAACGAGGTGTTTGTCGACGTGCTATAGGAGAAATTAATCGTCGAGAACATTGGGTTCCGCAATTGAGGATCAGGCGACTTGGAAGGGTTGCTCATGTTCGAGTGCGGGTCGTGACACACTGCGCAGGTGATAGGGAAATAGGCAGCGTCTTGCCGGCTAGGCAAGGGAGTGCCTGGATGTTCCAACCCTTCCAGGAGCGATTCGCGAACCGCGCCGGAGTGACAAACACCACACGCCAACATCCGAGGTTCGCCTTGCTGCAGAATGGACGCACTGACATCCGCATTAGGCACAGCGTGCGCAGACGATTTCCATTCGTCAAAAGTCGGGTGATGAAAATCCGTATGGCAGCCCCCGCAGACTTCGGCGGCCATGGTAACCTTGGGTCGAGCTGAGACGTCGCGCACGTTGGCCACGTGACTTCCGCCTGGTCCGTGACAGTTCTCGCATTGAACGCCGGCCAGGTGGGGTGTGGAACTCTCGTCCTTGAAACCGAGCGGCGTGCCATAGCCGACGGTGTGGCAAACGAGGCAAGCGCTGTTCTTTTCCTGCTTGATCGCCTTCAACGTTTCCAGGGCGCGCGCGTGACCCGTTTGCGCCCAATTTTCATGGGCGTCGCCATGGCAATCCATGCACACGGTCGCTCCGACGTAGTTGAGCGTTCCGCCCGTCTCGGTGCTGGAGACGGGGCGCCCGCTCAAGACGCGAAAGAACCCAAGATCTCCTGGAATCGAGACGTCCAGGCGGGAGCCGAAGGTTGGCTGGCCCAGGTTAACCCAAAGGTTGCTGTTGGCTTCGGTGCTATGAAGCACTTGAAACGGTCCTTGAATCCCGAACCACTGGACGGTGACAACGTCCTGGGTCTTCGTGACCGACGTAATCACCGGGTGCAAGCTCAAGCCGCCAGGGATAGCCACGGGCGGCTTCACCATGAGATTGGTGTTCTCCGCCAGGGCCACGCTAACAGGCCACGTCATCAGGATCGTCCAGACCGCGAGGGTCAACGGAACGACTTTCCGCGCGCGGCCGGCGCGATCCTCAATCCAGTGCGATGTCGACAGCTTCATAAGCATATGGGTTCTCGGTCATCCCGAATTGGCAGGACACCAACTCAGGAAGCGCGACACACTAAAATCGGTAATGCAAGGACGTATAGATCAGGTGCGCCTGATAATCGTTTTGATTTCCCGCCGTGCGGTCTTCTCCATCAAAGAAGCCGTACTTCACGCTCACGCGCATGCGTTCGCTGATGCGCCGAGTCACCGTCGCGGTCACGCCGTGTTCTTGGGCATCCGCTCCGTAGGGCAGCCCGGCCACAGAGTTATTCTCAAAATTATCCGCACGATAATACAAATACTGAAGTTGCAAGTCGGTCTTATCGTCCAAGGCATAGCCGATCAGTGAGTTCCCAGTCCAATAATTGTTCTTACCCTTCAGCACGGCGGCGGTCGCTTCGTCCGCGGGTGTGTCAGTCTGATCCCAAACATAGTTCAATCCGGCTTGCAGATAGAGCCTTTGCAATGGCGTCCAACTAATTGTGCCACTGACAATATGACTCGTCATCTCGGCCGCTTCCGTCTTGGACAATCCGGAGCTAGGGTCGGGCTTGCTATCGATCGTGGAGAGCTGGAAATCATAGCGACCGACCAAGGTCAGGTTGTTCAGAGGACGCCAGGTCACACGGAAGTTCGCATCGTCCGTGGAGAAATCTTGCGCTGTCAGGAACGCGGGGTAAGCGGAGACAGGCAAACTCGCGAGCACGTTCGGGTTCGAATCCCGCGTGTGATCAAATTCGTTCCAACGTTCCTTGTGATAGTACTGCGCTCCGAAATTGAGGCGGCGCAACGGATACCAATTGGCTCCCACGGTATACGTTTGCCAAAAACGGTCCGAATCGGTCGATCGCTGCACAACGGGCGCTCCGGTACCCAGATTGTTCCAATCTTGCTTCAGATCCCCGGATCCTTGCAGCCATTCACCGCGCGTATAAAACACCCAGTTCGTCACCCCGGTGTAACGCAAGTCAATCTTCTCCGTCACGTCGAGCAACCCGCGCTCGCTGTTCGCGCCGTAAGGGAATGAAGAGAGGGGCGCAGCGGGTGCATCGTAGGTGGATTGACTGTCCGTGTCTTCCCGTTCAATGCGCAACGACGGCACCAGCACGAGTGAATCCGTCAACTGCCACATGAGGTTCAAGTTCGCCACGTGCTGCTTCAGCTCAGATCCGCCATTCAGATTCTGGAAGGTGTCTGGAATAGGCAAGCGTTGGGCGAAAACCGGGTCGTAAGTCGTCCCGTAGACTCGATAACCCGAAAGATCCGTCTCGAGCGTCGTGAACGAGTAACCACTCGTGAAGAGCACCTTGTCATTGAACCGCGTTTCGCTGAATGCGTGAACATTGAACAAGTCCGTCTCGACCTTGTCTCGCTGAGTGCCATAGCGCGACGTCAGACCGCCCGGATCCCTCAAGATATTGCGTCGATTGTCGTTCCCTGAAATCTCGTAGCGCAAGCCCAAGCCCAACGTGGTGTTGCCAAGCGTATGCTTCACGTCGCCCGCAAAAATGTCGCGGGTCTCATCGATATCCCAAAATCCGGGAACCACTTTGCGAATGCCGTAGCCCGGAATCGTCAAATCGCCCCACGCGGTCGAGTCTTTCTCTCCATCCCGAAACATGTGGTCGAAACGGAAACTCACTTGCGGTTTGTTCGGCAAGGTCAATCCCGCTTCAAAAAATGCGTCGCCACGTTCGAGAATCAACCCGTCGTTGAACGGGGTGATCCAGGCTCCGGTCGGGTGAAAAAAGCCGCCGCTCCCATCAGAATAGGTTCGATACTCGCGATACCCACCGCGCACGTAACCAATATCTGGGTGCTCGACATCGAACTTCAGGGAGTAATCGTGGTTGTCGAAGAGACCGCGACCATCCACCTTGAAAATCCCCTTCTTGCCAATGTCCTGTTCGTAGTGAAAGTCCTCCACGCCGCCAAAGGCGGTGGTGGGCAATCCATAACGCCGCTGGTAAGCGGCTTTGTCGCCGTCCACCATCACCCCGCCGACTGAGACATCAAACCAGTTGCGGTACTCCGTCGCTTCTTCTTTCTTTTCCTCGCTCTTCGGCTTTTCAGCATCGGCTTTGGCATCCGCTTTCGCGTCCGCTTTAGCATCGTCTGCGGCCGGTTCCGCTGCCCAAGCGGTGCGTCCTAACGCCAGCATTGCCCCCATGGCCAGCGCCGAGGCGCGGGAGTATTTGCGAAGGTAACGGGCCAGTCTCTGGTGTCGTTTCATAGGCTATTGGTCCTGGCGGCTAGTAACGAAGAGAAGAACCGATCTGCGATCCGTGCACCGCTTCATGGCAACCTGCACTCCAGCACGTTCCGCGAGTGACAAGGCTCGAGTGGTCAATCCCGCCAATCTGAATGCGTCCTGGAGTCATTTGCTGCTGGAAATGACACTTTAAGCAAAGCGTTTGATTGCGCTCCGTGAGCAGCTTGGCATTCACCGAACCGTGCACTGCATGGCAACTGGTGCAACCTTCGCGCATCGCCTCATGCTCAAAGACGAACGGCCCGCGCTGGGCCGTGTGGCACTTCACGCAACTCTCGTCCGCTTTGGCAAACGTCGTCCCCATCCCGCGCACCCCAGACCCTTGATGCGGATTGTGACAATCACTGCAGCTTAGCTTGCCCTCGGGCACCGGATGGTGATTGGGCAAGCTAAACTCCCCACGCTTATCTAAATGGCAATCAAAGCAAACTTCCGGCGAACGATTGGGATTGATAATGTTCCCGCGCCCGCCACCCGCGTCGACATGCACACTGCCGCCGCCGTGGCAAGATTCACATCCCATCTCCACCGCGTTCGGCCCTTTGGCGCGCAAATTGGCATGCGCCGCGTTCTTAAAGGGTTTGGTGATCGTCTCGTGGCAATCGGCACAACTTTCCGATCCGACGAATTTGGCGCCCTCGATCTGGGGCGGTGCGAGCAACACGCGGTTGGTGCTCATGCACGAAATCAACACCAGCGTGGCCAGGAGCCCCATGGCGCTCAGCCCTAGTTGAGTGGCATGTGACCTAACCCAGCGGCCACACTGTCGTAACTTCGGAAACTCGGGTGTCAGTTTCATAGGAATCGCATTCCGCCATTCAAAACGAGAGTCTTGCGCATCGGGATCGTGGCTGTTGAGCGGCTATAGTATCAGGGACCAATCTGGCAGACCAGACCGAAGGTGAAGGGAGGCGCCACCGGATGGAAACACAGCGCGCGCTACTCTGTTGAGGGGCCAGGCTCACAATATCGTGTGAGTGTGGCCTTCAGCCGCGCTTATCCTCTACGCGTCGATTGGCCAAACCTGAACATTTCTTGCGAGCCGTCCCCCGAAAACACTCCAACCCTATGGGTTAAACCTGGTTGAGAGAGGAAGAAGGGAAAGTCGCGGGACGACGAAGCGGCAACGGCCGAGCACGCTGCGGCGCGTTGTCGTGGTGTTTGTGCGCTCTAGGAAGCGCGACCGGGTTGAGCAGAGGACAGAGGCCTCCAGGTGTCGCTCGTTCGAGAACGCGAGCTCAACGCCCGCGTTCGGCGAGCAACTTAGGCGTAGGTATCCAAACGACCCGTTTGCGGATTTGGTCCGCTTTGGTCGATCATCTGGATAAGCGCTTCACCTTGCTGCTTGGCAGCATCTTGGGCCTTCTTGAGCACGGTCACGTCGATTTCCTGCTGTGTCGTTTTCGAAGATAAAACACTGTCGAGCAGCGACGAGGTTGAAGAACCTGAAATGGTCATTTGATAGCCTATCGGCATTTTCGCGGCAGAACTTGAGTTTTACCGTTTTCCTCCCCGCCAGCGCGCCAGCTCAAGACCAGCGTTTGTGACCTAACGCGCCCGGGCGTCTGCCACACCCAAGATGCTGGCACGCAAACAATAGCGCCACGGATCTCCAGTGGGCTTGATCCCGATGAAAACGGCTTAGCTCTGCTTTTCAGAGCTTATGGATTGGCGACCCGGTAAAAGCGCTGGGAGGAACTCGCAACGGCTGGATCCGCGATTTCGACCGCGCCGCTGCGATTGGTGATGGTGAGGCTGGCTAAAGCCGACCAATGAACGAGGTCGCTTGAGGATTGCAACTGACACTGGCCACGTGCGCCACGGAGCGAAAGCACGGTGGCACCCTGGCGAACGGCAGCCTGGAGGCGCGGGGGTTCGACATAGGTTCGGAGTTGCCGAACTGGCACGTCGTTAAATTCCTGCACGCTCCCGGATGGCCACTCGATGCGGACCCGATCGGCCTTGGCCGCATCGCCAAGTCCGAAATGGGCCGTCAAGGGCATGCCTCGACCGCCATCGTTAATCTCCCGCACCTGCACAACCGCCTTCCCTCCAATGGTCGCCGAGACACGAAGCTTCGCGCCAATCGCGGCGGCGTTGCCAGCTGTGCCCAGGAGGCTGACTTCCAGCCAGGAATTCGCATTGCCGGTATTGTGATAGAGTGCATTCGAGACATCCTCGCCGTTGCGAGTGACAAACAGGTCGAGCGCCCCGTCATTGTCATAGTCCACCCAATCCGCGACCCAGCAATCGACGCTGGTCTGATCATCGGTGACCGGAGTTCCCTCCATGATTTCGGTGAAGGTGCCATCGCCCTGGTTGTGAAAGAGCCGGTTGCCCCCATTCGAGGACGTGACGAACAAATCGAGGTGACCGTCATTATCATAATCGCCCCAGGTACCACCTAAGGTAGCGGAATCGAAGCGCCGTGCCGCCATGGGGGTATTGGCTACCGCCGTAAAGGTCCCATCCCGATTGTTTTTATAAAGGCGATCCTCGCTTCCATCGTAGCCGGCAACAAAGAGATCAAACCAGCCGTCGTTATCGAAATCGCCCCAAGCGGCGCCAACTGCTCCGTTCGACCACCGATCGGAGCTGACGGCGTTGGCCGCGCGAGAGAAAGTGCCATTGCCGTTGTTGTGATAGAGGAAGTTGGACGCGTTGGGCGAAGCGTTGATGACGAGCAGATCCGCGAAGCCGTCGTTGTCATAGTCAGCCCACAAACAGTCAAACCCCACGCTGACGTCGTTGACGATAGATCCAGCCGTGATGCGAGTAAAAGTGCCGTCGCCAGCATTATGGAACAAGCGGTTCCGGCCGCCTTCATTGTTGGAACTGCCGTGGTCTGTGACAAACAAGTCCACCCATCCATCGCGGTCGAAGTCTGCCCAGGTGCATGGACCAAAGAAGCCCGGCGATGTGGCGATTGAGCTACCGCTGACGCGGGTGAAGGTGCCGTTGCCCTCGTTGTGGTAAAGGCTTGTGGGCAGCGGTTGCGGCGCGCCGACACCTGAGGTGACGACGAGATCCAGAGAGCCGTCGTTATCATAGTCCGCAGCGGCGGCGCCGATTTGATCATCGGAGGTATCCTGGGCGGGATACCCTTCGGCGATTTTGGTGAAAGTGCCATTGCCGTTATTGCGGTAGAACCCGTTCTGGGTGCCGCCCCCATTGCAGACAAATAAGTCCAGGAAACCGTCGTTATTGAAGTCAGCCCAGACCGCGCCGATCCAGGAACCGAGGTCGAGGACGATATCGCCCGTTGTCACGGTGGCAAACGGGGCGACCTGCCCCGGGCTTGGGCCGGTGGTTAGTCCCAGAAGGATGGTAGCAAATAAGCTCGCTTTGGCTTTCATTGATGGTGAACTGCGCTGCCCGGGCTGAATCTTTCAAAAAAAGTGCAAGAAACGTGATGTTGCCAGCAGTAACTACCGGATACATCCAATGAACGATGCCGAATCCGACTTGAATCCCACCCGGGAGAGCCTGTTAGGCCGGCTCAAGAATTGGGCTGACCAGGAAAGCTGGCACGACTTCTTTAATACCTATTGGCGCCTTCTCTACAACACCGCGGTCAAGTCCGGCCTGAATGACGCGGAAGCCCAGGACGTCGTTCAAGATACGGTTATCACCGTCGCAAAAAAGATGGAGGAGTTCACATACAACCCGGCCGTTGACTCGTTCAAAGGTTGGCTGCTCTATCTGACGCGCAAGCGCATCGCCCTCCAGTACCGCCGCCGTGCCCGCGACCGGGGCCAGACTAGAACCGATGGCGAGGTCGTCGAATGGACTCCGGCCGCTGAAGAAATTCCGGATCCAGCAGGATCAAAGTTGGACGACATCTGGGAGGAAGAATGGGAGAGGAGCCTTTGGAACGTCGCTCTCGCCAGGGTCAAGGATCAGGTAGCTCCCAAGCAATTCCAAATGTTCCAGCTCTATGTCTTGAAGGAGCTGCCAGCTCCCGAAGTGGCCCGGACGTTTCAGGTGACCGTGGCCCAGGTCTATCTCGCCAAGCACCGCCTTTCCACCCTGCTCCAGAAGGAACTCCTCCGGCTCCAGCGGGGCTCGATCCCCTGACCTGGAGCTTGCCCATTCTCTCAGCCTTCCCTAAGCTACCGCGCGGACCGAGTCGGAAGGCCACCAGAACGAGCCGGTCCGATTATGCCCGATCCCCCGTTTTCTCCGGACCCGAACCAGCACTCCCCGCGGGTGTGGCCCGTGCCCTCGGTGGCCATCCCGGATCACGAACTGCTTCGTTGTATCGGCCGCGGCAGCTATGGAACCGTCTGGCTCGCTCGGAGCGTGATCGGCAGCTGGCGCGCCGTCAAAATCGTCCGCCGCGATCTGTTTACTGAAGTCGGCCCGTTTGAAAGAGAATTGGCCGGCATCCAACAGTTCGAGCCCGTATCCCGAACGCACCCCGGATTAGTGAGTATTTTGCATGTGGGGAAAAAAGAGTCGGACGAATGTTTCTACTACATCATGGAGTTGGCGGACGACGCCGCGGGAGGCGAGACCATTGAACCGCAAAACTACGCCGCCAGAACGTTGAGTCGTGACCTGCGCCGGCACGGCCGGTTGCCGCTCAGCGTGTGCCTTCGGCTGGGCCTCGCCTTGAGCAACGCCATGGAGCACCTTCATCGGCACGGCCTGGTCCATTGCGACCTCAAACCCTCGAACATCATCTTTGTGCGGGGCGTTCCAAAGCTGGCCGATGCCGGTCTGGTGGCCGCTGCCTTTCACGACGGCGGTTCCGCCGGAACGCGGGCCTACCAAGCGCCGGAGGGACCCGGCACACCCGCTGCCGACGTGTTTAGCCTGGGCAAGCTCCTCTACGAGATCAGCACGGGTTACGACCCTTTGCGCTTCCCCGAGTTGCCCAACGAACCGCACGGCTCTCTCGAGGAAAGTCGCCTGTTCGGGCATCTCAACGAGGTATTACTGCGGACCTGCGAGCCAGATCCAACAAAACGACTGGCCAGCGCCGGCGCCCTCGCAGCGGCTTTGGCCCAAGGCGATGTTCCTCGCGGAGCCGGGCGCAGAGTCGAACGTCGCGCGGCGGCTCAGTTGACAGGCACACTCCTTCCCAGCCACGGCGAACGCAAACTCGTCACCGTTCTGGCGGTGAACGTCAATCCGCGGCGTCGGCTAGACCCCGAGCGGCTCCAACAGTTACTGCGAGCTTTCCTGGAAGTGATCCGCTCCGTGACACTCACTTTTGGGGCGGCGCCCATCCCGTTAGGGAGCGATGGAGTTTGGGTCACTTTTGGCGCCCCTGCCGCCTGCGAAGATCACGCCAGGCGGGCAACGGAGTGCGCGCTGGCAATCGCGCACCGTTTTGAGTGCCGGCCGCCCTCAGACGGGCCAACGGATCAAGGCGATTTCGAAGTGCGGTTCGGGCTCAGCACCGGCCTGGCTATCAGCGCCGAAGAAGACGCTTCCGCTCCGCTGCCCGTTCTGGGAGAACCGGTCACGGTCGCTGGCCGGTTGGCCGTCGCCGCCCGGCCGGGGGAGATCCTGATTGGGGAAGACACCCACCGCGCAGCCCACCAGTATTTTGTCACCCACCCGGCGGCCGGCGGCTTGCTGCCCGAACCTTGGCACAATCTACGCGTCTTTCGAGTCCAAGGGGCTCGCCCGTTGCGGACCCGGCTGCAAATCACGGCGGAGCGAGGGCTCACCCCTTATGTCGGCCGTGTTCGAGAACTGGAACTGCTCCACAATCGCTTCGAACAGGCCCGCGCTGGTCGCGGGCAAATAGTGCTGCTGGCGGGCGAGGCAGGTATCGGTAAATCCCGGCTGCTACTCGAGTTCCGTCGGTCAATCGCCGACGCCGGGACGCGCTGGCTGGAAGGACGGTCGGTCTCGTTTGGCAGCCGGATGAGCTATTTGCCCATCATCGACCTGGTCAAGCGGCTCTTTGAAATCGAAGACACGGACGACGATCGGATCGTCACCGCAAAACTGGATGCGCGCCTGAACCTATCCCCGGACGGGGACGAATTGCTCCGGCCACTGCTCCGCGCGTTGCTCTCGTTGCAGAGTGATGATCCGGCCGTTCTTCACATGGACGCGCAGCAGCGCCGCATCCGGACCTTCGAAGGCTTGCGCCACATGATCCTGCGGCACGCCCGCCACCAACCTCTGGTCCTGGCCATTGAAGACCTGCACTGGCTGGACAAAACGTCCGAAGAGTTCTTGGTCTCGCTCTCGGAGGCGTTGTCCGAAGCGCCCGTATTGCTCCTCCTGACCTTTCGGCGGGACTATCGAGATCCGTTCCCGGCCCACGCTGCCGTCACAAGGACTTCGCTTACTCCCTTGACCAGGGCCGAGAGCCTGGAGTTGGCGAGTTGGGTCCTGGCGGGGGCGCGCTTGCCCTTGGAACTGGAACAGTTGGTCAGTGCGAAAGCCGAGGGCAATCCCTTCTTTGTCGAGGAGATGCTTCGCTCCCTGCTCTCGACGGGAAGACTCCAGCTGGAAGGCCATCAGTGCCGGACCACAGACTTGCTCTGGGACTCACAGGTTCCGGATACCGTCCAGGACGTTATCATGAGCCGCATCGACCGGCTGGAGGCGGGTCCAAGGCAAACACTACAACTGGCCTCGGTGATCGGCCGCGAGTTCAGCGTCGGACTCCTCGCCACCCTCGCCGGGTTGGACGAGCCTTTGGCGGTCTCGCTCGGCCAGTTACGCGACCTTGAATTCATTGACGACAGCTCGGTCTTTCCCGACCACATCTGCCTCTTTAAGCACGCCTTGACTCAGGAGGTGGCCTACAACAGCCTGCTCCTGCAGCGTCGCAAGGAATTGCATTGTCTGGTCGCCGCTGCCATTGAGGAGCTTTACGCGACCCGCCTGCCCGAATTCTACAGTCTCGTCGCCTACCATTACGAACGCGGCGAAGAGTGGGATCGGGCCCTGGACTTCCTCATCCGAGCTGCGGAACGTTGCCACGCCGCCGCCGCTTACCGGGAAGAAGAACCATTGCTCAGCCGGGCCATGGCCATTTCCGAGCGCCTTGGCCACCCCGCTTTGCTCACGGAACTCCGCGGGCGCCGCGGGTCCGCGCGTCTCCGCCTCGGTGCCTGGGCCGAGGCTAAGCCGGATCTGGAAAGCGCCTTGGCCCAGGTCCCCCCCGATCAGATCGAGCGGCGCGCGGAATGGCTCCATGATCTAGCCAGCGCCTGCTTTTGGGACGTAGATATTCCTCGAGTGGCCAAGTGCGCGGCAGAGGGGCACTCGCTGGCGGTCCGGGCGGGGCGTGATGACCTCATCGCCGGCATGCTCGGCTGGCTGGGCGCGGAACGCCAGACCGAGGGCGACCTGAGCGGAGCAGCCTCGTTCTACGAAGAAGCCCTGGTCAAGGGGCACGGTTTCTGCGTCGCATCCCTGGCCAATTACGCGATGGTCCTTTACTGGCAGGGGCGCCTTCCCGAGGCCATCGCGCGCGCGCGCGAATCGACCCGGATGTATCGCAACCTCAGTGACGACTTTGCCCTGTGCTTTGCCTACCCCACCTCGGCTTGAGCTTGGCCGCGGCCGGCCGCTATCGTGAGGCGGAAGAAGTATTTCAGCAGGCGATTCAGCTGGCGGAATCACGTCAGATTGCCACCTTTTTCGCCAGGTCCTCTGCCATGTCCGCAGGGTTTTACCTCGACCTGTGCGACTTCGCCCCGCATGAGCGGCTGGTCCAAGAAGTGCGAGAACTCGGACAGTCCGCCGGATTCGGAGCGGTCGTGGTCAGCACTTGCCTGGACCTGGCCTTCAATTACGCCCGCCAGGGCGAAGCTGGTCGAGCTGAACCCCTTCTTGCCCCCGATTGCCGCCGGAGCTACGAACCTGGGCGGATGGCATCGCTGGCTCTGGGAAATCCGGTTGGTCCAAGTCCGCGCGGAAATCGCCCTGGCGCGCCAGGACTGGGACGCCGCTCTCAGCTGGTCAACCCAGTCCATCGCCTCGAGCCAGCAGCGGGGCCGGGTCAAATACTTCGTCGCCGGCCTGGTGGCGCGCGCCCAAGCCCTCGCGGGCAGAGGACGCAAAACGGAGGCGCTCGCTGATCTACGGCGGGCTATGTCCGTGGCACGGTCCGCCAGCGACCCCGCCCTTTTCTTGCGAGCCGGACTGGCCGCCATCGCTTTGGAACCGGATGAAGCCGTGTTTCTCGAGGCCCAGGGAACGGCCCGAAAGATCCTGACGGAATTGCCTGAGAAAATGAAAACCCGCTTCCAAAACGGCGCCTGGATCGCACCGCCGCGCGTCTCGGGAACATCGGTCACGCCCGGGATGGCTTGCTGACTTCTGCCCCTTCAAGGCGTTTCCCGGGCTTGAGTCGTGTTCAGGTCTTACCCCGAGTCCAACGCGTTGCCGGGCGCGGAATCCTGAATCGCATGACCCAAGTGCCTCCTCGCAAGGCCATCGACACTCTGGCCAAAGGTACGCTTGACCAGCCTCGGGTTGTCTCCCGGCTTGAACTTCGGTCCGCTCTGGCTTTACTCTTCGCTGGCGATCGACTCGCGCGGGGTTGCGACCGGCACACTCGCAACAGCCCAGTAACTCGCACCATGAATGTAGACCACATCCTGCGGACTTTGAATGAAAGCCAAGTGGACTACGTGCTGATTGGAGGGATGAACTTCCTCATTAGACACCTGCCGGAACTGACCTTCGACGTGGACATTTGGGTGCAGGATACGGTCGAAAATCGGACTCGACTGAATCGATGCTTGCGATTGTTGGGGGCGGCGTGGGGACGCACGGAGGCCGAATGGCGCCCCGTCTCCGACGACCCGCGCTGGCTCGAAAGCCAGGGCGTTTTCTGCTGACCACTACTCACGGCGCGTTGGACATCTTCCGCGATGTTCGCGGATTGGAGGGAAGTATAGGAAGTGCAAAGCCCGCGGTGTTCCAACCACGACGGCCGCCGGCGTCTCGTTCATCGGACTTTCAGATCCCGATATGCTCGCTTGTCAGGAAGCCTTGCCGCCCCACGAACGAAAGACCCGTCGCATGGAAGTCTTGCGCCGGGCCATCGCCCGTCGCGGCAACCCTTGACCCATGGACGCTGACGCCATAAAACGAGCTGAGGAAGCAAAACGTGACGCCGCCTATGATCCCGCGGCGCGTTGGCTGCACTTGCAGCAAACGATTACCTGGGCGGAGGAGAATATGCCACGCCACCTCCGGCGCAATCGCCCCCGGACGCATCCGAGCCAGGCTGCGGCTTCGACTCCAAACGACACGCCGAACCATTGACCGGCGTTCCGCGCGGGAGTAAGGTTGCACTGCGGTCTAAAAAGAGTTGACATCTTCTGCTGGAGAGCCGCGACAAAGCGTTGGCGCTTCGGATCCTCGGGCAGCGCCTGCGCAAATCGCTTCACCCCTGGGCTGCCGCCTGGTACTTGACCCCCACCTCTGGCACCACTTCCGCCAAACGCAGCCCTCCATACCGCGTCGCCACATACATCACGCATCCCGCGTCCAGTCCCCATGCCGATCCGCCCACCCCTCCCACTTCTCTTTTCGGATCTTCTCCGCCGCTCTCACCAGCTCGGTCCACCTCACTCGCTCCCGCATCCGCCGAACTGGGGTTTGTTCCTCCTCGCTCACCTTTCGTCCCGTCAGCACCCAGCGCGCATACTCCCTCTCGCCCAGCACCACTCCTCCCACCAACCCTTCCCAGGGACTCTCCACCCCCCTTGCCGGATCGGCTCCTCCGTATACGCCTGCAACGCCGCCTTCCGCTCCGCCCGGCTCCGTCCTCCGCAGGCTTTGCCGATCACCCCCGGCTTCCAGCCACCCTGGATTATCCTCCGCTCCCAGATAAATCCTCCACGAACTCCAGCGATATTCCCTGAGCACTTCCAATCGGCGCTTCACCAATTCCTCCCCTGGATTCTTACAACCCAGCACCCGCGCCCGCCGCTGGTCCTCCTTGCTCAAACCCAAGCCCCCGATCCGCACCGGATTTAGATGGAGATATCGTGCCACCTCCACCGCTTTGCCCTCCTCCTGGATCAACACCGATTTGAACCGGCCCTGAAACACCGTCCCGTGGGAGCGGTGCGCCCAGTTGAACTTGACGGCGTAACTCACATTGAGCCAACGAATCGCGTGGCTCAGGTTGGCCTCCCCTGTCCGCAACAGCAGGTGATAGTGGTTGTCCATCAGCACAAAGGCGTGCACCTCCAGCCCATAGCGTTCCGGCAACTCCGCCACCGCGCCCAGAAACCGCTGCCGATCCGCGTCGTCCAAAAACAACGCTTCTCCTCGATGCCCCCGATTCATGACGTGATACCACGCCCCGGCCACGTCCACACGTAACGCTCTTGCCATCCCTCCAGCATCCAAGCGTCACACTCTCCTGTCAACTCTTTAGATACGACCCCATTGCCTCCTATTCATATGGCGGTGGGCATACCGACTTTGTTGAGCGTCCGCCAGCAATCATGCCATCCATCAGTAGCTTTCGTGAGCGGCAACGGTAATCGGTCGGTGTCATCCGGCAACGGATCTTGAACTGCTCGGCGAAGCTGCTGGCGTCCACAAAACCGGTCCGGGAGGCGATTTCGCTGACTGTGAGATTGGACTCTTCAAGCAGACGTGCGGCTGCAAGGACGCGGGTGCGGATGAGGAATTCCCGGGCGGTGATGCCAAAGGCCGCATTGAACCGCCGCTGGAAGCTGTCGCACCGACTCCCCGCAGGCGGCGGCGACCTCGGCGATGATGAGAGGCTTGGCATAGTCTGGCGGATGACGGAGACCGCTTTGGAGACGGTTTGAAAAAGGGCAGCTTCATCTCCTGGCCGCCGACTCTGCGAAGGATGCCCATGACGCCATGCGGACGGCCCTGTTTGTCGAGCAGGGGTAGCTTGGTGACGAGAAACCAGTCTGGCAGCCCAAGACGGTCAAACCAGAGTTCAATGCGCTCCACTCGTTTGGCAGCTCCTTTGAGCAATAGTTCGTCGTCGCGGACGTAGCTCTCCGCCATCGGGTCGGGGTTTATCTCGAAATCCGTCAAACCCAGCATCTCGGTTTCAGCCTGCATTTGGTAACGTTCGAGGATGCGATGGCTGGCAAACATCGTCCGCCCCTCGCGATCCTTGGCAAAGAAAGAAATGCCGGGGATGTAATCGAATAGCTCCAGAAACGGAGCCTCCGAGGCCAGCGAGGCCAGCCATTGGGTGCGGTGCTTCTTGAGCCCGACAATCTCCGACCTGCTGCGGAGTCGGCGTCTCAGCTTCGGACGCAGTATTGTCGCTTTTGGCATAGCCTTTGTCGTAACCACGGCGGCCGAGAAATGCAACATTCTTAACATATTTCAACGCGAGCCTGCGCAGCCTGCCGGTCATCGCATTCTCGCCATCGAGATTGGCGGAACGAAGCAGCAGGTGGCGGCCGGCACAGTTGACCACTAACACCAACGCAAATAATTGCCGTTGACCAGACGGCAGGCCGCCAGACCTCAAATCAACCCAACGGCCCTACAACGTTATGAAAAAGCAATTATTGCTAACAGGATTAATCTGTTTCTTTTGCAGCCAGCTTAAAGCCCAAACAAACCTGATCCTTGCAGATTATGATGGTACCGATCTGAATTTCAGTAAATGGGGAGGCAACGTTTCATTTGCGATAGTTCCGAACCCTGACACATCCGGAGCGAATACCTCTACAAGTGTCGGTGAGTTTACGTGGGGAGGGCCATCTTACGGGATAGAGAGTGCCCAGTTGCCTGGTGGAGTCATTGACTTTGGTGCAACGCCCTATGGCACAATGAAAATCTGGTCGGCAAAACCCATCAAAGTTGAACTTCAGTTCCAAAACTTTAGTGATTGGACATCCTCGGCGGTAGTGTCGTACACGTTAAAGGCGAGTCAGACAAATAAATGGGTTCAACTGGCTTTTGATTTCACGGGAGTAACGAAGACCGATCTTGACCGGGTGGTACTGTTTCTGGACCGTGCGGGTATCTACTCGGCGGATCAGGACAAGATTTATTTTGATGACATACAAGTAAGCAGTAAAAAGCCTGTCATACCATTGCTCGATGTGATGCTTGCCGATTACGATGGAACCAATCTAACTTTCAGTACATGGGGAGGCAGCGGTTCATTTGCAAAAGTTGCCAACCCTCATCCATCCGGAGTAAATACCTCTACCAATGTCGGTAAGTTTGCCTGGGGAGGGGTTACCTACGGGATAGAAAGTGCACAGTTACCGGGTGGCGCCATTGACTTTAGTGTAACGCCTTATGGCATACTGAAAATCTGGTCGCCGAAACCCATAAAGGTTGAGCTTCAGTTCCAGGCCTTTAGTGATTGGACATCTTCGGCGGTAAGGTCTTACCAGTTGACGGAAAGTCAGACCAATCAATGGGTTGAACTGGCTTTTGATTTTACCGGAGTAACGAAGACCAATCTCGATAGGGTAGTACTATTTCTGGACCGTGCGGGCACGTTCTCGAAGGGTCAGGACAAGTATTATTTTGATGACATAAGAGTCAGCGATGAAATGCCTGTAATGCCTGCACCTGATGTGATGCTAGCAAATTACGATGGAACCGACCTGACTTTCAGTAAATCGGGAGGCAACGTTTCATTTGCAAAAGTCGCCAACCCTCATGCATTCGGAGTAAATACCTCCGGAAATGTCGGTAAGTTTGCCTGGGGAGGGGTTACCTATGGGATAGAAAGTGCACCGTTACCGGGTGGCGCCATTAATTTTGGTGCCACCCCTTATGGCGCAATGAAGATCTGGTCGGCAAAACCCATACTGGTTGAGCTTCAGTTCCAGGCCTCTAGTGATAGGACATCTTCGGCGGTAAGGTCTTACCAGTTGACGGAAAGTCTGACCAATAAATGGGTTGAACTGGGTTTTGATTTTTCCAGGTTAACGATGACCAATCTCGACAGGGTGGTACTATTTCTTGATCGTGCGGGCACGTTCTCGACGGGCCAGGACAACTATTATTTTGATGACATAAGAGTCAGCAGTCAGAAGCCTCCAAAGCCGCCGGTTGACAGGATGCTGGCCGATTATGATGGAACCGACCTGACTTTCAGTAAATGGGGAGGCAACGTTTCATTTGCCATCGTTCCGAACCCTGACACATCCGGGGCAAATACCTCTGGAAATGTCAGTGAGTTTACGTGGGGAGGTCAGACTTTTGGGATGGAAAGTGCCCAGTTACCGGGTGGAGCTATTGACTTTAGCGGAACCCCTTATGGCAAGATGAAAATCTGGTCGGCAAACCCCATACTCGTTGAACTTCAGTTCCAGAACTTCGGTGATTGGACATCCTCGGCGGTAAGAACTTACCAGTTGACGGAAAGTCAGACCAATCAATGGGTTCAACTGCTTTTTGATTTTACCGGATTGAAGAAGACCGATCTTGACCGCGTAGTACTGTTTCTGGACCGTGCGGGTATCTACTCGGCGGATCAGGATAAGTATTACTTTGATGACATAGAGGTGGTGGTGCCCCACCCACCCTTCGACGTGACCCACATTGCGGTATCACTCACGGAGGTCGCCCTCACTTGGACCTCCGTCCCCTCTGCCACCTATACCATTGAAGGAACGACGAGTGTGTCGGACCCGACCGCGTGGGCCGTCGTGGCGCAAGACATCCCCTCCGGCGGCACCACCACCGCCAAGTCCGTGCCGCGCGACAATGCGAACGCGAAATTCTACCGCGTGAAGAACCAGCCTTGATTTTTGCCTCTTCTCGGAATCGAGTGGGTAGTTGTTGGTCGGCACGATTGGAGTTACGGTAAACTCGCCGAGCCGATTAACCGGTTTGCCTGCGGGCTAGAGCGGTTGTCAGAATGGGAACGTTCGCGGTTTTTGATGGAGGGCTTCGTCACGCTGCGGATGCAAACACTCTCCTCGTTTTCATCCACAACTTTACATGCGTGCGGGGTCGGACCTGAGGAACCGTTTGGAGTTGGCCTAGTTAGGCCGTCTAGCCGTTAGCGCTCACCGAAATTGACCCGTCTCTGCTCACGGAAATTGACCCACGTATTGGCGGATAAGCGTCGTTGAGGAGTTGGGAGCGGCCGCACTGAGCAGAGCGAAAATCCCCTTGCCCCGCCTCGACAGCTGAAAG
>JBGAIN010000137.1:0-22983 GCA_044225505.1 Limisphaerales bacterium
GGGATTTGACGGACAGAATAAATGTGGCGCGGCCACTCAGGGCTGCCGCAAGGATCCCTTCTCCGTCGTCGGTCGCTTCGACCGTCAATGCATAGTTGTTTCGAGCGCCGGGAATCGGTTGTACGTGAATGACCCCATTCCCTTTCCCATCGTCGCTCAAGCTGGCGAACTCAGGTAGGTCGATGACTCGCAAAATCAAGGGGTCCCCGTTTGGATCCACCGCTCGCACCGGAATATCTAAGGTACTTCCGACGTTGACCGACTGATCACCGATCGGGTCGACAGCGGGCGCTCCGTTCGTTTTCAGAACTCGAACCGTCACGGTTTCGCTAGTGATCGATGGAGATCCTGTGCCGTCACCGTCGTTCCGGGCAGTGAAAGTGACTGCAAAATTTCCATCCTGAGCAAACGAAGGAGTCCAACTCAGCAATTGAGTGGTCGAATCATAGGCCATTCCGGCTGGCAGTGCGCTGAATGAATAGGTCAAGGTCGATGCGCCGGCCGGACCATTATCGTTGGACGACGCTGCTGACGAGGTCGCGGCATTGGGCACGTTAGGATCAATGGCAACCACACGCACGTTAAGGCGTTGGCCTTGGCGGATCACCAAGGTATCGACAGGCACGAAATAAATCGGCCCGTTGACGTTGAGCACGGTGATATGCACGGTCTGAGCGGCGCCATTTACACTGTCGGATGCCACCAACTGAACGTCGTAAGAACCGTGCTGATCGAAGCCTGGCGTCCAAATAAATTGACCCGTTTCCGGAACCACCGTGGCACCAGGAGGCAGGTTGGCTGAAGAATAACGAATCGGTCCATTTTCGGGATCCATTGCGCGCACTGTAAAGGCAGCCGTGCTGCCTTCAGTCACGGTCTGGTCAGGAATGGTCGCAACGGTTGGTGACAGATTCCCGGGGAGCACTTTGATCGTGAATGTCTGCTGCACGTCGGTGATCCCGTCTGACGCCGTCACCGTGACACCAGGATAGAGTCCAGCCTGGTTTCCGCCCGGTGCCCATTGGAAGGTCCGCGACCTTACGTCAAACGTAGCTCCCGGCGGCAGATGATCCATTTGAAACTGCACGGCCTCACCTTCCGGATCCACCGCCGAAAGCGTTACCTGAAGAGTCTGGCCGACTTGCGTTGCTTGGTCGGGCACGCCAACCAGGACGGGCGCTTGATTGCGGCCGTTGACTTGCACTTTCCAGGTCTGAACGGCATATCCTCCCTTGGAAGCGATGGCACGAAGTTCAAAGCTGCTGGTTTCCGCGCCGCCCCTTGGCGCTGTCCAACTCAATAACCCGCTCTGGGCGTCGACCACCGCGCCATTTGGACCATCAATCAAGAGGTAAGTAAGGGTTCCACCCGACGGGTTATTCGCTGATGCCTGGTAACGATAGGCCTGGCCCGCTGCCGCGTTTAGATTGGGCGTCGATGTAAAACCGGGCAGCCCAGCCCGCGAAATACCGACTTGGATCTGCGCGGCCGTGTCCAGAGTCACCGCGCCTGGATCGGCCACCGTCACGGTTACCCACTCGGTTGATTGCCCAGGTGGAAGAACATTGGACGCCGGGATCAGATCCAGAAAAGAGACACCAGTTTGGTCCGTGCCCGTCGCATTGACCACCGCTAGTTTTTGGCCGGCTAGACCATGGAACAAGACGCGAATAGGTCCGGAGAGATCTTGGGGTTGGCTATTAGTCAAACGCACGTCGAACGACACGGTCCCCGCCCCTCGATCTAATCGCGTGTTCGCGAATTCAAGGCTGGACTTTAGTTGCGTCGTCGCGTCTTGAACGACGCTGAACTCGGTGGAGTAAGCAGCTTCGAGGGAGTTGCCGAGAAGATCCTGCACCGCTGGCAACACACGTAACTGATAGGTTGACGGGGCGATATTATCGAACACCAATTGAACCGTCCGAGTGTCTGTACTGTAAATTGCGGCGGCAATCCGCACCGACTGGCCGGTTGCCATATCGATGATCTGGTAGTTCGCAGGGTTGGTGACCGACCGAGGGTCACTCACACCGGAACTGATCATCGAGGTATCAAAGGTAATCGAGGCGCGTGATATTGTGCCCGATACACCAGCGTGATTCACTGGGTCGGTGGCGATCACCTCTGGAGGCTTTGCCGGGAATAAAACATCGACGCCGTCAGTGCCGGCCATAAAGACTTTGCCATCCGCGCTGGCCGTCAGGAAAGCACCTCGCTTGCCTCCAGTCGCAATCACGGTGCTGCGGTGCGACGCTGCATCGACTGCGATCAGATCGCCTTGCGTCGTACTGACCAAGAGCAGTCCCTGAAGCTGGGTGTTGCCCTGGCCGAAAGTCAAGGCCAACGCCGCGGTCTGCAAATCCAAGGCGACCGTCGCACGACCACGCCGATCAAACGTGACCAAACGATGGTCGTCCGGCCATTCGACCCCCCAGAGCGTTCCATCCAGCGCCACCGCTAATCCCTCCACCCTCGTCTTGGAGAATGCCGTAAAGCTGAGTTTTTGCGTATCGAAAATCGTTACTCCGTCCGAAGTCGCCACAAACAAGCGCGAAGCGGTAGGATCAGCGGCCACTCCCAATGTTATACCGCTGCCGTAGCTGCCCAAAATAGTTCCTGTCGTCGGATCCAGCTGGAGGAGTGTTCCACCTCCTGTCGTTGCCCAAAGTTGGCCATCCCGATCGAATGTTAAGGCATAGATTGGGGTATCCAAAGTAGCCAGCGGCTCCGGATGACTGGTTCCGCTAAGCCCAATTCTAAAGAGCTGGTTGCGTCCAACGCCTCCTGTGGCATACACCACGCCCGTCGCATCGACCGCGATTCCAATTGCCCCGACACCTGCTTCCGAACCGCGCAAGCCACGAGCGAACGATGCCGCCGAGAACGGACTCAAAACCCGGGCGAAGCTCGGCAGGACAGCAGCCGCCAATGCTGTCGGAACCCCTTCCAGCGCGGCGAGGAAGAGTGCATTCAATGCGGGACCAGACGGCGGCGATGCCACAGGCAATGGCTCCAGACTGGACGAAACAGCGAGTGGAATTGAGCCAAGGTTAATGGCGGGCGGATACAAAGGCACGGCAAGGCCTTCGGGACCGGCTTCTAAATTCCCGGCCAGATCCGCGGCTAGCACCAGGAATTGGGGTTGGCTTCCCGTTGGCGCCTGATAGCTAAAGGTCGTGTCCGTCACATGCAACGCCAATGGCGAGTAGGTACGCCCGTCCAAGGACGCATAGACCGTAAACTCTCTTACGCCCGAACCCAGCGAATCATCAGCCGCAGTCCAAGATAGGAGGTAGTTACTGCCGCTGCCCGGTTGGACAGTCAATGTGGTGGTGGGTGCGGTCGCATCCAGAGTGGAGGATACCACATTCGTGTCGATCGGGGCGGCCTGATCCAGAAAAACGCGAGCCTGCGCTTCGAGCTTCGCCCCCGTCCCCGCTTCCGGACTCACGCGGACGGTGTAGGAAACCTCGGCCGATTCTCCAGGCTTAATCAGTCCGACTCCGGGGAGATCGGTGGGAAGGCCAGTGTCCGAGTCGATTGCGCGAAATTCCCAAGTCGCGATTCGGGTGGTCACGTCGATCCCAGCGGATACCTGGAGGACATAACTTCGCGTAGAAGTTAGATCAAACTCACCCGAAAACGCTCCCTTGCCTTGCGGGATTCCCAGGGTGAGATCTCCAAACCGAATTGGACCAAGCTGGAACGAACGTTCATCAAGATTTGCGTTGAGCTGCTCGATAATCCGAACTTCCCGTAAAACCTGCCCGTCAGCAGGGTTCGCCAGGCTGAGCGTATACGGAAGACGCGTCGTTCCGCCTGGAACGACGGATGTTGGCCCGATGCCGGACGGACCTTTCAGCGTGATTCCCGGGGAAGTTCCGCCCGGTCCATTCAACAGTCCTACCAGAGCAGGATCTTGCGACAAGTCGGTCCCGCCGCTGGCGCCATCTCCGTCGCCCGCGTAGTCCCCAAGGTAGAAGAAGAAATCTTGAGGAACCGTAACTCGAATGATGAACGCTTCGAATCGGGTTGAGTGAGACAAGCCCTGTTCGTACGCGGCAGCGGACGGGACGCCGCTGGCCCCGTAGGCATCCGGAGTATCATTGGCCCAGCGCCGAATCGCATCAAAGAACTTCGTCAATCCGCCTTCGGCGATGATCTGCGCACCACCCTCGCCCGCCAGAATTCCCGCCGTCATGACGGCAACGTCACTGTTAAAAACGGCGTCCGTCTGCGCAGCAGGAGGCGCGTCTTCTGGCCGCAACACTCCCGCTTGAATTAAAGATTGAAGATAGAAATTCTCGAAGCCGACCTTGTCTCCGGCTGCCGCGATCAACGAAAAGGGAGCCTCGGGATCATTCAGAATCTTATCGCGCAGCTGATCGGCACGCTTGGTCTGAAACGCTACATATTCACTGGCCGTCATCGGGGTCACGGCAGCGAAAATATGAAAATTGAACTTGAGGCTCGCGAGGGTAAATTCGTCCAAGTCTCGGAGAAAGTTCGGATTGACTGCGAGCATTTCTTGGAGCCCAGGATAGACTTGGACAGCAAAGCTCAGGGAGCCAAAGCCCTGCGTATTGAAATCGTAGGCGAAGCCCGATGTCGTCAACTCGCCGTTGAGATTTAAGACCGGATTAAGATCCGCCCATGGGACGCCCGCAACATTGGGGCTGCCTTGCAAGTTCGTTTGAAACAAGAGCCTCTCGCCGATGATAACAGTGTTATTGGTCAAGCGAGGGACCCCGTACTGTATAAAGACGTAAGGCGTATCCAGATTCGTCAAGCTCTCCAGCGAGACCCCGTAATAGGCGTTCGGAAAACCAGCTTTGCTAAGTTTGATCTCGTCCGGACCGCCCAACCCAATATCTTCATCCAACGGCTTTGCCGTCTCGATCTGAATCCGATAGGGAATCGTTTGATTGACTCCGTCCGGATTCGTGACCTGCAAATCGTAAAGGCCCAACGCCGCTCCTCTCAGATCGAAGACACCTATGATTGCCGTCGCGTCGACTACCCGATAGTTGACCGGAACAAACTCACCGAATTGCGGTCGAATCAGTTTGAGAGTTGCTTGAGGAGAGAACTGGGCGCCACGCACTTCAATGGTGACGTAACGGTCGGCACCCACAACGTCTGGCGTGACAGACGTGATCCCGAAAGGCAGATACGCGGCGGTGAGCGTTACCGACTGCGAGGCAGGCCCGCCTTGACTTCGGATCAAGACGTAGTAATCGCCGGCCGTCGTCGTCGGCACAACCGCTGTTTGCGATGCCTGGAGTTTGCCCGCGTACGCGCCATCATTCTGGATCGAATTCGGCAACGCTTCGTAGCGAACGAAAAGTTCGTTCGCACCACCACTCGCGCCCAGGCTGAGCTGTAACGTCTGCCCGCCCGCCACGCTCACCCGATAAAGAAGCACTCCGCCATTCCGGAGTGGCGCTGTCGCTGGGATACCCACCGTCAAGACAGGGACTGAAACGGCCAACGCATCCGGAGAAGCAGTTACGTTATTGTCCTTGCGTGGTCCCTCGTTGATATCGTTGAACAGATCCGCCCGAACGATGATGCGATAACTCCCTGGCAGCGCCGGCAGCAATGTTGTTTGCAGAGTTGCGGAGTAGCTTTGGCCTGGCGTCAAAGTGCGAGGCTGGACAGGCGCAACCGTGCCCAGCAACGTGTCTCCGTAATCCCAAATACTGTCTTTGGACAAATAAATGCCATCCGTCCAAACGCCTGATGCCGTTTCATTGCCGTGATTGCTGCCCGTGTAACTGACCGTGATGCTATCTCCCACCATGGCGCTCGCGGGAAGAACGATTTGGTCAATCTGGAGATCCGACGGCGGCGGCAGATCAATGATCATTGGAACCGCGGTCGCACGCGAGTTATTCGAGTCATTCGTTTCAACGACCGCTCCCCGAGTTCCACTAGAGAATGCAACCGGGTCAGCCAAAACAAAGATGTAATAAGGTCCCGTGACACCGCGCGGGATCGAGAAATTCGCCGTCATCGAGTAACTATCGTTCGGAGCGAGAACCCCCGCGTGTTTGAATGACCCGAGGTAAAGGTCGCTCCGCACGTCCAGAAACTGGTCGCGTGACATGTAAATGTAATCCGACCAGACCGACTGCCGATCCGGGATCGCGCCGGGTCCGGAGTTAGAAACTTGCCAGGTGATTGTAAATTGTTGCCCTACCGTCACATGATCCGGCGTGACCACTTGGGTCACGACAATGTCGGGGCCCGGGACGAAGTTGACGTGAAGCGCCAGGTTCTGCTGATTAGGCGCCGTGCCAGCGTATTCATTTAGGCGCGGGCTGTTAAAAGTACCGATAGTGCCGGGATATCGAGACGGATCATCGTTCGCGACAGGATAGTAACCGGCGTTGGCAATGACGAGCAGATGGAAGTCCCCCTGAATATTGTCCGGCAAACGGAGCTCGATCGTCCCGGAATAGGTGCCATTGGCATCGATCAATCCCTTGTGCAAGGTAACGCCGATCAGCTTATCGGATGAATCAATGCTCGTATCTTTGGAAAG
The DNA here is from genome assembly GCA_044225505.1 of Limisphaerales bacterium. Lineage (GTDB taxonomy): Bacteria > Verrucomicrobiota > Verrucomicrobiia > Limisphaerales > SIBE01 > JAXMHN01. The sequence goes on from JBGAIN010000137.1 coordinate 6,548, forward strand.
ATAGACGCTATCGTACCATTGGTCCGTCCGCGTCGCCCGCGTCCCAACATTCGTCACTTCATACGTGACGCTTGCGGTCGAACCCGAATCGACAGTCTGGGGAGCGTGGGCGCTGTTCAACTGCAGATCCGGCTCGCGATACACCACCGTCGTGCTGGCGGACCCGACGTTATTGACTTTGGTCTCTCCTTCCCAGACGCGTTTTGAGAACTTCTCCGGCCAATCCGGGAAGACGCCTGGGCCCGTTCCATTCAAGTCGATGGAAAAACCCGAGGAAAAACTCACATTCGGATCCGTGGCGACATAGACATACCGAACACCCGAGATGCCTTCGGGAATGCGGAATGACGCATGAGCTGTGTAACTATCCCCTGGAGCTAACAAACCGGACTGGGCGTGGACGAGCCTGCCCAAATAGCCCACGCTACCTGGGCTGAAGACCGGGTTGGACGACAACATAACGTAATCGGACCACTGCTTGGTGCCAGGGTAGACTGGGACGGACCCTTGATTCGTGACCACCCAAGTCACATCGATTGTCTCTCCGGAAAAAACGGATGGCGATACTGTGACCTGGCTCACAATCAAGTCGGCGGGAATGTTGCTGACCTGGGAGGCCGCGAAATTCTGATTGTTCTTCGTGTAGGGGCCTTCGAATACGACTTGAGGGGCCGCGGCACCAGGGCCGGTCAAGATCTGCCGGAGCTGTCCCGGAGTGAGTTGACTGATCTGGGCCGGTGTAAAATCGCTGACCGCGGATCCGAGCGCTTGCTGCGCACGCGCGATGATCGCCTCGACTTGAGCGTAAAGTTGCTCTCCCGGGTCCAAATAATTTAGGATGCTTGGGTCCTCGTTGGTCTTGACGATGAAGTAATTCCCGTCCGCAGAAGGCGGCAATGTGAAGGTCGCCGTTTGCGTATACGACTGCTGCGGGAGCAAGGTCCCAAAATTCGGAGTAACAAATACGCGGGTCGCGACCACACCGGGTGCATCCAAGACCGACCCGGTTGCGACATAGACGGTGTCGACCCAGCGATCGACATTCGTCGGGACGGCTCCCTGATTCTCCACGGTCCAAGACAGGGTGACGTCAGTGCCACCGAGCCCTGATGTCGGCGCGATCACGCGAGTGACCACCAGGTCAGCCGACGGCTGCAGCAAGATGGCCATGGGAGTCGACGCTTTGAAGTTGCTTCCTTGGAGGTCATTCGGAGCATCAGGATTGACATTGCCGCTTAACGCCGTTTCGAACACCGCATCGCTGGCATCGGTCCACAACGTGACGTAATAATTGCCTGTCAGTTCGGACGGGATCCGAACGGTCACCACCCCATCGTAACCCTGCCCCACCTCCAAGACACCGCTGTGACCGGTCGCACCCAGGTAAAGATCGCCACGCACGCTATTCGGTCGGTCTCGACCCAAGGTGAGCCAAACCGAGTCTGTCCACGATCCAGGATCTGTAGGGCCCGTTCCGGCGTTGGTGACATGATACCGAACAGTGATTTGCGTTCCGTCGAACGCTTGCACCGGCGCCGAGACATTGTTGACGATTAGATCTGGCGGCGGAACCGGTTTGGCATCCACAGCAATCGCAACCGCAAAATAGTCGGGGCTCGTCTTCGGTACCTGATCGATGATCCTTCCGCTGTCGGCCACGAAGATGAGGAAGGCATTCCCGGATAGATTTTTCGGAAGGGTGTAAGTGCCGTTGGAGAGATAAGACTCTCCCGGAGCGAGTCCTTGGCCGTTCGGCTTCGATCCGAGCAAAGTATCGCCAACGTCCAATTGGTTGTTGAGTGAGATATAGACTCCGTCCGTCCAACGCGATCCCCCCGCGGGCGTGGCGGCCGCTCCTAAGTTCGCCACCGTCCACGACACGTCCACGGCCGTCCCGGCCGTCGCTTTCGCTGGTCCGACCCCCGTGGTCACCTGCAAGTCGGGACGCGCACGCAGAGAGATCACCAGCGCGCCCGAGGTTAGGGTGTTGTTACTTCGCACTTGCCCATCCACCGCGCTGCCTGAATCCGTAACGACGATGATCGTATAGACCCCTTGAACCTTCACAGGCAGATTGAACGCGATCGTGCGAGTGTACGATCGGCCGGACTCAAGCGGAGGGTCGATCCGGAACGAACCCAAGGGCGTCGCCCCTTCGAGCTTTCCATTCGGGGCTAGATAGACGGTATCGATCCACGCCGCCGCTGCGCCATCCGGACCATTGTTGCGAACCGTCCAACTGACATCGATGCTCTGCGCGTCGAACGCTTTCGATGGCGATGTCACCGACAGAATCTCCAGGTCCGAACGCGGCGGATTGATATGAGTGACCACAATCAGGCCGGACCGACTCTGGTTGTTGTCCGTGAAAACGGACTCGTATGGACCGCGGGTTTGGACGAACAGATACCCCGCGCCTTCAGCATTGCTCGGCAAAGTTACCTCCACAGAGCGGGAGTAGCTTTCGCTGACATTGAGCAACCCAGCGTGTTCAAACGTTCCGATCAGCTGCATTCCTGCTCCGGACGGATCTGAGGAATAAAAGACCTGGTCTGTCCAGTAGCTCGCGTCGGTCGTTCCGATGCCTTGATTCTCGACGAACCAGGAAACCGCCACGGACTGGCCGCTCTTGCCTGTTGCGTCCGCTCTCACCGACGAAACGATCAGGTCTGCGTATGGTCTTAATGCCACCACGACCGGTTTGGCAGACTCTCTGACATCAGCAGCCGTATTGAGGTGCTGGAATACCACCCCTTCGGCATCGGTCTTGACGAAAAGGTGGAAGCGGCCGTCCACATGCTGCGGGAGGGTCAGAATTCTTGTCTCAGAGTATGTAGCGTCGACGGGCACTGCCCCCGTATGGGATGCATTGGCCACCAGGAGATCGTCGCTGTTGCCATAGACGGCATCTTTGGACAGAACCACCCGATCGGTCCAGGCACTGACCACGCCCGTTCCCGTCCCACGGTTCGTGACGGTCCAGGAGACCGTCAGGTCCGCTGGGTCGCCCACCACCTGTTCTTGGGACGAGATCGCAGTGACGGCTAAATCGGCATAGGGCGCGAGAGCGACTGAGACGGCTTTAGAAGCCGAAACATTGTTGACCGCGTTGCCAGCTTCCTCGACCAGGGTCGTGGCGTTGGTTTGGACCACGATGTAGAACGTGCCTTGAATCCCATCGGGCAACGTGACCGCTAATGTTCTATCGTAGCTTTCTTGCGGCGCCAACGCTGATGTGTGCTCTAACTCTCCCATCAGCACAGCGTCCGGATCGAGGCGCGCGTTCTTTGCCAGGTAAACCTTGTCGACCCAGCGATCTCCCGTGCGGCCCGAGCCAGAATTAAGGACCGACCAGGTGACCGTTGTTTTGGTCCCCGAAACCGCGCTCGCAGGAGCCGCGACCGTTTCGACCGCGAGATCCGCATGGGTCACTCGGACCGACTGTTGTGCGGCGGCAATATTGTTGGCAATGACACCACGCTCGAATACCTGCTGCGTATCGTCCGCGACGACTACGAGGAAATACGGCCCATCTGGCATCACGGGCAGAATCACCGTCTGCGTCTGGGTATAAGACGAGGTTGGATCAAGTGGTGCGGATCGCTCGAAAGTCCCAAGCAACGTCGCTCCCGCTCGCTTGCCGTCCGCAGACAAATAGATGCGATCCGACCATGGTCCCGCCGCAACTGCGCCCCCTGCATTAGTGATCTTCCAAGTGACGGCAATCCCCTGGCCGACAATGCCCACGGCGTCAGACGGTCCTAATACCTCGTTCGCCACTAGATCCGGGACCGGCGACAGTGTAACGACCAATGGCGTTGGGCTGACCAGAGCATTGTTGTCTTTGGCACCAGGCTCGGAGACCAGATTCCCGGCATCCGTCTTGGCAAAGAGGCGATAGGTTCCCGCAGTCAATTCCGCAGGCAATTGAACAGTCTCTTCCTCCAGATACCGGCCGTCCGAAGGCAGACCGCCCGTGTGAACGAAGCTGCCCAGGGGCTTGGCGTTGGCGAATTGGTCGTCTGACGATAGGTAGATCGTATCCGTCCAATTACCAGCCGCCGCCTCGGTGCCATTGTTGAATACTTGCCAAACGACGCTGATCGTTTGCCCGGAAGCGCCAGTGGCGGGAGATTCAATCTTCTCAACAACAAGGTCGTTCGGAGGGCGAGCGCCCTGAACCTTGAATGTCCGGTCCAAGAGGTTATCCGTTTCACCCACCTCGACGACCGAGTTTCCGCTGTCGAGCTGAATAAGAAGGTGATAAGGACCTTCCAGACCAAAGGGCAGTTTGACCGACGCCGCATCAGATCGGGTTTGGCCTGGCAAAAGGTCCTCGGTGACGGTCGTGACGCCAAGTTCAACGTCGTCGCCGTTCCCGTAGATGGCGTCTTTGGAAAGGATCAGGCGGGTCTTCCACGGCGCGCTGGCCGCTGCGGTTCCGAGATTCCGAACGATCCAGCTCACCGTCATGGTTACCCCGGTCACGGCTGTTGCGGGCACAGAGGCGCTGTCGAGCACCAGATTCGGTTGGGCCAAGATAATTTCAGCAACAAACGCATCGCTAGCCTCCCCAAAAACGCCATTGCCATTCTGATCGAGACGGTTTCCAACCAAATCCGTCACGACCGCCGCGACCGTTAGGCGATAGGTGCCCAACTCGGATGGCCGGACCACCAGCACCGCATAGTGCGTCGGATCGACCCGCTCAATCGACGATACCGTCCCGGTCCCGGCGGGCCCGGCGAGCGTCACCGCCGCGGGGGTGAATGTCGCCGGATCGATCGGCTTATTGAATTCGACCGTAATCCGATCAAAACGCTGGTTGACCGTTCCCGTCGGTGACACAGACACAACTCGCAGCGCATTGTTATCGACCGTGAATCGGCCTCGATACGCATCCTCCGGTTCACCGCTCGTGCTGTTGCCATTCTGATTCATGGGCAAGCCGACTCGATCCAAAACTTGCGGCCCAATAGTAAGATCGTAAGCGCCACTCGCTGTCTGCGGCGCAAACTCGACACGGTAAGTATTGCCCGAGACCAAGCTGATCTGCGTGATCGCAATCGCCCCGCCCGGACCTGTCAGCTGCACTTGCGCAGAAGTGAGTGTGGTTTCATCGATCGATTGGTTGAAGGTGACATCGATGGATGCGACGGGCGCCGGAACCGTATCGGTGACTGACTGCCGTATAACTTTGGCCCCGGTCGGATGAACGCTGAAGCTCCCGGCGTAGCCGTCCCCAGCCTCGCCCACGATCCCATTGCCATTCTGGTCCATGGAGCTGCCGTGGGAGTCCTTCACCCCAGGCTCAACCCGGATCGCGAAGGTGCCCGTTTCTGAAATGGGATCAAATCGAATCCGATAGGTCGTCCCGCTCAAGAGTGTAACGGAGAGACGCCCCACAAGGGTCGGCCCACTGATCGTCACGTTTGCTGCCGTCAGTGTGGCCATGTCGAGCAGCTGCGAAAAAGTAAGATCCACGTGGTCGACCGGAGCAGGGACATCTCCGCTCGGCGTCTGGCCAGTGACCACAGGACCATTAGGCAAAGTCACCTGGGTCGAACCGGCCGCTCGCGATGCGTTGTTCGCCAGGTTGCTGTCCGGTGCCGCGCCGTCCGCGTCCGCCACCGCGACCATAATATAATTGCCAATCGCAACATCGGGGATGTCACGCGTAAAACTGACGGAGTAGCTGGCGCCCGGCGACAAGGCGCCCGTGTGGACCGATTGACCAATCAGAATTGCAGCCTCGTCCACAACGCCGGAGGTGGTCAGGTAAACCGCATCCGACCAAACCTGCACGCCCGTGCCCACGGAACCCACATTGCGGACGTTGAAGCTGACCGTGGTGGCCCGACCGACCGCGATGTTGTTTGGAGCCACGAAACTTTCCGCCATTAAATCCGCCGGGGTTTGTGCCGCGTTCAGAACGACGGAGGTCGGGGTCGTTCTCACATCGAACAGATGCAACCCACCAGCATCAGCTTACAAATGTTCCAGCCGTATACGATTGCCCAGCGGTCGGTCCGTAGCCGTGCGTCAGCTGTATGGCCAGAGTCCCGTTCAAACTTGCCTCGCCGTCCACCAGCAGCTTGCCTGACTGGCCACTCGATGGAGAACCGCTGATCTGGACACCCAGAGTTCCCTGGGCTGCCTGAACGAAATTGCCGGTCACTTCCAATGTGCCCGCAGGCCCGAGAATTAAGTTCCCGGAGTTGCTAACGTCGCCGGCTGTTTTGAAGCTAGCGGCCTCGACGGTGAAAGAGCCTTGGTTATCTTTTAGTCCGTTGAACTGCGGGAACGCGGAACCGTTTCCGACCACCACCACAGTGCCTTGGTTCGTCGTTAAATTACCCGCTGAAGGAATACTCAAGGTCGCGCCGCCGAGGGCCTTCCAACTTCCCCCAGTAAGGGTCGCCTGCGAGACTTGGGCGACTGAGCCATCCAGAATAAGTTGGCCGCTTTCCGACACCATCGCTCCCGTATTGTCGACGGCGACTCGCAAACGCGCCGTGCCCGTCCCGCCTGACTTGACAAAATCGCCCGCATTCGAGATCAATCCGCCGCCGCCGCCGACAAAGAACGCGTTGTCATTGTCGGTTCTCAATTCATACGTGGCGCCGGGAGCGTTTCGAATCGTCCCATTGACCAGGTTCACCCGGCCGCCTGTATGAAGGACCGTTCCCCGATTGTCCAGGGTTCCCGGGTTGCCAATGACATGATCATTGCCGGTGGCAATTGTAATCGTCCCGGCATTCGTCACGGTCCCTTCCATCGAACCGCCGTTCCACTGGAAAAGCTGGCCAGGAAAGTTCAAGGTGACTCCGTCCTGCCCAACTCGCAGGCTCCCGCCCGAATTCAGCTGAATCGAACCGTTCCCAGATCCGGTCAGGTTCCCGGAAATCGTCGTCGTGACCCCGCGCGCCAACTCCAAAACTGTGCCCGTGGCCGCGGAGAAAGTGCTGCCCTGCAAACTACCTCCAGCACCGAGGGCCATCGCGCCAGTGTAAACATCAATAGACGCTGATGATCCGCTATTGATGGGCACGCGCAAGTTGGAGAGTCCATCACCACCGGTCTTGCGCAGCGTCCCCGAATTGTTAAATACTCCCCCACCCCCGCCGACAAGAAGCACGTTGTCATTGCTGGTCTGAATATCATACACACCCGAGTTGTTGATGGTGCCGTTGACGAAATTCAATCGACCGCCCGACTGCACGATCGTGCCTTGGTTCTCGATGACAGCGGGATTCCCGAGCACATGGTCATTCCCAGTCGAGATGTTTAGAGTGCCTAGATTGGTCAGGGTCCCTTCGATCGCACCTCCGTTCCATTGAAAAAAGGAACCGGGAAAGTTGAAAGTGGTGCCATCCCCGCCCATGCGAAGGGCTCCATTGGGATTCAGTTGGACGGTCCCGGCACCCGAACCCGAGTACGTGCCCGCGAGCGTCGAGGTTCCACCCCGCGCGAGTTCGAGAATTGCGCCTTCCGCCACGGAGAAGGTGCCTCCTTGCGAGACGCCGCTAGTGAGGGCTAACGACCCAACCGTCACCTCAATGACCGCCGTGGCCGCATTGTTGAAAGAAACGCGCACCGTGGAAAGCTCACCCCCAGCCGACTTGCGGACGGTCCCGGAATTGTTGAACTCCCCCCCACCGCCGCCTACGAAAAGCACGTTATCGTTGTTCGTTTGGATCTCGTAAACACCACTGCTCTGATTGTTGATCGTGCCGTTCACCAAGTTGACACGCCCTCCGGTCTGGAGAATCACACCTTCGTTATTGAGCACGGCAGGATTGCCTAAGACATGATCATTGGACGTCGCGACTGTAAGCATTCCAAGATTGGTTAGCGTCCCCGTGATCGTCCCCCCGTTCCACTGGAACAACCCAGTAGGAAAATCAAAGGTCATGCCGGTCTTCCCGGCCGCCAGTGATCCGTTAGGATTCAACTCCACGATGCCTTGGCCTGAGCCTGTGTAATTGCCTGACAAACTCAGCCCCCCGCCCCGCGCCAGATCGATCACCGCGTTGTTGCGGAGTTCAAACGTCCCGCCCGACCACGTTCCTGCAGTAAAAGCCAGCGTCCCTGATTCCGCCCGTAGAATGCCCCCAGCCGAATTGTCCAGCGCTACCCGAAGGGTTGAAATCCCGTTGTCCGCAGATTTGTAGATCAAACCGGCGTTGTTGAAGACGCCACTTCCCCCTCCCGCAAAAACCACGTTGTCGTTTGTGGTCTGGATTTCAAATCGCCCCTTTTCGGTATTATTAATCGTCCCGTTGACCAAACTGATTCGTCCTCCTTTCTGAAGGATGGTTCCAAGATTGGTCAGCGATCCAGGATTGCCGATCACGTGATCTCCGCCGACAATCGTGATCTCACCGGAGTTAGTAAAGGCCCCTGCCAGCGCCCCTCCGCTCCACCGAAACATTCCGGTAGGGAAGGCGAAGTTGGCTCCGCCATCCGCTGCGGAAAGCGTTCCATCGTTCAGTTGCACCGTCCCGGCCCCGGTGCCGGTGAACAACCCGACATACGTTAGGGTTGTCCCACGGGCCAACTCGACAACGCCACTCGCCCCAACCTGAAAGGTGCCATCATGGAATGTGCCCCCACCGGCAAAGGCCAAAACTGCTTTGTCGCTCGAAATAATCCCGGCGTTATTATTGACCGGAATCCGCAGATAGCTCAGACCCTCGCCATCGGTCTTGGAAATGGTTCCTGCGTTGGTAAAGAGACCGGAACCGCCGCCCACAAAGATGACGCTGTCGTTGACCGTTCGGATCTCGTAGACAGCCCCTGTTCGGTTGTCGATCACTCCGTTGACGAGCGAGACGCGACCGCCCAACTGGATGACCCGACCTTGGTTAATGAGCGTCCCTGGGTTGCCAATGGTCCGATCTCCCCCCCCTGAGAGAGTGATGGTTCCCACGTTGGTGATGGTTCCAGCCAGCGATCCACCCGACCATTGAAAGACGCCAGGAGCAAACTGAAAGGTAGCGCCCGTTTCACCAGCTTGAATCGTGCCTTGGCTCAAAAGCACAGTCCCGCTGCCGGACCCGGTAAAAAGACCGGCATACGTCATGGTGACAGATTGGGCTAGTTCGATGACCCCTTTGTCACTTGTCGCGAATGTGGCCCCGTCAAACGTCCCACCCCCGCCAAACGCCAGCGTCCCGCTACTCGACTCTACCGCCCCGCCCGCCCGATTATTAAACTGCACATGAAGTAGCGACGATCCGGCTCCCGCGCTCTTTCGCACCACTCCTTCATTGTTAAAGGCCCCGCCCCCGCCTCCCACGAAAATGACGTCGTTGTTATCGGCCTGGAACTCGTAGACGCCTCCTTTTTGATTATTGATCGTCCCATTGACGAGGCTCACACGGCCACCCGTCTCCACGATGATTCCCGAATTGGTCACGGTTGCGCCGTTCCCAATGATGTGGTCCACCCCCCCCGAAATTGTCAGTGTCCCAAGATTGGCGATGCTGCCAACCATCGCTCCCCCCGTCCACGTGCTCGTTCCGTCCAGGGTGACAGTGCCCTGGGCGGCCACCAAACTACCGTTAAGCGAGATGCCTTCGGAAATGGTCGAATCGCCATTAAGAGTTAAGCTGCTGCCGTTTGTAATCACCAACTGGCCATTGGCGATCAAGCTCTTCGCTGACGCTCCTTGACGAATGGTTACCACCGGAGTTCTCCCCGGTCGACTAATGACGACATCGTCATTGGCACCGGGCACGCTGCCCGTGCTCCAATTCGTGGCCTCATCCCAAAAACCGTCCGTATCCACAGCCCAGGTCACGGGAGTCGATTGCGCCGAAAGCTGGAGGGTCGGCGGCGGGCCGTTAGCTGCACGAAGCGAATCCACCAATTCCGAGGCGAGCGAAACATGACGAACGTCGCTGCTCACAGCCTCCCTTGGCTCGACCGGTTCCCTCACGGATTGCGGGGCTTGCGGCGCCGCCGCTATTACGCCTTCTGAAATATGACCGTTGCCAGTCGGACTCTCGTGAACTCTGGGACTCGACCCCATGCCCGCTTCGACCGTAAGCAGCGGAGGTGCGGCATCAGCAACGGGGTCGTCAGCCGCCACGGAACCCTTGATAGGGCTAGATTCCATCCCCGCGAACAGGTCGATCGCTTTTTCCGGTTCATACTCACGAGGAACCGAAGGCAGGCCAGAATGGCTCGCAACGGATATCAAGGCCTCCTGCTCGGGATGTGCCAACGCCGCTTCCGGGGCAGGAACGGGCGCCGCGGAAAGCAACACGCGTGCCTCGAGCATCTCGAGCTCAAAACGGTGCGAGCCGACCGGGCTTGTTGAAGACAGTCTCAATTACGTTACGACACAAGACGATCACGCAAAGCGTGACCGCAAGCTAGTTTCAATCGACACATGCAGCAGGAAGCACTCAAAGCGATCAAACTCCACAAACGCGGCTCGGGAACCACCTGGATGACCGCCGGTTCAAAAACAATCCGGGCGTCCATGGACTTCCCTGAGCCATCGACAAAAATCGTTTCGCTCGCTCCCAGGGTTCGGAAAAAGCCTAGATCAACGGAGTAGGAATTGCCCGGCGTTAGAGAGCGGTCTGTGAGAAAAAAAGTCGCTACCAGGGCTCCGGAGTAGCTCTGTGGAGGCGACCCAGCGAAGTTGACCGTTCCTTTGACGCCTCCAAAACCCTCACGGGCAGCTTTCAGCGCGCCGATTCCAGCCACCCCATTGTTATCCAAAGGTGGTGCCGCCTCGATCCCAGCGAGAGCCAACACAGCCTTGGCCGGGTCAAACTCGATGCTAACACCGTAACTGTAGAGGCCCTCCGAGGGCACGGGAGCGATTGACACGCTCAGCGGAACGACTCCACCAGGCTGGGTGAGATAGACCGCTTGATCAAAATGGACCCGAAATGTTCCCTGCCCATAGGTGCAATTGGCTCCGAGCAAAGAACAGAGGATCAGGTTCCAACGGACGTAACCACTGAAACGAATGATGGTCACAGTCTTCTGCGTTTATCCAACGACGGGGCGAACAACTCAGGCAACGACACTTCCAAGCGGCTTTAGGTATTTGGTCAAGTGCCCAACAAATGCAAGACCAATCTCGCACCGCGCCCAAGCCGTCGCCGTCTGGACTATGGTAGATCCGAATGCCCCCAATCCGAACTCGTCCAATCACTCCCAGATAACTTGACCGAATTCGTCCCACTTCTTATGCTCCCAATTAACAGTTCCGAAACCGCAAGCCAGGGAAACAGCGGCCGATCCATGAGGGGTTCAGGCGTTCCAGCAAGGTTTGTGACAACGCAATCTGCAATTATGGGAAAACTCGTTTTCCTCAGAGCAGCTCTGGGAGTGGCGTTCCTCTTACAATTCGAAACGTCACACGCCAAGATTGGGTTTCCACTCTACTTCCAGGCCAGTGATCCGTCTCAGGGCGCGACCGTGGAGTATGTCGCTCAGAGTTCGTCCGGACCGGTGAGAATCCTGCCCGGCGCTCTGATCTTTCCGCCCAATGCGTCACCGTCATTGAGTCGCCGCAGCCATGAGTCAATCCATCCTAGCGGAGATCAACTGCGCTGGATCGGGTCAAACCCGGACGCGCTCCTGCACCCCAGCTCACCTGCGAAAGGGAAAGTCAATTATCTCGCCGGGCCGGATCCCAAGGCTTGGAAGATAGATCTTCCGACTTACGACCGAGTCCAGGTCGATCAGCTCTACCCAGGAATCGATGTCATCTACTACGGCAATCAGAACCAACTGGAATGCGATGTCATCGTGGAACCAGGAGCTGACCCTCAAGCGGTCAGCTTAAATTGGACGGGCTCCGAGCCAGCTCAGCTTGGGCCGAACGGGGAGATCCTCCTGCCGGTTCGGTCCAACCCGGTTCGACTTTTAGCCCCTCAAATCTATCAGATGCTTGAAGGATCCCGGAAAAGAGTGCCAGGCGCTTACCGTCTGAGCGATGGAGGGTCCCGCATCGAGTTTGTCCTTGCCGACTACGACCGGACCAGGCGTTTGGTCATCGATCCCATTGTCGTCTACGACCAGGCGCAAGGCGGGACGGCGTCCGATTACCCTAGCGCCATCGCGACCGATGCCGACGGCAATGTTTACGTGACTGGCTACACGGCCTCGACCGATTTCCCGACCACCAGCGCTCTTCGCCAAAGCAAGAGCACGCCGCTGGGTCAACCCGACGCGTTTGTGATGAAAATGGACGCTACCGGAACGTCGCTTTTGTATGCGACCTACCTTGGAGGAACCGTTGGACAAGTCGGTGCCAGCATCGCGGTCGACGCAGATCGCAATGCTTGGGTGGCCGGCTGGACCGGGTCGGCGGATTTCCCAACCGTCAATCCGTTGACGACCCCTCGCGGTGGAACCACGGATGTCTTCCTGGTGAAACTCGACGCTACCGGATCCAGACTCCTCTTCTCGACATTACTAGGAGGCAGCGGGGAGGACTTCGCCGCTGGTCTAGCTTTGGATCCAGCAGGGAATGCCTACGTCACAGGAACGACCAGTTCCCCAGATCTTCCAGCGGACCTGGGCTACCAATGGGCCTTGGGCGGCGCCACGGACGCATTCATCGCCAAGGTGGATGCTACCGGAAACAAACTCCACTTCTTGTCCTACCTCGGAGGACCTGGCGCTGAACTGGCCAGCTGCATCGCCGTAACCCCAAACGGCTCGGCCGTCCTGAGCGGAACCACCTCCGGAACGGGCTTTCCACTCGCAAAGCCTCTGCAAGCCGCGCTCCGCGGCACGACCGATGTGTATGTCGCCGAGTTTACCCCGGACGGAGCGTCCCTTCGCTTCGCCACACTCTTGGGCGGCAGTCTCGATGAATTCAGCATCGGGGTCGAGGTCGGCCCGAGGGACGACATCTGGATAACCGGAGCAACGTCCTCGAGCGATTTTCCGACACGTCACGCCTTCCAGCCTGCGCTGTATTCGGGCAACTGCCAACTTGGGGCAAGTACGATCCCGTGCTTTGACGCTTTTGTCACCCGTTTGACGTCGGACGGACAAAACTTGGTTTTCTCAACCTTCCTGGGCGGGAATGGCCTGGAGAATCCAACCGCTGCCTTGGCCGCGATTTTGACCCACTCGAGAGCTTTGGCTGTGGACAAACAGGGCTTTGCTTATGTCACAGGCATGACCACTTCCACAAACTTTCCCACGGTCAACCCCATCGAAAGCGCACTCAAAGGCAACTCGGATTTCTTCCTGACCAAGTTTCATCCCAATGGCAACGTCATCTTCTCCACCTATGGCGGCGGCCCGGGCAACGACGCGGGAACGGGCATTGCCGCCAACGCCGCCGGCGACATGTTCCTGCTCAGCTGGACGGAACGCGGAGGCGGAACGGGCGGCGGCGGTGGCAAGAAATCGATCGGGCGCTCCCAGAACGAAGTGCGTGTAATGCGCCTGTTTGAGTTGCCCGTCAGCGCGGCAGATCCTCCCGCGCCGTTGCTCTTTGGAAACTCCCGTTTGAATGTCCAAGGCAACTTTGAAACGCTTCTCTCGCTGAGTGGCAGATCGCGCGTTCTCGTCGAAACATCGACGAATCTGATCCAATGGACCCCACTACGTAGCTTCGACCGCCCATGATCACGTTGCTCATCCTTACGCTCCTATCCGCGATGGTTGCGACCACAGCCGCCTCCGAATTTCCCGGGATCGCGCTGGTCCGCGGTTTTGAACGCCACAACGACGCTTTTGTGGGAGGCCCAGGCCGGATGCCCGTCACCATTCAATCCACCACGATCCGCATCGCGCGTTCGAGCCGCCCCCCCTCTCGCTCGCCAGATAAGTTGCCGGATTTTGAAACCTCGGACGGCGACCCACAGCCAGCGGCGCTCACGCTGCGCCTGCTCCGAGCCAGCCCTTCGGCCACTCTGGAGGGCACCGAACCGCAGAAAGTCCAGGTTCACTACTTGTTGGGGAACGATCCCACGGCTTGGCGGACCGACGTTCGGACTTATGGTGCGGTCCGATCTCGCGACGTCTACCCCGGCATTGATTGGATCCACTACCCGACCGGGAGCGGGATTGAGTTCGATTTTCTCGTTAAACCGGGAGGAGACCCGCGACGCATCCAGCTTCATGTGGAAGGCGCAGAATCCATCCACCTTGATGCCGACGGCAACGCCGTGCTGCAATGGGGCAATCGCGCGATCCGGCTGAAACGCCCGATCCTCGCCCAGAAAGGGACCGGGTCCGACATGGTTTCGGTGGCGGGTGGGTATCAGCAGATGGACGCCACCACGCTCGGCTTCAACGTCGGCGATTACGATCCCAAGTCTCCGCTGCTCATCGACCCTGCCCTGGACTATTCCACCTTCCTGGGCGGCGACGGTGACGAATCAGGAGCTGGGATTGCCGTCGACGCACAGGGCAATGCCTACGTGACCGGATGGACGACGTCGGTTGGATTTGATCGCGGATCCGTTTTTATTGCCAAAGTCAATTCAGCTGGGAGCAAGTTCGATTACATCAGCTTTGTCGGAGGCGACGATTTGGATCAAGCGATGGGCATCGCCGTCAACAACGCAGGCCACGCCTTCGTTGTCGGCCACACCGCGTCCTTGGACTTCCCGGTGACAAACGCGATTCAGAACACACTTCATGGCCAGAGCGACGCCTTCGTTTTCGAGCTGAATGCGGATGGCAAACAACTCGTATTCTCCACGCTGCTTGGAGGCAACGGCAGCGAGATCGATCTCGGGTTTGGTCAAATCATTTCGAGTGGCGCGGGCATCGCGGTCGACTCGTTGAACGCCATTTACGTCACCGGTTCCACGAGTTCATCCGATTTTCCAGTAACCGCAAATGCCTTTCAACGCCAGTCTTTCAACACCAACCAATTCGCCTTCTCCGCCGATGCCTTTGTCGCCAAGTTGGCGCCCGGCGGCAAATCACTGGTCTATTCAACCTACCTCGGAGGTGCCGGCCTGGAACAGGTTATGGGAATGGCCGTCGACACGGCCGGCCAAGCGTGGATCACCGGTTCGACAGCATCCCGGGATTTCCCAACCAGGAATCCACTCCAACGGAATTCTTACTCGACAGCCTCCGTGCCTTTTCTCAGCAAGCTCAGTGCAGACGGGGCGAGTTTGCTGTTCTCCACTTATCTCAGCGGCAGCGGTCGAGGGACCGGAATCGCCCTCGACGGATCGGGTGCCGTTTACATTACCGGCGCCACCTCCGGCGGTCTGCCGTCGACGCCAGGCGCCTTTCAACGTTCTCTCCAGAACGCGAGCAGCCAGGACGCCTTTGCCATGAAGCTCAGTGCGTCCGGTGACGAAGTCCTCTACGCGACTTATCTCGGCGGTCGCCAGGCCGACACCGGCTACGGCATCGCGGTGACAGGCCGGGGCGAGGCGGTCATCGTGGGATCGACCCGGTCGCATCCGGATTTCGGATTTCCCACGGGAGGTTTTCCCGCGCGCAACCCGCTCCAGCAACTCGACCAGGGTCTGGATGAAAAAGCGTTTATCGTCAAGCTCAACGCCGCTGGCGACGCCCTTTACTCCTCCCCTCTCGGCGGCGACTTTGAGGAATTCGCGCGCGCGGTGGCGATCGATGCCGCTGGCGCAGCTTACCTCACCGGAGAAACTCGCTCGTCGAACTTCCCCGTCCGCAATCCGATTCAGCCAGGAATGACCGGGTTGGAGGCCTTTGTCACCAAAGTCGTCGATTCCAGCGACGGCAGCGCAACGCAGACGACGGTGGTGGACCAGGAGGCTCGCAGTTTCACACAGCGTTTTTATCGCGCGCGTTTGCTTTCCGAATAGGCGATTTGTGGCCGACTGCCCGACTGACAGGTGGTTGCTTCTCTCGCTGAAATTCACGTTCCACCTTTGCCCGCGTTGAGGAAACCTCATGCTAGAAATTTATGGCCGGTTGATTAGAGGCGCACCACGCTGGTGAATGGAGCTGGGTTTTTCAGTGGACCGTCATCTCCATGCCGGACGCCACGTGAAGCTCAAAGAAGCATTTACGAATGTGTCCGTCGACGCTACTATCCCGAAGTGCCCGAGGCTGAAATGTTCGCTGCCTTTCTGCCGACCCGATGGAGCTCCGTTTTGCGCGCTCGCTCTTCCAGGGATGCAGCCCGCCCGCACGCAGATCTGGCCGTCCCGCCCGAGCTAGAGTCTTGTCGCAATTGGTGGCGCAACGGGTTCTCCGTGGAACGCCTCGCTTGGCTGTGTTTGGCGGAGCGGGCGCTGCTTCAAAAGGTCACCCCCGACGTCGCCCGCCGGCGAGATCAGGCGATCGAGCTCCGCCCCAGGCACCTTGCCGCTGCCCCATAATCCTATGAAACCGTACACGATGATGGCCTGTCTCTCGCTGATCAGCGGCCTCCATTTGCTGTCCTGGCAAGATGCTCAGGCCGCTCCGGCCCTGCAGTTTTCAAGCTACTTCCT
>JBGAIN010000138.1:0-22944 GCA_044225505.1 Limisphaerales bacterium
TCTTGACAGTACCCCCAGGATCGCGGGATTTATCCTAATGCCATTCGGTAATTCTATTCAGTCCCGGAAGGGACAGAATGAGAGAAGCCCGGTCGCTTTAGCGCCGGGTGCTCCAGTGAGAGGGCCCAAGCCCCGGAGGGGCGGCTGAGGGCGGCGAGAAAGGGCGTTTGGGTTCTACGACCTTGTGATCCGCTTTATCTCCGGTTCTTCCGTTCAATGCCACGTCCTCGGCCGTCCCGTCGGGACTTGGAATCGCGCCCATTCGCCCTCGGCGTTAAAACGCCGAGCTATTCTCGAGTTGCCCCATCCGGGGCGCCAGGAGGCAATTACCGAATGGCATTAGGATAAATCCCGCGATCCTGGTGGTACTGTCAAGATACGTCCTTGCTTCAGCCTCGACCGAAACCAGGGTTGCATTCCTCCGATAGAATCTGTCATGATGTCCTACTATTTATGGAACTATTATCGCGTCAGACCCGCCGCTTCCCCCTGGCTTCTGCCTTGCCTGTGCCAGTGTCGTCGGGCAAGAAGACGATTTTCCTGGTGCATAGCTCAATTCAATACTCTAGCCCGATTAAGGCAGCGTTGCAGGACCGAGGTTACGCCGTCGTTCACGCGGATACTGCGGAGGCCGCCCTGCAGACGTGGGCCAAACTCTCGTGCCGGGTGGATTTGTTTTTGGCTGACATCAGCTTGGGCAAAGACCAAGAAGTTGAACGCCTGGTAAAACTGCTTCAGGCTGAGAACCCGCGCATGCGTGTGCTTTACGCGAATGATTTGGAGGTCACATGTCCCAGCATGGCTCAGACCTACTTTACACAATTGGCAGGTGTGGTTGAGAATTGCTTGGCCTGACGGGGCGGAGGCGCGTTCGTCATTCGGGGCTTGTGCCATTCGCTAATTAGGCTGTGGCGACTTGGGCTTTCGATGGAGTAGTCCGGACCAGAAGGGCTACGGGGAATTGTCTTAAGGCGACGCCAAGCATTATCCCCCGTCCGTTGACGTCGGGCGAAACGATGAGCGCTTCGCCTGTCAGCACATTCTGATAATGGCCGGATAAACCCTCGGGAATCTCAATGGAGGTGTCTCGCCAAACGGTTTCGCCCACTGGCCATTGAGCCACGCCGTTGGTCAGTGTGAGCGGCAATCTTGGCACAATCGTAATGACGCTTTGTTGCTCTCCCACGCGGGCGAAAGCGCAGACGTGGTCGGCTTTGACGCCCTTGGGTGCCAGTATGCAATACGATGCTTCTCTAAAGTGTGCCGCGTGCTGCAGTCGAAATTGGAGGATCAGGTGAGTGACGTAGAGCTTGACCTCGCCTGTGTGACTTCGTGCCAACAGCTCTTGCGATAGCTTGAGCCGGTCCGGGTTCGATGACGCGAGTTGTTGGCGAATGACAAAGAGCAAACGGCGGCGCAGCGGGAAGTTGACCGGTTGCCGATTATCCGGGTCCACCAGACTCAAATCCCAGAACTCCGTGCCTTGGTAAAAGTCTGGAACTCCAGGCGAGGTTGCTTTGAGGACGAGTTGCGCGAGCGAATTGACTTGCCCGAAAAAACGGACGCGCGCTTGAATTCGGGCGAAGTCCAGGAGGAAAGGCGCACTCGCGCTAGGGTTTAGCAGCGCCTCGGCAAACTTCGTCGTGCCCTCTTCGTAGGTCGCGTTCGGATCGGTCCAGCCAGACTCGGACTTTCCTTCTCGAAGCGCTTTTATCAAATACTCTGTGACCCGCCTGACGAAGTGCGGAAGATTGTCTGGCAGGATCCTCGAGACGTCTACGGGGTTACTTTCGGTTTCGGTTGGTTTATCAGACATCGGCCAAGCACCGAGCAGTGTTTGGTAGATAAAGTATTCGTGAGTTGAGCGAGGGACGAGCTGTCCGTGAATAAGGACCTTTTTATCACTATTGAATTTTGCCCAGCGCCGTAAGGCTGCCTCCCATTCGTCTGGCATTTCCGAAAGGACATTGAGCCGGGCACGGACGTCCTCACCACGTTTGGTGTCATGCGTCGCCGTGGCCAGAATTGTGTGAGGCCATTGCGCGGAGATTCTCGCGTTGTGGCGATGGAATTCGTCCACCGTTACTCCAAACCGATCTGCATCTCCTCCAACCTCGTTGAGCGAGAGGAGCCGGGAGTAGTTGTAAAACGCAGTGTCCTCCAACCCTTTAGCCGTCGCCGGGCCTGTTAGTTGTTGGAATCGAAGCACAAACTCCCAATGCAAACTTCGGTCTTTAGCCGTGTAATCACCAGGGGAGCGGAGCAATAGCAACTCTTGCAGAAACTCTAGAACAGGCTCTTCGGTGTCAGCATTTCTGGACTTGGCTTTCTCAATCGCTTGGCGGATGCATTCTTCTTCGGCCAGGCTGATCTGGGTTGCGGATTCCGTGACATACGTGCGGTACACGGGAAAGGCGGCAATCACGTCCCGCAGCACGATTCGGAGTTGAGCGAGTGTGAAGTCGTGTCCGTAACGTGTCCGAGAGCACAGCCCTTTCAGCCGATAGGACAGAGCATTGAGCTCACTGGCCAAAGAGGTGTCGAGGATTCGCTGTTTGCTCGCGTAGACCTGATTCCAAAACGGCTCTTCGCTTCGGGTGAATTCGCGGTAAATTCGGTCAAACGCTACTGCGTTCGCGCCATTCACGAAAACCCCATTCACCTGATTAAGAAAATCATAGCCCGTTGTTCCGGCGACTGGCCAATCACGACGCAGGCTTTCGTTGCCCGAGAGAATCTTCTCGACCACGACATAAAGCGGCCACTCACAGGACACGCGGTGGCTAGTCATTGTACTGCAACGAGCTGCCGTCTCAGCGCCTTTTTCGGCAGCCGCACGGTGCATTGCAACTTCTTCCAATTGGGCCAAGCGTTCTTCCCAACCTGATGCATTCTGTCCGGGACGAATGGATGGCCTCACGGAGTCGACCGGTGCAGGCGAGCGACAGGCCTGCAGAAAGGTCGATTGGAGTTTGCGGAAATACTCTTTGGGATCCCATAACCCATCTGGGTGATCGATGCGCAATCCTTGGAGCTGCCCTTGACGGAGAAGTTCGAAGACTAAGCGATGGGCGGATTCAAATACGGGGGGCGACTCCATTTTGATGGATACCAGCTGCGTCACGTCAAAAAAGCGGCGGTAGTTGATTTCCTGTGAGCCAACGCGCCAAAACGCGAGACGGTAATGCTGGTGAGCTATGAGGGTGTGGAGTTTGTGAAAACTTTCTGGTTTTCCAAGCTGACCGTTGTAAGCGGCGCGGACGCGATCGACGGCTTTGCGAAAATCCGGAAAACGATCTTCCCACTGGCAGAGGCGTTCGCTGAGTCGGATCGAGTGGGTCTGAGTTGTCTCAAGGAGTGTTGCCGACAAATCACAAAGATCATCAATCAACTCCGGTTCCTTTGCAAAGGAGACCAAGGCGCGAGCGACTTCTTCGAGGATTTCAGCCACGGACGCGGGCGAGATGGGAAACCGCCGCTCATGGTAAGCGATAGCGAATGTTCCACGTTCATAGGCCAAGGCGAGTTTGCCTTGTTCAAGAACTGTTGCGTAATGGTCCTCCAGCGTCGGGAGAAGCACTTTGTGTGGCCAGTTCGAACACGCTGGTTGCCAGTCGATATCAAAGTAATTAGCGTAAGGAGAGCTCGGTCCGTTTTCCAAAACATCTCGCCACCACGCGTTCGAGAGGTCACTCCCCATATGGTTTGGGACCATATCCAGGAGCAGTCCAAGGTCCAGTTGCCGCAAACGATCGGTAAAAGCGTCGAACTCCGATCTGCCGCCAAGGACGGTGCTAACTTGTTGGAAATTGCAGGTATCGTAACCATGGGTGCTCTCCGGCCCCGCCTGAAACAAGGGCGAAGCGTAGAGGTGGCTGATGCCGAGTTCCCGGAGGTAGTCGGCAATGTCTGCCGCCTGTCCAAACGTAAACTGACGGCTGAACTGCAATCGGTATGTCGAAGCCGGAATGGCTGCGGCCTGAGATTCCAAATCAGGCAGCTTGTTGTTGCTGTTCATGAGTGGTTCTTGGCGCCAAATGTTGAACAGCGAAACCGAGCCGTTCTCCAAGACTACGAAAAGCTTGAACCCATTCCTGAGCTGAGCTTTCTCCACTCGACGCGCGTTCTTGGGATTGAGGCAAAACTCTTTGCATCATCTCCCAGTAGGTATTTTGGACTTTCCATAAATTCAGACCCATCGGGATGGGTGTGACCATCGCTGCAATTTGCTCGAGCAACCGTATGCGACCGACATCTTCGGGTTGATCCGCCAACTCATCCATCAGTTGTTCAAAGCGGGTTGTGATGCGGAAGCTGATTTCCGCGTCGAAGATATCCGGCACTCGGCCGTGAGCCTCTCCCAAAAGCGCGCGCAGGCGCTCGGGATCCACAGGCTCCCGCTCAATGGCAGTACGGATGTCCTGGTGCAGGATATAGTCGGAAACAGTTTGTAGAGCCGAAGGCAAGGGCGCGCCGGCACTTTGAAGAAATCGCATCAGCGGGGTGTATCGTTCGGTGATTAGTCGGAATCGGCTTTCCAGATCGTCTCGAGTGGTGGCTAGAATCTCCTGAAGAATTCGGCGTTGCTCGTCTTTGAAAAGTGATCGGAGGGAGTAGGCAGAGCGGCCGAAGTGTCGGTCGATCAATCGGATTACCTGGGGGAAATCCGCCGATTCATAGGCGCCTTTGACCTCTGCAAACATGGCATCGAAGGTTTCTTGAGACTCCATTTTGCGAACTCCCCCAGTGAGATTGTGTTCACCCAGGTAAAGGATCGCATAGCTGAACACGTCGGTTTCGTGAGTGATCTCGGAGATGATTTTGGTCTGCCCGGCTGTCAGGGTGGTCTTGCCGGCCGTTAAGACTTGGCGATGCACATCCTCAAATGTAAACGAGAAAACTCGGCTGCGCGGATCGTACGCATGGAAGACGGCACTGATCGCATAGTGCGCCGCTGCTTTTTCGAAATCGATCATGGCTGGTTGGACGAATTTCGCGTAGATGCGCCGGCCATCTTTGTGTTCCGGAATGTTGCTCTTCGCTCCTTCAAACCTCTCGAGGAACCCCGCTTCGAGGTCGTGACCAAATAGTTCCTTAGCCAATTGAATCGTGCGGGCGGCGTATTGAACGACTTGCACGGTCTCCAAGCCAGAGACTTCGTCGAAGAACCAACCGCAGCTGGTGTACATTAGCATGGCGTGCCGTTGCAGTTCCATTAACTTGAGCACGATGACCCGTTCGGATTCCTGCAATGGGCGTGTGGCCTGCGCTTGAAAGTAGAGGTCCAGATTAGCGGGTGATCGGTCCAGGAGCACCTTGACGTACTCGTTGCGCGCTCCCCAAGGGTCCTTCAAGAAAGCGCTTGCGGTTGCTTCGAACCTCGGCGCAAGTTCGTCGCGAAGCCAGTCTAACGCGTGGCGAAGAGGGGTCCGCCAGGATTGGTTCCAGTCCCCGTGGCCCCCGCTGTTGCACCCGCAATTGGACATCCATCGTTCGACGCCGTGCGAGCAACTCCAGGCGCTCTTCTCATGGATTTGGACTTCGTGGGTTGGGGGATGTCTCTCGAGGAATTCGCCGTAGTTTGTTAAGCGCGCGAGTTGGTTTTGCTCGACATACTGTAAAGCGTAAGCAAGTGCCATTTCACCGTGACGGTGATGGTGCCCATACGATTCTCCGTCGGTCGCGATGTGCACTAGTTGGTCCCATGTTCTGTTCTCGCTAAACGCACTCATGAGACGATGGGCAAAGCGTTCGCCGCTCGAGAGAAGCTTTTCAAAGGCGACTGCTTGGGAGACGGGAGCATCGTAAAAGAAGACCGCAATGCTGCGCCCCTCAGGAAGCCGGACCAGGTAAGGCCGGGTAGGATCAATGCGCGCACCGTTCACGTCGCGCCAACTCCGTTTCCCAAGCTCGCGGGTACGGCTGGCTTGAAACGGCGACAAGATTGTGAACTTAATTCCTTGATTGGCCAGTGCGCTTAAGCTCGCGGTGTCAGCCGCCGTTTCCGAAAGCCACATGCCTTCTGGCTTTCGACCGAATCTAAATTCGAAGTCGCGGATACCCCACAAGACCTGCGTGTATTGATCTCGAGGATTTGCCAGCGGCAGGATGAGATGGTTGTAAACCTGTGCCAAGGCTGAGCCGTGACCCGAAAACCGATCTCGGCTAACGCGGTCGGCCTGGACAATACTCGCATGAATATCCGGCATTCTGTCCTGCATCCACGCCAAAACCGTCGGTCCAAAATTAAAGCTGATCTTCGAGTAATTATTCACAATCGAGGTAATTTGACCCTGACCGTCTAAAATTCTTGCGCTTGTATTGGGGGCGTAACATTCGAATGTGATCCGCTCATTCCAGTCGTGATACGGCGCGGCCGAGTCTTGGAGTTCAATGGATTCCAGCCCCGGTTAAACACGGCAAAAGACTGCGGACTTAACAGCAGATCAGCCGATATGTTTCCAGAGATTTCCTCGGGCAATGAGCTTCCCGGTCCTCCCCAACGGTCCACGGCGGAGTCGAGAAGTTTGCCCCAAGACCCATCCGGAAGTTCGACCGTTGCGGCCCGAGCCTCGCTGCCAAAGTGTAATAGGACCAAGAGCGCATTTTCCTCCGTCCAGTAATGCAGAACGATCAGCCGTTTAGTCTCGAGATAAGTGACATCCATCGTTTGTTTGTCAGCTTCAGCGAGGGCTGGTTGACCTTTTCGAATGCGAATCAGCTCTTGATACAGCTCAAAGAGCAATCGCTGAGTTCTGTCATGGCACAGGCCGTCAAACTTTAGTTTATTCTCCATGAAAACGCCCACCGATTGCGGGTCTGGAGCAGGGCAGTCCGCATGGGTATAGGCGAATTCCTGGCGCCGACCTTCTTGAACCGCTTTCACTAAATTTGGATCCGAGTGGCTAGTCATATACTGAAATGACGCCGTTTCTGCGTATTCCTCACCCATAAACAGCATCGGAATAAAGGGAGAGAGGAGGACGCTGCCGGCGGCAAGTTTCAGAGCCTCAAAAGAAACGATGCGAGCCAGACGATCACCAAGCAACCGGTTCCCAACCTGATCGTGGTTTTGAGCGTAAACAACGAACTGTCTCGACGAGGTGAATTGAGGCGAATTGCCCTGACGAAGCCGCCGATACGCAGAGTAATCGCCGGTATACGCATAGCCTTCGCGAAACACTTTAGCGAGTTGGCGGATAGTCCCGAAGTCCTGGTAATAACCATATCGCTCTCCAGTGAGAAGCACGTGGAGCGTGTGATGGAAGTCGTCGCTCCATTGCGCGTCCAGAGCGTACCCGCCAAGTTGAGTGGGCAGCAGGTAGCGGGCATCATTCAGATCGCTTTCAGCGATTAGATAGAAGCGTCGATTGAGTCGCTCTGCGTGCCGTCGCGTGACCTGTGCGAGTTCCTGGAGGAAAGGGAATGCTGAAAAATCGCGAATGGCGTGAACCGCATCCAGGCGCAGGGCATCGACGTGGAAGAACTCTTGCCAATAGCGGGCGTTCTCTAGGAAAAAGTGGCGGACCTCTTTCGAATCGGCTCCGTCATAGTTCAGGGCGGCGCCCCAGAGCGTCTGACTGGAGTTATTAAAGTAGGGGCCGAACTCGCCCAAGTAGTTCCCTTCCGGGCCGAAATGATTGTAAACGACATCGAGAACGACGGCTAAGCCAACGCGATGGCAGGCGTTGACCAGGGCCTTTAAACCTGTCGGCCCTCCGTATGAATTTTGAACGGCGAATAGATTCACGCCGTCATAGCCCCAATTGCGATCTCCGGGAAACTGGGCGATCGGCATCAATTCCAGGGCGGTGATTCCCAGTCGCTTCAAATGATCTAATTTGGGAATGATTGCTGAAAAGGTCCCTTCCTGCGTGAACGTTCCGACGTGCAGTTCGTAGAGGATGTAATCTCGCAACGGAAGGCCAAACCAGTCGCGGTCGGCCCAGTCAAAATCGTGATTCACCAGTTCGGAAGCCTCATGCACGCCGTTGGGTTGATAAGCGGAGGCAGGATCTGGTCGATCGTTTGTTTCGTTGAGCCGATAAAAGTAACGAGCTCCAGGAGAGACTCCCTCGACGTGCGCTTGCCAATAACCTTGGCGCGACCGTTGCATGGCAACCAATCGATCGTCCGGTGCAATTAAGTGTAGTTCCACCTTCGTCGCTCGGGGAGCCCAAACCCGGAATGAACAGAGATTGTTCCCCAAATACTGACCGCCCAGACGGAAGTCAGGATTCATAACGTCCCTTCTTCCCACTTAAAGCCAACAGCCGCCAACGGGGGCAGGGTGACGGTCAGGGCATGCGGGCGTCCGTGAGACTGAAAGGGGACGGATGACACACCACCGAAGTTGCCTTGGCCGCCACCTCCGAACTGGGCAGCGTCGCTGTTGATCAATTCGCGCCAAAAGCCGCTTTGAGGAACGCCAACGCGGTAATTCCTTCGCACCACCGGAGTAAAGTTGCAGATGGCCAGGATCCAATCTCTTGTGTTGGGACTCCGTCTCAGCCAGCTGATCGTGCTTTGTTCCGAATCCGCACAGTCGACCCACTCAAATCCGCTCGGCGATGTGTCACCTTGGTGCAGGGCCTTTTCACCTCGATAAACCCGGTTTAGCTCGGTCACCCAGTTCTGAACGCCGGCATGCGCGCTTTCCGAAACGAGATGCCAGTCGAGGCTGCGATCGTGATCCCACTCTCGCCATTGGGCGAATTCGTCGCCCATGAACAACATTTTTTTACCTGGCTGAAGGTACATGGTGGCGAACAGCAAGCGGAGATTGGCGAACTTTTGCCAAGCATCTCCCGGCATCTTGGCCAAGAGCGAACCTTTTCCATGCACAACCTCGTCGTGTGAAAAAGGTAGGACGAAATTCTCGCTGAACGCATAAACGCCGCGGAAGGTCAGTTCATTGTGATGATGTTTGCGATGGATCGAATCGCGGCTTATGTAACTTAGTATGTCGTGCATGAAGCCCATGTCCCACTTCAGCCCGAATCCAAGGCCCCCCACATAGGTAGGACGCGAGACCATGGGCCAGGCGGTCGATTCTTCCGCAATGGTCTGGACGTCGGGATATCGTTTGTAGATAGCGGTGTTGAGCTGCCGCAGGAAATCAATCGCTTCCAAATTCTCCCGGCCTCCAAACTTGTTCGGGATCCATTGCCCAGCTTTCCGAGAGTAATCCAGATACAGCATGGATGCAACCGCGTCCAGACGCAGCCCGTCGATGTGATATTTATCCAGCCAGAAGAAAGCATTGCTTAGCAGGAAGGAACGAACTTCGTGCCGGCCGTAGTTGAAGATAGAGCTATTCCAATCCGGATGAATTCCTTGACGCGGGTCGCCATGTTCATAGAGATGAGTTCCGTCGAAATACGCCAAGCCATGTTCGTCCGAAGGGAAATGGGATGGCACCCAATCAAGGATCACTCCGATGCCGTGTTGGTGGAGGTAATCGATAAGGAACATGAAATCCTGCGGGGACCCAAATCGGCTGGTGGGTGCATAATAGCCGGTCGTTTGATATCCCCAAGAGCCGTAAAACGGATGCTCCATGACTGGCAAGAGTTCGATGTGAGTGAAGCCGATGCGCTCGGCATACTCGGCCAGTTTAGGCGCAAGATCTCTGTATCCGAGCCAGCGGTCAGGGTGGTCAGGCGAACGCATCCAAGAGCCCAAATGCACTTCGTAAATCGAAATCGCCGCGTCCAGCCCGATTCGTGATCCACGTTCATCCATCCAGCGGTCATCCTGCCATTGGTAGGCGAGGTCCGAAATGACCGAGGCGGTCTTTGGCGGGGTTTCATGAGCGAACCCAAAAGGATCCGCCTTGTCGGCCCGATAAGTTCCGCCAGGACCGACAATGTGAAACTTATAAGCGGACCCGGCTCGGACCCCCGAGGCGAATCCTTGCCAGATCCCAGAATCAGCAAGTTTGGACAGCGGGTGGACCGAACGGTCCCAGCCGTTGAAATCGCCGATCAGAGACACCGCCACGGCATTAGGAGCCCACACGGCGAAATGGACGCCGTCCATTCCTTGCTGCCGAACGCGTTGAGCTCCCAGCTTGTTGTAAAGGCCCGAGTGCGTCCCTTCATTGAACAAATAGAGATCGTCGCTGCTGAAAAGATGGGCCTCCTGCGAGGTGCCTGCCTCCAAATTCACCATATAAAATGCGCCCCCATAATGTGGCGCACTTGTCCACATCGGCAAGCTGCGCAGGCCCTTTTTCGGACACAGGTTTTCCCTGAACTCTCGGTTGAGGCTTTGGACCTAGTTCAGCGAGGCCAAAAGAGCCCTTTACCTCGTCAGGGTAGTGCGGTTCTTTGTAACGGTTCGGTGGACTTGTCCGTTAGGGTAGGGAGTCGCTCGATCACCAGTCACAGCCTGCGATTGCTGGGAGCGACGTTGTTGCACTCGCGCCAGCAATTTGGCCAGGCGTCGGTTCTGTCCTAAGTCGTCAATCGCAACGCTGGCCTTTCTTCTCCAGTTTGGTCGCTCACGGTGCGTCCCAGGGACATTTTGAGGCTTCTCCTCCAGATATAGGTCTTCCACATTGATCAGGACGATCTCAGCCGGACTTGCCCCTAGCCATTCCAAGCAACCGGCCAGCAAATGGATCAAGCGGGACTTCCTGCTTTTGAGGATTCGCCGCCTGTGGAGAAAGCGTTTTAGGATCTGTAGATTCGCCCTCCGCGCAGCGTACTCGCGTTTGGCTTGGCCAGGAGTGATGCATCCCAGTTCGAGACGGTCTTGGATATCGCGACCGCGGCAAAATCCAGCGAACGTTGGCATGTCGTGAGTGTTCATGCTGGCGACGGACGCGACCGGCGGGACGCGAAGCGGTTGTTTCGGGGTAGGCTGTTGTTCGTACTGCACCACGTACATTTGGCGGATGCGGTGCCGTTCCATCCCAGCATTCACGGCAGGAGGAACAGTGCCCAGATTCTCCCCTACGAGGACAGTCTGATGGCGAACAGATTCCAAGTTGAGCAAGGCATAAAGTTCGTCCGACGGGTAACGGACGTAGGCTCCTTGACCGGCTGGTAGACCGTGCGGAATCCAGTAGAGCCGATGCAAGCCCATGACATGATCGATGCGAAGCAGCCCGGTATGGCGCATCTGGAACCGCAAGTAATCGAGGACGTAACGGTATTTCTGCTTCCGAATGGCGTGCGGGTGTAAAGGGGCGAAGCCCCAATCCTGGCCTTTGGTAAAGAACGTGTCTGGCGGCGCGCCAGCACTCGCTTTCAAGGTGAAATGGGCTCGTTCACGCCAAACATCGTAGCTATCCGAGTGCACGCCCAAGGGCAGGTCTAGATACAGTTTAATCCCAGATTGTCGACCGTGTTCGACAAGACCCTGCATTTGCTGCTGGGCGATCCATTGAACATAGCTGTGATAGCGCTGGTTCTCCTCTTGGTAATCCCCGCGTCGCAAGCGGCCGTTTCTCTGCCGATTAGGCCAGGAATGCCAAGACGCCCGCGCTGCCTCCCCTGCAGCTCGAAAACGCGCGTAGTCCAACACTTCGGGACGTTGTCGGACGAAGGCCTGCCATTCCCCATACCGAACCGTAGGCCGGGCGAAGAAATCCTCCGCGAGCAGTTCGAGGAGTTCTCGCCGCGCCTCCATTTGCAGACCGTAATCAATTTCCGAAGCAGCTCGAAAGTTCTTTAACCGCAGCTGAAATCGCACCGACGCGAAACGCCGTTGCGCCGCCTCGCATCGGGAGAATTCCGGGACGGATTCGATCGCAATAAAGAACTCGTTCCAAAAGAGCCTGCTAGCCGGGGAATAAGGGCTTGGCTCACATTGCGGTTGGTCCAGGAATGCGGCCATTAAGGGCAAGCTTCCCACGAGCGATGCTCCTTGCGCTCGCGCCCATCGGGTGAACTCCAACCAATCCTGAAAGTTGCCTGCTCCCCAACTCCGCCGCGAATGGGCGGCATACAGAGGAAGGAAGAAGCCCCACTGCTTTTGAGCCTCCGGGCTGGAATAACTCTTCGTTGGCGCCGCGATGAGCAATGTCTCATGGCGTGATTTGTCTATTTCCAGCTCAATCTGGTGGTAACCGAGCGGCACGGATGGCACGACCAACCGCGCGTGGACAAAGGAAATTCCCTCCACCGTCCCTGGCGCTCGAGCGCTTTCCATCGCGAGATTTAAGACCCGCGTTTCTCCAGTCTCTAAACGCAAGTGACATTGCATCGATGAACGCCGGACTGCAGAAGGGAGGCGAAGGGGGATCCGAATGCTACGGCCGTCCCAAGCCACCACGACCGGTTCCATCGGGCTTTGCCAAGAGGCCGCTTTAGCAAGGCGGAGCTGTTCTCGAGCGTCTCTCGGATCGCGGAGGGACACTCCGAGTGCATGCAACACCCCCACCAGCGATTCGGTGGAAGCCCGCTGTTCTTGACCCTCCATGTTCAGATAGGACGTCTGCACGCCATAGACTTTGGCGAGGCGTCCGAGTTGGCGGAGTTCTTGGACGTTCAAAACGGTTTACTGGGTTCGAGGAGTTGCAGAACGCCCTGCAAAGGAATTTTCACCCAACCTGGGCGATTGTTGAGCTCATATCCCACCTCGTAAATCGCTTTGTCCAGCAGATAGGTTCGCAGCAGAATTTCCAGCTCAGATCGTGACTTTGGCAGCAGTGGACTGGAGCCGACGGTTTCCAGATAAGACCGCAAGTAGAGCGCACTGATCCAGCGAGACCAAAGCTGGGTCCAAGGTTCGACACTCGGAACTTGTTCTGGCTGGAGATTGCCTAACTCCAGTTGTCGAAACAACGCGGCGTAAGTGGCGTAGTCAAAGGATCGAATCATTCCCGCGACGTCGCGCAAGGGCGACCGCTTGATGCGCCGTTCGCCCAGCGGTCTCGCTGGCTCTCCTTCAAAATCAATGATGATGAAATCTTTGCCGGTGTAGAGGACTTGGCCGAGATGGAAATCGCCATGACATCGAATGCGTTGGGCGCTAATGCGAGTTTCGTAAACGGACCGTAAGCGTTTTAGCATCTCGCTCTCCAACGCAAGCACTCGGTCCGCGACGGGTCGGGTCGGGAGGTCGATGGTACTGAGCCGACGGCGGAGCAGTTGCATATTCTGGACCGCCAGGTTGCGCATCGATTGGTAGAGGCTCCGTTGGTAGAACGGTGTAAAGGGTTCTGGCGCGAAGTCTTTGTTGTCGAGGTCCGCACCGAGCGCAAGATGCATCTCGCCTGTCCGGCGCCCCAATAGCCGCGCGGACTCGGTAAATGTTCCCAGCATTGTCGTCAGCGCCGGAGGCAGTTCCTTGACCGCGAGTTCCATGAGAGAACCGGTGACTTGTGGAACCATCTTCGACTCCGTCGGCAACGTCCGCACGCGTTCAAAGTAACGGCTTAAGGTATCCAGCGTATGCACCCATGCGTCATGGGACGCCGGGAAATACGTCGTCAGGATCCCCAAAGTCATAGAGTCGCCATCGGCCCGCCGATATTCCAACGCTCCAGCCACGGGAGCGATGTTTGGAAACTCCTTTTCCGTCAGAAACCGGCCGATCTCTAAGTCCGGATTCACTCCGGACTCCAAGCGGCGAAAGAATTTGAAAAAGAACTTGTCGCCGAAAAGGATTGAGCTGTTGCTCTGTTCCGACTTCCCAACCCTCGCTTCGAACTCGGTTCCTCCATTTCCGCGCAGGCTCCGCAAGAGGATCGTGGAACTCGCCTCCATTTCTCCGTGCGTGCCGTGGAAGGTGCGACGGCGCGACATAGCTTCAAGAAGTGTTGCCGCCAAGTGTGGGCTCGCAGAAGCGTCATACAAAACCCCTTCCAGGTTCTGCTCGGTCAACCGCACATGGGCTACCAAGGCCGCTGGCAAATCGCGTTGTATCCGTTCCGCATCCGGACCGTGACTAAACGCCAGGGGCAGTTGATACTCTTCCGCATCCCCCTGGACATATTCTACCAGCAGCATAACGAAAACAGCCTTGCTGGAATTGCTGCCGATCGGAATCGCTTCCTGAATCCGGACCGCTTTGATCTGTTTCGCTTTGCCCCCGAACCAACGCCGTTCTTGAAGGTAAGCAGGGAGGCATCCTTCCAGGATGGCGCGTTTGTCATCCTCCAATGCTTCGACCCATTCTGATTGAACCTCGATCGTCTCGCAGACGCGCGTTTGCCCGGGACTGGACATGGCCGCTGCGCTGGGCCGGAGCGCAAACCAAAACACCGCGTGAGGGCTCAAGGTGAGGGAGTAAACCTTATCCGCAATGGGCGGAAACTTGGTTTGTCCGAACAACTCGACGGGGACGAATCCTTGGAACGGGGCCAGGTCCAGAGCCACCGGTTGGGGGAATCGCGAGAGATTCGCGACGACCAAAACTCTCTCGTCGTGTGAACGACGAATAAACGCCAGGACCTTGCGGTTGTCCGGTTGGAGAAATTCGAGAGTGCCCTGTCCGAGCGCTTTCCAACGCTTGCGTAGCGCCAGCACGCGTTTTGTCCACCAGAGCAACGAATGAGGATTACGCTGCTGAGCTTCGACATTGACGGACTCGTAATGGTATTCCGGGTCGAGAATAATTGGGAAATAGAGCGCATGCGGACTGGCCCGCGAGAAGCCTGCATTCTTATCGGAACTCCATTGCATCGGGGTTCGAACTCCGTTGCGATCGCCTAGGAAAGTGTTATCTCCCATCCCGATCTCGTCGCCGTAGTAAATGACTGGGGTGCCAGGCAAGGACAACAAGAGCAAGTTGAGGAGTTCGATGCGGCGTCGATCGCTGCCGAGCAACGGAGCCAGACGCCGGCGTATGCCGAGATTGATCCGAGCCCGACGGTCGTGGGCGTAGACCCGATACATATAGTCTCGCTCTTCGTCGGTGACCATCTCCAAGGTCAATTCGTCGTGATTCCGTAAAAAAAGAGCCCATTGGCTCGTTTCCGGAATCGCCGGTGTTTGCTCGAGAATGTCCACAATGGGAACGCGATCTTCCATGCGCAGCGCCATAAAGAGCCTCGGCATGAGCGGGAAATGAAAAGCCATGTGGCATTCATCCCCCTGGCCAGATCCGAAGTAGGTCACGGCGTCCTCCGGCCATTGGTTCGCTTCCGCCAGGAGCATCCGGTCCCCGTACTTTTCATCGACATGCTGGCGCAGCGTTTTCAGATAGGCATGGGTCTCCGGCAAGTTCTCGCACGAGGTTCCCTCTCGTTCATAGAGGTAGGGGACGGCGTCCAGGCGAAGGCCATCCACTCCGAGATCGAGCCAGAAGTCGAGCACACGGGTGATCTCCTTGTGTACTTGAGGATTGTCGTAATTCAAATCGGGTTGATGTGAGTAGAACCGGTGCCAGAAGTAGGCTTGTGCCACGGGATCCCAAGCCCAGTTGCTTGGCTCGAAGTCTTTGAAGATGATGCGCGCTTCCTGGTATCGGTTTGGCGTATCGCTCCAGACATAGAAGTCGCGCCAAGTGCTGCCAGGTTTGGCTCGTCGGGATCGTTGGAACCAAGGGTGCTGATCGGAGGTGTGGTTGACCACTAATTCGGTGATTACACGTAGACCGCGCACGTGGGCCTCACGCAGAAACGCCTTGAAATCGCTGAGATTCCCATACATCGGATTGATCGAGTAATAATCCGCAATGTCATACCCGTCGTCCTTCAACGGCGATGGGTAGAAAGGCAGCAGCCAGACGGCCGTGACTCCGAGATCCTGGAGATAATCGAGCTTTTGGGTGAGCCCGCGGAAATCACCAATCCCATCGGCGTTGCTGTCGTGGAATGCCCGCACATGAAGTTCATAAATGACGGCCGATTTGTACCACAATCGATCGCTTGGCAATGGCTGGATGGGTTTGTTCTTGGACATGGAATTCCTTACATGAAATAGTCAAAATCGAGCTCGGTCCGGACATAGCGCCGGATGTGGAGGACATGGGCCGGCACAAAACGCGGGTCGAGCTCGATATAGTTGCTCGATCCAGTCCAAAGGTAATAAGCGCCCGTCAGCAATTCGTGGCATTGAAATGTTTCGTGGGCCTGAATTCCCCATTGCTCGATGGGCAGATTCACCCAACCGCGCTGCGTATGGTGAGGATCTAAATTCACTACGATTAAAACGAGATCGTCGAGTGACGGCGTGGCTTTGCTATAGGCGATCAGTTGTTCGTTATCCACTCTGTGAAACTGCAGTCCGTCATTGCGCTGCAAGGCTGGGTGGTCTCGGCGAATCTGGTTCACTTTCGCCATTAAACCGATCAGGTTGCCGGGCGTATCCAATTTCCAGTGACGTATCTCATACTTCTCCGAGTTCAGATACTCCTCGCTTCCAGGCTCACGGGGCGTGTTTTCGCAGACGGCAAACGGTAGCGCGTAAAGACCATAGCTGGCGCCAAGTGTCGCGGCTAGAATCAGCCGGGCCATAAACGCGGGCGGTCCTCCAAATTGGAGGTATTGCGGGAGTATATCCGGGGTGTTCGGCCAGAGGTTTGGTCGGAAGTACTCCCGCCACGGCCCTTGTGTCAGCTCAGTCAGATACTCGGTAAGTTCGTGTTTCGTGTTTCGCCAAGGGAAATAGTTGTAGGACTGCGTATAACCAATCTTGGCGAGATGAGCCATTATCTTCGGCCGCGTGAATGCCTCCGAAAGGAAAATCAGCTCGGGATGTGCCTCTTTGAGCTCGGTCAGACACCACTCCCAAAACCGAAAGGATTTGGTGTGGGGATTATCCACGCGAAAGATCCGCACCCCTTGGACAATCCAAAATTCGAAGATGCTTTTCAACTCGTGCCATAATGTTTCCCAAGCTGTGCTTTCAAAATCCAGCGGGTAAATATCCTGGTATTTCTTGGGTGGATTTTCGGCGTATTGAATCGTCCCGTCCGGCCGTTTCCGGAACCACTCTGGATGGTCCTTGGCATAAGGGTGATCTGGCGAGCACTGGAACGCGATATCCAGGGCGACTTGAATGCCAAGTTCGCGAGCGCGTTGCACGAGTTGTTGGAAGTCTTCGAGGGTGCCCAACTGTTTGTGAACCGACTTGTGTCCGCCATCCAGTCCGCCGACCGCCCAGGGGCTGCCCGGATCTTCCGAAGTACAGCTCAGGCTGTTGTTCTTTCCTTTCCGAAACGATGTCCCAATCGGATGGATCGGAGGAAGGTAGAGCACATCAAATCCCATGGAGGCGATCTGTGGCAACCATTCCGCGCAGTCGCGCAGTGTCCCGTGTCGGCCGCCTTCGCGTGCCGCAGAACGCGGGAACATTTCGAACCAAGCGCCAAATCGGGCTAAGACTGGATCCACGCGCGCCTGCAATTCGCGCTCGTAACGGACCACCGCGGTGCGCGCTCCATGGCGCTCCATCAGTTCGACCATTCGCGGGCTTAAGGCGACCCCAACCTTGGCCGAAGTAGGCAATAAGTCGATCGCGGACAGCGTTTGAACTGCATTCCTCAGATCGTCGGCATCATGGCCGCTCGCGGTGGCCCGGGCGACCTCAAAAAACGCAACCCCCATCATCAGTTCAATGCCTATGTCCTGGCCAGCTTTGAACTTCTTTTCCAAGTCGCGGCGCCATGTGCCGAAATGATCTACCCAAGCGGTAATCGTGTAATCGTAGAGTCCCAAACGGTCCACAGAGAAGGTGCCCCTCCATCGGTCGTTTACCCATGGTTTCATCCGCACTTCCGTCCAATCTGACTCGGCCCGGTGTCGGTAACAAACACGTGCGGCCAACACGTCGTGCCCGTCCGCAAAAACATCCGCTTCGACTTGAATCTCTTCACCGAGAACGCGTTTAATGGGAAATCGGCCGCCGTCCAACTCGGGCGACACGCGTTCAATGACGACCCGCATGGGGCCGTCTTGGCTATTTTTCATCATGGCTTCTCAACCGGGTTTCTCCCCTTTGGTTTATACATCTCACACCGGCGCTGGAGTGCAAGGGGGTCTGTGAAGGAGGTGCGTCTATGTTCTAACCTCGGTCGTGAGCGGTTGCTCTCTCCAGGAAACTGTGTAAATTCCTGATTTTTGATGAGAAACCCGACCTGTTTGACCCCCAACCCAGGGCTTCGCCCCGCTTTCCTGACTCGCTTGAGCTCGCGGATGTCTGGGTTCGTTAGTTGGGTATGGATAGTTACTCAAACGATGGCGGCCGGGGCTGCGATCAAGTCGATCGCTCCAACAAATTCCATCCCCCCATCGATCCTGGCTTCTGCGAGTCCTAACGCTCCCCAGGCGTATTGTTGGCTCCGCCAGGGCGGGGGAGCGGGCGCGGATTCTAGCTACGGCATCGCGGTCGATCCGGTTGGGAACTGTGTGGTCTCCGGTATTTTTGAGGGCACAGCTACTTTTGGAGAAACAAATCTTGTCAGTCGTGGGCTTTCCGACGTTTTCATCGCGAAATACGATCGATTTGGGACACTGCTCTGGGTTCAGCAAGCTGGCGGGGCGCGAGCGGACACAAGTCTCGGTCTGGCTCTCGATTCCCAGGCGAATTCCTACGTCACAGGCTATTTCACTGGCACCGCCCGATTCGGCGAAATCGACCTCACCACCACTGGGACCTACGACTGGTTTGTCGCCAAGTACGACCCGGAGGGCAAGCTTCTCTGGGCTAAAACGAGCGGGCGCAGTGATGCGGCTTTTGGCACTGCCATTGCAGTCGATAGCGATGGCAATGCGTATATTACGGGCGGTTTTGCTCTCAACGCTTTCTTTGGCAGCGAGGAATTCCTGAACGGACGGAATACAGACGCTTTTTTCGCCAAGTTTGATCGCGCCGGCGTTTTGCAATGGGCCAAACGTGCAGGCGGGGACGGTGAAGACCAGGGGACCGGGATCGGGGTTGACAGCCAGGGTCTGTGTTACGCGACCGGTTTTTTTGAGGAGAGAGCTGATTTCGGAACGGAAACTTTGGCCAGCTTTGGTAATCAAGACGCGTTTCTCTGCCAATTTAATGCGCGCGGCGAGCAACAATGGGTTCAGCAAGCGGGCGGCAACGGTAAGACCCAGAGTGCCGGATTGACGGTCAATCAGGATGGGCAATGCTGGGTGGCGGGTTACTTCGAAACCACGGCTTACTTTGATACGAACGAGCTCAGCTCAGAAGGGTTCTTCGATTTCTTTCTCGCCAAGTACCAGCCCGACGGGAAAGTCGCTTGGGCGCGTAACACCGGTCAAAGTCTTTCCATCAATGCGGCCAGTGTCGGAACGGACGGGTTCGGCAATAGCTACGTGACCGGATCATTTATGGGGGACGCCACTTTCGAGGGAGTGACGCTGACGAATAACACTGTCTCCAAAGCCTTCGTCGCCAAGTACAATCCGGAGGGTGACTTTGTCTGGGCGAAGAAACTGGGCTCGGGAGCAACGCCTTGCGCCGCCTTTGGCATCGCTCCCAACGTCGGCGGCACTTGCTATATCGTGGGAGAAACGACTGGGAAACTCGATTTCGACGGAACGACTCTCGATGCCGGCGAGAAGTCCGATGTGTTCCTCGCGAAACTGCTGGGCGACTCAGGAGCTGCGACACTCTCCCTTCAGATTGGGATGCCCCGCCCGGGTCAATTCGAAGTTCAGTTTTTGGGAGATTCGTGCGGCACGTTTCGATTGGAAGCCTCGACCGATCTAGACCACTGGACGGACGTACTGGACGCCAAAGAGCCAAGCGGTCCTGTAACTTGGACAGAGACGACCGAACCTTCCGGGACACCTCGCTTTTATCGTGTCAGCTCTCCGTAATCGCGCGTCAGCGGCTCTCGGTCCCGAAGATTCGCATGGACGCTGTTCCGCCAAAGTGCCTCATGATGGCTTGAGCCACTCCCAGACACAGCCGGCAGCGTAGGCAACTGCGCCCATCATCCAGGAAGCGGCGATTCATGGCCAGGGCCTGTAATCACAAGCCATTCTCAAGTATCGGTTGCCGCTCCCGCACAAAGACGCCCTCGCTCATCAAGCAGGGCTTGAATACAACAAATTCGTTGTAAGGAATTCGTCTCACGTTCGACTAATCCCTAGGACTCGTGCAACGGAGTGTCAGGAAGACCGTTCGCATCGAGTCAGCATTAAGCCTTAAGACACAATAACACGAGCGCGTGCAGTATGAGACACATTACGAGACACCTGATCACCTTAATATCGTCGCTTGGCCTGGTCTGCGGAACAGGGCGAGCTGCCTCAACCTCCAGAGTCATCTTGCCGTTAGTACCTGGCTGGCATAACGGCGCCAAGGTCCTTTACATCCAGACAGAAGCTTCCGATCCAGGAGTGGCCCAGGATCAAATGGTGAATTATGTCCCCCGCCTGGCAAGCTCCGGAAGTTCGAACATCGTCGACGACATTTACGTCATCACCAACTTCCCGCAGCCCAACGTAGTCCCTTCCGCACCCCATCCGCTCGGGCCGCGGAATTCCAGTCGGGGGTACTCGCCTCTCTGGCAAGTGAATCTGGTGACCTGGAACGAGGGAGCGACTCCGCAAGCTCTAACTTCCGAGGCGGCCATTAGCGACGCGATGGCAAGCGGGAAGGTAGCGGTCAAGAAAACTGAAATCGTGGTGAATTGTCCGATTGTCTTCACCCCAGATGGCGGCACGCTGCCGACGGCCACCATTATCGGGGATGAGGATCACAAACAAGTCATTCTCCCGCTGGTCCAAGGCTGGTACAAAGGCACGCAGGTGCTATACCTGCAAACGGAAGCTTCAGATCCAGCCGTGGCTCTGGATCAAAACGTCAATTATGTTCCCGGATTGACCAATGCGGTCGGCACCCGCACCGTGGACGACATTTACGTCGTGAGCAACTTCCAGCAAGCCAACGTGGTCGCGTCCGCGCCTCACCCACTCGGGCCGCAGAACGCCGACGAGGACTACTCGCCTCTCTGGCACGTCAAGGTCGTGACCTGGAACGAAGGAGCAACACCGCAGCTTTTAACTTCCGAAGGAGCGATTCAAGATGCGGCCTCGAATGGCAAGGTGAAGATTGACGGCACCCGCATTGTCGTGAATTGTCCGATCATGGCAGGAGCCGTGCCCACCGCCACCATTATCGGCATGCAATCCGCCCTGAAACCGATGCGCTCCGCTCCTGGGGGTTCGATTCAGATGACGCTATCCGGACAAGTCGGGCAAACCTACCCCATCCAGGCGTCGACCAACCTGATCGACTGGCTCGTGATTACGAATCTTGCATTGACTGGGCCGACGGCGCAGTTTGCAGACCCAGCCCAGACCCAAACGCCCCGCCGCTTTTACCGCGCGGTCGATCAATAGGCGACCCCATCACCGGTCCCAACAAAATGACCGACATCGAGCCAAAAAGTCCTCAGGTCCAATCGAGGCCCAGCCCGACCACGCCGAGAACCATCGATCCAGCGGCCCAGTCCGAGCGCTGGGTCGATGAGCATGGCGATTTCCTCTACAGCTTCGCGATGATGCGGCTCCGCGATTCGACTGCGGCCGAGGACGTGGTGCAGGAGACCTTCCTGGCCGCGTTGCGGCAGCAGGGTTCGGAACGGGGCCTGCCTCAGGAGCGCGGCTGGTTGCTTGGGATCCTGAAGCATAAGATCTACGATCATTTCCGCCGGTGCGCCCGCGAACCGGTGCTTAGTTCGGCTGACCTGGACGAGGAGAGCGAGACCGGACCGTTCCACTCGAAGGGACTTAAGCATGGGGCCTGGCTGCCGGAACAATCGCCAGGCGACTGGCCTGCGCATCCGGCGGAAAGCTTGGACCAGGCGTCATTCTGGCAAGCACTACATCAATGTACGCGCAAGCTCCCGCGAAACACAGCCCGCGCCTTCTTGCTCCGTGAACTGGACGAGCTGGACACGGCGGAGATTTGCGAATTGCTCGGGATTACCGAGAGCCACCTCTGGGTCCTCCTCCATCGTGCGCGACTCGGGCTGAGACGTTGCCTGCAGGTTAACTGGATCGCCAAACTGAAATGAGCGTATGCATACCCATTTATCCTGGCTAAAAGTCTGCTCCCTCACCTGTCGCGAAGCGTCGGAGCTTCAGTCGCAGTCGCTGGAACAGCCATTGCCCTGGCGCGCACAGCTAGGCCTTCGAATTCATTTATTGCTCTGCAAATGGTGCCGGCGTTATGGAGAGCAAATCCGCTTCTTGCGTGAGGCGTGCCGGCAGGGCGACTTATCTTCTGAAACCCCGGCAGCGTACCGCCTCTCCGATGAAGCGCGGCAAAACTTGAAGGAAAAGCTGCGAACGAAAATCCAATGACAATCCAGCTCGCGTTGGATGGCGTCAGCCTTCGTCCCCAGACGGTTCTTTGCGTTCCCACTTGCGCTGCGCCCGCTCAGGCAAGGCTGTATCAACTTTGGCGTGGTAGGTCTCTTCCCCAAACAGGTCATCCGCCGCTTTCTGAAAACTCAACAAACTTGGGATGAAGTAGCGCTCGGGAAAGGGGGCAGGCCCGCAGAGACGCGTGGGCGATGTTCCGCCAAAGTGCCTCACGATGGTTTGAGCCACTCCCGGACGCCGCCGGCAGCGTAGGCAACCGCGCCCATCATCCAGGAAGCGGCGATTCATGGCCAGGGCCTGTAATCACAAGCCATTCTCAAGTTTCTGTTGCCGCTCGTGGCCACCGGCAACGCTTTATATCGTCCGCTGAGGATACTGCCCTCCAGTTTCCACGCCATTCCAAGAACCTGCCGCTGCCTCGCCTCAAGCGTCCAACATCTACATTGCATTCTGCGAAACTGACCCTGCGATGCGAGATGATCGGCGCCAGAGTCTCGCGGAGGGGCTCTCCGCTTTGACCGTTTCCGCGTGTTCCGCGGTTCTATCGCTCGGCATTGTATCGGCCCCGCTCGGCCACAATGCGCTCGCATTGGACCTTGGGATAATGACCAAAGTTCACCAGTAAGCCGAGCTTGAGCTGCGTTGCTTTCAGGTAATTCTGGACTTGAGCCCGGTGCTCGTCGGTCAACTCGGTGACG
>JBGAIN010000330.1:0-2880 GCA_044225505.1 Limisphaerales bacterium
ACTTTTCGGGCACAAAAAACGGGCTCTGTTCTTCCCGCAAAATCCAGCTTCCATCCTGTCCCTTGGTCGTTTCGATCTGTTGGCGCCCCCGCACCTGAGCTTCTATTTCTTCGACAAACGCTCGGTCGCCCACCGCGATGCTTTGAGTCCACTGCGCCTGATATGGGAGTTGATCGTTGATGAGGGCATTGTCTAAACGCTCGTTGAGTTGTGCCCGAAAATCGTTCACCTCACCGCAACGGACTAACCCCAGCAGCTTCGACATATCCAAGAGTCGATGGCGCCGTTGCCCGCCCATGAGCTCCCTATATCCCGACCAGGCCCACTCTCCCGGATGCTTCACCACGCCGCAACGCACCCTATTTAACTCCACGTAGCGCAAGCATTCCCAGAGGTATTCACCCGACCCAACCATGGTGGCATGATAGCGCCCCTCCCAGAATGCACCGCTTCGTCCTTTGCGCCGATTGTACTCCCGCGCGAACTCGCCCGCCGCCTGCTGCATGAGGCGCGCGATCGATTCGGATTGTTCGGCATAAACAATCAGATGCACGTGATGGCTGGTAATATTGTAAGTCAGGAGCGCAACGTTTTCGCCCCGAACGGCCTCGCGGAGGCGACGCCGGTAAGCATCGCGATCTCTGGCCAAGCGCAAGAGGAACTGTCGATTGTGGCAGCGGTGCGTTAAATGATAAATGTAACCTGGAAGTATGTAACGATTGGCCCTTGGCACGAGTGCTTTTAGAGTCAACGGCCGCTCCAGAACCTAGCTCAAAAAAGAAGGCAGAAAATCGAGCCATGCACCCTTTTGCGCCCCTCTCATCGGACTTATCCTCCTCCTGTTCAGCCATTTCCTCTGGTCCGACGAGAATCAACACGTTCAGTGTGCTCAAGACGACTTCGATGAGGCGCCCATGAATGCGGCTCGACTAGGCCCCAATTCCCATCGCCAGTCGCTGGCCTGCGGAATGGTCATACCAAGCGCATCTGATCTGTCGGATTTCGATCCTGGCGGGTATTAGTAGTAGATGAACGGTCAATCCGATAGCCAGTTGCTAGCAGCCTATCTGCAATGCCGATCCGAGTCGGCGTTTGGAGAACTTGTTCGACGGCATTTGGATCTGGTCTATTCCTCCGCTCTTCGCATGCTTGGGAACGTTCACTCTGCCAAGGATGTGACCCAGGGCGTTTTTATCGCATTGGCCCAAAATGCGCGGCAGCTTGCGACCCGGCCGACCTTGGCCGGTTGGTTGCACTGCACCACACGGAACCTGGCGGCCAAATTCATCCGTTCAGAAGTGCGTCGTCGAGC
This sequence comes from Limisphaerales bacterium, assembly GCA_044225505.1. Classification (GTDB taxonomy): domain Bacteria; phylum Verrucomicrobiota; class Verrucomicrobiia; order Limisphaerales; family SIBE01; genus JAXMHN01. The sequence continues at coordinate 1,313 of JBGAIN010000330.1, forward strand.
TCGTGAACAAGAGGCTGTTGCGATGAGCGAATTGCATTCCACCGAAACGGAAGCCAGCTGGGGGCAGGTCGCGGTTCATCTGGACGAGGCGCTCGGTGAGTTGGAAGAGACGAGCCGGGATGCACTATTGCTCCGTTTTTTTAAGAACCAGGATCTTCGGACGATCGGTGCCGCCTTCGGCATCAGTGACGACGCCGCGCAAAAGCGTGTGAGCCGCGCCGTTGAGCATCTGCGCGAATGCTTGGTCAAGCGCATCTGCGCGAATGCTTGGTCAAGCGCGGAGTTGCCATTGGAGCCGGCGGACTTGGCGTCGTCATCTCCGCAAATGCTGTTCATGCTGTGGCGCCTGACTTGGCTTTGACGATTTCCACGACCGCCGTGGCCCTCGGAACCTCCGCGGCGTCTGCCACTACCATTGCTATGACTACCCTCCAAAAAGTTCTTATCGGGACGGCTCTTGCCGCCGTAGTCACCACGGGAGTTTACCAAACGCAACAGGTTTCCAGGTCTCGAGCGAAATCTCAAGTGCTTGAGCAACAGGAAGCAGGGCTAACCGACCAAATAGAACGACTGCGGCGCGAGCGCGATAGGGTGACTGAGCAAATGGCCGCGTTGCGCGATCAGAGTGAAGTGCAAACTCACAACCAGAGCGAACTGCTCAGACTACGGGGTGAAGTGGCACGCTTGCGGAGAGAAGTGGACGACGCCAACCGTACAAACAACACCCATCCCCATGAAAGTCCGGAGGCTGCGGGCGCTGTCGCCCTTCCAATTCCGACAGAGGCTCACCCACTGGCCGGGCGGGCCCTCGTGAAGTGGGACAATGCCCTGTTGTTAGGTCAGGTCATAACACCTACGCTAAAAACGGCAGCTTTATTTGCCATCCCTAAACGGGGTGATGTTGACAACCAATTGAGAATTGATACTCGCCTTGTGGTCTTGCCGGACGGTTTTGTCGCGCCTCATACCGATGGCGTGGCAGCGGGGAATTCCGTTGGCGTCCTCTCCAATGATCAGACCGCCATGCTTCTCAAAGTAATGAATGACTCCGGGGCGCGAATCTTGAGTTCGCCCTCGGTCAGTATTCAGAGCGGCGGGGAGGCCCAAATCGAGATTGGTGGAATTGATCAGACAAGTCCCGCAGTTTTCCCCGGACAAGTCCCCACTGCGGTCGATAGTGGATCCGGAGATGCTTCCTCCACGAGCCGCCAGAAATCAGTAGTCAAGTTTGCCCCCACTATCTCGACTGACGGTGACTCAGTGGATTTGGCAGTCGAAACATGGTTCGATAATAGTTCCGGTGCGAGAAAGAGTGTGAAGTAAGTTTTTAGCTGCATCCAAGCCCTCAGCGACAGGTCCAGTTCCTCCTTCCGGCTGTAGAAAACGGGGTCAGTCCCGAAGATACGCATGTTCGATGTTCAGCCAAAGTGCCTCACGATTGCTTGAGCCACTCCCGGACACAGCCGGCAGCGTAGCCAACTCCGTCCATCATCAAGGAAGCGGCGATTCATGGCCAGGGCCAGTAATCACAAGCCGATCTCAAGTATCGGTTCCCGCTCCCGTCCACC
>JBGAIN010000139.1:0-22882 GCA_044225505.1 Limisphaerales bacterium
TGCTTCCTTTCCGGCCCTCTGACGGCAAGGCAAAACCACCCTCCTGCGGTGACGACCAAAGCCAGCCAACCACTCCGTTTTGGGGCCATCCATTTTCCAAGACACCCAGCAGTCGCCCTTTAGGGGTCAGGAGGTCTGAATTTGCTCCTGGATACCGTTTACCGCCGACGCCCAAGTTGAGGTGATGGATCTGGGCTGCCAAAGTTCCGGTGGGAAACGCAGACGGACGTCGTTCGCTAACCACGTCTCGAAGTCGTAGGACCTTGAGAATCAGAAATTTAGCTCATACCAAAGTATGGATTCCGAGGAAGAACGGCTTCGGGCGGGAAGCGAGTCGAAGTTTTTGCTCACTCGGATAGTAGTTTGCTTGTAACTAAGGAGTTCGTTCGTTGCTGACCCACAGGTCACCCACTCGGGAGTGGGTGACCTGTGGGTCACCTACGAATGAAGAAGCGTTCAAGACCCAAAGTTCGAGCCGAACAAGTCCAAACGCGCGAGCCTCCCCACCCTACGCAGGCGATTGTTCTGCTTCGGGCTGGGGAGCCGATCGATCGCAACGCCGTGTCGATCCTCGGCGACTTTGATGAGCATCGGCGGAGCCAGTTTTGGAGTGGGCCTTTGACGTGGCTGGCGCGGGGCAATACTCAGCGTGGGTCTTGCCTTTACCCGGCTTTTTCGCTCGCGCCAAGCAAGTAACCTTGAACTGTGCAGTCGCGCACAGCACATTCCTCGAGAAGTGAGTCAACAAGCCCATGATTGAACCGCTGCTGTTAACCACCGCGCGCATTTCGACCTTTGACGGTCAGCATCCCCTGACCAACGCCAGCGGTTTCTTCTTCGAACGCGACGGTCGACTATTCCTCGTGACGAGCAGGCATGTGGTGATTGACGCGCCGAGCAAACACTTTCCCAACCGGCTCGAGATTGAACTCCACACCGACGCCAAGAATCTGACACGTTCCACTGGTCTGTCGGTGTTACTGCACAAGGGCGGGAAAAGCGTTTGGAGACAGGGCAAAGATGCTGGAGGCGAAATTGATGTGGCGGTTCTCGAATTGGATCCAGCAGCACTGCCGCAGTCCGTAGTGCTTTGTTGTTTCACTCCGTCGCATTTGCAGGGTTCACTTCAGGAAGTGGAAGTCGGGGCGTCGCTACTTATCGTGGGATTCCCGCTGGGCTTTCACGATTCATTGCATCATCTGCCCGTAGTACGGCAGGCCGCCATTGCGTCTTCCTTTGGTCTCCGTTTTCAAGGCATGGGTTACTTTCTCACCGATGCGCGAACCCACCGGGGCAGCAGCGGCGCGCCGGTCGTGATGCGCAGCCCTGCGTCGGACGCGCCATTGCCCTGGAAACTGCTGGGGGTGCATTCCGCGCGCATGGATATGGGGAGCCGCGATTTGCAGCTGGACGAGACTCTGGGTCTAAACTGCGCCTGGTATGCTGATATCCTGCTCACTCTGACAAGTTGAGGGGTCTGGGCAGGGCGCGCAGCTGCAGAGGAGCGCTCCAGCGCCGTTCCGGTTCAACAGGTAGGGTTTCACCCCATATCTATTGCGGACCTAAAGCTCCATCCTATGGACTGGCGTTGTGACTGAAGGACGAGCTTTGGAGGGCATGGGCCTGCAATGGCTGCTGGCCAAGGCGCTCATCATCAACTTCGCCGACAGAAGCAGACGACCCAGGGAGGCGAACGGTTCGTGCGCCGCGGGAATGAACCGGAGACGTCTCCAGAGAGTGATACGCATGAAGGCATTACCAGCAGTAAAAAACATAATTATCGACGAAGCCAACGAGGTGACTTACGTGGTCGAGGCGGCTCGAGTCCTCACTGACGGTGAGGTCTTCAGCGCGATCCGATTGGCTCTCCTGCTGCGCGGCGGGAAACGCCCTGGCAAAGGTGAAACACTTGAGATTGCGACATCCAGATGGAACTAACCATCGACAGAATGCATGCTGATCCCTATCGCGCGGGGCCTGGGCCCGAGCTGGACGCACTTATTCACGAACGTTTGATGAAGCTGCCATGTAAGGACGGACGCGCCCCTGCGTATTCGGCAGATACAAACCTGGCTAAACGAGTCCTGACGAAGCTGAAGATGGGTCAACAGTCCGTAATCGTCGGCCGCACAAGCCTTGAGGGCAGAACGTGGTTTGCTCGCTACGAAAGAAATGAGATGGACGGAACAGAAGTATTCGCCGACTCGTTCGAATTGGCCATCTGTCGACTTGCCCTGCTGCGCATCGCGGATTCGGATCCGGCACCATGAATCCTGAAGTCCCGGGACGGGGGCGCGCGTCGCCAGGACACGGTCTTCGAGCTCCCCCACGGTGCGAAGCGAGCGCCGGCGCGGCCCGCTGAAGGTTGCCAATCCAACAGGCCTCACCCCGCGACTAGGGTTGGTCCCTTTCCGAAGGTCCAAGATCAAACACGTTCATACAGAGCTCGACCTCGAACAATTCACGAAAGCTGCGAAGGTCCCGCTTGCGTGGCCAAGCGTTTAGATCCAGCGACCATGCCAACAGCGCCTGTTCAAAGAAACGGTTCAGATTACTCTCCAGAAACTGCAGCACTTGAGCTTCGGATTCCAGCTGCGGGACCAAGACCGCAATGGGATGGTTTCTGAGCTTACTCAGCTTGACCCCAGGCTCGCTCCCAGCGAGGGAGTTGAGCCAGTCGAGCATGGGCTGTTTCGGTCTTAAGGTCAAAGCCCCCAGTCCAGTGAGTCGTAAAGACATCCGCCATCCTATCACAGCCGGGATAGGCTGTCGTTTTCTGAATTGCTCGGGCCGTAGCAAAAAGATGCGTGGGGACATCTGCGAGCTGTCTACCAGCATTGGCGAATCCGGTTCCGCGCCGTTAGCCAACAGATCTTCCCGAGGAATGATTACTATCCATCCGATGAGTACGCTGGAAGAGGCGCAGAACGCCATCAACGCGCTGAACGGAGCCTCGGTCAAGGGACGGAACATGACCGTGAACTTGGCCAAGCCGCGCGAAGAACGCGCGCCTGGCGGTGCCCAGCGTAGCTTCGAGCGCAATCGCTATTAAACGGCTGTCACGTCGTTAACGAGGTTCGGATTGCCCAAACCTCGGATTAGTCCGCACCATCGATTGGACCTGCAGGAGCGGCAGCGTTTCCTAAGGGCCTTTTCCAACGAATGACCCACGAGATCAGATAAATCATCGAGGAATCAATGACCATAAAGGACAGACCGCTCGCAGTATGTTACGGTAAGAGGAATGCCGCAAAACGACTTGAACCTGGCGAAACTCGAAGAACTCGTAGAAGATAATCGCATCGCCCTTGAGCACGCTGAGGATTTGCTGGCATCCATGCAGACGTTGCCCAAAGGAGAGACTACCGCTCAGACCAGCGTGACGTCGGAAAGCTTCCCGGCGGTCCCACCTCCTAAACCACCCGAAACCACCACGGGCAACTCGAACGATCCAGCAACCAGCCCTTGGTTAGACTTGGCGCAGCTGGCGCGGGTTGAGTTAACCTCGGGAGGGTCGGCCGCTTATCCAATTGAGTCAGTGTTCTCGCAGCTGGGGCCTGGCTGGCGTTCACTAACCCCAGGAAGACAAACGATTCGGCTCGTGTTCACCCAACCGCAATCAATTCACCGAATCTATTTGGAGTTTCTGGAAACCGAGCGTGAACGAACCCAAGAGTTCGTCCTCTCCTGGCGCCAAAACGGGGCTCAAAACCATCGAGAGATCGTCCGTCAACAATATGTTTTCAGTCCAGGTGGATCCACTCGAGAAGTGGAAGAATATCGAGTCGACCTACCGGATTTGATTGAGGTGGATCTCTCCATTACCCCGGATATCAATGGTGGCAACGCGTCCGCGTCATTGGCTAAGTGGGGGATGACCTAGGCCAGACCTGTGTCCGTCCCTTGGGAAGTCGGCGCTTCACAAAGGCCGATTTGCAGCAGCGGGAGTATCTCTTAGGATGCCCAGCAGACGGTCCGGGAAATCGGTAATTAATCCGTCTGCCCCCAAGGCCATCAGGCGGCGCATTTCTTCCTCGCTATTTACCGTCCAATAGTGCACTCCCACGTTTCGAGCGTGGGCCGCGGCCAGGAAGCTCGCACTCGTCAAATCGAAACCAGAGGTTTCCTTAGGGTCAGACGGCACCTGGAAAGCAACGGCTGGCTTGGACCACAAGTTCGCCAAACCGAGCAGGCGGAGAATGACAAATTGCCGTGTTTCTGCCTTCGCGGTGGAGGTTGGGACTGCGTCGCCAGCGAAACGTCGGAACGCTTCGAGAGTCGCATCGTCAAAACTCGCCACAAGAACGCGCGCTTCCCGTCGGTATTGCCGGATCAATCGTGCCAATTCAGCCGCGGCTCGGCGTCCGACCTCGCCACGATCCTTGATTTCTATGATCATTCCGACGGTCGGGTAGAGTTGAAACAGCTCGTCCAACGTGGCGAGCGCCGCGCGCTCGCTCTTCCCCGTGGTTTGCGGAGGACGAAAATGAGCTCCAAAGTCCAATGCCTTAAGTTCAGCGACGCTAAGGTCGAGAACCGCTCCAGTGCCATGGCTGGTCCGATCCACCGTTGCATCGTGATGTGTCACTAGCACACCGTCGCGCGCAAGTCTCACGTCCATTTCCAACAAGTCACATCCCAGGGCCACGCTGGCGGCAAACGCCGGAAGGGTGTTCCCTGGGTGCAGGCCCAAACCGCCAGCGTGCGCGATGACCAATGGCCGATTTGCTCGGCTTCGAAATGGGTTGAGCTCCGCGACAGGTCGTCGGACCGGGATCGAGTGGAGCAGGACCCAAAGAATGACGACCAACGCCACGCTCGCAGTCAACCGGCGCCAACCGCTTCTAAAACGTCTCCCGTCCTTCTGCATTGTCAGGTCTCGCCAGAGTCAGAGATCTAAATTGGATATCCACTGAAGACCAAAAGGAGAATACTGACGCCGAGGAGGAGTGCAAGGCCGCTGCAGATTCGAGGGTAATCCGGCGCCAATTGCCATGGAAACGTTGCTACGAATCACCGAGCGCGAATGACAAACGCTCGACCCCCGTCCGCTCAGGAACCGAATCGACGTTGGTTCCGATTTGCAGAGCGATTCAGTCCAACCTACTGTTTCGAGGAAAACGCAGAGTAAGTCACCGGCAGCAGGGACAAGAATCATGACGATCACAAAATTTATATTTAACCGGAAGTGGCTTCCGGCAGTATGCGGCTTTTTGTTGACGTGGGTCGGTTGTTCCCAGCCGCCAAAAAACGAGCTCATCGTTGGCATGGAGCTGAATTATCCACCATTTGAGATGGTGGACGACTTGGGCAAACCCGCTGGTATTAGCGTGGAGTTGGCCGATGCATTGGGCAAGTCGCTCGGCACCACGGTCACCATCCAGAACATCCCCTTTGACGGGCTGATTCCCGCACTCAAAACGAGCAAGATCGACCTGATCATCTCCTCCATGACAGCGACTCCGGAGAGGGCACAATCGATCGATTTCTCGGAGCCGTATCTTCGAACGGGACTCTGTTTATTGGTCAGCAAACAGGCGGGCATTCGTTCGATGGAGGACCTCGACGCACCCGAACGCACCGTCGCTGTGAAGCAAGGCACGACCGGGCAACTCTACGCCAAAGCACATCTCAAGAACGCGCATCTCTTAACTCTGGATAAGGAGGACGCCTGTGTTCTGGAGATCGTCCAAAACAAAGCCCAGGCTTTCATTTTCGATCAAATGTCGATCTTCAAGCATTGGCAACGTCACCGAGAAAAGACTGAGGCGCTGCTCAAGCCATTCCAGGAGGAACGTTGGGCCATTGGCATTCGCAAAGGGAATGAGGCGCTCAAAACGAGGGTCAACGCCTTTCTTGCGGAGTTCCGCGCTCAGGGCGGATTCGATCAACTGGCCAATCGGCATTTGAAAGAGCAGAAAGACGCTTTTCAAGCCATGGGCCTTCCGTTCTATTTCTAAGTCGCAGTCCCGGACTTCATGAGGGTAGATTCAGCCCAGCCGAACTACTTGAAGAGCCAAACGAATCTGACGGATCGACTGCAGTAAGCCCATGGGTTTCGCAAAACGATGGTTTTTTGAGTTGTCGGACCTGGACGGGCGATCGGATCGCTGGATTCGCCGAGCGGCGAGCGCGACCGTCGCCCTCCTGGGAATCGCTTTGGTCTTCGCTTTCTCCTTTCATCAACTTCGTTACCACTGGAACTGGTCGGTCATTTACAAATACCGCTGGACTCTCATCTCAGGATGGTTTGTGACGATCCTCGTCTCCTTGGCGTCCCTCGTTTTGAGCACGGTCATCGGAGTTCTATTCGCCCTCGCGCAACGCACGTCATTCCTTCCCCTTCGCTACATTGGCCGGTTATACGTTGAACTGGTGCGAGGAACGCCGCTTCTCGTTCAGATCCTGATCTTCTTCTACGTGGTCGCGGACGCATTTCACCTGGCGAACCGATACGCCGTGGGGGTTCTGGTTTTGTCATTCTTCAGTGGCGCATATATCAGCGAAATCATTCGCGCGGGAATCGAAAGTATCGGACAGGGACAACTGGAATCAGCCAAAGCCATTGGCCTGACACGCCTTCAAACGTACCGTTATGTCATATTCCCCCAAGCCTTCCGACTAACCCTGCCTCCCCTGGTGGGTCAACTTGTATCTCTGATCAAAGATTCGTCGTTGCTGTCGATTATCGCGGTCAACGAATTCACACAATCGGCGCGTGACGTGAATTCCGTAACCTACAGCGCTCTCGAATGCTACATCCCTTTAGCCATTGGATACCTTTTGCTGACACTGCCCATTTCCGTCTGGACCCGAGCGTTGGAGGAAAGAATCCGCTTTGAAAATTGACATCTCCCACCTCCACAAGAGCTTTGGCGCCCATCGAGCCCTGGACGGAGTATCCCTGGCCGCGGAAGGTGTCCGCAGCTTGGTTTTGATCGGACCCTCTGGAGGTGGGAAAACCACTCTCTTGAGGATCTTGGCCGGGTTGGAAGTTCCGGATAGCGGGGAGATACGCTTTGACGGCGAGGTCATGGGTTTTGATGAGGCGTCTCTGCAGAAGCATCGACGTTGCGTGAGCGTTGTGTTCCAAGCCTTGAACCTGTTTCCCCATTTAACCGCCCTGCAAAACATCACGCTGCCCCTGGAAAAGGTGCACGGCTACGAACCTAAAGCAGCACTGGAGCTGGCGAATCAGTTGCTAAACAGGTTTCAACTGCACGCGCACGGTTCAAAAAGACCAGCCGCGCTTTCGGGAGGACAGCGCCAGCGAGTAGCGATTGCGCGTGCCGTCGCGACCAAGCCGCAGATCCTATTCTTCGACGAACCGACCTCCGCATTGGACCCGGAAATGACCGCGGAAGTCCTGGACATGATCAAGCAACTCTTGGAAGAAGGAACGGACCTCGTTCTAGTGACCCACGAGATGGGCTTCGCGCGCGTCGTGGCAGACCGTGTGGCTTTTCTATCCCAAGGACGGATTGTGGAGTATGGCACAACCGAATCGGTGTTTACGGCTACTCAGTCCGACGAATGCCGACGATTTCTCGCCACTGTCCTAAAGTACTAATCCCTTGGGCTCGCGAAGAGCGTTTGCCCGGTCTGGTGGTTCCGATCACCGCCGTACCCACACGGTCGCCAAGGCAACGCTCCATTGATACTTCCGCGCGTGTTCCCGAATCAGGAATGGCAAATCTCGAGTCTGGGCAAGCACGAAATCCGGTTGCAAGATCGTTTGCAGTGAATCGAGAGTTCGCCGCGGCCCCCCCTCATCCAAAACTCCTCCCAACCATTGAGCGCGCGGCGTATAGGATTCCATCCACGTGCAGGGCGTTGTCAGGATCAACTGCCCTCCCGAAACGACGTGCTTGGCAAGGGAATGCAGGCATTTCCGCGGATCCGTCAGGCGGTCCAACAAATTGGCCAGCAGAACAATGTCAAACTCACCGATGTCCGGGCGCAAGGCGAGGGCATCACCTTGCTCAAAACGCACCCGAGTTCGGTCGATCCCAGGCGGCACGGAAGCAACGGCTGCGATCGTGAGTTCTCCTTCGTCCACATAACGGTAATGGACCGAACCCCTATCTTTCAGCTGCTGCGCCACTTCAATAAATCGCCGGGAAAAGTCGATCCCGAGCACTTGCGCACAGTGGATCGCCAGTTCAAAGGATGAACGCCCCACCGCGCAGCCCAGATCAAGGGCGCGTGCATTGGGTCGAAGCCGGTCGACGTCAAGACACTCTGAAACACAGCGTCCCGGATATCCGAGCGCCGTCGCCGGCCCGAACGGCCAAGACAGAATCTCAGCCGGCGACCCATAATGGAAAAGCAAATACTCGGAAAGCGCCCGTTCAGATTCGTAAAACTCGGTGGCGTGCATGCTCCGAAGGCTCAGGATGCCAAAGCAGCTCGCAAGTACTGGGCCGGTTCGTAGCGCTCAATGACCACCTCGGTTGCTCCATTGCGAATCATCCGCACCTGAGGCACGAGAATCTCCGGAGTTTTGGTTGGAGAAAAGAGGATGTCATCGTGGGTCGCATTCTTCGCATTCTGGAACTTGTCGGGAGTCAAATGTCCGCCAAGGTGATCACTGCGGCCCGTAGCGACATGGAGAGTGCCCAAGATCTTCTCATCCTGGATGTCGCGACCTGAAGGGGGCAAGTCTTGCGTGCCAAACCCGAGTTCGCCCAACTCACCAGTCGCCGGATCCGAAGCCAAGCGTTGGTTGTGCTGATTAACCGTCGCCGCATTCCCGGAAATAAGCTGTGCAGCTTTGATACGTCCGTCTGTCACGTGCATCAGGCCTAGAGTCCCATCTTCATACCGCATTGGGAACTCTCCATCCGCACCAGAAGGAACGAAATAGACCTCGCCCGCTGGCAGATTCGCGACATCAGGCTTCTCGCCTCGACAGAGCCCATGGCTTTTCTGGGCCTCTTGTCGATTGCAGAAAAGCCGGAGGGTGCAATTCCGCCCCTGCACTTCAAAATCGATCTCGAATGAATCGGCGCGAGTCAAGGCCAAGCGAAGCTTTCGGCCTGGCGACTGACTTCGTTGTAGTCCACCGCCAGCCCCGTGCGAAGGATAATTGGATTCAACCCGTGGAGAGTAGCTCCACGAAAGCCAATCCGTTTCGCGAAATCGGTCAACGGCGCGGTTGCGGAGAAGGTGGAAATACAAAGCACGATGTCGTAGTTTGGGTAAACATCTGCGCTTAGACTGAGTTGTCGCCCATCGGACGAATACGCCACGTCCGGCAAATCCAAGTTGCTGCCGCCGGTAATTTGATAGGCAAACATATCGCCGCCGACCAGGCCCAATTCACGCAGGACACCGTTCTTCAAACCCAAATAGAAAGCCTCATAGGCATGACGCTGGATCGTGAGCGTCGCGTCGTCGAGAAAGGCGAATCCTTTCACCGTTTTGGGGTCAGGCAAATCAATCAAAATGGCGATGCGCTCGCCGGGTTTAGGTGCGAAGACCGTCTTGAGCAGCCGCGCCAAGCTAAACTCTGGAAAGTTGCGCTGGGATGTTTCCCTCATAGTGCTCCTATTCTAGTTCTCCATCGCGGGAAGGCAACTCACGGCTTTCCCGCTGATTGACTGATCCCTCGGCCTGGATGCCGTCGCCTGCTCCCTCGGTGGGAGTGACCTCGTGCTCGTTGCGCCACGGCTGCCCATAAGGAGACGCGTCGTGGCGGCGCCGCACGGCATTTGAAGGTACTCGCCAAGCAACGGCAGTCAGGATAAATCTGCATTGGGCTTTTTCATCGAACCTATGCACAAACGACGAACTCTCTGCCGGCTGATCGTGACGCTCGGGCTTTTCGCGACGACCCGACTGCCCGCTTCGGAGATTACGTTCTCTCTCCAGACCAGGAGCGAATCGACCGGTGAGATCCGGCTTGAAACGGAACGAGTGGAGGCCGCTCGGATTGGTGTGATTGCCGTCGATGTCTGGAATTATCACTGGTGTAAAACCGCGACGATGCGAGTCGACGCCATTGTGCCACGCATCAATGCCGCACTGGAGGCCGCACGCCGAATGGGGATGACCGTCATGCTCTGCCCGAGCGACGTGGTCGACAACTACGTCGGCTTTCCCCAGCGGGAGTCGGTCCTGGCGTTGCCGAAGATGGACGTGCCACAGGTGATGACGGTCACCTGCCCTCCCGTCCCAGACGCGGGCGGTTGCGCGTGCGGGACGGAACGTTGCGCCGTCAACTACGGTTGGGACGGAATGCACGCGGGACTCGCCTTTGGGCCGACAGATCTTATGCCCGATACCCAAGCGGATGTTTACGCTATCTGTAAACTGCGAAGGCTTACTCATTTGCTTTACGTGGGGTTCCATACCCAGGTCTGCTTGCTCGGCAAACCCATGGGCCTCCGGGCAATGAAAAGTGCGGGTTTCAGATGCATTCTGGCTCGAGACATGACCGACGCTCATCCAGGTTATGATCCCGCGAGGCAGTTTACGCCAGACCTCAATACCGAGCAGGTCATCGAACATTTTGAAAAGCATTTATCCCCGACCGTTGATCTCGAACAGGAGTTTACCAAACTCGGAAGGTGGCCTAGTGATGCTCTGCTCGACCCAGTCCGCATCACGCCTTGGGGCACTCCTCAGCGGCCTCATCTTATGGAGGACCAGGTAGTGATCACCTTGACGACACCGCGTCAACCAGACGCACAAATCCGTTACACACTCGATGGCACCGTTCCCAGCCCGGACTCGCCCCAGTACGTCGGCCCCATCACGGTATCGAAGACGACCCATTTGCGCACGGTGGCGTTCCGGAAAGGCCGCCCAGTTTGTCGTGAGTCCGAAGGATACTTTGCGCGCTTAGGTCCCCCGCCCCCAACGCCGGATGTGTTTCTTGGCGACTTAACTCCACTCCGCAATGTCGGATTCGGACACACGTATGGCGGTGTGGTCCGTTACTCAGGAAACGCTCGGCCACCGCAGAAAGATGCCTCAAACGCTGGTCAAGCGCTCAAGGTCAATCGTCAATCGTACTCCCGAGGGCTCGGCGTTCACGCGCCAAGCGAAGTGGTCTACGAACTTAAGCGGGAGTATCGTAGGTTCGTGGGACTGGCCGGCGTAGACGAAAATCTGATCACCGTGAGTAACGGCTCCAACTTAGCCAAGTACCCGAGCGTAGAGTTTCGAGTTTTTATCGATGGCAACGAAGCGGCCAGGAGTCCAGTCATGCGAGTTCAGACATTAGCTTGGCGCTTCGACGTAGAAATTCCCAAGGGAGCGCACAGAATCAGCCTTGCGGCCATGGACGCTGGGGACGGCTCGAGGGAAGACTTGGCCGACTGGGTCAACGCCGGGTTCGTCACCATGCCAAACTAAGCGCTGGGGAGTCAGGCGCAAAAGAGACACGGGAATCTCATCGAACTACGACATCGACCCAAGTCTCACGAACGGTGCCGTCGGCAAGGTTCCTCGCTTTAAGAGTATGTTTCCCGGAGGAAAGAAGCGCGCGGGTTTTGCCATCCTCAACCACGGTCAGCGTAGGGCTTTCCCATTGGGTGTTTTCTGCTCCTTCCGCGCGCAGGGTGATACGCCGCCCGTGATCTGGTAGATCCGCGTCTAAAACGAACCGCGTGCCCGGCAACGGAAACGAAATCCGAAACGGCCCTTTGCCACCGTCAAGGATCGCGATCTCACGAAGTAAGTTGTCGCTCGTGCTCCACCAGTCTTGATATTCTTGAGACAACCGGACGCGGCCTGACGAGTCGTAATCGGACCTCGACTCCAACGGGGGCAAATGGCCGCGGACGAACTTTTCGGCACACATGAGAGGGTTCTCCTGGTTTTGTGCGATGAGTCGGTGGCCAGTGATCCGGTGAACCTGCCGCTCTTCGATGTCCTTCGGCTGGAAGTACCAGGACGTGCCATAGCGCGAATGCAGGTGTTCGACAATCTCGTGCAAGATAGGTGCCGCTCCGGTCACTCCGGAAATCTCGTGCATCGGCGAGCCATCAAAATTGCCGACCCAGACTCCAACGGTAAACTCAGGGGTGAACGCGAAGGCCCAGTTATCACGAAAATCAGAGCTCGTCCCTGTCTTGCACGCAACGGGAAAGTTGAAACGCAAGCTCGAGACGACACCGAAACTCTGGGAGCGGGCGGCGTTATCACTGAGAATGTCAGCAATGAGAAAGCTCGCGCTTTGTTCAAAGATGCGCTCGCCGGCAAGATCAGATATTCCGGGGCGGGAGGCCGACCTAGCTGTGGCTAAAGCGTACGGCTGATAGATTCCCAAACGGGCGAGACAAGCGTAGGCATTGGCCAGTTCTAGCAGGCGCACCTCCGCATTCCCCAGGGTCAACCCTAAGCCATAGTGACTTGGATCGGCGTTCAAGGTGGTCAGTCCACAACGCTGCAATCGGGATTGGAGGACCTCAGCTCCTCCAATCTCGGCCAACACTTTAACTGCTGGAATATTAAGCGAGTTAGCCAGTGCTTCACGACATCGAATGGGTCCATGGCAGTGTCGGTCATAATTGACCGGCGCAAACACGCCGGTCGCGGTCGAAAACTCGGTCGGGACGTCGGCCACGACGGTTGCGGGAGAGATTCCTTGTTCGAAAGCAATCAGGTAGGTAAAGGGCTTCAACGACGAACCAGCCGACCTCGGAGCCCACGCCCCATTCACCTGACCGTCGCGCCGAGCGAAGTAGTCTGGAGATCCAACCAAGGCCATCACCCCGCCCGTGCGATTCTCGAGAACGACTGCAGCCCCATCTTGAACATGCTCGGAATGTAGTCGCCCCAACTGTGAGTGGACGGTTCCTTCCACAAACCGGTTCAGCTCAAGGTCAAGGCTGGTCCAAACTCGGCTTCGGTTCAGATTATCAAAAGGTTGCCCTTGCCGCCCGCAAGACTCCGTCCCAGACATGGCTCGTTGCAGGACGAGATCGACAAAGTGGGGAGCTGCAAACGCCCGCCGCACGGCGACCAAGCAGAGTTGCTCACGACTGGCACGGTCCAATTCCGATGCAGTCAAATAGCCACATTGGCGCATTTGCTCCAGAATCCATTGCTGCCGCCCACGCGCGCGCTCGAAGTGCCGAAGCGGGTTCAGCCGTGAGGGAGCTTGAGGAAGCGCCGCAAGGAACGCACATTCCGCCACGCTAAGGTCGCGCAAAGGCTTCCCAAAGTAAAACCGGGCGGCCCCGGCACAACCAGTGGTAAAGTTACCATAATCCAAGCGGTTGAGATATTCCGTCAGAATTCGGTCCTTGCTCCACATCCGTTCCAACCGCAAAGCCTGCAACGCCTCGACGAGTTTCGCACGAAAGGCCCGCGGACGAGGCTGCGCCAACTTGATTAATTGCTGCGTGATGGTTGACCCGCCCGAAACAATTCGCCGATAGCGGCAAAGCTCCCACAATGCACGGGCAATACCGCGCCCATCGATTCCCCAATGACTCCAATAGCGCTGATCTTCCGCGGCCAACGTCGCTTCCATCAGGAGCCGTGGGATTTCCCGAGACCGAGCGATCGTCCCAAACGGCCGTTCATCCGGTCGAATCGTCCTTAACGAACACCCGTGGCGATCCACGAGTTCGGTTTGCACGGGGGGAGGTTCGAGGAGGCCACTCGGGATTGGCATCAACGCCACCACTAAAGCGACCAGGAATACTGAGGGCGGGACCGTCCAAAGGAAACACCGAACCGGCCCATGACATAGCTGCCGCCACCCGATTTTGGTGAGCCTTCCGTTCATTGTGAGTCGCGCGCTGTAAGGTTTTGTGTCGCACTCAACCCAAATCGCGAGGGGCGGTACATCTCCTCCACCTTTGCGGGAGGCGCCGTGGCAGTGCCGGTGGCGCGCACCCGGGCGACATAGTGAATGACGTAGTTACCCGGCGCCAGGTCGTTGGCGAAAAACAGGACCCGATCGGTGCGGGTTTCGCGAAAGTCGCTCCACCATTCCAGGCTTTCGTCGATGAGCGGACGCCGTGATGAGGCAAGAGCACGGGTCTGTTGGGTCTGAAACTGAGAGTTAACCGGTTCGAAGAGCGACGGTAGGGGATCATCCACGGCCACATACCGAGCGGTCTCCTGCAAGGCAACGTGGAGAGTCACAAGGATGCGGTCGCCAACGCGGAGCGTGTCGACACTCTGAGGGTCATTGTTCTCATCCAGTCGGTCGTAGCGCCGGCGCAGCGCGAACCCGTGGTCTTGTTCCGTCTGGCTATTCTGTGCGGGACGCGCTTCGACCGTCACGTGAGCAAAAAGAGTCGCTCCTGGCGACGGATCGAGCGCCAACCCTTGACCGGGATGCGCCCGATCAAAACGCCATTGCTGAGAGTAGGTTCGCTCGGACTCGGAAAGCTGAAATGTCGTCGCCTGATCGCCCCAGGTTAGCGTCCCGCCAGCGGCTGCCGAAGTCTTCTCCATGAGACGGAAATATTGGCGCATGGCCAGGAGAACCCATGCGTTTCCTTGCGTTGTCGACCACTCCGAACGGGCTTCCAACAACTCCGACGCGATCCGGGCAATCTCGGGGGAGTCCGGTTGAGAAGCGATCAACGCCAATAGCCGCACGGCCCGTTGTCGAGCGGGACACGAAAACGCTGCGGTTGGGGCAGAAGTAACGGCATTCGTCTGCAACAACTCGAGGACTGATCGTTTATCGCTTCCCGGAGTTGCGGCTAGTCCCAAAGCGAGCCAGGCGCGCTCCTCGGCCCCCAGGCCGTTGCGTCGGTCGAACCACGCGCCGAGGTAGGCCGGTTCGGACTTTCCTGCCACGGCCAGCGCGTAGAGCGTGAGGCATATATCACCGGGAGTCACTGCTGCGCCTTCCGTGATGCGCAACTGGGCGCTCAGATAGTCGGTCAAACGCGAGAACAGGTCGTCCGCGACGGCGATTCCTGCCTGGCGAGCTTCGGCCAACACGAACCCGCCATAGGCGCTTGCCCAGAGCATCGGTTCGTGACCGCCTGGCCAGTAGGCCAACCCTCCCGACGCGGTTTGCATCGAGAATAATCGTTCGACTCCCGCTTTGGCTGCCCCGGACGCTTCGGTCGCGTCACGTCCCGCGAATTGGACCAGTTCCGGCGAATCGGAGAGGACTATCCATGGAAGCAAGCTAGAGCTAGTCTGTTCGGCACAGCCATAGGGGTATTGCAAGAGCTGGCCAACAGCCTCGCCTAGACCGACGAGACCGCTCCTGGCTAATGTCAGCCGAACAACCCCCTGCCCTTCCAGGACTTGCGGATTTACAGAGGACAACAAGTTGGTTGCACTCCCTGCGCTGCGAACCAGGTGCACGTCTCGTAACAAGGGCAGGACGGTCCCAACATCCAATCTCGACCGCACCGCGTCCGCGAATGTTGCGACTTTCGCATCTACAAACCGCGCTTTCCAAATCCACTGAGCCGCCCCTGCCTCTACAAACGCGAGAGGCACTTCGACAACGGCCGAGCCATGCGCCGCCACCTGGAGGCGCTGCTCAAGACGCGTGGGTTCGAGGCACCTAGCTTTGTCATCCAACTGCAACGTAACGATTACTTCGCCCGCTTGATCGCTCTGGTTCAGCACAATGGCCCGCGCTGGGATCCGATCGGTCACATTCGCGAAACGCGGGAGCGCCGGCTCTATCATTAGCGGTTTACTGACGCTAAACGCGGATTGCCCACTGCCAAACTGATGCGAAGAGGCCTGCACGACGGCCATCACGCGATAACGCGTCAGACTGTCCGGCGCGAGAAACCCGGCTGACACCCGCCCGTCCGGCCCAGTTCGCAGAGACGCGTTCCAATAGGCGCACGCGAGAAAGTGTTGCCGAATTCGTTCCCGCCCCCCTCCTCCACCCAAGTAACCCTTATTGTGAAATACAAGGCGTTCTGGATCTTCCGAGAGCAGAAATGGAAGACTAATGCCCGTGGTAACCCCGAGAGCTCGAGGCGCAAAAATGACCCTGTGCAAATCTGGAGTTGCGTAGTCGCTCATACTGAGCACTCCTTCGTCGACAGCATAGAGTGTCACTTCCGCATTGGGCACCGGTTCCCCCGTGTGATCGGTCACGCGAACGTCGGAAGTGATGGGGTCTCCGGGCATATAATTGGTCGCGCCTGGAACCACTTCGACCCGTAGGCGAGTCGCCGGATCCGAGACTTCGAGTTGGGTGTATCCAATCCTATACTCGGGTTCCTTGATTCGATGCGGGCTACCGTCCCCGCCGCGCACCACAGCGACGGAGGCATAGATGTTGGGAGCATCAGCAGCCTCAAGGGGAATATTCACGACGGGCGCATTGCCTTCCAATGAAGTCTGGAACGAACGCCGCACGTGGTCACCTTCGACCGTCACCCAGGCCGTGCCACTGATCGGCGTTTTCACCAACAGGCGTGCGATGTCTCCGGCTTCGTAACGGGACTTATCTGGCACGAGTCGCACCTCCGTTTCATTCCGGTAGTCCCAAGCGAGTTTTGATCGGTCCGTCACATAAAAGCTCAGGGAGCTGACTACCTCCCGATCCGCCGCGTCGCGGGCATGAACCTCGAGCAGATACTGCCCAGCTGGTGGCACCTCAAAGCCAGCAATCGAGCAGCCAACAAACCCATGGTCCGTCCCCGGTTCCTTCTGTGGAGGCTCGACTAGAACCTCTTTCGTCGTAACGTTGGTGAGCGTGACCTCATTCCGGTAACGGGCGCTTCGGCCAACGCTTTGCACAAGGACGCTCTGCCATTCCATGCGCTGGAGACTTAGCATCGCTTTCACTGGACGAGGCCAAGGCTTCCCATCCGTTCCAACCGTTGCCACCTCTACAGGCAGCGATTTCCCCGGTTCCAGCACCTGTTCAAACGCCTTCAACCCGAGATAGAATTCCGAGCTATGCAGGACGAAGTGTTCCGAGCGAGTAAGCGTCTGCTGATTGAGATCTGTCACCTCCGCGAGCACCGAGACGGCGCGGGGCTGAGGCGCCACTGGGTTCGTTGGGACATCCACTTTGACCAAACAGGCGGAGCCTACCGAGATCTGGCCTTGGCCATTCGAGACAAATGTTCCCGGCGTTCGCCCCATCACGGATTCCACCAGAGTACGAACGAAGGTAAAGCCGCCAAAACCATCGGGCTGCAAAGGATCATCTTCTGCTTCCAACGACCACCGGACAGCGGCCCGATCCAATTGGCGTCCGAGAAAGTAGTGTGCCGTGATAGGAATCTCAATGGTTTCGCCTGGGCCGTAGGCCGGTTTGGCGGACATCGCGATTTCAAAGGCGGCCGGCTCGTAGTCTGCCACTGTGACAGCGAGCGGGTGAACCTGACCCCCAAGATGCAACATGAGATGGTACTCTCCGCGCGGCCCTGCTGGCAACGGGATCGAGCCCGCGCAAGAGCCCAACTCGCTGAGAACGACATTGGTCTCGTAAAATGACTTTCCGCGCGCATCAAGACACCTGACTCGTCCAGCCAAGCCGTTGGGAGTCGCCGGTTTGCCGTCCGCAAAGTCACGCACCACAGCTTTCCAATTCACGGTCTCACCTGGAAGGTAAACATCACGATCCGAAAACAGCGCTACACGTCGCGACCCTTCATCGGCTGGGGAATCCCAAACCCAAGGCATTCCAAACGCCCCCAAACGCACGTTTCGATCGCGCACTTTCACAGCGTGAACATCCTCTCCAGCACGGGCGATCAACCAGACGGCATTCGTATGCGGTTTCATTCGAGCTACCCCCGAAGCATCGGTGATAGCGTTGCCCAAAGGCTCGTTCTCGCCCGAGCAGAGTCTCATTGCCACGCCAGGGAGGGGTTGTCCGTCTCGATACGAGAAGACAAAGACCTGGAGTTCAGACGCTCCGGATTTCCATACGAGTCCTAAATCTGTCAGCTGGACTAAAGCCTGCGTCCCCAGATTAGGTAGGTCGGACCCGCTGGTTTCGCCTCGTTCGGCATCCAGAAAGACGATGCCCGTCCGGCGCCCATCCAAAAGCCGATCCCAGTCGAGCGAGATCTGCTCCGCGGCATCTTCGGTGCGAGGCCCTGGCACCCCCTCGTCGAAGACCGTGCGGCCCGGGATGAGATTGTAGTCCAGGCGCTGAAAACCGCGTTCATAGTCTCCGGCAGTGCCATCGAGAAAATAGCTGTCATACCCTCGGAGCGCGTGCACGATCGACGCCTCGTCCAACAGCTTAGCGCGGACGTGAATCCGGTTCACATTCACCGCCAAGAGCGGGAGAACACGACCGCCGCTAGCGTATTGGTCGGTCGAGAAAACAGGAAAATAAAGGCGCGGCTCGACCGGCGGAACAGCGACGGAAAAGGCGGTTGCGTTCGCCAAGGCAAAGCCTTCGGCACTGGGTAAACCGGGCAGAAGGTGCACCGTGTAATTGGTCTTTCTTTGCCAATCTCCCACAAGCGACAAGGTCGATCCGCTCACCCTAGCCGACAACTGTGCGGGAACGGGAGCAATCTGGACCCAATTCGTGAACGAATTGGTCAGTGTAGCGGAGAGTTTCTTGGAGAATTCCACCTCAAGCCACGGTGGACGATGGATCACATGGTGGACCTGGTTCGTTTCGAACGTGAACGGACGGACATCGCCGACGTCCACCTGGAATTGCTGATCCGAATACAGTTGTCCATCCGCCGAAATAAACCGGGGTTCAAGAACCAACTTCCACCCACGGCCGGCCGCTAACGGTCGGGCCGGTGTCACCACCAAAAGGTTGCCCAGATCGCGCCAGTGCGGACCAACGACGGGACCGGGTGGTTGGCGAGACTGATTCGATTGAGCCGACAGATGGTGTTCCTTAAACGCATCCCCCCAAGTCACGACAGGCCTCGTCCACCAAGGGGCACCTTGATCGTCCCAAGTGCCTTGCCGAACGGCCGCCGGGACTCGCAGTCCGTCGGCACTTATAAAACCGCCTCGGCTTGAGAAATCCGTCGCGCGCACATCGGCATTGAACCAAACAAGGAATTCCGGTGCTGAATAGGCGTTTGTGCTTGATCGTGGACCTGACCAATCGACCACCCCAAATCCCGGCGTCTGGATATATCGCCGCAGCTTTGCGCGGCTTCTCTGACCGTCCGCTTGCCGCAACCCGGGAATAAGCGTCACGGTATACCTGGTTCCCAGAGACAGGGGGGCGTCTAAAGTGAAAAGTCCGCTCCTGGAACTCGTATAGCGAAAGCGACCGAAGACCGGCGGGCTGAAAAGCAATGGCGACGGGAGACTCTCTCCACTGATCTCGCTCCCTTTTGCCACGGCTTGGTCGAACCGCACCTCGAAAGTCGTTCCCGGACCGATCTCTTGCGTGCTCAAAACGAGTCGAACCCCGTCGCTTTCTTCAGGACTCGGCGCACATCCGGCAACCAACAGGGCGGTCACCATCACGATCCAAATGGGTCGATTCCGGGTCGATTCCAAGCAGAACCATCAGATGGTTGGTGGCCGGGATCACAACAGAAACAGGCGCGAAACCAGAGGATAGACGGGAATTTGCTTCGATACATGGCACCCTTTCTTCTTCGACAGAAGCCTCTGCCATGTCCGCGACTCGGCGGCAAGCACAGAACTGAAGGATTTTACAGCGGCCGTTACGGAGCAATGACAGCGCGCATAAACCAGGCAGTATTCGTCGCCGCAAGAGAAAAACGGGACTTGAATGGGTATGCCTTTGACGGGGAAAGCGGCGCCCAAGTCACCAAGTCCGGTGATTGCTCGATGAAGTAGGAACGGTTAGGAGGACCCTCCACGCTGATCTGGATCTGGTTGGCTTCACGGCTCAGCTTCCAGACGAAACCCAAGGTCGCCTGATTCAAAACGAGGAGAGTCAGACTTTGAGCGGGCAACGTCAGCGCGACGCTCGTTCCGTTCATTGCCAAGTCGGGCAACTGCCGAATGGTATTGGCACTCGTCAACCGCCAAGCTTGAACCGTTGGCGAAGTTAACGCATTGGTCAGCTCTAGGATTACAGGCGTAGCCCCGTCGAGACGTTTATGCACCAACATCACGGTAATTGCCCGGTCGCTCGCGCGTTCCGCGGCAAAAACGCTCAGTTCGTCCGGATTCGATCCACCCGCCTGGATACTCGTTTCGCCGAACGCGGAGGTGTGCCCATCATAGTTGCGAAACATTTTAAAAGCATTATAAGTCGGAGTTCCAGACCTAGGCGTCGTCCATCGCGTCGCAACATCAAGCCCTTCACGGCCAAGAATGCCCAGGACATCAGCTTGCGAGGTGGCGCCATTGATGTGTTCCTCCGCACCCCAATTGTATTCGGTAAGCCCAAGACGCGTTCCTGGATAGTAAGATTCAACCCAACGCCGCAATCGTGGGATAAGCATCACTCGGTTATTAATCCAAGATTCGTCGACATAATTCGTGTCCCAGAGCGAACGGGTGGAACGGTTACGCCGGAGCTGCATCGCCGTCGAGGTGGACCCGCTGTATTCGCCACCCTGGGGATAATAGTGGACTGTGAAGAGGTCGAGCAGGCGCCGTCCAGTCTCGCGCTGGCGCTGCTGAAGTTGATCCAGGAACCAAGGCAAATAATCCCACTCGCCATTGGTACTGCGGTCAGGAAATCGTGTCCAGCCATTGGCTGCGCCCGCCTGTTGGTCGTAACCGCTGTAGAGATAACCGCTCCAGCCCCATTCTTCCGGGCCCGCAATAAGGGCCGATTCATCGATCTGCTTCACCATTTCCGCGTAGGCAAAGAATCTATCCCTCACCTCGCGCATGGTGGCGCCCATAGCATGGACGTCTCGATGGCTGCTATGCCATAGGCTCGGCTCATTATCCATGCAAAACCAATGCACACCGCCATTCGCCCCCGTAGACCACTTCCCACGCAGATGCTCCATCCAGCCTCTCTGGTATTCGACATCAACCGGCCGATTCGCATCATTCGGATCGTTCGATGTAAGAAATTTGCCGTCGGTAGCTCGTATGCCGTTCCCTGCATCCGGAAACCACTGCGAATCGGCCTGCGTTTGCGGTCCATACTTGGCAATCGAGTAACTGGCTAGGCGTTTACGGTTAGCTCCCAGCTTTGGCGCCCACCCCAACATTGGGACCGTGATCATCGGTTGCGCCCCACCAGAAAGGCTGGCTGCGATAAATGCGTCCGCGGCAGCGCCAGGAATCGCAGGCTCGTCCGCCAAGCTTTCAAAAAACCAATCTGCTCCCCTGTTGTGGGCATTGAGCTGCCAGTCGTATCGCGACTCCGCGTTGCCCCCAGAGCGATTCATTGTCACATTGAGATCCGACAGTTCCGCCCCCGTAGCAAATGCCAAACCGTAGATCAATGGGCTGATAGGATGACGGCTTAGTGTGGGATCGACCCGGATTTGGACAACCCCATTCGTTATTTCGGGCGATTGACCACGGGCAACTAGCCGAATGTCGTCTAGAAAGAACGTCGGTAGGGCTGCCCCCGTGCGATCCTGAATCCAGAAACCATCCCAATCGCCTACCCCGGCAACGCCGAGATTGGCCAGTGGAATCGTGAATGAGGTCCACTGGTCAGCTGGAAGGGCTGGCAAGTTCGTCCCCGCTCGGGCCACGCCTTGCTGCAAACCTTGAACTTGAAGTTTTTGCCCTCCAACCGGACCACCGTGGATCCAGAATTCGAGGCTGGCGAATGCCGAGGAATCGAGCGCCGCGTGATGAAAATACCCCGCCTGCCAAGCTCCGGACTGAACGAAGAGGGCTTGAGCGCCCGAATGGAACGTCGTGGCCGAGTTTCCTGTCTTGGCCCAACTCCAGTTTTCCCAGTCGTTTTCGAGAGAGTCTCTGTAAACCCATTGGTCACCCCGGGTCTCGACTTGTGACAGGGCGAGGAGCAAGACGGCCAACCGAACGCTTGGGACCAACCACGGCAAAGTCATCCCTGAAATGCAGCACGTTCCTTTCCAAGCTTTCAGAAATGCTCTCGAAAACGCCAACGCGCCATCAGCAGTCTCCCAATCAAACTCCGAAAGCCGTCGATTGCCACGAATCAAGCTCAAAGACTCTGTCGTCAGGATTGATCAGTTGACCACCCCCCATCGAGTTGCGCATGATTGAACGGCATGTTTAAACCGAATGCAAAGCCGCTGCCGACTCGCCAACCACTGAACCGGCGACGGTTTGTCCGCGCACTCGGCCTGACCGGTGGGGCGATGATCCTAGCGCCAGGCTTTAATCTCACCCAAGGCCAGTGGAAACAGGTCGCAGACGCGTTAGTCCGCTTCCCAGAGAAGACAGACCTAATCCTGCGAACCGACAGGCCGCCCCAACTGGAGACTCCCCTCCACTACTTTCAGCACGACCTGACACCGAATGACGCATTCTACGTCCGGTGGCATCTCGAAGGGATTCCGACGTCCGTGGACTTGGCGACATTCCGGCTTCAGGTCGGGGGCCACGTTCAGAAGAAGCTGTCTCTGTCTGTATCGGATCTGCGGACCCAGTTTGAGCCAGTTTCATTGGTCGCAGTCAACCAGTGTTCCGGGAACTCCCGGAGCTTCTTCGAGCCGCGGGTTCCGGGCGGGCAATGGAAGAACGGCGCGATGGGTAACGCGCGATGGACAGGCGTGCGCCTCAAAGACGTGCTCGATCGAGCTGGTGTCGGTCCTGGCGCTCAGGAAGTGAGCTTTGGGGGCCTCGACCGTGCCTCAGTCGCAGCGACGCCTAATTTTGTCAAGGCCTTGAATATCGACCATGCTCGGGACGGTGAAGTGATGATCGCCTATGAAATGAATGAGAGTGCGATGCCGATGCTCAATGGCTTCCCGTTGCGGCTCGTCGTGCCCGGTTGGTACGCCACTTACTGGGTAAAAGCGCTGAACGATATCCAAGTCTTGTCCGAGAAATTCCGCGGCTTCTGGATGGAAAAGGCTTATCGTATCCCCACCACCATCGA
>JBGAIN010000140.1:0-22830 GCA_044225505.1 Limisphaerales bacterium
GTTCGATGCCCAGAGTCTCTACTTCATGGATTTCCAACTCACGGGCAACAATAACCGAAGTCTTTACTTCACGGACCAAGGACACGCGGGAGGGTTGCTCTTCGCTTTCTGGAAAGGGGAGGTTCGCCAGTTCCTGATCGATAACGGTTCGGCGCTTCTGCAAGAGTCTCGATTGGATGGCCTCCGCTATGACCAGGTAACAGTGATTGAAGAAGGCGGAGGCTGGTCGTTTGCGCAGGATTTGACCGATACCATTCGATTCGTCAATCCAGCGGCGGTCCAGATCGCAGAGTATTGGGGAGGTGATCGCTGGAAAGGCGTGGCTTCGCGGCCGTTCGGCATGGGGTTTGATGTGGGTTACAGTGATTCGTTGCGCCAGGCCGTTCGATCGACGATTTCTGAGGCGGCTGGCGGGGCAGGGGCGCAAGTTAACATGGATCGATTACGGGACGCGCTCTTCTTTACATTTAATGAAAGCCGCCGCTGGGCGGTCTTGCAGTGTGTCGAGAACCACGACGTGCTCGACGTGAATCATTCCGATCGGCAACCCCGAATGCCAGCCTTGGCCGACTCGACAAACCCGCGTTCCTGGTACGCCCGAAGCCGCGCTAAAGTTGCCACTGGATTGATCTTAACGGCGCCTGGGATTCCGATGGTCTTTATGGGACAGGAATTTCTGGAAGATAAATACTGGAGCGACTGGCAGGGGCACCCGGAACTGCTGATCTATTGGGCCGGTTTAGAAGGACAGGACAAAGATATGTCCGATCAGCACCGGTTCACGCGCGACTTGATGTGGCTTCGGCGAAAGCACCCTGGACTGCGCGGGGAGGGGTTAAACGTTTTTCATGTTCACAATGACAACCGGGTCCTGGCCTACCATCGATGGGTTCCCGGAGTGGGCCGAGATGTCATCGTTGTCGTCAGCCTGAACGAGCGAACATTCGGGAGCGGCAGTTACCGGCTTGGTTTTCCCATTGGCGGGCCATGGCGCGAGGTTTTCAATAGCGATATTTACGATCGTTACTTCAACGCGAACGCGCAAGGAAACGCCGGAGGTGTCACAGCGGATGGGCCGCCGTGGGATGGTCTACCCTCATCCGCTGGGGTGACCGTGCCGGCTAACAGCATTTTGGTGTTTGCGCGAGATGCCGGTGATTTCTGAGCTAACGCGCGCGCCGATGGCGCCGCTGAGTGTCCGGTGAGCGCCGGTCTCGCCGTGGCGCGTCGGGAGCTCCTCGCGTTTCGCGACTCGCGGTGGGGCGCGGCTTGCGCTTTGGCTCAATACTCTTAGGGCGTGCTTTTGGGACGAGCACAAGCGGGCATCCTTCGTAGCCAAAGGCCATTCGAAGTCGGCTGGCGAGATACTTCGTGTATTGTTCGGTGAGAAGCTGCGCGCGGTTTACAAACAGGAGAAATGTCGGAGGCGATTGGCGGACCTGGGTTGCGTAAAAGAACTTGAGGCGATGCCCCGCAGAACTGACTGGCTGACGCTCTTCAATGGCGTCATAAAGGGCACGATTCAGAAGGGCCGTCGGGACTTTCTGCTGCAATTGCGCGGCGACAAATCGAATCGCTTCCAGCAAACGCTCCAGATGGAACCCCGATTTGGCAGACGCAAAGATCACCGGCGCGTAATCGAGAAAGAAGAGTTGTTCCTGGACCCAGGTGGCGAACTCACCCAGAGTCGAGAGCGGTTCGCGATTGCCCTCAAGACGAGTCTCACGCGCCTCGCGTTTGGCGATGGTCTCTTGACGAGCTTTGAGGACGGAGTCCGCGACGAGGTCCCATTTGTTCACGACGATGATACAGGCCTTGCGTTCGTCCAGGATTTTGCCCGCCACTTTCTTATCTTGAGCGGAGACCCCAGATTCGGCATCGATCACGAGAATCGCGATATCGCACCGCGCGATGGACTCATCCGTGCGTTTGACGCTGAAGAACTCGACACTGTCGTCAATGCGACGTTCCTGTCGAACGCCTGCCGTATCGATGAGGACGTATTCCTGGCGAACCCCGTCGGTTTCGATTTGGATGGGGACATCCACCGCGTCCCGAGTCGTGCCTGGAATCGGGCTGACAATGAGTCGTTCCGAGCGGGCGAGAGCGTTGATGAGTGAGGATTTTCCAACGTTTGGGCGGCCTACCACCGCTAGCTTCATAGGGCCGAGGTGGCGTCCGTCCGTGGGAAGTTCCGCATTCGCGCGGTCAGGGGCCTCGGAATTGTCCGTCTGGTCTTCGGCGCTTTCCGCTGGCAACCAGGCGAAGGCAGCATCCACTAACTGCTCGATGCCAATCCCATGAATCGCGCTGACCGCCACCAGTTTTTCGAAGCCCAGCGCCGAGAATTCGGGAAGATTGGCGTCAAACCCTTCGTGATCAATTTTATTGACCGCGACGACGACCGGTTTCCGCGAACGACGGAGCCGATCCGCGACCTCCCGATCCAAGGGCGTCACTCCGTCACGCACATTTACCACAAAAATAATGACTTGGGCGGCTTCAATCGCCAATTCTACCTGCTGGACCGCCGCTTGCAGGATAATGTCGTTCGATTTCTCTCCCCGAAGTAAGCCAATCCCGCCAGTGTCAGCGAGTGTAAAAGGATAGCCGCGCCATTCCGCCTCCACGCTGATCCGGTCGCGGGTCACTCCGGGTTGGTCATGAACAATCGCAACTCGTTTCCCGATGATGCGATTAAACAAGGCGGACTTCCCCACGTTCGGGCGTCCGACAATTGCAATAAGCCCTGGCATGTGACTCCACAATGAAGGAGCGCGCCCAGCGGTGGAAGCGGAAAGATGAAGAATGTCGGGGGACTGATTCGGTTCTGGCCGCTTTCCGCGCGAGTCGGCGCTCAGCTTCAATCGCTTGAGCGACTCGGAAAACGGCCCGTCCGCACCTCGCCGGCGCCGTAAGGTGGCCGAAAGCCTCGAATGTGGTTGGGTCATTCTGCGACGTTTTGGTTGGTTCGCTCGGGAGGAAGTGCATTCGCGGGCTTGACGGAACTCCCATTTCTTCGTTCCGTGGAGCGTGTCGAGTGTAAAATGAACGATATTCCCGATCCCTTTCGAGAGAAGCGCAACGAAACGGGTGTGCTGCCATCCGAGTTTCAGGGGGAAAAAGTGCCCATGATCTTGCGTCATGAAGATGTGCGGCGCGCTGCGAAAGATTGGAAGACATTCAGCTCCGATGCCCCATTCCGCGTCCCGATTCCCTCGGAAGAGGAAGTGCGGAGCATGCGGCAATTGCCGATCGAGACCAATCCGCCAGACCACACGGACTACCGGGCGATCGTGGAGCCATTTTTTCGACGTGCCAAGGAGCCAGAGGTGATTCGACAAGTGGAGAAGCTGATATCGAGTTTAATGGCCGAGGCATTTGCGAGGGAGCGAGTTGAGGTCGTTCGCGAGTTCGCGTTACCATTGCAGTCCCGGGCGTTGACGTATTTGCTCAACGTTCCTGAAAGCGAAGCGACCACTTGGATCGGTTGGGGCACCCATGTGTTTCGCGATGGAGGTTCCGGACAGAAGAAAGGCGCGGCGCTCGAAGCCTATCTGCAACGTCAATTTGACCAGGCGGCGGCGAATCCAGGTAATGACTTTTTCAGCGCCTTGACCAAGGCGACTTTCCGGGGCCGCCCCCTGACCCGTGAGGAGATGATGGGCTTTGCGAATCTAACGTTCGCCGGCGGACGGGACACGATCATCCATACGGTCTCGTCGTCGTTAGCTTATTTGGCCAAGCATCCGGAAGCGCTGGGGTTTCTGCGACAGGACCCGGGACGGATTGTGCATGCGTGTGAAGAGTTTTTCCGAGTGATTTCGCCACTGACCCATATCGGCAGGGTGTGTCCAGTGGAGACCGATGTGCTCGGGGAGACAGTTGCGCCGAAGGGACGCGTTTCTCTTTGCTGGGCGTCGGCCAACCAGGATGAAACGGTGTTCGAGAATCCGCAGGAAGTGCAACTCGAGCGCAAGCCCAATCCGCACCTGGCGTTTGGGTTCGGAGCGCATCTCTGTTTAGGGGCAGCGCACTCGCGACTGCTGCTGCGGACGTTGCTTCAGCTCTGCGTCGACCAAGTGCGCGCCTTGTCGATCGTCGAGGCGCGGGAACACCAGGAGAGCGAGGTTGGGTATCAGCGGGTGGTCGGTTTTGAATCTTTAGTGATGAATTTCGTGCGGCTCTAAGAACGCGATTAACCTTTTTGCCCCAGCCAACGTCTGAGGAGGACATTTGGCGGTCGGCACCCTGGGGATGGCGTGTTGTTTGACGCCGGGAAGACGTGGGTCCAACGTGTCCGGGTTAGGCTTGTCAGGGGGAAAACAGACCGCTAGAGTAGAGTAACGATCAGTTCTAACACTATGAAACTTGGATTATTGACGGCCTTGAGCTGTTTCGGGTTGGTATGGGGAGCGCTCGGGGCGGAGGAAGCACCCAAAGACGCGGCCAAACCTGCGGCCGGCAAACCCAAAATCAAGTTTGATCAGACGGTTTTTGACTTTGGCAAAACCTCGCAAGTGGATCGTGTGTCTGGCACGTTTACGTTCCAGAATGTCGGCGATGCCGTGCTCAAACTAGGTAAACCGACCACGAGTTGCGGTTGCACCGTGGCGGGAGTCAAGCCTGACACCTTGCAGCCTGGCGAGAAGGGCGAATTGAACTTCACGTTGAACCTGGGCCGGAGCCGCGCGGTGATTCAGAAGAATATTGCGGTCGACTCGAATGATCCAGAAACGCCGAAAGTGACCCTGACCGTTAAAGCGGACTACACGCCGCTCTATCAGATTTCTCCTGTCAGCTACTATTTCAACCTGCGCAAAGGCGAGACCACCAACGTGACGGCGTTGGTGACGCGGACCGACGGCAAACCGATCACCGTTGCAAAAATGAAGCCGTCACAGTCATGGATCCAAGCAAAGGTTGAACCGGAACCTAATTCGACCAACCAGGCGTTGCGCATTCGCGCCACTTTGACTCCCGACGGTAGCCCACGGTATTTCACCGAGATGCTCAATGTGTTCATCGATGAAACCGAACAGCCTGCGTTCGCCGTAACGTTTACCGGCCGGCTGCTCGGCGACCTCACTTTAACTCCGGAAAGCCTCTATTGGCCAATTACCGACCCCGCGAAAGCGTTAACGTCGCGTCACATCACGCTGCGGTCCTCGCTAGCGGACAAATTAGAAGTCAAGAATCTGACCAGCAGCCTCAAAGAGTTGACGGTGGAAGCCGTGCCAAAAGAAGATGGTAAGACGCTCGATTTGGTGGCGAAGCTGGCAACCATCCCTGACAAGACGACCAATGGCGTGATTCGTTTCGAAACCAATATTCCGAGTCAGCCGAAAGTGGAAGTGCCAGTCTGGATCAATATTGTTAAGCGTTAGGGCATTCACTCGATGCTCCGGTTAGTCCAGCGGATTTGCCTGATCATCGTCGTGGGCGCTGGACTCGGATTGATCGCCAACGCGATTTCGCCGAAGCGCATCTCCCTGATCACTCCTCCGAAGAAGGTCGCGAAAGCGGAGGAGTTCGTTCCGTTGGAAAAGGCTCACGAGCTTTGGGGCGGCGGCAACTCCTTCTTTCTCGACGCTCGTAAACCCGCGGACTATGAAGCGGGACACATTGCCAACGCACTCAATCTCCCGGTTGAGGAGTTTGGCGAGGTGTTTCCCAAACTGGCGCCAATGCTCACTCCCGAAAGCTCATTGGTAGTTTACTGTGATGGGACCGAGTGCGAGTTGAGCCATCATTTGGCGGATCAGCTTCGTCAGCAGGGATATACCAACGTGCACATGCTTTTCAATGGCTGGACCGCGTGGCGTGGAGCGGGGTTTGCCACGGAAACAGGGCCCGGACGATGAGTCCTGCCCGCCGCCAGATCCAGGATTGGGTTGCGTCCAGGATTGGGTTGCGCTAGGCGTTCGCATCTTTCTGGGGGGGTTCTATATCGTGGCAGGAGCTGTCAAGATTCCTGACCCTGGCAAGTTCGCCGAAGCGGTAGCCAATTATCGGATACTTCCCCATGAAATGCTGAATTTGGTCGCCATCACATTGCCATGGATTGAAGTAACCGCGGGGGTGCTTCTGGTGTTAGGTATATGGTTTCGGGCGAGCGCCTGGTTGATCAATGTCATGACGATCGTTTTTATCGTCGCGATCGGCTCGGCGGTGGCACGCGGCCTCAATATTGAATGTGGCTGCTTCGGAACGGTCGGAGGGCGAGAGGTGGGGATTAACGCCATCTTAGAAGACTTGGGGCTGTTGGCAGCAGGCATTTGGTTGCTCTGGAAACGGAAAGGAAAAGAAAGTGAGCTTTTGGCAGCTTGACGGGTTCCGCGCGTGCGCGGCGCTTGGGTTTCTCATCTTTCGGACCGCGACTTGCTTTGGACAGGGCGTTGCCGACGCACCGCCTCCAACGCGTGCGATTGCGACGGCGGACGTTGTTTCGTTCGATGCAGCCAAGATTGCCGCCATGACGACCGCCATTGAGGAAACCATCACGGCCCGCCAAATGCCAGGAGCTGTCCTTTGGTTGGAACACCGCAACCAGGAATACCATCGGGCCTTCGGTAAACGGGCATTGATTCCTGAAAAAGAAGAAATGACCGAAGACACCATCTTCGACGCAGCATCGATGACGAAGGTTTTGGCCACGGCACCGTCGGTCATGCTGTTGTGGGAGCGTGGCTTGCTGCGCCTGGACGAGCCCGTTGGCACGTACATCCCTGAGTTTCGATCCCGCGGCAAGGAGTCGATCACGGTTCGGCATTTGCTGACGCACACATCCGGACTGCACCCGGGGCTTGGGCGGAACCCGGACTGGTCTGGATACGAGACGGCCATCCGGATGGCCTGTGACGAAAAGCCGACCCATAGCGCGGGCACTCTGTTTCGTTATAGCGATATCAATTTCATCGTTCTGGGCGAACTTGTGCAACGCGTTTCCAAGCGTAAATTGAACGAATTTGCCGAGCGGGAAATCTTCGAGCCCTTAAAGATGTCTGACACGGGATACCTCCCCCCATTGTCTAAGGGGGAACGGATTGCACCGACGGAACGAGTGGACGGGATCGTTTTACGGGGTAAAGTGCATGATCCGACTGCCCTGCGGATGGGTGGCGTTGCTGGGCATGCGGGAGTGTTCACGACAACGGCAGATGTCGCACGATTTGCGAGAATGGTATTGAACAAAGGGCGGCTCGATGGTGTCCAGGTCTTGAAACCGGAGACGATTCAGATGATGACGACAGTGCAGTCCCCCACCGAGGTCTCGGCGCGGCGCGGATTAGGTTGGGACATTGATTCGGATTATAGCCGCCCGCGAGGCGACCTCTTTCCGATCGGTTCCTTTGGTCATACGGGATTTACCGGGGTTTGTCTGTGGATTGACCCTTTTTCCAAGTCGTTTTGGATGTTGTTTGCGAATCGTGTGCATCCGGACCGATCGGGCAATATCCTACCGCTGCAGCGGAAACTCGCGACACTAGCCGCTGAGTCCATTGTTGATTTCGATTTTCATGACGTGCCTGGCGCCTTGCGTCCGCAGACCAATTCGCCTTCAAAGCTCTAAACCCCAGCGACGATTCTGTTGCGACCTGCCTGCACGAACCCCGATTTCCTATCATGAGCTGCGCCAGGATGAGCCGCAATCAAGTGGACGCTCCGACCATGTCTTGGGCCAAGCGATGCCACAGACGTCCCACCTTCAATTTCGCTTCGGTCCTGTTGAGTGCGTTGGTAGTGTTATGGAGCGGTTGTGATCGGCAACCGACCAGCCCTCCGTTTGAGTCCAGGCCGCGGGAACGTGCCAAGCGTCTCGGAACTGTCCAAACCGATGTTGAGACAGTTTCCCCTCGGCCCGTGGCGAGTTCAGATCCGCGAGCGGAAGAGCAGGTTGGCGAGGGGTTGCGGTTTCGGAACGATTGGATTCGCGATGTTCCCTGGTCGGTCAATGTTCTCAAGATTGATCGATCGAGATCGGATTGGCAGTTCACCACCACGCTTGGACGCGGGAGAACCCTGGGGCTCGGAGCACTGACCGAGCAATTGGAGGCAATACCCTCGGACTTGGGTCAACCGATTGCTGCGATCAACGGAGATTTCTACCGGACCGAGCATGAACCGTATGCGGGTGATCCGCGCGGCCTTCAAATTATGCGTGGCGAGTTGATCAGTGCACCGATTGGCAAGACGAGCTTTTGGATCGACCTGGAAGGCAAGCCAATTATTGCAAACGTCGCGCCGCAGATGAAGATCGTTTGGCCGAATGGGGAGTCGATCTCATTCGGTCTTAACGAGGAACGAGATTCCAATGAAGCCGTGATTTATACAGCACGGGCAGGCGCTTCGACACGAACCGCAGGCGGGCGCGAGATCATCTTGGGGCAGCATGGCGAAGATCCCTGGTTGCCATTGCGGCCTGATCAGACCTACAGCGCGCAGGTCAAGAGCATTCGCGAGACCGGGAATACACGCCTGGATAACGACGCGGTGATTCTTTCGATTGGGCCGACGCTCGTCCATCGCGTGCCGCGGGTGAAGGCGGGAGACATCGTCAAAATATCGACGGCGATGTCGCCTTCTTTACAGGGGATACAGACAGCGATTGGGGGAGGACCGGTGCTATTGCGCGGCGGCAAAGTGCAGCCCACTTATGTCAATAAAGGAACCGAACGCCACCCACGCAGTGCCGTTGGTTGGAATGATGAATTCTTTTACTTGGCGGAAGTGGACGGCCGACAACACGGGTTCTCGATGGGGATGACTTTGGCCGAGCTCGCCACTTACCTTGCCAAGCAGGGATGCCAGGAAGCAATGAATCTGGACGGTGGCGGTTCCGCTGAGATGTGGCTTAGCGGGCAAATCGTGAACCGTCCGTGTTTTGGGTATGAGCGGAGCACAGGCAACGGGTTGGTTGTGGTCCGGACTCGTCGGATGGCCGAAAAGTAGTTCTGCCCGGGCGGCCAACGCTGCTTGGAATCGATCCAATTTGCTATGAGAATGAAAACAATGCTCGACCTGTTCCGTCGTCGGCGCGGTCGTGTTCTCTTACTGAGTGTGAGCCTGCTTTCGGGGATCGTCGGTATGGGCGCAAGCGAATCCGGGAAACCGGCGCGAGGACTTACCTACCACCACGAAGAGGTGCCGGAGGGACCTTGGTCCGTGCACATCGTTAAGGTCGACCGAGCGAACCCCGAATTTGAAATTCATTCGGCCTTGGCTCGTGGCAGTAACTTCGGCTTGGCCACGCTGAGCGAGCAGATTCGAGCTATTCCCCGGGAGCTGGGCCGCCCAGTGGCAGGGGTCAACGGCGACTTCTTCCGCCGCCAGGAACCGTACTTGGGAGATCCGAAAGGCCTGCAAATCGTCAGGGGCGAGTTAGTGAGTGCTCCCTGTGACTGGAGTTGCTTCTGGATTGACGCGCAAGGGGATCCGCACATGACGAACGTCACGCCGAGATTCCACGTCGTTTGGCCCACGGGCGAATCCACTGTCTTCGGACTTAACGAAGAGCGACCAAAAGGTGCGGCCGTCCTGTTCACATCGGCGGTGGGAAGCACGACCCAGACAAGGGGAGGGCGCGAGTTAATTCTCGAACGGAACGGGACGAATTCCTGGCTTCCTTTGCGCGCCGGCGTCAACTACTCCGCTAAAGTCCGTGAGATCCGCAATGGAGGAGGGAGTCCAATTCTCAGAGACACGTTAGTCTTGTCCCTCGGGCCGCAACTCGCCCAACGGTTGCCCACAGTAACTCCCGGGACGATTCTCCAGGTCTCGACCGCCACTTGGCCCGATTTGCGCGGCTGTATGACCGCGATTGGAGGTGGTCCAGCCATGGTGCGGGATGGAAAAGTCATGGAGCGAGTGGACGCTCGTGTTCGCCACCCCCGCGCGGCGGTGGGATGGAACAAGGATTCGATATTTCTGGTCGAAGTCGACGGTCGTCAGCGCGGACTTTCCGTAGGGATGACTATTGAGGAACTGGCAACTTATATGGTTCGAATCGGTTGTACAGACGCTCTCAATCTCGATGGCGGCGGGTCCGCGACTTGCTGGGTATACGGCCAGATCATGAATAGTCCCTCCGAGGGCGAGGAGCGAGGAATGGGTAATTCACTCCTCGTCATCCAGAAAGAGAAGAAGTAAGCCTTGTTTTGAAGTGTGGCTCCGAGTGAGACAATGGCCACGGGATCTTCACTGGCACACCGCCATTCGTTGGCGACGCGTTGCGAGCCATCCGACGGCGCGGGTTACCGGACCTTAGGACGGCTCCTCGCTGCTTTCAGGGAAGTAGAAGCTGTCCCCTCCGTGCTGGGAAAGGCGTTCGGCGTTCCGACAGGGACATAGTAATCTTGGCTCTGGAAGTGCCGGGAAGCCGCGCGGAGATTTCAAAGTCCCGAAGGGATGGTTGGACCTCTGCGACTGCTTTGATGGTATAAAGACCAGTTTGAAGAGCTCCGCGGCAAAGGATACTAATCGATCTGCGCGGACTAGGCCATCCCCTTGACGCGGCGGACTGCCCATTCCGCCGTCAAGAGAGCAAGGATAGCAGCTAACCACCATGATCGATCCCAAAGTGGATTGCGGCGAAACTCGACGGTGACTGGAGGAGCGTTGTAGAAGAATGCACGCACCGGTGCCGGGTCGGAATCATTCACCGAAAGGCTTTGCCCCCCGGAGAGTTTTGCAATGTTCTGCATCAAGCCGGTTCGTGCTCGGAGATCCTTCATTTCGCGATCGACGCCCTCGCAGACGAGCAGTTGGCGGTCGTCTCCCATGGCCCGTCCCCGAACCGTCGCGACGGCCGTGACGGTGAACTCGCCCGCCTCAGGTAGACTAAACTCCGCTGTGTACGATCGAGAAGCGCTGTCGAACGCTGGCTTGGCGACCGTATTCGTGATGCCGCCAGAAGCCACGAGCACGATGACTTCGGCCATAGGGATTTCCTTCAACGCACGATCCCGCACCTTGATGGTTGCGGCAACCTTCTCATTCGGGGCGCAGTAACTCTGGGCGAGTTCGAGCGTCACGGCACTGTTGGTTCGGCTCATTCGACCGGCCGCAAGCCAGCGCACGGCATTGACCCAGAACTGCCGGTAGTACCGGGAGTCACAGTTCTCTTCAGTGAGGGGTTGAGACGGATTGATCTTTTCTCCCCACAACGTCTCAAAGTCCTTGCCCCAGGTTCGGGTAGTGTCCGAGGTGAATGCCATGGTTCGTCCCTGCCCGATACTTTGCACCGCGAGCACCAGGCGCGAGCCTCCGACCGTGGTGGAGCTTGGGTCATCCGCCAGGACGGTGGCACCTGGCTTGGCTCGATCTACCAGGTTGTAGCCGTAGAGAAGAGGCAAGCGTCGGTTCCAAATGAATTCGGTTTGCTGGCGATTCGCTCCGAGCGCGATGACGGGATGGTCCCAACTGGTCGCGGGAATGTGAAGTTGGAAAGGGCGCGCTTGGGAATCGTTCTCCTGCCGCATGGCTACTGGGATAATTCGATCGAGAATTGTCTTATGATAACCACCTTTTCCAAAGGCGGAGTTTCCTCCGATCATGACAAACCCTCCGCCGAACTCCTCGACCAGCCGTTGAATGTTGCGGAGTTCTTCACCAGTAAACGATTCCTTTCGGATGTCGCTGTGGATGACGACGTCGTATTCCAGCAGGGCGTTCAGTGTTTGTGGAAAGCCTCTTGTCGGATGCTCCACCGGGTAGATTTTCTCGCCGGTTTCTGGATCCGTATCGACAGTGTGCAGGCGTTTCCCGGTGGCGCCAAACTCGCGGTAGAGCGTCTTCACTTTGATGTTCGGATCTGACTCCAAAGCGCTTTTGAGATACTTCCATTCTGGGAGGGTGCTGTTGGGCTGTTGCGGAGTTCCCTCCATGTAGAGGACGCGAATTGTCGGGTCGATCACTTCCAGTCCGAAGGCGCGTCGATTGTTCGTCGTGAGCCACTCTTCTTTTTGCTGCGGCACACGGACTTCGTAGACCTGGAAACCCTTCTGGCGTGGGGTAAACTCGAGGTCGTAGCGCTGGCTTTCCTTCCCGAGTTGGATTTCCTTCATGGCCACCATTTCTGTTCCGTGAAAGATTTGTAGCGGGACAGTTTGTTGCTCAAAGCCAGGCGCGCGAACGGTGACCGTCACTTTGGTCGGGGCCTGATTGGGAACCGCGCGGCGGACTTGCGCGTTTTCGACGACGATATCGCGCGTGTCGTTGGTTGTGCCCACGGTCAATGTGTGGATCGGAATGCCCTTGCGGCGATAGAGGCGGGCAACTCCTTCAACATCTTTCCGCAAGTTTTCAATGCCGTCTGAACAAAGCAAGACTCCGGTCAATGGCTCGTCTCCGGGTTGCGCGAGGACTTCGTCCAGGGCGTTAGCCAGTCCGGTCGACTCGCCATCGGCCGCCGCTCGGTCCATTGAGCCTAAAGGCACAACGGAATTGCTGAACGAGTAATACTGCACGGAGAATTCTGGCGGGACCGCTGGGGTCACGTGCGTTTGTAGCCAGGTTTTGGCTGCAGACAATCGTTCTCCAGGAAGATCCTTGATCCCCATGCTCTTCGAGGTATCCAAGAGCACGGCCAAACGAGACTTCTGCTGGTGCTTGACGGACTCGACCCATTCCGGATCAACAAGGCAAAGGATCACGGCCCCCACGATGACCCACCGAACCATTCCCAAAATAGCCCGAATGCCACGGCTTGCTCGACCCCGCGCCCAAAAATAGCTCGCAAAGATGAGCGCAGCTGCGCCGCAGCCGATGGCCGTAATCCAGAGCGTATTCGGGAGGTAACTGTATTCGATCATGCCGACCTCTTCGGTTACTCTGCATGCGAAAGCTTCTTGAAGTATTCGGAAATCAACGCCTCGTACGCCTTGGGCGCTTCTTCGTCCGATGTGTCCGTAAGCTCTGGCGGTTGACGCAGCACTTTCTCCAAGGTCGCCACGACTTCGCGCAGCGCGATTTCACCGTGATACCCGTTGACGCCGGCGGCGCCAAAATTGCCCTTTTTGATCTCTTCGGATGCCGTCGCAATCTTCTGGCCAGCAAGGTGAGCATTCTGACCCGCCGTTCTGCCCACGCGTTTGTCGTTTCCGGCCATCCGTTCGAGCTTCTCAGCCAAAGCGGCTGCTTCCTTACTCAGGTCTTGTTCTTTCTGAGCGAGTTCTGTGTCATCCATGGACTCTTCAGGAGACGGCGGCGGTTCCTCCGCGGGTGTCGTGGCCGGAGCCGGCGCGGTGGGGGTTCCAGTCCCTTTACCGCCTCCTTTGGCTTTTCCTTGGCCTTTATTCTTGCCCTTGCCTTTCCCTTTGCCTTTGGCCGCTTTTGCCGCTGAATTCTGTTTCTCTGGCGATGCTGCTTGTGCCAGTTGCGATTGCGCCGCCGCAGGTGTTTCAGGAGTTATCGCGGGGGACGCCTCCTCGTTGGGGGAATTATTTTGATCGTCCAAATCGGACTTCGGCTTGTTGTCGCCGGGTTGATCTGAGCTTTTATTGTCCTGGCCCTTGGGCTCGCCCTGACCTTGGCCTTGACCTTGGCCTTGACCTTGGCCTTGACCTTCGCCTTGACCTTGACCTTGACCTTGACCTTGACCTTTGCTTTGACTTTGGGATTTCGATTGGCTTTCCGACTTGGATTGGCTCTGCCCCTTAGCCTGAGATTGGGAACGGTTGTCGTTGGCTGGCGGTTTTGATTTGCGCATCGCGGTATTCAGCGCTTCCTGAGACCGTGCCAATTGTTGAGCTTGCTTCAGGGCATCAGCAATTGGCTTATCTGCCGCCTGTTCTTTCTGCTGTTTGATGGCGTCTAAAACAACCGCGAGCGCTGGCGGTGCAGGCTCCTTAGACTCTGGCGGAGGCTGAGTGGGCATGTTCTGCAAGTTGGGCAACTGCTTGAGCACTTGATAAAGGTGGGCCAAGGCAGATTCTTGCGGTGGGAGAGATTCGCTCCGCTTTTGCGCTTCCAGCTGAGCGCTCGCTTGCTTCATATCGGTGAGGGCCGATTTTAACTCGGCGAGTGCTTCGGCCGGAGCGCCTCCTTGGCTCAGCGTGTTATTGTAAAGTTCGGCAAAGCCAGCGGCGTCTTGTTGACGAGTGGCGAGTGCCTTGAAAGTGTCCGGGCCCGCGTCGAGCGGGAGTGCGGTCGTATCGGCGATGAGTTGCTTCTGGATCGAGATCAGATTCGCTTTCTGGCCGGGTTGGGGCTTCTTGCATTGTCCGCCTTCGAGATTGGTGATCTCGACGAAGTAAACCGGGGACTTTCCTAAACCTGGACCATCCAAGGTATTGTTATCTTTCGCCCTGGCTTGATAGGCCACCAGTTCGTACTCCGAAAGGTTCAGTTCACTGAGATCCAGTTCTGCGGTAGCGAGTTGTTCGCCATTCTCTCCCTTTTCCCGTTGCGCGTGGATGACCTTTTCGGGGCCGCCCAACTTATGCACAACCAAGTCAATCTGCTCGACACCAAAGTCATCAGCGACGGAGATACGAATCGGCACTTTGTTTGTCGTTCCAGCACGCAAATCCTGCCCAGGATCTGGAATTTCGACTTTGGGGGGGCGGTCGGTGAGCGCCTTGATATGGAAGGGGGCCGTATCGCCGCCTCGATGTCCCTTCGTGTCCGTAAGTTCGATGGAGTACTCCGAGTCTTTGGTCACGGGCAAGGTTGCCACCCACCAACCTCCAGCGGCCGGTTTCAGGGGAACTGATTCGGTTGAGGAAAGGCGGATCTTCGCCTCAGAAAGCGGCGTGGTAGGAGCGACGCGAAGCTCAATTTGGCTCGCGCGAAGCGCGGTGACATCACGCTCCGACTGGGCAGAGGGAGGGAGTTGGGTGTATTCCGGATAATGGATCGAGATGGCGCATTGCTTGATCTCGGGCGGAACAAACGTCGTGACCGTGTAGGTGTCTGACTCCGCGTCGTTCGCTGTGACCTGGTAACGAAGATCGGAGGTCAGATTGGGAAACCTGTAAAGGAATGCGCCGTCGCTATTGCGTGTGATCAAGGCGGCTGATTGCCATTCTGACTCTCCTGCTTTCTGCCAGTGCACTCTCGGGTTCTGTGGAATACGTCCCGAAAAAAGGTTGGTGATTTCAATGTCTTGGCCGACGGGAATCTCGATGTTCCCGGGATTCACCTGGACTTGGGTGTATCTCGCTTTTGAAAAGGGAAAGACTGTTCGGCTGAGGGCCGTGATAACTGAGGGAGACCAAAGCACCACAATGCCGAGGGTTAAAAGGGTGACTCCCAAGGCAATCGCAGGGGCCAAGAGTCGGCGGCGATACGGGAGCGTTGCACTTTTTAGTTGTGCTGCGGCCTTGCTTTCCAGGGCGGCAACCAACTCCGGCTCGTATTGCCGGCTGATCTGGCGTTCACCCGAGAGATACTCTGCTGCCGTGGAAACCTCACATCCGAGTTCCGGACGTGCTGCTTCGACGTCCAAGGCGGCTTCCTTGAGCAGCGTCGGGCGGCGGAAGAATCGGACCAGACGGAAGATCCCGAGGAGAGAAAGTCCCACGAGAACGGCGGCGGCCACCGAGCGCATCCATACCGGGAGCATCAGCCAATAATCCATCAGCGCCATCGCAATAACTCCAAGAAGCACTGCTTCGCCGATGGTAATGGCCCACGCCATACGCACGGACGAGTCCTTAGTCCGGCACGCCTTCGCCAAGTGAGCCTTGGCGGACTGGGCGTCGTTTTCAGAGGGTTCGTTCATATAAATTCCTTTGGCTCTTAAATTGGTCGCTGGAGTTGGGACAGATCGAGGTGGTCAATTATCTCCAGTTCGCCTAGGCAAGCGTGCGGTTTGCGACAAACATTTCGATGAATAGCAATCCGAGCACCGCCAAAAGCAAGACGCGCCAAAATTCTCGTTGGTTACCACTTGTACCTAACAGCCCAGCGGCAAGGCTCGCCTGCCGCGTTTCTGGCTGACGCGCAATTAGTTGTTTCGCATCCGGTGACGAGAGGGCGCTTAAGTCGGATTCCGCTACCGGAACATTGACGGAAATCCGGCGGATCTCTTTCCCCAATGCAGTTTGTAACCGATAGAACCCCGGTCGCGCAAAACGGACATCGCGTAACACGCCGTCGCTATCGGCGGTCAACGCGCTTTCCTTGCCGTCAGGATCGATCAACCGGACGGCGAGCTTTGCGGATTCCAGCCCGAGTTGAATATCTTCTGTACCGCCAGTAATCGCCGACAGTTGAGTTTCCTCGGCATTTCGGCGGGCAGGCGGTAACAAATATTGGCCGACTCCGTGCAACCAAGGCACGAAGCTCTTCCGTTTGGGCCAGTCGCTCCAGCTCGCATCCACGGAAGTGTTGACCCATACCGCGTGTCCGGTTCCCACTTGCTGAGCCGCGATGGCGGGAAGTCCATCGTCATACCGTGCCAAGATGCGTTGCGGCACCGACGTTTCCACGTGAAACCGTTGCGTGAACCGGGTCAGCGCTGGACTGCCGCTGTTTGGGAGTTGAAAGGCTGCGAACATCGCATGATTGGTCTCATAAGTGCGCAGGCGCCAGTAAGATTCTCCATCGGGCCGTGTTTCCACGGTTCCCAACGTCACCGGAAGCAGGTCGCGGAATTCCGCGTTATATCGATTTGCGCTGACGCCTTCGCCAACGAAGAACAAAACTCCTCCACCACGGCGAACGAAGTTTCCAAGGAGATCGCCTAGACCATTCGGGACTTGTGCCAGGCCAGGGAGGACGATCCAATCGCAAGGCAACGTCGGCGAGGTCGACCGGAGCTTCCCGGGTAACTCACTAAGTAGAATCTTCTCGCATTCCCAACCGCTTTGAAGCCGGTTAGTCGCGTCGCGTGTCGGGTCTAAGGCAGTCGTTACAAAGAAACTCGACTCTTCAAAGGCGCGAGCGGACGGCCGCGTCTCGATCACCCAAACCCGGGCGGGTTCAGGTTGGTAGCACGTTTGGTAGCGCGTGTTGTCCGATGGCAGGGCGTCGGAATTCTGAAGCCGGACGACGACCTCGTGCCAGCCAGGTTTCAGATAGGGGAGCGCCAGGTCCAAATTCGTGGCTCCGCCTGCGGGTAGGCCGATCGTGGCGGAAGAGATTTCGTGACCATCGATTTGCAGGTCGAGCTTTGTCTGCGACATGTCCTCGTCAGAGTAACTCACGATGGCGGCGCGGGGTGTGGAGCGAGAATTGCCGTCGAGTTGGAGGTCTGCCAAGGCCATATTCGGACTCATCAGATCGCTGACGGAGACGATTTTGACCTCTGTTTCTCCGGGAAGCGGAAACTCAGCCAATCCTTGGCAGGCGCTGCGCTGCAGGTCACTAATAATGTATACCGTTTTTTTGGCGCCGCGGTCGACGTAGGTAAACAGTTGGGCGGCCTTTTGCAGGCCCGGCCCAATGTTTCCGGTCTCAAAGGTTGCGTGGAGTGGCTCGAGCCGGCGCTGAATCAGAGTTGGAGGAGCCCATTCCGCCAGGATTTCGGCTTGGGACGAACAAGTAATAAGGGCGGCGCGGTCGGCCGGTTTCAGCGCGGAGAGCGCCTCAGCGACGATTGCTTTCGCTCGATCCCACTTTGTGCCAGCCCGGTCGGTCGCCTGCATGCTGAGCGACTGATCCAACACAAACGCGACAAACTGCGCGTTGTCGCCAGGGAGCGCCGTGCCGCGATTAGGAAGATACGGACGAGCGAACGCAAGGACCAAGAGGGCGCAAATGGCCAGACGTAAAGCGAGGAGCAACCAATTTCGAAGCTTGCGGCGCTGAGAGGATTGCTCGTCATTGCGGACGAAGAACTGCAACGTGCTAAAACGAGCTCGCTTCTTTTTGCGCCGCAGGAGGAGATGAATCAGGACGGGGATGGATAATGCCGCAAGTCCCGCCAGCATCCACGCGTTCGTAAATAAGATCCCTGGCATAGGCTAAGCGGCGGCTCGGCGTTCGAGATAGGCGATCAGCGCCAAGTCCAGCGGAGCGTCCGTGCGGATCTGCCGATAATCTACTTCCAGCCCGGTGCATTCATCTTGGATTTTTCGGCAGAAAGCCGTGAATCGCCGCTGATACTCTTCACGAAAATCATCCGCATGAACTGGGATTTCTTCGGCCGTTTCGCAATCCTCAAAGATACACTCACCTTCGTAGGGCAAATCGATCTCTTCTGGCGCGAGTAGGTGGAACACGAGGGTTTCTTGGCCCTGGGCTTGCAATTGGCGAAGGAGACGGAAGACCGACTCTGTGTCGGTGAAGAAGTCGGAGATCACGACGGCCATTCCGCGACGAGTGAACCCTTCGATCATTTGAAACAGAGTCTGATCCAGTTGCGTCCGACCTTGGGCCTGAGCCAGGCTCAGCAGCCTAAGAATCTCCTCGG
This sequence comes from Limisphaerales bacterium, assembly GCA_044225505.1. GTDB lineage: Bacteria > Verrucomicrobiota > Verrucomicrobiia > Limisphaerales > SIBE01 > JAXMHN01. Next base: position 18,359 of record JBGAIN010000140.1, read on the forward strand.
CATGATGCCGATTTGCTTGGGAAGGAGCTGCCTGGCGCGCTTGTTCGCCGAACAGGATCAAGCCGGGCGCATCATGCTGGCGCGCCATCAGCTCTGCCAACACCGCTGCCAACACCCGACCATAATCGAACTTGTTGGTTCCAGCGTCTCCGAAATCCATCGACCCGCTCGTATCAAGAAAGATCTGGGCACGCAGATTGGTGTCGTCTTCGAATTGCTTGACGTAGAACTCGTCGCTGCGGCCCCAGACTTTCCAATCGATGTGGCGCAAGTTATCGCCTTGGGTATAGGCCCGGTAAGCTGAGAATTCGGTGCTATACCCCAAGAATGGGCTGCGGTGCAGCCCGTCAAGAAACCCTTCCACAACCGTCTTCGCTAGCAGCGATAGGTCATCAATCGTCGCGAGCGTCCGCGCATCGATTTGGAGAGTTGCAGGCATCTCAAGGGGTGGGGGCGTTGGTCAAGCGATGTAACATCCGTTGCATCCGTTGCGGACTACGGCTTCACCTCGCCCAGCAATTTCTCGATAATGTCGGAGACCGTGATCTTTTGAGCGCGAGCGTTAAAGTTGGTAATCAACCGATGCCGGAGGACCTGACGCGCGACCGATCGAACGCCGTCGTAATCCGCGCACAGTTTTCCAGTGACCGCAGCCCGTGCTTTGGCTCCGAGCACAAGATATTGCGATGCTCTCGGGCTGGCGCCCCAGCGGACATAATCTTTTACATACGCGGGCGCGGACGACTCCTCCGGGCGAGTTCGGGAACTCAGGCGGATCGCATAGCGGATGACCTCATCCGAGACGGGCATGGCGCGGACGAGTTTCTGAATTTCGATGATCTCAGCGGCATCCAAAACTGGCGATGGCTGCGGCGTGCCGGTCCCCGTGGTGTTGCGTACGACCAACTCTTCTTCGGCATTGGTCGGATAGCCGCAATGAATGCTGAACATGAATCGGTCCGCTTGGGCTTCGGGCAGGACGTAAGTGCCTTCCATTTCAATTGGGTTTTGCGTGGCGAAGACATGAAATGGAGCGGGCAAGGGGTATGTTTTCGAACCGATGCTGACTTCGTGCTCCTGCATGGTCTGAAGCATGGCGGCTTGCGTTTTTGGTGGGGTTCTATTGATTTCGTCCGCTAAGACCAGATTGGCGAAGATGGGACCGGGCAAGAACTCTAGCCGCCGCTGACCGGTCGCAGGATCTTCTTGGATGATATCCGTGCCGGTGATGTCCGACGGCATAAGATCGGGCGTGAACTGAATGCGGCTGAAGCTCAAATTGAGCGCGCGGCCGAGCGTGCGGACCAACAGAGTCTTGGCTAATCCTGGGACGCCGACGATCAACGCGTGGCCGCCGCAAAAGATGGTCAACAAGACGTTGTCGATGACGTCGCTTTGCCCCACGATCGTCGTGGCGAGCTGCTGCGCCAACTGCGCGCGCTTCTCAGCGAGGCGCGCAATCGCCTTGACGTCGATCCGATCGTTAATTCCGGCGGCGCCGGGTTCACCTGCATGAGCCATATCTTTCCTCCGTATCACTCTGACGTTGCTTTGAGAACCCGCTTTGAGTCCAAATGTTGCAGTATTTCACTGATTCGACAGTCGTATCCGCATCCTGTTCCAAGGAATCGTTGGAGTCCCGGGATTTGCGAGCGGCTGGCCACGCCGTGGTTGGCGTTCTGTCCTGAGGCTGCTGGTGCGGCGGCTTCGAAAGCTCGCTTCGCTCGTTGGAACTCTTTGGGCCCAAGTGCATTGGCGCTGCGGCGGACACGTGTAAGCAGTCGCTGCTTTTCATGAATTGGGCTGGCACGCCCTCACTCTGTCGCCTGCAGTTCCATCGAATCGCCACATCCCTATTAACGATCCCACAGGCGCGATCGGTCGCGTGAACTTTGGGGCGTTGAGCCCAGCGAGTTTTCGGCGCGAACAGAGGCGGCTAGTATGCTGTCCCCTAATTCCGTAGGCTTTCGCGGCCAGGAGTTTTGCCTCGTCCGCAAGGCGCGAGCGAGGCGCATCCCCGATCGGACAGGTCGGGAGAACGAGCGAGCCACACCGCGGGCGGGCACAAAAACTGCCGCCCAAAGGGTTGCGCTGAGAATGGTCCTGGCCAACGAAGACCGAGCAGAGGAAAAACACCGAGGCGGGGTGGGGCCAGAACTTCTAGCGGCATCGAACTGGGGACTGGAATCTGACCAGCCCCCAGCGATGTAAGACGGGATTTACCTCGGAACCGGGCTGGTCGTTGGGACACTTCCGGCACCTGTGGAAGTTCCAGTGTCCGTTCCGATAGCCCCAGGGGTTCCCTGGCCGACGCGCGCGCCTGCCGCGTTAACGGTGAGGTTATTAACCACACCCTGAACGCCGGTCATCTGACGGATACGAGTCTCGATCAGTCGTCGCTCGGCCTCACTACCGACCGAACCCTGCAATGTTACTCGATTTCCGTTGGCATTAATCTGCACGTTAGACAAACTCTGCGGCGTAATCCCGGTTCCTGTCCGCACTTGCTGTCCATTCGGCGGAGCGATCAATCCGCTGTTCAGCAACTGACCTCGAACACGCTGGGCCATATTCATGTCCGCCACAGTGCCCGTGCCGGTCTCACCGATCCCAACTCCAGGCTGTGTCGTCACGCCTCGCTGCAGATCGGCACTCGGCGCAATGACTGGCCGCGAGCCAACTCCGTTGACTCCAGGCGTCGTTGCGACGCCGGGAAGGCCAGTTTGAGGATTGATGATCGAGCCCGCTCCGGGTTGAACGCCGGTCGTCGCACTCGCCCCCGCATCGAGCGGGCTCGTTGCGGCCCCTGGCACCGTTCCTCCGATACCGCCAGTTCCAGGGCCCGTCCCTCCAATCGCCCCGGAATTGGACCCTCGCCCGGTCCCAACTCCCGTGGCTGGCTGGCCTTGGAGCGCTGGCGTTCCTTGGTTTGGCGCTCCAATACCCCCGATCGCGTTCCCCGGCGCGACCGGTTGAGCAGGCGCGGGCAGAGCGCCTGATCCAGCATTGGGTGATACGGCCACGCCAGAGCGCGTTGTTCCAGCGCTTCCGACCGTCGATCCCGTTCGTCCGCTGGACGCCGCTCCGGCGCCTCCCGTCGCCCCAGACGCACCAGCTCCAGCACCGCCCCCGGCCGCGCCGCCAGTGGCTTGTCCATAAAGAGTCGATCCAGTCATGAATGTGAGGGCGGCTAGAATTAAAGCGTATTTTTTCATTTTATGATCCTTTCTCGATGTTCTGTCGGCGCGAAGCGTGGAAACTGTGGGTGCCTTACGCCGACCGGTTTGATTAGTTCAATGTCCGATGAGACGTCACCGCGTGCCACTCTGTAAACCAGGTCAGGGAAACGCCCCCGAGAAGCGTGGGGGACCGGTGGCCTGAAACTTGACTTGGCAGAACGCGGAAGCAAAAAGCCCCTCGGCGCATGGCGACCGAGGGGCGAGCAACGTTGACGCAGCTATCCTTCGACAGCGACGCTCTGCACTTCGAAGTCAGAATGCATCGCGAAGCTTATCGATTGGGAGTGGTGCTGCTAGAACTGCCTTGGGGCGCCGTGGAACCTTGGGACCGGGAAGTTCCCTGCGATCCACTTGTGCCTTGGGAGCCACTTGTCCCGTGAGGAACAGTGCTCGTCCCTGGCGAGCCAGGGGACGTATGGTGCGAGCTGCCTTGTCCACGGATACTGGAGCCGGAGGTTCCCACGGCCGACGATCGATCGACTCCGTAATACGAATAGACTCGTTGGTCTAGCGTGCCGCCTTCCAGTTCACTCCAATTCGAACCTTCGAAAGAAGGAGCGCTGCGCAGCTTGGATTCGTCCACATTCAATGTAAGGTTGTGCGATCCCAGCGCGCTGCTCGAACCAACCGTCCCTCCCTGGCTACCGCTCCAGCTTTGGCTGAACAGCTGCCACGGAACAGGAATCATTTTCCCCGACATTCCAGCGGTGGGACTCGGCGTGTTTAGCACGCTCGATCGGCTGGACGGGACCGTTTCGCCGCTGGAGGCCGAGGTGTCCGGCGCTCCGGTTCCTGAGGCGAGGGAAAGGATGGCGTATTCGATCTGCCCAGACTGCGGATCGACCGTGAAGTCGCGGATATTTCCGAGTGTTTTTCCGTCCTGGGATCGAACGGAGCTGTTGAGTAATTGGCTCAGGCGCACGTCGGTTCCAGACTGCATGGAGCTTGTGCTCGAGCTAGCTCCGGCGTGGATGGACCCGGCCTGGTTCAGGCTGCCACCTGTGGATCCGGATTTTTCGACACCGCTGGAGCCTGGTCGCGAGATCCCTGATTGGGACGAGGATGGATTCGGTAATGTTTGCGAAGATTGTTGTCCCAGAGAGCTACCGGCTCCAAGTGAGAGAATCCCGCCGCAAATGAGACCCGTCAGTTTTGAATGATTCATAATGCACTCCTTTGATTTAGGTTTGTCTGGCAGTTCGGGACAAGGGATGCCTGCCCGATCTGAGGTCA
>JBGAIN010000331.1:0-2847 GCA_044225505.1 Limisphaerales bacterium
GCGAGTTTAGGCATCAGTACAAAAAGTACAAGAGACAAAATGGCACACCTGTTTGTGGGTAAAGACAAGCGTTAAAACGCCGAGCTATTCTCGAGTTGCCCCATCCGGGGCGCCAGGAGGCAATTACCGAATGGCATTAGGATTAATCCCGCAAGAATGTCCGCAGGTGCGACCCCACTCGCGTAGGATTCGAGCGCTGCTTGGCCGCATCGGACGGTCCGGCGAACTAAAGCCCGCGCGCCATCCCAGGTGTTACTATCGAGATGCTCCCAACGGGGCGCGGCGAAGACGAGTGCGACGAGTCCAGCCGCAGCAGGCGCCCGACATCTTTCGCGTCCGCATGTTTCGGAGCGTCCTGGTGAAAGCGGAAGCCTCTGCGGCTGGTCTTACGACACAGCCGCGCTCCTTCCATCACACGACAGTGACCAGGTTAACGAGCTTGCCTTCTCACTTTTGGCTGGCATGAATGATGGCGCATCCGGGTATCGCATGAACCAGTTCCTTGACTTCCGCCGCATTCTCGCTGGTGTCGTGTGGTTATGCCTGACCCTTCCGACGCTCTCGCAGTCGGTAATTCTGAGTGAACTGATGCCCAGCGCAATCGGGGAACCCGAAACCCCTAGCTTCATTGAAGTTCACAATCCAGGTTCGAAAGAAATCTCTTTGCACGGGTGGAGCTTCGTCGATGGCATCCGATTCACCTTCACCAATGTCACATTGCCAGCGAATGGCTACTGGGTAGTCGCGGCCGACCTGGCAGCGTTTCACCGCCGCTACCCGTCGGTCACCAATGTGGTCGGCAATTGGTCCGGACGGTTAAGGCCAGGCGAAGCTGTCGCATTGCACAATGCCTCGCAGCAACTCGTGACGCGGGTGGAGTTTGGCCGCGACGGCGACTGGGCGGTTCGGCAGCGCGGGCCCAACGACCACGGTCATCGCGGTTGGATCTGGTCCGCCCCTGTCGATCTCGGCCGTTCGCTGGAATTGATCGAACCGAAATTGCCTGGGGATTCAGGCCAGAATTGGGCCGCGAGCCGCGTGGCTGGTGGGACCCCGGGAGGACCGAACTCGGTCGCTTCCACGGTGAGCGGGGGTTTGATCCTGGACGTGCGCCACTGGCCCGCCGTGCCGCGATCCACCGATCCAATCGCGATCACCGCGCACTTCATCTCGCCATCGAGTGGGAGCGGAACAGCCGCCGTACGATACCGGGTGGCGGACAGGTCCGGCAGCGCTTTTGTTTCGGTGCCCATGGCGGATGATGGCTTGCACCAGGACGGCGCGGCCGACGACGGAATCTTCGGTGCGCTCCTCCCTCCGCAACCGCCCGGGACGGTGCTGGAGTATTATGTCGAGTTTACACCGAACGGAGGGGAGAAGCGGACCTGGCCGGCGCCAGCGGTCCTCGAAGAGGGTCAACTTGACCAAGTAACGAACTGCCTGCTCCAGGTCGATGACGAACCGGACTCCGTGGATTCACCGCGATACCGAATCCTACTCACCGCTTCGGATCGGGGGGAACTGGCTCTGATGAGCAGTCAACTGCCGGACGGTTTGAGCAACGCGGAGTTCAACGCGACGTTCATTGGCTGGGATGGAAACCGCCATCATATTCGCCACCGCGTGAGCGTCCGACCGCGGGGCCATGGCAGTCGTGGCAAACTCCCAGCGAGCTACCACTTGGAGTTTCCGCAAGGCGCGCTTTGGAATGGTTCGTCCGCGCTGAACTTGAACGCGCCTTACAGTTACGTGACGACGCTTGGCAATAGTTTTTGCCTGCGTGCCGGATTGCACGCGCCATGGACCTATCTCACCCAGGTTCGCGTTAACGGTGCTGACCTTGCCCTCGATGGCGGCGCCGTCCTCACCTACGGCAGTTACGCCGCGGTCGAAGTCTTGGATGGCCAGTTTGCCCAGCGCCATTTCCCCAGAGACGACCAAGGTGACCTTTACCGCGGAATCGGCTCGGACGACACGACGCAGGAAGCCGATTTCCGATATCTTGGCACTGATCCCCTGCCCTACCGCCCGGTTTACTTCAAACAAACCAACCAACAGCAGGATGATTGGACAGGGCTGATCGAACTCTGCCGCGTGCTCTCGGCCGCTCCCGACTCCGAGTTTCAAGAGTTGTTGCCACAACGAATCCCAGTTGCGGAATGGGTCCGGTATCTGGCGGTCATGGCTTTCATGGATAATCAGGAGACCAGCCCGAACACCGGAACGGGCGACGACTTCGCTCTCTATCAAGGTGTCACTGACCCGCGATTTCATCTCCTGCCCTATGACACGGACACGGTCTTGGGCCAGGGCTTCCCCGCCGGCAGCACCAACTCGACCTTGCTCGGCTCGCTCAAGATCGCCGCCTTCGAACGTCTCCTCAAGCAACCGGAGATTGCCGCCCTCTACGTTTCCACTCTGCGGGAGTTATGCCGGACGGTCTTTTCTCCGGAGCAAGCCTTCCCGATGATCGACCAACTGCTCGGAGGCCGAGTGCCCGCTCCTGTTTTGGAGAACATTCGTCGGTTCATCCTGGGCCGCATTGAGCATGTTCAAGCGCAGTTCCCGGACCGCCTCTCCTGCCGCGTGGATCTGCCATCCACCAATGGACTCTATTCCACGCGCGAGCCCACTCTCGCCATCACCGGCCGTGCCAACACAGCGACCACCAGCGGGGTGCGGGTTAACGGAGTTCCCGCGACTTGGTTGCCCCTCAGCTCGACCTGGTCGTTCTCGTCTTTCTCACTTCATCCTGGGATCAACGACCTCCGCGTGCAGGCGCTCGATACGAACGGCGTGGAGGTGGAGCAGATCTCCATTCGGGTGCGGCTGGAATCAGGAGCATCC
>JBGAIN010000141.1:0-22403 GCA_044225505.1 Limisphaerales bacterium
TTTCATCTGTTTCCAGATAAGCGCAGTTCCCCTCGGATCCGCTGCCCAGAATGGTGAGGCGAGTCACACGCTCGACCTTACGCCAAGCAAGCAGATCCCGGCAACTGTTTTGGAATCAAACCATTGAGGACGCACGAGCGACTGGGTGTCGAGGGCTAGCAAAGGCCACGATGCGAAATCTGTGCCAACTTCTGACTTCGTTCTTGAGATCTTAGAGGATCCGTCTAAGATCGAGCATCGATGGCTCAGGGCTTACATTTATCACAGAAGATGGCGCTCTCGCAGGTGCTGGCGCCACAACTCCAGCAGTCGCTGGCCTTGTTGCAGGCGCCGACCTTGGAGTTGAAAGCACTCATCGAGCAGGAGCTGCAGCAAAATCCCGTCCTTGAAGAGGGGATGACCGCCGAAGCTGAACAGGAAAACAAAGCGCAGGAGTCGAATGTTCCAGACCAGAGCGATCCCGCGGAACCTCCTGCGGACGTCACGTTTGATCCTGCGACCGAGAAGCCAAGTGGACCGGCCGACGACTTTCAGGCGGAATTTGAAAGACTCGCTCAACTCGATCAGGAGTGGCGAGACAACTTTTCCCAGAACAGCGGTCCTCAACGGTTCAGTCAAGAGGACGAAGAACGTCGCCAGTTCATGTTCGATTCGCTCGTGGCGGACACTTCGTTGCAGGAAACCTTGCTCGAGCAAGTTCGATTGTCCGACCTGAGCCCGGAGCAGCGGCCGATCGCAGAAATGATCATCGGAAACATCGATGACTACGGTTATCTCCAAGCTTCCTTGGATGAACTGGCGTTCTCGACCAACATCCCTTCAGAGCAGATCGCAAGCGTTCTCAAGGTCATCCAGAGCTTTTACCCCCCGGGTGTCGGAGCCCGCGACCTGCGCGAATGCCTCCTTCTCCAGCTCGAAAGAGCCGATCGGAAGGAAACCCTCGAGTATGGGATTATTGATAAGTACTTTGACGCCTTGGGGAAACGTCGATTGCCAGAGATTGGGCGCGGTTTAGGACTGACCGTCGATGAAGTCCAGAATGCGGTAGAACGAATCAGTCACCTTGAACCCCGACCCGGCCGCGCTTTCCTCCCGGACAACGACCAGTACATCTTGCCAGAAGTATTCGTGCAAAAAGTTGGGGAAGACTGGGTCGTGACGAGCAACAACGAGCAAGTTCCCCACTTGCGCATCAGCAACACTTACAAAGATCTGATGTCGCAAGCGGATAGCTCCAGTGAAGTGCGCGAATATATTCGAGAGAAGATCCGGGCCGGCAAGTTCTTGATCAAAAGCTTGCATCAGCGTCAGCAAACGATCTTGAACATCGCCAAGGAAATCGTCCATCGACAACGCGAATTCTTGGAAAAAGGGGTCGCCCATCTAAAACCACTCACGATGCTTCAGATCGCGGAAGTCGTGGGGGTCCACGAAACCACCGTCAGCCGGGCGGTCTCCGGGAAATACATGCAAACGCCACGCGGGATTTTCGAGATGAAGTACTTTTTCACCTCGGGGATCAAGACGGCCAGCGGCGTCGGCATGTCCAATACCTCGGTAAAAGACATCATTTCCGAGATGATCAAGGAGGAAAACCCGGGCAAACCGCTCTCCGACGAAGAAATCGTCAAACTCCTTGCCGACAAAGGCATCGTCATCGCTCGCCGCACCGTCGCCAAGTACCGATCAGAGCTGAATATCTTGCCGTCCCACTTGCGTAAGATTTACTGAACGACGCTTGGTGATTGATTCACCCTCGATCCTCAACCCGCGCGACGCCTGCAAGATTGCGCGGATCACTTCTTAAGTCGCGAACGCCGTCATTTTATCATCGTCGGCCGATTCGAGCAGCGTTGAGGCTGGAAGCCGTTCGGTCGTCATCAGCAAAGCCAACACTTGCTCCCGGGTCAGGGTATCCTGAACGAGAAGGGCTTCCGCGAGTCTGCGAGTGTTCTCGCGCTGGGCAGCGATAATCTGACGCGCCTCCTCGCAAGCACTCGAAAGCAACATGTTGATCTCACGCTCGGCGTCCTGCTTCTCCGGTTCGTAATAGAGCTTTTGCCCCATTCCCCAATCATGAATCATTTTGCGCGCAATGTTTTTGGCGGACTCCAAATCGCCATGAGCACCATTGGTCATGTCGCCGCAGAATGCTTCCTCGGCAGCGCGTCCTCCCATCAGGACCGCCAATTGTTCCAGGAGAAACTTGCGACCATGAATGTTCTGATCTTGATGAGGTAGGACGGTCGTTGAACCGAGCGCCTGGCCGCGCGGGACGATGCTGACTTTGTGCAACGGCGGGAGCAATGTCTTCTGCAGGTAGATAATGGCATGCCCAGCTTCGTGGAACGCCACCACTCGTCTTTCCCCTTCTTGAAGCACCATGGATTTGCGTTCTTTCCCGAAGCGAACCTTGTCCCGTGCTTCTTCAAGCTCGGCCAAGCTGATTGTCTTGCGGTTACGCAACGCCGTCAGGATGGCCGCCTCGTTGATCAAGTTTGCCAAATCAGCCCCGGACATGCCCGGCGTGGTCTGCGCAATAATATCCAGCGCGGTCTCTTGGGCCAGCATTGGCGTTCTCTTCCCGTGAGTTTCCAAAATCGCCCGGCGCCCCTTCGCGTCGGGCAATGGAACATACACTTTCCGATCAAATCGCCCCGGCCTGAGCAGAGCTTCGTCCAAGTCTTCGGGCCGGTTCGTCGCCGCGACGACGATAATCCCTTCGGCGCTCTCAAATCCGTCCATGGCGGTGAGCAGCGCATTGTTCGTTTGCTGCATTTCGCCGTTTTGATCGAGTTTCCGGTGTTTCCCCAGGCAATCGATCTCATCGATGAAAATGATGGCCGGCTTGCTCTTCCTGGCTCGGCGGAACAACTCGCGGATTCGGCGTGCGCCAACCCCCACATAGATTTCGGTGAAATCGCTGCCACTGGCGCTGTAAAAACTGGCGTTTGCTTCCCCCGCGATGGCTTTGGCCAACATGGTCTTTCCGGTCCCGGGAGGTCCGATCAATAGAATTCCTTTGGGCAGAGTCCCCCCCAACCGAGTGTATTTGGTCGGATCCCTCAGAAAGTCGATCACTTCTTGAACCTCGGACTTGGCCTCGTCCACGCCAGCAACATCCTGGAATCGAATGGATGGGCGATCATGGACCATTTGAGCGCTCCTCCCCTTTCCCAAGTTCACCTGGTAAGCGACCAACCCAAGCACCAGAGTGAGAACGACAAGGGTCGGAACCATGTCTAGAATCTTGGCGCGTGTACTGATTCTAGGCATCTCCAACTTGATGTTCGGCCCAGAGAGTAAATTGGTGAGTTGCCCTTCAGTCAGATGCGTTGTGATTGTAAATTCGGTCTCGCCCCGACGCGGTTTCTGGGTGTAGGTGCCTTTCACTGTATAGATATCGCCAAAACTCCGGGGCACAATTTCCGCGTTCAAAATCGCCTTTTCCCCTAGCAATCGCTCCAATTGACGCAAGTTTATCTCTTCGGGAACCAGTTTCGCACTCGGAGTCAACGCGAGCAGCACGCCGAAGGCAGCGAGGACGATGATTAAAGCGTAACGGAAATGGTTGGACATTACTCAGCGGTTCGGGGTTTCGACTTCAGTCGTATCCGGGTTTCAAAGGTCGGCAGAAACCATGCCACCCCGCCGATTGGCACTAACTCGACAGACTCGACGCCGAAAAGCTGGGATGATCCGGCGCCAATCGCTACGGAGTGGCAGCCTTGGGGGAAGCCAAGAGGAAATGGCGAAGTTCAGCCAACTTGTCCGTATTGATTAGGTCCACGTGGGCTGCGAGCATCTCGCCCCACACCTCGCTATGGTCTGCGGTTCCCCAGAATCGCAACATCCGACCTTGCGCATGTGCTTTGGACACGAAACTGCGGAGAAGCACCGCGTCGGAATCTGGCAGGGGTCCCCGGCCTCGCCAGGCAAAAAGAGACTTCCAATCTTCGCTGACCAACGGAATCAAGCTTACAGGGTCCCCCCCATTTAGATCCGCTGGCCGACCGTCCAGGGCGGCGAAACGGATGGGCTGAGCTAACAGGGCGGCCCGCGACCGGTTTCCTGAGACAATGGCTGTGATCGCGTTTGTCTCGATGGCATTCTGAGTAAACCTCGTCAGTATGTTGGTGTACTGAAGCAAGACTTCATGCAAGGCCGCATAGGTTTGTTCCGCCTCCGATTTGACGTCGATCAGCAGGACTATCGGGGGGCCCCCTTTGTAAACACGCCCGCCATTCCGTTGAACTCGTTCGCGCAGTGGATCCAGGTAAAGCGCTTGAAGGGTCCTCTCGGGGCGGACCTGCGCTCGGTCATGGGCCACTAGTAACTGTCCGGAAACCAAGTAGATATCGGCTTCGACACTGCAAAACCCATTGTCCAGCGCCTCGAGGAGCGGGCGGGTCTGCTCATAGTCATTGTGAGAGTGCGCCTGGCGCAATGGGTCAACCGCGAGCTTGGCGTCGGCCGCGCGACTGAGAACAGGCGCGGCCCAAAGCACGCAGACACCGAGAATGGAAAGGAACTGAATCATGTTCTTGGCTTTGAACTCTGACATTCCACCGCAATCGCTTTGACAGACCCCTCTTATTGCCTAACCGTGCTCCCCATTGAGTTGGTCATGTGCGTTGCAGCATCTTATCCAAAACAAATTTGAGTTCCAGCCAAACCACCACCCCTGCACCCAGAGGCCTCGTTCTCCTGGCCTTTGCCGCCATTTACCTAATTTGGGGATCGACCTACCTGGGCATTCGCTTTGCCGTCGAGTCGATTCCGCCTTTTATGCTGGGGGGCGGCCGGTTCCTTTTCGCGGGCGGTCTCCTCTATCTTTGGCTTCGCCGCCGTGGAGCTCCAGGCCCTTCGCCAGCCGATTGGAAAAACGCGTTGATCGCCGGAACGTTGCTCCTCGGCATTGGCAATGGCGGCGTGAATTGGGCGGAGCAGAGGGTCCCCTCCAGCTTGGTCGCTCTCGTCATCGCCATTACGCCGCTCTGGTTTGTCCTGTTCGAGTCGCTTCGTCCGGGCGGAGCATGGCCAAACCGGGGAACAGTGATTGGGCTTGTGATTGGGTTTGGGGGATTGCTCTGGCTCATTCGTCAACGAGATGGAGTGGTGGGTGAACGGATCGACCCGGCAGGTTTGGCGTCCATTCTAGCCGCTAGCGTCGCCTGGGCTCTCGGCTCCATCTACTCCCGCTACACACCCAAACCTGAACCTGCGCTGATGGGAGGGGCGCTCCAAATGTTGGCTGGCGGCAGCGTCTTGATGTTCGTTGGAATTATTTCGGGCGAAGCGGACCGCTTTTCTTTTTATCAGGCCTCCCACCGATCCCTGGTCGCGTTCACTTACTTGACTTTAATCGGCTCGCTGGTCGGTTTCACCGCTTACAGTTGGCTGCTTAAAGTCAGCACGCCGGCGCGCGTCTCCACCTACGCCTATGTTAACCCGGTGATTGCCTTGTTTCTCGGCCGCGTTTTCGGAGGGGAACTGCTGACTCCAGGCTTACTGCTGGCCGCCGCGATCATTCTCGCTGGAGTCATCATCATCAGCACCACTACCAATCGCCCGTCCGCCTCGAAGATAGACTCCTGATCGCACCAGGGGACCCCATCTCTGCATGCGCCAAAATCAACGCGTGGTCTCACGGTTTCGAAGCGCGGCAATTTCCTCGCGGTTGCATTCCCAGACGAGGTTGGACGCCAGCGACTCTTTCTTAACCGCGCGAAACTCGGCGGGTAACCGGCGCTTGGTGAGCCGCCGCTCGGTCAACCCGGCCTCGGTGCAGCCTAAAAGCAAGGCAAACGCCTTGTAAACACGAGGTCGGCCAAGGACCCGCACCGCACCATCAACCATAGCCGGGCAAAACTTGCGATCCAGCACGAGAAAACTCACCGGCAAGCTTCTCAGATCGATTCCCGTGACGGTGGCGAAGCGTCCCCAGTTCGGGTCCGTGAATACCGCTGGCGGAGGTGGAGCAAAATGATGGCACCAATGCGGGCTCGCCGGGGTCGTCATCACCCCGCAAGCTCCCTGATGCGGACATGGAGCGACAAGTCGAAAAGTCTGACGCAAATCCTCCCGCAAGCGACATAACCTTCGACTGATCTCCGAAGTCCCTGGTTCCACCCAAAGAACAGTCTGCGCTCGGTTGACCAACTCCAGCAACGCGTTCACTTGCGCTTCGTCGAGTTCGCTGAGCACGTGGCTCAGGAGCAAGGTGTTAAACGGCGCATCCGCCCCGGCAATCGCCACGGGAACTGCGGGGCATTTCATCTGGGCTCGTTTCCGGGCGAATTCAGCCGCCAGATTGGATCGATCGGCCAACAGGAGGCTCGCGCCAGCGCTCAGGCCGAAAGCTCCCACAAACGCGCGCCCGGCCACCCCGCTGCCGCACCCCCAGTCCAGGACATTCCCAGGAGGCGGTGCCCAACCAAGCTCCCGCAAGTCTTTTAGGACGAAATCCCACTTCCATCCGATGCGTTGGGCAAAGGTTTGATCGTAGCTCTCGAGATCCGATTCGCACCGCCAGTAGTCACTCGCTCCCGCCGTGCCCTGGAGATAGGCCTCGCGCAGACGATTTAGAGCCGTCCAATCGATTTGCTCCCATTTCATGATGTCGCCAGGGCCGACGGACCCGCCTCGAGCAAAGAGTCCAGCCGATGGTGCCGCAACCCGAAAAAGGCTTTCAGCTCCAAGATTTGCGCGCGAATTGCCAGGTCACCAAACGGCGGCCGCTGTCGCACTGCGGCGATCATGAGATTCTTGGGAGTGTGTTCCGACGCCACGAACTCGATCAACTTCGTGCGATATCCGGCCCATTCTAAGAAGAGCGCCCGGAGCCCGTCGGTCGTCCATTCCGCGAGCCGTTCGGCCATGATGCCGTGTTTGAGCACCGGCGTGAACGGAGGAGGATTCCCGAATTCCGGGCGCAGCTCTTTGTGGCAACAGGGGGCCACCAGAATCAGTTCGGCGCCCAGTTGGATGCCTCGCGTTATAGCATCGTCTGTGGCCGTGTCACACGCGTGAAGCGCAATCAAAGCGGACGCCGCCGAAACTGGCACCGACGAGATATCGCCTTGAATAAACTGAAGATCCACCGCGCCGATCGATTGCGCTAACGCGTGGCTCGTTCGGGTAAGATCCTCTCGGACATCGACGCCCAGGACACGGACAGGCAATTTCCAGATCCGTCGGCAAAGATGCCACAAACCAAACGTCAAATATCCCTTTCCACAGCCCATATCGACGACCGTCTTCACGGCGTTGGGTTCGGAACCAAGTCCTTCGACCCATCCCAAATCTTTCGCCAAGTGAGAAAAAATCTCGAGATAACGACGAATCTGAGTGTGCTTGTCGGCCATTCCGGGTTTGGGAAATCCGCGCGCGTTGGTGACACCCAATCCGCAAAGCCAGTCTTGCGCCGAAGCGTCGAGCAACGTCTGATGCCGTTGATCGTGTTCGCGGGAGGGAGCGGTCTTCACCGACGGTTTGTGTCGAATCAACCGGGGCCGGGCCGAGCCGCGTGTGGTGAACTGCCAATCTCCGCGTGTGGTGCAGAGCAAGGCATTTGAGAAAGGCGACCCCAGCCGGCTTAATACCCAGGGCACACTCTGGGCAATCGCAATATTTTCCACCACGTCGCGCGTGGCAAAATGCGAGGTCAAGGAGAGATGTGGCACTTGTTTTAGCTCGATACAACGCCCGGTCACTCGAATGACACCATCGTTGGCGGGTTCGGGCGACGAAAGGACCAGTCGCACAAAGGTTCGCTGAGCTAGGCTATCCGCCAAGCGCTGGCCTAATTGTTGAGCAGGTTCAGAATCGGTCAAGGGTTCGTGAATCACGTGACCGCAGTTTGACCTTCCAAACCACGGAAGGCAAACACGACCTCATAAAGAAAGCCTCCCCCCAAGACTGGATGCTCACCCCGTCCCCTGCTCGCTTAAATAAAACGGTTCTTATCCCGATGCATTCCGCGTCAAATTCGCTTGCCTGTACGTCTCCCAGCCACGAATCTCAACAAAAATCCCGCATCGCTATGCCAGGACTATTCTACAGACCTCTCGGACGGCGTGAATTCCTCAAACTCTCGTCTCGGACTGTTCTTGGGAGTGCGCTCGCCTTATCCACGCTGACGCCACGAACGCTTCAAGCCGACAGCAGTGCCGCGTTGCGGTTGGCTCTCCTGTCAGATACCCACGTGGCCGCTGATCCAAAAAACGAAAACCGAAAATTCCTACCTTGGGACAATTTGCAGAAAGCCGTCTCCGAGGTGTCTGCCATTGGACCTGACGCAGTGTTGCTGAACGGCGACGCGGCGCGTCTCACAGGCGAGGTCGAAGACTACCAGGCCGTTCGTTCGCTGCTTCAACCGTTAGCTGAGAAGTGCCCTGTCTGCATCGGCATGGGCAATCATGACAACCGGGAAAACTTTCTCAAGGTATTCACCGAGTCGCCAGCCGTGAAAGCGAAAGTGGCGGAAAAGCACGTGCTCATCCTGGAGCAACCTGTTCTGCGCGTAATCCTGCTCGATTCATTGTTCTATGTGAACAAGGTCGCTGGATTGCTTGGGAAAGGGCAACGCGACTGGCTCGACAAGCACTTGGCAAGCAGCGACAGCCGCCCCACCGTGATCTTCGTCCACCACACCCTCGGCGATGGCGATGGAGAGCTGTTGGATGCCGACGCTCTGCTCCGCGTGGCGCGCCCCTATCCAAAGGTCAAAGCGATCTTCTACGGGCATTCGCACGAGTATTCCTACAAACAGGACCATGGGATCCACCTCGTTAACCTCCCCGCGGTTGGCTACAATTTCTCCGACAAAGAACCGGTCGGATGGGTCGACGCCCGCTTTACCGCCACGGGCGCAGATCTGACGTTGAAAGCATTCGGCGGTAACCTGGCTCAGAACGGCCGCACCACCTCATTAGCCTGGCGCCAGGTCTAACGGCGCGCATCGAGGTTCTGGAGTCTTAGCGGTGCGACGAGGTCGAAGGCCAATCTCACGGTTCATCGCTCTCCACAGCTCCCTCCCCAGAGGTTGCATCGTTTCTTGCCCCGTGAAGCTTCGCTCAGGGTCGTTGCGCTTGGCGTCGTTTCGAGCCACTATACGGGAGTGGGAGGTCGATCCGTCATCATCATCGGCGCTGGCGCAGCGGGCCTCGCGGCTGCGTTTGAGCTGGCCCACACCGGCCATCAAGTTCGAATCCTGGAAGGACGAAACCGCATTGGCGGACGGTTACATACCATTCGCACGTCCCAGGGCGCTCTTCCTATCGAACTCGGTGCCGAGTTTTTACACGGAGAGAATGTGCCCACGTGGAGATTTGTACGCGCGGCCAATCTGGCAACGCACGAAGTGCCAGACCGGCACTGGGATTGCCGCCACGGCCGGCCGAAAGAAGATCCAGCGTTCGCTGACGCACTTTCCCCGCTGACGGATCCACAGCGCCTGCCCGCTGCGGATCTGACCTTCAATCAGTTTTTAGGAACCGTGCCCGATCTGAGCGATGAACAACAGCGTCGCCTGCTAGAGTATGTCGAAGGATTTCACGCTGCGGATCCAGCTCAGATTAGTGTTCACGCCATCGCCGCGGCAGAAAAGGCCGCTGCTGAACTGGAAGGGAGCCGACAGTTCCGCATCACTTCCGGGTATCAAGCCTTGGTCGCGTGGTTTGCTTCCCAACTAACACAAGATTCCGTTCGATTGCACATGCATTGCACAGCGAAATGCATTCGCTGGCGCCCAGGGTCGGTCGAAGTCGATGTCGAAGAAGGCGAACAGAAAAACACTTACCCAGCGGATGCCGCGATCATTACGGTCCCGCTAGGAATTCTACAGGAAAATGCCGCGGAGAATCGACTGCATTTCTCACCAGCACTCGGGGCCCATCGCGAGGCCCTGAATGCGCTCGCGTTCGGGAATGTGACCAAACTCATTCTGCAGTTTCGGAAACGGTTTTGGCCGGAAGAGAACTTCGGTTTCCTTCACTCGTGTGATGAATGGTTTCCAACGTGGTGGGCGGATGAGCGTGGATTCTTGCTCACCGCCTGGGCAGGAGGGCCACGAGCCGATCTGCTCGCAGCTCGGGACGAGAGTTTTGCCAAAACTCAAGCTATGCGAGCGTTAGCCACTATGTTTGACACCCCTCCATCCCACCTGGAAAACGAACTGGAAGCCATCTTCACGCACCCTTGGGCTCGCGACCCGTTCTCCCGAGGCGCTTATAGCTACGTTCGAGCGGGTGGCGCCGGGGCCGTTGAGCAACTCGCCGAACCTATCTCCCAGACTCTGTTCATTGCTGGAGAAGCGACCGCTCCCCATGGCCAACTCGGAACCGTTCATGGCGCCCTGGAAAGCGGACGACGTGCCGCCCTCGCCCTCCTCCGATCCCCGTAGACCCTCCGGAGATGTGGATGAATTCAGGACAGGCGGGAAGCAATAAAGCCGCTTGCGGGCAGTGAACGGTCGGCGGCCAAGGCGCTGGTCTTGAGACAAGTCAGGATTCGGCGTCGAATCAGCCGTTGCCAGGGCCACTTTAGGGCCTTCCAGCCCGTCTAGCGCAAGTCTCCCTGCAGCTGTGCATGATTCCTGCTCAAGCGCACTCAACACGGCCGCCTTGGGCCCGCGAACTTGCATGGGCTTCCCGGAACCGTGACACATGCGGAGACTGATTTGGAATGCCCGATCGTTCGCCCCGCCTTTTCCCAAAGGCCGGCCGAACACCATTTTCGCGCAACTCCAGTCTAACCTGCCAATTCAGCCTCTTGCCTGGACGCCGTGTTGCGCGGTCCTAGCCAGCCTTATTTTCACCTGCACGGGGGGGAGCGCCATCGCCGCTCGTGTCGAAAAGGAGGCCACCGCATCCGCTGCTCAGGCGGCGGCGACTTCACCTCAAGGTCCTCAAGATCAAGGGTTTCCCACACCCACAGCACCCAATCCCGCGCTCCGCGAACTGACGCAGGTGGCCCAGATTCGCAATCTCGCTCCGCAAGAAGCGTCCCGCGGCTATCCCGTCCGGGTCACGGGCGTGGTGACCCATCAGGATCCCGAGCTTAGCCTGCAATTTGTGCAGGATGAGACCGCTGGAATCTATTTGGAGCTCCTGGATCCCGCCTCCCAACGGCTGCCGGAATCGGGTCACCGTGTTGAAATCACGGGATTTAGCAGTCCTGGGGACTACGCGCCGCTCATTCGGGTCCAGAGCGTTCAGGACCTTGGCGAGTCCTCTCCGCCCACACCGAAAAACGCGACCTTGAGGATGCTGTTGACGGGTGCGGAAGACAGCCAATGGGTTGCTGTGACGGGAGTGGTTCGCAGCCAGGTCGTGCGCGACAACCATACGATCCTGGGCCTTTCGACGGACGATGGCCGAGTGAACGTAACCATTCCAGAGGCGAACAAGCACCCCGCCCCCCGGCGTTACGAAAACCAAACGGTTGAAGTCCACGCCGTCTGCGCAACCGTGTTCAACGAGCGCCGGCAACTGCAAGGCGTGGAGTTGCATGCACCCTCGTGGAGCCGCATCCTGATCAAAGAGACTTCCTCTGAAGACCCCACAAAGCTGCCGCTTTCGCACGTCAACGAACTGCTGCAGTTCAACCCTGGCCAGAATGGACCTCGCCGTTCGCGTATTCAGGGAATCGTCACGTTGCGTCAAGCGAACGGTATCGTCTTCGTCCAAGACGACACCGGTGGCGTGCGGATTCAGGCGAGTGACTCCGCGGCGGCCCTCACAGCGCGTCAGGCCGTGGAAGTCGTCGGTCTGCCCAGCGTTTCCGAGCGTCTCCCCTTGTTGAAGGATGCGATCTTCAAATCCGCCACGAATCGATGGATAGTACCGCCGCTGGTTTTGAGGCCAGACGGGGCACTCAACCCATCATTTCATGCGACGCTCGTTTCGATGGAAGGTCGCGTCATCGGTCACTCCACCCGGACACGAGACGAGACTCTGACGATTCAATTCGGTCCCCTCATGACCGACGCGGTGCTGGAAACCGCTCACAACTCCGCCGAACTTTCCCACGTGACGATGGGCAGCGTGGTTCGTCTCACGGGCGTTTATTCTGCTCACCTGGACGAGGACGGGAACGGGCAGTCATTTCAGTTGCTCCTGCGCGATGCCGGGGACGTGCTTTTGCTTTCCCAGCCAAGCTGGTGGACACCCCGGCGGATTCTATGGGCCACGACCGGTTCTGGCGTGGCCCTCTGCGGGGCAGTCGCCTGGATCTGGCTGCTTCGACGCGAAGTCCAAGGTCGCACGCGCGAACTTCAGGAAGAAATCGCGGAACGCAAATCGTTGGTCGACAAACTGCGGAAATTGTCGCGGGCGGTCGAGCATAGTCCGACGAGCATTGTTATCACAGACACTGCCGGACGCATCGAATACGTTAATCCCAAGTTCACCCGTCTCACCGGATACTCCGCCGAGGAAGTGATTGGACAAACGCCTGCGATCCTAAAATCGGGCTCGACACCGCCCGAAGACTACCGGCGTTTATGGAACGTCCTCCGGGCCGGGCAAGAATGGCAGGGTGAATTTCACAACAAGAAAAAGAACGGCGACCTTTACTGGGAGTATGCGTTTATTTCGCCGATCACCAACCCCGACGGGGAAATTACCCACTACGTCGCTGTTAAAGAAGATATTACCGATCGCAAACGGTCTGAAGCGGAACTGAAAGAGACGCATCAGAAACTGCTGGACGCTTCCCGTCAAGCGGGCATGGCCGAAGTCGCCACCAGCGTTCTGCACAACGTCGGCAACGTGTTGAACAGCGTCAACGTCTCGGCCAGTCTGGTGGTTGACCAGATCCAACATTCCCGGGCGGCGGGTTTGAAAAAGATGGTGACCTTGTTGCGCGCGCACGAAGGGGACCTGGCCCATTTCATGACCGAAGACCCGAAAGGCAAGCAGGTCCTTCCCTACCTGGAGGGGATGGCCGACCAGCTTGATCAAGAGCAAACGGGCGCGCTGCAAGAGCTGGAGTTGCTCACGAAGAACATCGAACACATCAAGGACATCGTCTCGGTCCAACAAGCTTACGCCAAAGTTTCCGGCGTCATCGAAACCGTGAGTGTCAAGGAACTGATAGAGGATGCCTTGCGGATGAACGTCGGCGCGCTCACCCGGCACGAGATTCAGGTCAGCCGCGAGTACCAACCGGCCCTGCCCAGCATTGCGGTCGAAAAACACAAAGTCTTGCAGATCCTGGTCAACCTGATCAGCAACGCCAAGACGGCTTGTCACGATTCTGGCCGCCCGGACAAACGATTAGCCATCTCCGCACGTAACGGCGGCTGCTGGATCCGCATTGCGATCTCTGACAACGGCGTTGGAATTGCAGGGGAAAACTTAACGCGGATTTTTAGTCACGGATTCACCACGCGCCAAGGTGGGCATGGCTTTGGTCTGCATAGCGGCGCACTGGCTGCCCGGGAACTGGGTGGACAGCTGCTCGTCCAGAGTGAAGGACTTGGTCGCGGAGCCACGTTCACACTGGAATTACCGGTCAAAACGCTGAAGACGGGCGAAGCCTAATGGATTCGGCTATGTCATTAATACGTCAATCGCGCGTCCACAGGCCCAAACCAGGACGTTGCGGTGACTGGCACCAAACGCTTATCCACCCGAAGAGGTCTCATGTCTAACCAAGGTCATCCTCTCGCCGGGCGTATTTTGATCGTTGACGACAACGAAGCCATTCACCAGGACTTTCGCAAGATCCTGGCACCGACACGCCGATCGGCCGCCGGACTTGATGAGCTTGAAACCAGCCTCTTCGGGGATTCCGCGGGTAAGCATCAGCGCACCTTCCAACTGGATTCCGCGTTCCAAGGCCAGGAAGCGTTAGCCAAGTTGAAGGCGGCCAAGGCGGCCGGACAGCCTTACATGATGGCTTTTATGGACGTCCGCATGCCTCCGGGTTGGGATGGTGTCGAAACTACCTCCCGGCTCTGGGAAGAAGATCCTGACTTGCAAGTGGTGATTTGCACGGCCTATTCGGATTACTCGCTCGACTCGCTGATTCAGCGGCTGGGTCATTCGGATCGCATGGTCATTCTGAAAAAGCCTTTTGACACGATCGAAGTTCTGCAACTGGCCAGCGCGTTAACCGAAAAGTGGCGGCTAACCCGAGCAGCGAGACAACGGGTCGATGATCTGGAGCAAGTCGTCCATGAACGAACGGTCGAACTCCAAAAGGCCAACGAACGCCTCCAAGTCGAGTCTCAACGCGCCAACGACCTGGCCACAGCCGCGATGGCGGGAAGCCGCGCCAAGAGCGAATTCCTCGCCGTGATGAGCCACGAGATCCGCACTCCGATGAACGGGATCATCGGCATGACGGACTTGCTGCTCGAAACCGCCCTCGGCCCGGAGCAACGCAGCTACGCGCTCACGGTCAAGCAGAGCGCGGATGCGTTGCTGACGATCCTCAACGACATCTTGGATTCATCGCGGATTGAAGCGGGCAAACTGACGCTGGAATCCATCGATTTTGATGTGCATCACATGGCCAAGGGAGCCGTGGACCTGCTGACCGAACGAGCCAAAACGAAAGGGCTCGATCTTCGATTCACCATGGCCAGCGCGGTGCCTGGATACCTCCGCGGGGATCCGCATCGCCTGCGCCAACTACTGCTCAATCTCCTCAGCAACGCCATCAAATTTACCGAGAAAGGGTATGTCGAGCTCACCTTGAAGAGCGAAAGCCATCCAGATGGCTCCATTCAATTGCATTGCGCCGTCCGGGATACAGGCATTGGCCTATCCGCTGAAGCGCAGCACAAACTGTTTCAGCCATTCAGCCAGGCGGACGCGTCCACCTCCCGCAAATACGGCGGCACGGGCCTCGGCCTGGCGATCTGTCGAAAGCTCGTCGAAATGATGGGGGGTCAGATCGGAGTCGATAGCGCGGAAGGTCAAGGCTCCATCTTCTGGTTCAACGTGCGTCTGACGCAACCGACCGGTCCCAGGCCAACTCCCACCGCCAAACCGAGCGGCGGTGCCAATACCGCCATGTTCGCCCCGGGCAAAGGCCCTCGCCTTTTGTTGGTCGAGGACGATCCCGTCAATTGCCGAGTCGCAGGCCAACAACTACGGCGTTTGGGTTGCGAGTTCGATATCGCACACAACGGCCGGGACGCTTTCAACCGCTGGCAAGACGGCGCCTACCATCTCATCTTCATGGATTGCCACATGCCCGAAATGGACGGGTTCACCGCCGCCAGGAAAATCCGCGATGCGGAGAAAGAGCATGGACGGAACCGCACTTGCATCGTGGCGCTGACTGCCGCCGCGATGGACGGCGATCGTGAAGCGTGCTTGAAGGCTGGCATGGACGATTACCTTTCCAAGCCGGTCAAGATTGAGGGACTGCGCATGATCCTACTGCGCAATTTGTCGCCGGAGCTCCTCCAGCAGGAAGCCGCTCCGGCCGTCGCCGCCCGACCGCCCGCGGAGACTCCCGCACCGGTCACTCAGGCCGACATTGTGCCGCCGCTGGCCCCAACATCGCCTCGGTAACCGGCCGCATTTTTCACGGTCGCGACTGTCGTAAACCTCCGCGGGGAAGACCGACAATCCCAACAGCGCATTTCCTGACGCCGGTTTACCCTGCCTTTTGAACGTCCGGTTCCCCGATCGTTTGCTCGGAGCGACAAAGGCATTGCCACGCGGCCAGGCTGCCTAGCAGCGCAACCACCGCACACACAAAATACGGCAACGCCGCATGTGACGCATACAGCACATTTGCAAACACAGGCCCCACAATTCGGGCCAAACTCGCCACGCTCTGAGCCACTCCCAAGGTCGCCCCTTGCTCGTCCGCGGGAGTTCGGATGGAGATGAGTCCGAAAGTGGGCGGGCGATTGATCCCAGATCCGGCCGCGAAGAGCGCGAGCACGATCATCAGTCCGGCCAGCGTCGCGGTGATCGGCAGCGCCACGAGACTCACCGCCAGCAACAGCATGCTGCCGAAGATCAGTTTTTGTTCGCCGAACTTCTTATTCAACCGTCCGATCAGACCCGCTTGCAGAAAGGCCGAAAGAACGCCGCAGTAAGTGAACAAGTACCCGGCGTGGCTTTCGTCGTAATGAAATTTCTCCTTTACCAGGAGACTGAACGTGCTCTCAAAACAAGCGAAACAAAACGTCGCCAGAAAATAGATTCCGATCACAAACCCCACCGTCGGCCGGTTCAAGATGTGCATCCATTGCGCCAAACTGGGGCGCGATGGCGCATGGTCCGAGGCTGGCTTCCAACTTTCGACCAACACGAAGCAACCCAACAGGAAATTGGCAGCGCAAAACACCGCCGCGGCCCAACCGGGTCCGGGCAACCCGAACCGGGCGAACGTAAACGCGCCTAACGCTGGGCCGAAGATAAAGCCGAAGCCAAACGCCATTCCGATGAGGCCCATCCGCTGAGTCCGCTTCTCGGGAGGGGTGATATCCGCGATGTAAGCATTCGCCACCGACAGGTTCGCGCCGCAAATCCCGGCAAAGACCCGCGACGCCAGCATCACCCAAAGCCCATTCTGTCCGGTCATGGTCGATGCGATCGCGAAGAGTGCATACGATATGGCCGAACCGGCGTTGCTGATGAGGATCACTGGCCGACGTCCAATGCGATCAGAAAGGCGCCCCCATGCCGGAGCGAACAGGAACTGCATCACCGAAAACGAGGCGATGATCATCCCGATTTCGAAGCCGGACGCCCCGAAACGTTTGCTGTAGATCGGCAGCAGCGGCATGACAATGCCGAAGCCAACCAGGTCAATGAAGACGCTCAAAAATATGATCAGGAGTGACGGTCTTTTCATGAAATTCTGCTCGAACCGGGCGGCAAGCTAGCGTAACCAAAACAAAATTGCTAACCCTGAGTTGCGCTTACGGGAACAATCCAAACTTATACCCCCGCTTCGGCCCGGGGATCATGCCCGAGGACATTGACTTCAAGCTTTCTTACCCAACGAAAATGGAACAGCTCCAAGACTCTCGTAAGATGCTTAAGAGGAGAGGTTTGGGAGAGTGTCAACAAATTGCGGACACCGCGATCCCCTGGAATCCTCATTTTACGGAGCGCGACTGTGTCCGCAGGACCAGTCGCAGGATTCGATTTTCCGAAGCCATCGAACTATCGGGACGTTCTGGGAAGCAGCCGCGGTCCGGGAATGTCGCGAGAATTGCTGGCCGCCCGCCTGCCGTCGTTGCCTCTAAACCGCCCCAAGCTCCCGCAAATTCATCGCTGCACCCGCGCACCGCCGCCGCGCATCAGACGTTCGACCTCCGCCAAACTGGCCATCGAGGTGTCTCCTGGCGTCGTCATGGCGAGCGCCCCGTGCGCTGCGCCATAATCCACGGCTTTCTGCGGATCACCCGTCGTCAGGAATCCATAGATCAATCCCGACGCAAAGCTATCTCCCCCACCCACCCGATCGAGGATCTCGACGTTCTTTCGCTGGACCGCCTCATAAAAGGCGCCGTCGGCCCAGCAGATCGCTCCCCAATCGTTTACTGACGCCGAACGGACCGTCCGCAACGTGGTCGCTGTCACGCGGAAATTGGGGAACTCAGCAATGGCCCGTTCGATCATCTTCTTAAAGTGCGTGACGTCGATCTCCGAGATGTTTTCGTCCACCCCCTCCACTTCAAATCCCAGGCACGCCGTAAAATCCTCTTCGTTCCCGATCATCACGTCGACATGACGCGCAATCCGACGATTCACTTCCTGGGCGGCTTTGTGTCCGCCAATCGACTTCCAGAGAGACGGGCGATAGTTCAGGTCGTACGAGACCATCGTCCCGTATTTCTTGGCGGCTTGCACCGCTTCCTCCACTAGCCGCGGCGTGGTCTCGGAAAGCGCGGCGAAGATGCCTCCGGTGTGGAACCAGCGAACTCCGCGCCGGCCAAACAGATCGTCCCAGTCGAAATCGCCTGGTTTCAATTGCGCCGCGGCTGTGTTGCCGCGGTCGGGAACACCCACCGCGCCCCGGACCCCAAAGCCGCGTTCGGTGAAGTTAAGCCCATTGCGGATGGTCCGCCCCACTCCGTCATACGGACGCCATCGAATGAATGAGGTATCGACCCCGCCTTGCAAGATGAAATCTTCCAACAATCGGCCCACTTCATTGTCGGCAAAAGCCGTGCACAGGGCCGTGCGCATTCCAAAGCAGCGACGCAACCCGCGAGCGACGTTGTACTCGCCGCCCCCTTCCCAAACTTTGAACTCGCGTGCGGTTCGGACCCGGCCTTCGCCCGGGTCAAACCGCAACATGACCTCGCCCAGAGCGACGAGATCGAACTGGCACTGTGCCGCAGGTTTGAGGTCCAGAGAACGCATGGACAGGGGCGGAAGGTCTAGTCCCGTAGCCGCCAGAACTTGAATGGCGTCGCGGGGCCAGGGGTGAACTCGTAACGGTTTCGCACGTTGGGCACGTCCGTGTAAGGTCCTTTTGCCTCGCTTGCGGTTTGCAAGACCGAGAGGCCCGTCCACTCAATGATCACCTTGTTCGGCTCGCGTCGAATACCAACTTTGCTACCGGCACTACCGCTGATAATGCGCGCGGCGAAGTTGGCCACCGGCCCGCCCGATTGGCTGAAATTATAAAGGAGCCATTTGCCGCTGGCCTTTTGCCAGAAATCATCGTAACTATCGCCCACGGAAGGCTTTTGCCGGAAAACGAGCCCCGCTTGATCGCCTGCCCCCCCGGTAATCCCGGTGAACTCAACGGTCCAAATAACATCTCCTGGCACAGCCAGACTCAAACCGCTAAAGGTCTTGGTTTGCCACCCGGGGACGAGTCCAAAAGCGCCACTGTCGTAGAGCAACGTCCCAGGCGTCGCATCCCCCGAGGGCGTTACGGGCCCATCCGCTTTATATAAACGCAACCGCGCTGTTTCGTCTCCGCCCGCCACGAAGTTCCCATAGTACTCGAAGGCAAACTCGGACATGGTCTGGGCCCCACCCTTGAGGATGACCTCATCGCCAAACTCCACCACGCCTGCGAACGGGTAGTAAACGTTTGTCCCGCCCGTATCGGAATTGTCAAAGACAATGTCCGCTTGCGCTGGAAGGCGACTCAACGCTAATAGGCATACTACGGTCAAAAGCAAACGGACTCGGGAGGACGCAGGCATATCAAGCTTCTTTCTCACAGTGAACTGGATTCGCATTGACTGATCTCGTCCAGGCATGAGGCCCGGGCGAGGGTGCATCTTCAACTTAGCCGACGACCGTATCAGAAACGG
The DNA here is from genome assembly GCA_044225505.1 of Limisphaerales bacterium. Taxonomy (GTDB): domain Bacteria; phylum Verrucomicrobiota; class Verrucomicrobiia; order Limisphaerales; family SIBE01; genus JAXMHN01. The sequence goes on from JBGAIN010000141.1 coordinate 19,259, forward strand.
ACCTCTGAATCAAAGTATTTCATCCGCTTTTTTCTGCACACTCGCTTGACCCAAACTTCACCACCTGCGACACATAGACTCATGCTCAGAATCCTCCTTTCCACCGCCATTCTTTCCTCTGGCGCGTTGCTCATCACGGCCGAGGATTACACCCTCCATTCCTTCAAAAAGACCCAGGTCACCGACCACTTCTGGTCCGAAGGCGCTTACTTCGGCGATTTCAACAAAGACGGTACCATGGATGTCGTTTCCGGCCCGTTCTGGTATGAAGGCCCGGACTTTAAGAAACAGCACGAGTACTATCCCGCCAAAGCCACCTTCACGCGCAAAGGCGCCGATGGCAAAGACGAAACCATTCCTGGTTACGAAGGCAGCCTCGGCACTAAAAACGCCTATTCCGACGATTTCCTGACCTACACCTACGATTTTAATAAAGACGGCTGGACGGACATTCTGATCATCGGCTTTCCCGGGGCCGAAACGTTCTGGTACGAGAACCCGCGCGGCAAGGAAGGCCACTGGCCCCGGCACGTCGCGATCGATGTCACCGACAACGAATCCCCCGGCTTTACCGATATCAATGGCGATGGCAAACCCGAACTGATCTGCAATTCCAAAGGCTTTTTCGGCTATGCCACCCCGGACTGGGACAACCCGGACAACGTTTGGAAATTCCATCCCATCTCACCGAATAATAACTATCACCGCTACACCCACGGACTCGGAGTCGGCGATGTCGACGGAGACGGTCGCATGGATCTTCTCGAAAAAGATGGGTGGTGGGAACAACCCTCCTCGCTCGCGGGCGATCCCGTTTGGAAACGGCATCCCTACCCTTTCGCCCCGGGCACGGGCAGTTCCCAGATGTTTGCCTACGACGTCAATGGCGACGGCTTGAACGACGTCATCACCAGCTTGAACCCGCACGGCTACGGTTTTGCCTGGTACGAACAAGTCAAACAAAACGCCGATATCAGCTTCCGCAAACACTATATCCTGAACGAACAGACCGATAAAGACAAACGCCCCGCGCCCAACCGTTACGGCGTCATCTTCTCCCAACACCATGCCGTGGACCTCATTGATATGGACGGCGACGGCATCAAAGACATCGTCACGGGCAAACGGTTCTGGGCGCACGGCCCGGAAGGCGACGCGGAACCGAGCGCCCCTGCTGTGCTTTATTGGTTTAAGCTCGTGCGCTTGCCGAGTCACCAGGTCGAGTTCATCCCTTACCAGATCGATGATAACTCGGGCGTGGGCACCCAGGTCGCGGCCGCGATCGCTCGGACCAACGCCCTGCCCGATATCGTCGTCGGCAATAAAAAGGGCACCTTCGTCTTCCAACACGAAACCAAAAAGGTCAGCCAAGCGGAATGGGAACGCGCCCAGCCTAAGGCGCAGTCGAACTAAACTGATTCACGCCTGCGCCCCCTGCGCTTGGCCATCAGAACGCTGATCTCCTGCGGTTAACTCGCGGAGGCAAAACGGCTTTTCATCCTATTGCCTCCGGGGCTTGGCCGGGTGCGGTAGGTCAATTCCCCAATGCTGCCAGGGAGCGCCCTGGTTTTTCACGATCTTCAACCCACACGCGCGGCAGATCGCCCAGCGACGGCGCGCCCGCTTGCGCTCGGCTAAGGCTCGGACGCAATGGCCACTCGGCGCGATACAAAGCACCGACGGCGTGACGCACACCCCCTCGACGCAGCTCGGGCATTGGAAAAACTGGCAGCGCACCGGTGCGGGAGCTGAAGTGGCGTAGGAAGGAGCCGTGGAACTCGGGCTGGCGACAGGATCGGGATGGTCGTGCAGAGCCTCAGGTTGGTTTGGTTTCTGAGCGTTCATCTCGATATCAAAACAACGGCGGTGCGGCGCACGCGAAGCCGGACGCGATATCTCGTGCCAAGCGGGAGAATCCCCGCTCAAACTTAACCCTAACGCTCCCTGCAAAAGCTCTAGGTGAAACCGGCCGTATCCGCAATCTTTTCTAAATTTGATGGGTGCGGCTATGTCCGCAGGACTAAATGGAAAGAACCAAGGGTGGCACCGATCGGCGATGGTCCGTTACGTGTTGGAGCTCGGCGTCCCGTAGCCGACGAAGTCATGCGGCGGATTTCCCTGCGAATTGGGGCCTTCCTTTCCGCCTCCTCACCTCGGCCGCTACCATGGCAAAACAGGCTCCGAACGGCAGGAGACCTGGTTCCGACGATTCCGCAAATTGCGGACACGTCGCGGCGCCAGCATCGTTTCAATACGGCACCGATCGATCCGCTTCCAGAAAATCCGGGATACCATTGTGGTTCTTATCGAGCTGGCCCTTCGTGTAGGCATAGAGGATCAGGAGCGCCGCCGCGCCGAAGACCCCGATCCCGCCCAGGAGGATGGCAGTGCCATGCTCCGGGAGCGTTTGTGCCAGCACCACCATCCCAGCCCCCACCCCGATCGCTAAAGCGGCTTTGGTCCACCAACCGAAGTAAATCAACACGCCCGCCACCAGCGTCATCATGGCAATCCCCGCCCACATCACCGGTTGCATCTGGCCTGCCCGCCGCGCCCATTCGCTGCCGGTATCTTTCTGCGCTGCGCCAAGGCGGGTCTCGGTGCGATCTCTGGAGGTCATGCGCACTGGAACCGCTCGGTCGATGACAACAATTTGTTGACGTTCTGGCCGGAAACTCCCGCCACCTGGCCGTGGCGAGGTTTCAATCGCCCGATTTCCTGGATCGTTCACCGACGTCCCGAGTTCAATGGCCGAGCCCGCGGGCAACACGTATTCCAGCGTCTGTTGCGATTCAACCGTCTGCTGCGACGGTTCCTTGGGGTTGTCCGACTGACGCAGCGTCGCCACGTTGGTGTGTCCCGCGCGGCCGATACCTGTCGTGGCGCTTCCGCCCCGGAGGGGTTCGACCGTCTGACAGCCTGCTAAAGCGATGAAGAGCACCACCAACACGGCCAGAAGTGCGAGCAACCCCGCCGTGCGCGAGATGGAAAACACTGCCACACTGTTCCGCACAAACGATCGATGCGGAGTGCTGCGCGTGAACACCACTTCCGAATGGCGGACTCCATGCAAACAGCCGTTGCTAAAGAGCACCCAGCGCCGTTCCCGTGACTGCGGTTTGGATTTGGTCGGGTGTTTCATAAG
>JBGAIN010000332.1:0-2825 GCA_044225505.1 Limisphaerales bacterium
CGGATGAGCAGGCGTTGCAACCGATGGTGCAATTCTTTCGCCGCTATCAAATGCTGAGCGACGTCGCCTATCCTCTCAGCGTCCCACCGCACACCGCCGCGAAGGCCCGTGAAGATTGGATGAACATCGGCCAAAGCTTGATGGAATCACTACGCAGCGGCGAAATCCAGCCAGCCGTTCTTTACTTCGCGAAGATGGCGGACGCTTACGGAAGCGGCGATTCGGTCGGCTTCAATACGGCAGTTCGTGATTACACCGCTGCGTTGAGCGGCACATTTGCTAAAGAACTACGCAAAGGTTCTGAGGAACGTTTCTTCAACCATTACGAACCTTTCATTAAGAGCATCTCCATCTACCTTCTGGCATTTTTGTTCGGCTGCGCTTTCTGGATGAACTGGGCTCCATGGACACGGCGCACCGCCTACCAATTGTTACTGCTGGCACTCGCGATTCATACTTCAGGCCTGATCTTTCGTATGTATCTCGAAGGGCGGCCGCCGGTGACGAACCTCTACAGCTCCGCTATTTTCGTCGGATGGGGTGCCGGAATTCTCGGCATCATTCTGGAGCGCGTCTGGAAGGATGGGATCGGTGGCGTTACCGCTGCGGCCGTGGGCGTGGTGACGTTGATCATCGCGCACAATCTTTCACTCGGTGGTGACACCATGGAAATGCTCCGCGCGGTGCTCGATACGAATTTCTGGCTCGCGACCCACGTTGTCGTAATCACGCTGGGCTACTCTTCAATGTTCGTCGCTGGCTTCCTCGCGCTGGTTTACATCCTGCGCGGCTTCTTCACGACAACCCTCTCCGCCACGACGGCGAAAAGCCTGACTCGAATGGTTTACGGCATCACCTGTTTCGCGACTCTGTTCAGTTTCGTCGGCACGATTCTCGGCGGAATTTGGGCGGATCAATCCTGGGGACGGTTCTGGGGGTGGGATCCGAAAGAGAACGGAGCGCTGTTGATCGTTATCTGGTGCGCAATCGTTCTGCACGCGCGTTGGGGCGGCTTGGTGCGCGAACGCGGAATGATGGCGCTCGCCATTTTCGGAAATATCGTCACCGGCTTCTCCTGGTTCGGCGTGAACATGCTCGGCGTGGGACTGCACTCCTACGGCTTCATGGATAAAGCGTTCAAATGGCTCATGGCTTTCGATCTCAGCCAGCTCTTTTTGATCGGCCTTTGTTTGGTGCCGGTTCGTTATTGGAGAAGCTTCCGAACTCCCGCGGCCAAACCCGCTCCGCAAAACCCCGGTCTCGCGGGAGCCAAACCGGCAACGGCTTAAAGTCTAGGACTGCGGTCGGTCCCCGACCGCAGCAGTGACAACAGGGCCGAATTGTCCACCTTGGCAGATGCGCCTCAGTCTTTTAGTAGCCGTTGCGACCGGGGGACCGGTCGCGGTGCGCCGCCCTACGCTAACTCGCTCGGCCGGCGCGCTAGCGGTGCTCGGTCCGAAGAAAATTCGATCGACCGAATCATCTGCGCGAGCGCGGCGAGATCGTCGCGCTTCAGGTAGTAGGCATTGGCGCCGCGATCAAACGCGTCCTGCACATACTTCTCCTGTGACGGATGAACGAGAATGATCACCGGCACCTCGTTGAATTCCGTCTGGCGGCGAACCCAACCCAGCACCGCCATGCCGCTTCCGTCCGGAATAGTGAGGTCGATAATGATCAGACTCGGCAAAGGGTAGTGAGTTCGGTCACCGTAAATGCCGACCCCTTTCAGATAAAGTATCGCTTCGTTGCCGTAGCGTGCAACGCGCAGCGGATTGTGCACTTGAGCAGTTCGGAGGGCCTGGTCCAGACAGAACAGATAGTCTGTGCTGTTTTCCAGAAGAAATATGACGCCATCCTTTCTCATCCGCTCTCGGCGAACCTGTGCCGAAATTACGAATCAAATTATTTCATTCTTCCGGTTGAACAAGAGCCTCGGATTCTGAAAACGACCCTGAAACGTACGTAGGGAGCCCTAATTTTGTACTAGCCGAAATTCCTGATCCAACGGTCAATCTTTCCCTAAACGCTCGTAGTAGCGGCTGACCAGATCGGTATATTTCTGCGGAACCGGGTCGCGATCAACAGGAACCACGGTGTCCCGCGGTCCGAGACGAGCGAGTTCTTCCGCCACGCGAGTCTGAAGGATTCGCATTGGTTTTAGAAGATTGGTGTTCACCAAATCCCAGCGTGGTTCGACGCCCCGTTTCGTATAATCCATTCTAATGCCTCGCGCACGGTCAAGAATTTCTGCGGCCTGGTTTCGAAGCTGGGGATTCTGGAGAACTTCCTCCAGGTTACGCAGTCGGTCTGACCACGCTGTGTAGTCAGCGCCAGTAAGCGGTCCGCCATTCGAACCATCGGTTACTGCTCCGCCGCCCGCGCGGCCGCCGTTAGCCCACTGTTCGAAAAACCGCGCCCCGGCCTGTTGCTGTTGCTGACCGTCTTGAGGTTGGCCTCCTTGCGGCTGGCCTCGTTGTTGACCTTGCTGGGCGACCTGTCCTCCGCGTCCACCCTGGCCGCGCTGCCCCCTCTGTCCACGCTGCCCCTGCTGACCTTGTTGTCCCTGTTGGCCTTCCTGCCCTTGCTGTCCTTGTTGTTGGCCTTGAGCCGAGGCTTGGGTAGCACCTTGTTGGCCGCCCGGTTGCTCGCCATTCTGTTCGCCGCTCTGCTCTCCCTGGCCTTGCTGTTGTTCGTTGCTCGCTTGTTGTTGGTCACCGTTTTGTTGACCGTTGTTCTGCTGGCCGCGTTGACCCTGCCCTTGCTGACCTTGCTGTCCCGGTTGACCGTCTTGTCCCTGCTCACCTTGCTGTTGTCCCTGAGCG
>JBGAIN010000333.1:0-2797 GCA_044225505.1 Limisphaerales bacterium
GGTCGCGCGATGCGCAGGCATTGTGCGTTTGAGCAACTCGACTCGGTCTGGAGGCAAGCTGGGCAGCCAATCGCTATTGAGATAGACTTGACCGCTCAACGCAACCCAAGTGGTCAGGAGTTGGGCTTGACGAAGAGGAATGCTAGATCGGACATAGCATGGGTCCGGGTCATTCCACCAAAAGCGCCCGTGCAAGAAGTAGAGCCGGGTGCCTCGGACGGGACCGGTCACCAATGAGCCACTTTCATTCTTGCTAATTTCTTCTCGATAATCGCGCCAGCGCTGGCCGTTATCCGGCCCGATGCGCATTGCGTCCACAAGGCCAATAGAACCAGCGAGCGAGCGCATGTTCTGGCTTAGGTTACAGCCGGAAAAGAAGACGTCAGGGCCGGCCGCGTCGCGCAATGACTTTAGCCCATCGCGCATGATTTCGATGTTCGTCTTTTTAGAGTCGTGAAACGCGGCGTTGTCGCCCATGGCATCGTCGTGGTAACCATCATTCACGTAAATCTGGGCGGTTCCGGTGCCTGTCCACAGACCATCCATCTTGAAATAATTCACCCCCCACGAGTGGATGGTCCGGACCATATCCGCCAGATACGTGCGAACCTCCGGTTGCGAAAGATCGAACGACGTATTACCCCAGGCAGTTTCATAGGGTTTCCCGTCCTGGCGTTTCAGAAACCAGTGCTGACGGTCTTTAAATTCGGGATCAAGATGGTCTCCGGCGAAAGGTAAGAACCAAAGGCCAGTGGTCAGCCCGAGGTGGGCGAGTTTCTCCGACACTCCACGGACGCCATGCGCATAGGGGCCGTCCGGTTTGACCCGATAGAAGCGGCGGGCGGGACCATTCCGCTCCTGACCATCCTGCCATTTGTCGTCAATTTGAATGAAAGAAAACCCAAAGGGTTTAAGCTCTTTCGCCGCCCAGTGCGCCAGCTCGACGATTGAGGATTCATCTGCCGCACCGCCATGGACGTCCGAATACCAGGTGCAATAACCTGTCGGCTGCGGGTGCAGTCGAATGGCATATTGCTTCGCAACGGCGTCCGCGTATTCTTCCTGCCCGAGTCGCGCGTCCTCGAAGATTCCGATTGCCAGTGTTTCCAATGGGCACAGCGCGGCGGGGGCCACGAGTCGATGCCCGTGGTCGATCTGCGCTCGCAATGCGATCCGATCTTGTTTGATCGAGCTGAACAGCACGCCACTCCCTTTATCTTGAGTGAGCCAGCCGGTGACTACTCCATGACGCGAGCTTGGATCTGCCACCGTGAGAAACAGGTAGCTGCCAGGGTTGGCGTCCAGGGCCGTCAGACCGGCGGTTCCCATTGCTCGAAGGGTCGCGACCGGCTTTCCTAGGTCCACGCTGAACTGGACTGGGATTACGCTTCGAAAGTCAGCTTCGGCTTGATCCGAATTACGCAAGGCTGTTCGGATGAGCAGGAAGGGCAGGCCGGGATAAAGTTCAAGCGCGGAATGCGAGCCGTTGTGATAATTCACTCGGATCTGCTGACCGTCCCCAAAGATAGGATCACTCACGGAATGGGTCTGAGCATCCGCGACCGGACGGTCCAGCAGTTGACCGACAACCGTCCCTTGGGCAGCGCGGTCTTTCAGTTCAAACCGGTGAGATGCCAGATCGAAGCTGGCGATGAGCGCCACATTCTCGATGCGGACGATCTGTGGCTCAGACTGAGCGTGAGCCGTCGCCGCCAGAAAGATCAGGGCCAGGGAAACCCAACGTGAAATAGAGCTAGAGCAAAAACCAAAGGCGACAGTTGTTAGGTGCGGTTTGGATACGAGCGGCATAGGGCCGATTCTGCCTCCCTCGCCACCGTGTCGTCGAGCGATACTTACCCTCGCCTCGAGCCGGTGCCGCGGATAGCGCGCAACCGGGCATAACGCCTTCGTTTCCGACCTTTACCGAGCTCCTCGAGTCCAAACCTTTCCATCGGTGAATCCCACTTCGGTCACCTCCACCTTCATCCGACGGGCAGTTTGCGGCATATAAAAAGCGGGTTGTTCGAGTTGCATCGTCGATTGGCCGGCGAGCGGGGGTTCTATCTGCCGTCGCGTTGTCCATTCGCCAAGCTTGGTTCCTTGCACGTCCAAATAGATCAAGCGCATGGTGACGTTCTTGATGGCGGTGGGCGCGGCGTTCGTGAGGGAGAGGCTGACGTCCTGCAATGACTCCCGCGGGTTGGGCCGAACCGGTTTCGAGTCGATGATCAAGGGTACGGGATTGGCACCTTCAGCGCCACTCTCGACCGTTTCTCCTGCCTCGGCCTCAGCGACCGGTTTTTCCGAGGAGGCACCGCTTATGGCTGACGTCTTAGCAGCTGCTACAGGCGTGGAGACCACGCGCACGTTTGGTTGCGCCATCGCGGGGTGCGGCGCGGTGGCGGGAGTCGGAGTGGGTTGCGGGGCGATCTTTTGAGTGAGTTTACGGGCGCTGTAAACCTGTGCCTTTGTGAGGGATGCCCAACAAAAGAGGCTGAGGAATGTTGCCGTCAGCCAAAAGGTTCGGATTTTCATGAGTCGATTGTGTGATCTGTTTTAAGGTCTGTTAGCTGCCATAGCCCTGCGTGCTTGGGACTATGGTGCCGGTGTTTCGAAGAAAAGCACTTCCTGGGCCCGATTGCCTGATCATCGGAGATTCTGCCTGTGCTTTCGAACGCACAACGTCAAATGCCGGCGTCCAGGCCAGCTCCAAGCGGTGATGGAGCAAAGTCGTTGCGCCGCCGCTGCACCCCGCCAAGGACTCAAGCCACGTTCGATGTTGCGTCGTTCCCGGCCT
>JBGAIN010000142.1:0-22214 GCA_044225505.1 Limisphaerales bacterium
GTCGATGGATGGTTCCGGAGGGATACCCAGTCCAGTGTCTGGCATAGAACCGGCTGACGTCGGTCGCGTCCGTGACCAGTTCGACCGTTGTTAGTCCGTCAGCATTGATGAAGAGTTCAGCGCAGTGCGAGAATCAAGACCAAGGTCAAACCATTTTGTTGGTAGAAGACGAAGGCCCCGTTCGTACCGTTGTCAAACGAGTTCTCCAGCGCCACGGCTACCATGTGCTCGAAGCAACATGCGGTCAGGAAGCCCTAGACTTGTGGCAACAACACGCTGACAGGATCGTCCTTTTATTTACAGACCTCGTGTTACCCGACGGAATGAATGGGCGTGAACTTGCCCAGAGGCTTCGTTCTCAGAAGCACACGCTGCGGATTCTCTTTACGACTGGTTACAACTCCGATGTGGTCGCCCCCTTAGCCGGGGACGTGGGGGTGCATTTTCTGGCCAAACCGTACCGCCCCGCGGAACTAGTCCAAATGGTCCAACAAAGCATTCACGGAATTTCCTGAACGGCGCTCGGAAGCGTTCGCTTGTGCGGCAGCTCCCGGAGGCCTATGCTCGGCCCATGCCGTGTCAGGCACCGTGAATGAGTAACTCACCTCACTTCGAGACGACTTCGTTGGAGATTCTACGGCGAGCCTTGGTCGAACTTGATCGAGGATTCGCCCTGTTGCCCGCTGCGGAGTCGGACTCGGTGAATCCGAAAGAGCTGGAGCGGATTTTACTGCAAACGGCTCGTCGGTTACACGAGAATTATCCCTATTTCCATCCACTCTACGCAGGTCAAATGCTGAAGCCTCCCCATGCGATCGCTCGCTTGGCGGCAACCCTTGCGCTCTGGATAAATCCAAATAACCACGCCCTCGATGGGGGGCGGGCCAGTTCTGCGATGGAGAAGGAAGCGGTGGCCGAGATTGGAAGGCTATGGGGTTGGGATTCACTCTTGGGCCACCTTACCAGCGGCGGGACTATGGCCAATCTGGAGGCCCTATGGATTGCCGGGCAATTGCGGCCCGGTGAAACCATCGTTGCTTCCCAACAGGCCCACTACACCCATGGAAGGCTGAGCCGAGTCCTGCAATTGCCTTTTGAATCTGTGGCCACGGACAATCGGGGACGAATGGACCTGAGTGCTCTGCAGAAACTGCTTAGGACCAAAACGGTCGGCACGGTCGTGGCCACGGTTGGAACCACAGCCTGTGGCGCCGTCGACCCTGTCGATGATTTGCTGGAATTGCGCGCTCAACATGGGTTTCGCTTGCACATCGATGCGGCCTACGGGGGGTACTTCGTCCTGGCAGATAACCTGGAGAGAGAGACGCAGCGCGCTTACGCTCGCCTGGGCGAGGCGGACTCCATCGTGATCGATCCGCATAAACATGGCTTACAGCCCTACGGCTGTGGTTGCGTGCTTTTCAAGGATCCGGCCGTCGGACGATTCTATCGCCATGATTCTCCCTACACTTACTTCACGTCCGAGGAACTGCATCTGGGAGAGATCAGTCTCGAATGTTCCCGTCCAGGCGCAGCCGCGGTGGCTCTCTGGGCGACGCAACAGTTGTTCCCGCTCGTTCGACAGGGACTCTTTGCTCAAATGTTGCAGAAAAGCCGACAGGCGGCTTTGGAGCTCCACGCGCGACTGGCAGCCGATTCCAGATTTCTCCCTTTCGGTCCACCTGAACTCGACATCGTCACTTGGGTTTGTCGTGCCGCAAGCGTCAGTTCCTCTTCCGCGCGGGCAGAGCAAATCTTTCGCGAAGCGGCACGACGGGACTTGCACCTGGCGCTGGCGACGTTGCCGTGTCCGTTCTTCGACTTGGCGCAGGAGGGGATCGCGGTGGATCAACCTCAGGTGCGGTGTCTCCGGTCGGTATTAATGAAACCGGAACATCGAGGGTGGATAGATGAGATCTGGAGGATTTTGAATTTGGCAGCGGCATAGTTCTAATCTTGTGGGCGGGGCAGGGGCCCTGGGAGCCCGCCTTAGGGCTCCTGAAAGAGAGGCTGGCGCGACTGGCGACTGGCGACTGGCGGCGAGAGTGGTGGCCAGGCGGAGTAATGGATGGTTTGACGTTGAGAGCGGCTCTAGCATCTCTTGTGCCAGAATCTCCAGGCGGCCGCTGGAGCGGCCCTAGGGCCAATAATACGGTTGCACCGAGTTCTCATTTCTGATCATACTCTCGATGCGTGACCCGGATTCAGCGTTTCCGTTACCGCTCGTTTACCCTTCTCTTAGGCGGGGTTTGCCTATGCGTTTTCCCTCTCCTTCCGTTGGTTGCAGCTGTTCTCCCGCTAACACACGACGTTTACCTTTGGCAGCGTTCCTGGGACTCCGATGTGAAAGCGGCGGTTGGGCTCCATTCCTCCGCCTTTAGCGAACTGGTCGTTCTAGCCGCGGAGGTAAGCTGGAAGGGCAAATCGCCTCGGTTGACGCGAGTAGCCCTCGATTACGACGCACTTAAGAGATGTTCGCCAAGCGTGGGTTTGGCTCTTCGGATCGGTCCGTTTAATGGCCCATTCAGTGGAACCGGCGAGCCGCTGGAATCGCTTTCGCAGCTGGCGTCCGGTCTCCTGCAGGAGGCCAAAGAGAACGGCATCATTGTCCGGGAGCTTCAATTGGACTTCGATTGCGCGGACTCAAAACTGTCCGGTTACGCAGCGTGGATCCAGTCGCTCCGTCGTCAAATCCGGCCGGTCGCCGTGACGATCACGGCCCTCCCGAGTTGGCTGTTCCAGTCGGCCTTCAAAGAACTGGTTCGAGCGACGGATGGCTACGTCTTGCAAGTCCATTCGCTGCAACGCCCCAAGGGGATTAATGATCCTTTTGACCTTTGTCCGCCAGACATGGCAATTCGAGCTGTCGATCGTGCCGGCAAGTATGGTATTCCGTTTCGGGTGGCTCTTCCGACCTACGGCTACCGACTCATCTTCGATGCCAGTGGTAAGTTTCTAGCCCTTGCGGCGGAAACTCTGCCAGCGAGCTTACCGGCCAACGTCCGAATGCGCGAAGTGCAATCAGATCCCGCGGCGATGGCGGAGTTGGTTCGGCACTGGGCCAGCGAACGTCCCGCTGCGCTGCGCGGGATAATCTGGTATCGGCTACCTGTGCGCGGAGATCAGCTGAATTGGCCGTGGCCGACTTTGGCGACCGTGATGGCCGGCCAGGCGCCGCAGGAGCGCTGGCGATTTGACGTGCAGCGTTCCAAGACCGGCCTCGTCGAAATTTCCGTGGTTAATGAAGGCCAGTTACCCTTGGCTTTCCCAGCAGCGGTGACCATCCGTTGGGGGCAATCCCGTCTCATCGCTGCGGACGGATCAGGAGGTTACGTTTTTACCGAGGATGGTCCGCGCGGCTGTCGTCTCCAACTTCCGCCCGCTACTCCTCCCACGCGACTCCGACCCGGGGCAAAACATTTGATCGGCTGGATGCGGCTAACCAAAGACGAGGAAGTGTGCCTTGAGCTTGCAGCATATGAACCATCAAAAATCGAGACCATTCGATGAGAGTCGTATCGACAATGAAACAGCCTTGGCGGGGGCCGGACGCTGGAACTGGGCGACGGCGTTTGGAAAAGCGTCGTCAAAACTCTGCGATGGGAGACGATCCCGTTTCAGAGCCCTTCTCCTCGTCCTGGCTGGCTGGCTGGTTGGCAGCAGCGGCATAACCGATGTTCGAGCTTGCGGTCCGTTCTTCCCAAATATGCTGTTGCTCGGTGGGGATCTGGCGCTCCTTGAGGCGCCACAAAGCGACTTTGCCATTGAATTGCGGCGATTGCCCTTATCTAAGCAACGTTTCACCGCGTTACCTGCAACAAACGGTCTGCCCGTCCAGACCGCGGAAGCTGAGTGGTCTGACTTGCAGCGCGCACTGGCCAAACTCAATCCGCGAGACCCCGAAACAGGCGAGCTTCTGGCGAGCTTTCAACAAGTTCGACGCGCGTTGCGTCGCCACGCCGAAGCTCTGGAACAGTGGCGAGAACGGCAGCTCTTTCGCAAAGGAGAAAAAAATGCAGAGCCCCGCCCAGACTTAGCGCCGGTCTCGATTCCAGCGGGTTTGCCTGGCGAGTTCAGAGATTACCTCGCAGGCAGTGTCGCGTTCCATGCGGGTGACACGAATGGCGCGCGTGCGGCCTGGCAACAGCTGTTGGAGCGTCCGGACTCCGATCGTTTTTGGCGATCGACTTGGGCGGCGTTCATGCTGGGGAAGACGCTGATCGATTTCAATGCGGAGTTGGCGGTCGGTTTCTTTCAGCTTGTGCGCCATCTCGCGGAAGCCGGTTTTTCCGATTCGCTTGGCCTGGCGGCCGCCAGCTATGGATGGGAAGCGAAAGCCGAGTGGAGACGCGGGAACCATGCGGCGGCACTTCGGCTTTATTTGATTCAACACCAGACGGGAGATCCGACTGCTCTGGTGTCTTTGCGCTTGACGGTAAGTCAACTGTTGTCTGGTCCCCCGGCTAATCTAGAGCCGGTCGCCTGGGATCCTGTGGCGCAGAGAATCGTCACTGCCTATCTGGTCTCGCGCCCTGGAACGGCCGATCGGGAGGCTGTCGAGCAGATGACGGGATTGCTGCAGAATTGGCTCGCCGCAGTTAAGAACCTCGATGACAGAGAGATTGCGTCCGCGGACAGCTTGGCGCTGGCAGCGTATCGCGCGGGGTTGTTCGACCTGGCGAGCGGTTGGCTGCAGCGCGCTGGAACGACATCGGCGATGGCGCAGTGGCTTCGAGCGAAACTGCTGTTGCGCGAAGGCAACGTTGCTGAGGCTGCCAAGCTCCTCGCCAGTGTTAGTCACTTATTTGCCAAAGAGGGAGAGTGGTCCGCGCCGATCGCCCTCGATGCGAGTGGTTCGCCCTCGGATCGGGCCTGGAACATGCGTTCGCTAATCCGCCAATCGATGGGCGAGATGGGCGTTCTGCACCTGGCCCGGCGCGAGTATTACGAGGCTTTGGATACGTTGTTGCGGGCTGGTTTTTGGAACGACGCTGCTTACGTCGCGGAGGTTGTGCTCGCTCCCGACGAAGTGATGGCCTATGCTGATCGGCAGTGGCCCGAGCCGGAGGTGGAGGAGGGAACCGCGCCTGCTAAACCGTGGAATGCCTACGCCGAGGGCACCGTCAAGCCTGGCGCGGTCGGACCTGCTCTACGATACTTGGTCGCACGGCGGCTAGCGCGGCTGGGCCGATGGACCGAAGCGATCGCCTTCTATCCAGTGCAATGGCGACCTCAATTCCAGGCGTTCGCCGAAGCCCTACAGGACGGTCGAAACCCGTCCTTGCCTGTCGAAGAGCGCGCCAAGCGCCTTTGGACGGCAGCCCAATTAGCGCGGCACGGAGGAATGGAGTTGCTTGGGACAGAATTGGAACCGGATTGGCACGTCTACGAAGGACAGTTTCAAGGGAATCCGGTCACGGCGCTCCGAGGTCGACGAATCGAAGAGACTCTAACATCCAATAACTCTGATCCCGCTTGTCCCAGTGACACCCTCGTGGCGAGTTCAGAGGATGAACAACGGCGTGTCGAAGAACACAAAGTCCAGCCGGCGCGACGGTTTCACTACCGTTACATGGCGGCGGAACTCGGTTGGGAAGCGGCTCAACTCATGCCGGATAACACAGACGAGACAGCGCGCGTCCTTTGGCAGTCCGGAAGTTGGGTAAAGGCGCGTGATCCGAAGTTGGCCGACCGATTCTATAAGGCGCTCGTTAATCGTTGTCGCAGGACTCGCCTCGGGCATTTTGCAGATATCGTGCGCTGGTTTCCACCCTTCGCGATCCCTGAAACTCTTCCGACCATGGAAGCGATCGCCTTGAACGATTCACCCAGCGTGTTGACTGAGCCTTGGCCTTAACCGAGTCAAGTTACCCCATTTGAGCCTGCGGCCCCTCTCCGGTGCATCGAGTGGAGGGCAGCCGAATTAGCAAATCCGCATTGTCAGTCCGCCGTCGATGCTGACTGTTTCCCCGGTGATATAATCGTTCGTGAGGAGTTCACGGATCAGGCTGGCGACCTGTTCGGGAGTTCCTTCTCGATGGAGAGGAATCCGCTTTTCGACATTGAACTGCTGAACCTCACGCCGCATGGCCTGGTGAAAATCCGTTCGAATGATCCCCGGCGCGACGCAGTTAACGCGAATCTGGTCATCAGCGAGTTCGTAGGCGAGTGCGCGCGTGAGCTGAGGCAACGCTCCTTTGACAGCTTGATAGGCAAGGTTCGTCTTTATTCCGCGGATCCCCGCGGCAGACGAGATCAAGAGTATCGCACCGCCACCCCGTTGTTTCATCCATGGCACACTTGCCCGACAAAGGTGAAAAATTGCGTGCAGATGCACATCGAAGGCGGCATACCATGCCTCGGGTGTCAGTTCGAGAAGGCCTCCTGGAACTGGACCGCCCGCTGAATGCACGACGATGTCGACCCCCCCAAAGTGCTCGACGGTTCGGTCCACGCACTTCTGCGCTTCTTTCGGTTGCATTAGGTCAGCGCTGATGAGCAGGCATTCCCGTCCTATCCTGCGGATGTCAGCGCGAAGGGTCTCGGCGATCTCATCGGTTCGGCGCGCGACTAGGGCTAGCCTTGCACCTGCCTGAGCACAGGCCAGGGCTGTGGCAGCGCCAATGCCTCTTGTTCCGCCCGTAATCAAGCAAACTTTGTCTTGGAGTGAGCCGGTGGCAGGGGAAGATGGGATTGGGTGGTTCACGAGAATAAGTGTGCCAGGTGCCATGGCTGCGGCGAAGCGTAAATCCTAACCGTGATGCGAATCCATCATTCGCGGCTCGGCCTGGCTTCCCTATTGGCTTGTGTCAACGAATGACCGTCGGCATGTTGAGTCAAGAACGTTTCAACCCCTATGACCTGGTTACCCAGTAATATGTTGGTCGGGGCTGTCGAGGCTGGAGGAACAAAATGGGTCTGTGCGGTCGGCTCGGGCCCAAACCGAGAGCTTCTCAGCCGCGTGGAGTTTCCTGTCGGAGACGATCCCACCGCATTGATTGCCGAAGTGATCGCGTGGCTCAAGGCGCGCGAGACCGCTTGCGGTCGTTTGCGCGCGATTGGAATCGCATGCTTTGGCCCTTTGGACCTGGACACGCAATCTCCTACCTACGGATTCATCACGACGACCCCCAAGAAAGCGTGGCGGAATTTCGACATCGTCGGCCCATTTCGAAAAGCGTTTTCGCGTATCCCAGTCGGACTTGATACCGACGTCAACGGAGCTGGGATTGGCGAATTTGTCTGGGGCCATGCCCGGGGACTGGAAGACTTTGTCTATGTCACCATGGGCACAGGCATTGGCGGCGGCGGCATGGCGCGCGGCCGGATTCTGCATGGATTGGTTCACCCGGAGATGGGGCATTTGTTGCTCCCAACTCTCCCGGGCGACTCGTTTGCCGGGGCGTGCGACTTCCACGGACGGTGTTGGGAAGGACTCTGCTCTGGGCCGGCGATAGAATTACGGGCCGGGGCACGCGCCGAATCGCTTCCGGAAGATCACCCTGCGTGGACGTGGGTTGCACAGTACACAGCAATGGCTCTGGCGAATATTATCTGTGTCCTATCGCCCCGGAGGATCATCGTTGGCGGCAGTGTCCGCAAAGCCGGACGCCTTGGGCAAGATCAGTTTTTTACCCTGGTTCGGTCTTTTGTCCGTGATTCGCTGAACCACTACATCGCCTCGGACGAGTTGGGTCCGGACCGAATCTCACGTTACATCGTTCCGCCGATGCTGGATGACGACGCTGGAATATGTGGCGCTATTGCTCTTGGTCAAAGCGCCGCCAGGCGTCCGGAGGAAGCGACGACCAGTTGATTCCCTGGCAAAGTGCATTAGCCTATTGCGTGGCTCATAGCTCCGAAGAAACGGTTGGCCCTGATGCGCGTCCAGAGTTAACGGAGCTGCGTCGACGTCTGCTCGACTTGCATAAGGCGTTGATCGATTCGGAACGAATTGGTTACGAAAAAGTGTTCGGTTCCGTGAATTCTTCTGCGGATTTTCTCGATCTACTGATCCGGGATCCTTGGTTTGGCTGGCTCCGGCCAGTCTCCGAATTGATCGTGTTGATCGACGAAACGCTGGATGGCGATAGTCCAATTCCCGCCGATGACCTGGCTCGATTTCAGAAAAGCATTCGAGTTCTGTTAACGCCATCGGATTTGAGGGAGAGCTTCGCCTCGCATTACGTCGAGTCTCTGCAGCGGGATGCGGATGTCATCTTCGCTCATGGTGAACTGGTTAAAACGCTGCCGGCAGTGAAGCGAGCGGAATAACGTCGGTTCCGAGTGGAAACCAAGCGCTGGATACAAGGCGAATCTAAGATCGAGCTTGGAGGGTGTCTTTTCGCTGGTGTGCGCGTGGCTCAGAGGAGTGGGCGCTTCCGCGTGTGACCACGGACGCCTTAACGTTCGCCGTCTTGCAGCAAGCGGGTTTGTTTCTTGAGGGCACGCAAGCCGAAGTAAACGACGGCGCCTGCAAGTGCTAGAATCAACCAGGGCAAATCTACTCGGAGTTTACCTTCGACAATCGAATCCCCGGCTATTTCTAGAAATGCATACGTCGTCGTCAGAACGAAGAACCCGGTATACTCCCGCCGGAGAACGCATCGCCAACTAAACCTTAAGCTTGGCCTGCGCCATAGCCGAAAGTTCGGAATGACAGCGGGCGTCACCGCTGCCCAACGCTCGAATTCTTCACCGAAGCGGTCGCGCAGAAATGATTCCTCGGCGAACATGATTCTCTCGTAGGAGAGAGCGCAGATACAAGTCACGAGAGCGACGATCCACCACGTGTGGAATACCATGGCCACGCCCAGTGCCATGACGTAGTTGCCGAGGTACAGAGGATGGCGGACGACGGAGTACATCCCCGTAGTGTTGAGGCTGCCGGCAACCTGCTCTCGTGTATTGCGGCCCGAGGTGTCCTTGGGCACAAACCCAATCGTCAAGCCGCGAACGACTAACCCGAGAAACGATACAGCCAGGCAGCACGTATTCCACGCCTCACCCCAAAGATGGCGGCGGCCAACATAAGTGAACGAGAGGAGTCCAGTGATAATAAGGGGAATTCCGCAGAGTCCCAGGAAACTCCGGTGACGGAACAACCAGGCACCGCGGGTCTCAAATTCTGTACGTAGGGACATAAATTACGATTTGACCAGGAACGCTCGCTGTCGTTCAAACAGACTGAGCGCGAAGAATGCAGTTTGGATCGCCGCCCAGGGTTTGATTTTACATCCGGCCCTCGGTAGCACTTCAAGACAGGAATTGCTTGTTGTCAAGAGCCTTTTGGACGTGTTTACGGCCGCAATGAACCTTCATCAGCGGCCGTGCGACCAGTCTGTCGATGGGGTCGAGCGCACGCGTCTAACGCTAGCTCCGAACCCCCAGCCCAATGACTTCGCGGCAATACTTGAGGCTTCGCTCCAGTTCGGATCGTTGGTAATCCTGCTCGCCTTTGCCATCGGCCGCCCGAAACGGCGCAAGCGCCTTACCACCCTTCGCAAATGAGAGAAACTTGGCGAAATCAGCCGCACGCGCTTTTGGGAACGCTTCCCAGAATTCGGGCTTCAAATACGGAAAATCGAGCGCGAACCCTGAAATAGTTTCGATATTCACAGGCACTCCTGGGCACAACCTGGCAAATTCCTTAAAGTAATTCTTCCAGTTGACCATGCCTTCACCCATTGCCGTCCATTGAATCTTTGCCCCTGTGTCAGATTCCCACACCATGGAATCGCGAAGACTCGTGCACAACGCGTAGGGTCCAAGGACCTCCAAACTGGCTTGCGGATCTTCTAATGTCCAAGTTGCATTGCCGGAATCCAGGTTGACACCCACATAGTCTTTGCCCGCTTCCTCGACAAGCGTGACCAATTCCCAGGCTTGCATATCGCCCGCATGATTCTCGATGGCAATTTTGACTCCTGCATCGATCGCTTGACTGCGGCACGCCTGGCATACTTTGACTGTGTCTTTAATGCGAGCTTCGATCCCGCCCGGTGTGCGGCGATCCTCTCGACTCCCAAGCACGACCCGAAAGGCAGGTGACCCCAGGGCTTTGGCCATCCGAATCCCAAGCCGCAAGTGTTCTTCAGCTGTTCCCCAGTCTTTCTTAAACGTTTTGGACGTGGGACAAATGCTCCAGGAACCGAGCCAAATCTCGATCCCTTGGTCCGTTGCGCTCTTGCGAAGATCCCGCAGATAACTGTCTTCGAAAGACTTGAACGGGCCGAGATCTGTAATAAAGAGAGTGTCGCACTTCAGCGAAGCCGCGTAGGGGATCAATTCCTCAGCTTTCCACTTCATGGCGCGGACGGCGAAGTTGTCCATCCCAAGCTTGATCTTGGAACTGGCCAAACTGCTCGCAGGAGCAGCGGAAGCCAGCGGCCAACCCTGACTGACAGCCGCTCCGGCTAAACCAATCGTCTGAATAAACCGGCGACGATTCAGATTCGGGAATTGAAAGTTCATAGTCAACAACGTCCGCGTTTTGAAATCTGACAATATTTCGCCCGTAAGCTGGAAGAAAAGCAATGCGTTTTCTCCTGGCGGCCGTCTAACCTCAATTTGCCGGCA
The DNA here is from genome assembly GCA_044225505.1 of Limisphaerales bacterium. GTDB lineage: Bacteria > Verrucomicrobiota > Verrucomicrobiia > Limisphaerales > SIBE01 > JAXMHN01. The sequence goes on from JBGAIN010000142.1 coordinate 10,579, forward strand.
GCATTAGAGTCGTTTCGCAGGCCTGCTGAGGTGTGGCCGGTCCAGCCCGGTAGACAAGAATTCCGGCTATCGACTCCGGCCAACTCTTTCCCAATCGGCGCACGCTTTTGCGCACGGACGAGATTCCGCCACCGGGAAGTTCGGACCGGGGCAGATCCTGGAGTTCGTATTCACTATTGGCGTAAGGGTAAAAATCCAGGTCGATCAAACGGCGTGGCACCTCGATGCGGATGGGGCGAAGTTCGCCTTGCACAGGTGCGTCCCAGCGTGTCTGGGACAAAAGATGGAGTTGACGTGCGGTTGACCCAGGCGTCTCGGGCTCGGGAATTCGTTCACGCCCCTGTTTCAGCCAGGTGGGTGTCGCCGCAGGCTGCGGGGAGACCTCTACAGCGAGGGATGTCAGCACTTTGGCATGACCTGGGAGGCACACCTTGCCGCAGTCCAGCCATGAGATAGTCGCGCTTATCTCCAGCGAGGTAAAGGGTGCGTTCGTGGCCACATGGAGGGGCACAAGAAGAATGACGTTACTCGAATAGACAAACGTTGTGAATGGAGGGGTGATCAGTTTCTCGGGAATCGGCCATTGGATATCCCCAGCGGTGACGGACTTCGGCAAATGCCAGTCGATCTGGGTGGCTTGTCCGGAGTCGCCTGGGTTTCTCCAGTATGTGTGATGGTTCAACGGCATGATCAGTTCGATTCCAGCAATCACCGTGTCGCCAGGTCGCGCGGCGAGGGCAGACAGATGCAATCGTGCTGACGTCGGCGAAGCCGCGTCTGCATGAAGGGCAAACATGCATGCGGCGCCCAACGTTCCAATGATTTGTCGAAGGATCATCGCACGAACGATTGACTCAATTCCGATTCTAGGCAACCGCAGAAATACGAGGTGCCCGTTGTGTTCGTGCCTGGTCCGTGGCATACTCGAGAAAGAATGGAGTCCGTGATTCAGGCCAGATCGGGCACCTCCCGTTTTCAATGGTTAAGGACGGTCGACGAATCGATGGAAGCCATGCTCGCCGAAATCGGCCGCGCACGCGTTTCTGTTCGGTTGGAGATGTACATTTTCACCGCGTGTCCGGTCGGTGAACGGTTTCGCGATGCCATGATCCAAGCGGCCCTTGGCGGGGCTCGAGTCCGCGTCTTGATCGATTCGTGGGGGTCGATCACGCTGTCGGACAAGTTCTGGGATCCGTTGCGCGCGGTGGGTGGCGAGGTTCGATGGTTCAACCCGTTGTGTCTCGGACGTTATGGTATTCGTGATCACCGCAAGCTGCTGGCTTGCGACGATGTGGTGGCGTTTGTAGGCGGGTTCAATATCTCGACGGAATATCAAGGGGACGGAGTGACGCGCGGTTGGTTTGACTTAGGTCTGCGAATCGATGGAGTCGTGGCGCGGGAGTTGGCCAATTCGTTTGATACGCTATTCCTTTTGGCCGATTTTAAACATCGTCGGTTTAATCGCTTTCGCCGGTCGGTAAATCAAAAAGTTGTCTCAAGCCCGGAGGCGCAAATTATCCTGGCTGGGCCCGGTCATCACCCACAACTGTTAAAGTCTATTCTCCTCAGAGACCTGCGTTCGTCTCGTTCAATTCTAATCGTGGCGGCCTACTTTCTGCCGCCGCGACCGATTCGGCGAGCACTGATCCGGGCGGCGCGTCGCGGAGCCCGGGTGCGAATCATTCTGGGGGCGAAGTCAGACGTTCCGTTGTTGCAGTTCGCGGTCCGGAGGTTCTATCAGAGCTTTCTCCGGGCTGGGATTGAAATCTACGAGTATCAGCCTCAAATTCTCCATGCCAAATTGATCGTCCTTGAGAACGCGGTCTACGCCGGATCGGCGAATCTGGATCGTCGAAGCTTTCTCGCCAACTACGAGCTGATGGTGCGGCTGCACGACCGGGATTCGATCTCCGAGGCGGAGGCGATTTTCGCGAACACACTAACTCATTGTCGGCAGATTGAACGCCGGTTGTGGCCCCGCTCGCGCAGTTTTTGGAACAAGCTTAAAGAATGGTGGGCGTTCTTCCTCCTTGCTCGAGTTGATGCCTGCCTGACCCGACGGCAGCTGCGCAACCTGCGATAAGGCCCAGCATGACAGGCGGACCCAAAGAAACCAAGGCCGCGGCGATTTGCCAGAACCTGGTCGGAAATAATCGCAGACTGTAAGCGTTTGCTGAGAAACGCCAGGAGCGTTCGTCAAAAAGCAACGCGTGGAAGCTCTCGAAGGCGAGAGGCCAATTCCAGCAGGCAACGCCTCCGGCAATCAGTGTCAGGATGATCCAAAGGATGGCAGCTCGGTTCAGAACGCATCGGATCGCTGGCCCGGACATTTGTGTCCCGATGGCACGGATCGATTCCATCCGACGCGAACCCTCGGAAAGTGCCGTCGTCCTGCTCTTCACGAAGTCGCCAGGTGGGACGTTCAGTGTTCAGTCGTCGACCAACTTGACAGCATGGTCGATGATTGGCAGTGGCGTGGCCGAAACAAACGCCCCGACCACTTTCATCGATCGGACCCCGGGTTTTGACGGTGGCCGGTTTTATCGGCTGCTTTGGGAGTGATTGGAGTCGATCGCGCGAACCTTCGATTGCCGTGGCATCGCGGGCCGGATCGGACGGGACGGCGCAGTGGATTCTTGCAGCGGTTCGGAGCCCTCCGTTCAGGATCTTGTATCCAAACAACCACGGACTGCCGCCGCAAGTTGCTGCGCGTGGTATGGCTTTGGCAGATAGATGATGCCGGCTTTGGTGGCAACGCCGGACATAACTCGCTCCGAACTGTAACCGCTAGAGATGATAGCCTTTAGGCCAGGCTTTAAAGCCTGTAATCGTTCGACGAGTTCTAGGCCGGTCATGCCTTCCGGCATGACCATGTCTGTCAACAGCAGATCGACTCGAGCCCCGTGTGTTTGCCATAGAGTCACCGCCTCCTGGCCATTGGCTGCTCTCAAGACCTGGTATCCGTTGAGCGAAGGCCTGCGCGACAACGTGCCGGACTTTCTCCTCATCTTCGACGAGTAAAATGGTCTCCTTACCCCCGCTCATGGGAGGGAGCGAAGGGTGGGATTCAGCTGAATCGGCTGGATTCGTTCCCGCTGGAAAGAAGATATGGAATGTGGTTCCGCGGCCAACGGCGCTTTCCACTTCGACCCAGCCTTTATGTTGTGTCGCGATTCCATGAACCGTTGCCAGGCCAAGCCCAGTTCCGCGCCCCGGTTCTTTGGTCGTGAAGAACGGCTCAAAAAGGCGTTTCATCGTTGCCGTATCCATTCCGCAACCCGTATCCGCAACATCTAAGCGCACGAATGATCCACGCCGGCGCTCGCGTCTCTCGAGCGCGGCCGCTTCGTCGAACTGCGTGGCGGAAGTCCGCACGGTGATCCGACCTCCTTTCGGCATCGCGTCGCGGGCGTTAACCACCAGGTTGACCAGAATCTGCTCGATCATGCCGACGTCGGCGTCCACCCAGGGAAGCGGTTCCGATTGTTCAAAGCGCAGCTGGATATCTTCTCCAATCAACCGCGTCAGCATCTTCATCAGGTTGGCGATCACCAAATTGATGTCGAGTGGCTTCACGTTCAACACGGAACGGCGGCTGAACATCAGTAGTTGGCGAGTCAGACCTGCAGCCCGCCGGGCCTCGGAGTCCAGCTCTTTCAGAGTGACGCGGGTGCGTTCGTTGATGTCAGGGGTGGCCTGGAGCAGCTCCAGGTGCATCATAATGACCGCGAGAATGTTGTTGAAATCGTGCGCTACGCCTCCGGCTAATTGTCCGATTCCTTCTAACTTTTGAGCTTGGCGAAGCTGCGCCTCAAGCCGTTTCCGGTCGGTAATATCGATATCCACACCAATAATACGATCTGGTTTTCCTTCCGAATCAAAATACGTGCGTCCTCGAACGAGACCCCAACGATCGCCTCCGTCGCGACATCGAAAGTGCAACTCCGCTTGAAACTGGCCATCGCCATGCCGGGCTCGCTTCTGTGCCTCGGCGTGGATTTCCCGGCTATCCGGATGGACCAGGGCGAGGAATGCCTCGTCTGTCCCCGGAAACGTGCCTGGAGCAAAACCCATCAGACGTTCCTGTTCCGCGGACCAATGGAGGCGGTTGGCTTTGACATCCCGGTCCCAGGTTCCAATCAGCGCAGCTTGGCTCGCCAGGCGCAACCGTTCTTCCGAGACGCGCAAGGCCTGTTCGACCCGTTTTTGCTCGGTGATGTCCGTGTGAGTGCCGACAACGCGAAGCGGCTTGCCGTCGGGAGTCCGGACCACGACTTTCCCGCGGTCGGCGATCCATTTGTAGCTTCCGTCTTTGCACCGGATTCTATGTTCGTTGACATACTCGGGTGTTTGGCCGGAGAGATGCCGATCGAGGGCTTCTAACGAGGCTGCGAGATCATCAGGGTGGATCCGGTCTCGCCAAGATGAGACGTTAGGCGCGAACTCGCCGGGCTCGAACTGGAACATCTGGGTCCAGCCGGGGCTGTAAAACACTTCGCCCGTTTGGACGTTCCAGTCCCAAACTCCATGGCCGGCGCCTTCCATCGCAAACTGCCAGCGTTGGTCGCTGGCCAATAAGAGCTGAGCCGATTTTCGAATCACTCGAAAATAATGGTTCAGCGCCAGCCCCAAGAGACAGGCCGTGACAAAGACGAAGAACCATCCCTTGACAGTTTCGAGGAGCGCTTCGGTGGGACCGCTATGCACAAAACGATGCAACAACCAGCCCGTCCCAAAAATCCAAAGAGTCCCTGCGAGCGCGTAGCCCAGACTAATCCTGAGCGCCAAGCTTTGGGCGGGTACCCAGCGGGCTTCTGGGCTATCGGCGCTTATCACCTTCGGATTTGCCATGCTTGGCCTTTGTTAGCTCGGGACGATCGATCGATTCCGAGTCGACGACTTTCGCACCCTGAACACCCCCCTCTCGGTTAGTCACCACCTGTCACCTGTCTTCTGGCAGAGGCGCGGATGGATACGCGAGGCTACGCAATCGATCCCGCAGAAGCAAGCTAGCATCCGACAAACCACGCAGAACGAGTTGGAGATTCGTTGAGGAAAGGCCACCTCCCGTCGTCTTGTGAACTGACGAAAGAGGAAGTAAGAGCCTGGATGAACTTGTGATCCGGCAACGCAACCGTCGACACGGCAGGCGGGCTAAAGCGAACGCAGCCGAATGTTGCGCAGCGCGGACTTGGTTTGGTAAGCCGATATCCCCAGCGGTTCGGCCAATTCGATTTCTCCGGCCCGCACCGTGATGCGGCGATCTTTGATATCTACGTTGATGAGTTTTTCCTGGTCGATCCAAGCCTCGATCTTGGCCTGAGTGACCCGAACGCGAATGGCATACCATTTGCCCTTGTCAAAGGATAAGAACTTGGTGGTTTCGTTCTCGGAAGCATCCATGCCATCAATGCTGGAAATCCCGACGACCCCACCTCCCCAGCCACCGACCACCAGGCTGCAGTGCCCAGTCCCTGCGGGAAAGGTCAGAGCACAGAAGAAATCGCTGCCATCCACTTTCATGGCCTCCAGTGCCAACTCGTACTCCCCGTGCGGCGGAGGATTCGTGTAGGTGATGCCCGTCAAAACGGCACCCATCTCGAAAAGAATGGCCGCGCTTGGCTCCGCTTTCGCGGTGGCTTTGAAGTTCGGGTCGACCGTGATTTCGCCGTGACCCGCGAAATCCGTCACTTTCCACCCTTTCAAGCTCTGCCCGTCGAACATCGGTTTCCAGTCCGCGCTTTTTTCGGGCGCGGCGTTAGCCGGCTTGGTCGGCGCTGGGTTCGACTTCTCTGCGGCCCAGGTTGGCTTGGGGACAAGCACCGTTGCCGCGACGGCAACCCAAAGGAGGCAGTTCATGCGCATGGCTTATCCTAAGCGAGCACGCCGTCCATTACCAGGCAGGAGTTGCTCTCGCGCCACCCAGTAGAGTCCGCCGCACAGCAGAACAAACGGGATCAACGACAGTAAATCGGCGTTCGGTCCAACAAACAGCGGATTGTGTGCGGTCGCCCACTGAGTGAAGAACGCGTCCACCTGATCAAAGACGCCGGCCATGAAGGCGATAATAATTCCGGAAATGGCGCCACCTGCGATATATCCGGAGGCCATCAACACGCCTGGACTTTTGTCCGCCTCCGCGGCGAGTTGCTCTTCGGAGATCGCCGCGCCGCGAAACTCGCGCCGTCGCCGCCAATCGGCCAGCCACCGAATCATCCCTCCAATAAATATGGGGCTCGAGGACGAGAGTGGGAGATAGACACCCACCGCAAACGCGAGCGACGGGATCCCGGACATTTCCAGGACAATGGCAATCATAACGCCGAACAAGACCAAACTCCAAGGCAGCTTGCGATCCAGAATCCCCTTAATAATATAGGACATCAACGTGGCCTTCGGAGCGTCAAACTTACGCACCTCCGTGCCGTCCGGGCGTTTGGAATGTGTGCCGTTGATCCCGGGATCCACCAGATACACCGCCGCCCCGCTACTATCGACGAGGTAACGGCCGGACGGTCCGCCGGCATCATCGGTTTTTTGCCAGACGTGGTAGGTTTTCGAGTCAGTCTTGGCTTGTGGCCCGGAGAGCGGTTCGGTGGCGGTCAGTTGCCGGACATCCGTTTTAAGCCCAGGGGCTACTTCACTAGCGGGGACGTAGACCGTCGCGGCGTTGTTTAACCGGAGCAAAATTGGGCCCAGCACGAGCGCCGAACCCAACGCTCCCAGCAAGATGGCAATTTGTTGGTAACGCGGTGTGGCGCCGACGAGAAACCCTGTCTTTAAATCCTGCGAGGTCGTCCCGCCGTTGGAGGCGGCAATACAAACGATTCCGCCGACCGAGAGGGCGGTCACGTAATAGGTGCCTCCCACCCAGCCCATCACGAGGAAGATGAGACAGGTCAGGAGCAGAGTCGCCACAGTCATTCCCGAAATCGGGTTAGAAGATGAGCCGATCTCGCCAGTCAGGCGCGACGACACCGTCACAAAGAGAAATCCGAAAACGATAATCAGCGCCGCGCCGAGCGGGTTCATGTGGAGCGGTGGCGCCGCTGTTATCGCAAGCACCAGAACGGCGATCCCGATTAACACGAATCGCATGGAGAGATCGCGGTCTGTTCGGACCAGATCAGTCCGTGCTGCGGGAGCGATCTTAAAATCCTTTAACCCCGCTTGCAGGCCTTTCCATATCGTGGGCAAAGAACGGAACAGGCTGATGATGCCACCCGCGGCCACTGCTCCGGCACCAATGTAAAGCACATAGGCGCTGCGGATCTGCCCGGGCGACATTTCCGAGATGGGGACCGATCCCGGAGAAAGCGCCGCGGTGAGGCCCGCACCGAAAAACTTGATCATGGGGATAAGGACCAGATAGGCCAGGACGCCGCCTGCGCACATGATCGAACCAATTCGCGGCCCGATAATGTAGCCCACCCCTAAGAGCTCAGGCGAAATCTCGGCACTGATCGATCCGCCTTGGAAGTGGCGTCCGGCGAAAATCCGTTCTGGAATATCCTTCCAACCCTTGAGTCCCACCATCACCGTCTTGTAGAGCAACCCGATTCCAAACCCGGTAAAGATCGTCTGTGCGCCGACGTTTTGGCTTAGACCCGCGGCCGCAGCGACCCGATACTCTTCCAGAGCAGAGCTCGACGCAGCCGCCCGACTTTCCGCAGAGGCCCCGGCCTTCAAGACGGCGGCACAAGCGGTGCCTTCAGGATATTTCAGTGTCTCATGTTCTTGAACGATGAGTGCCCGGCGGAGGGGGATCATCATCAGAATCCCCAGCAATCCTCCCAAGACTGCAACCAACATCACTCGGGTCAACTCCAAGTCGAAGCCTAGAATCAAGATGGCTGGCATGGTCACGCCGACGCCGAAAGCGATGGACTCGCCGGCGGACCCGGCGGTTTGAACCAGGTTGTTTTCCAGGATCGTGGCATCGCGCAGGCCAAACTTGGAGAGCACGCGAAAGAAGGCTAATGAGATGACTGCCACCGGGATCGACGCACTCACGGTCAGGCCAACCTTGAGGACCAGATAGAGCGACGATGCACCGAAGATCATCCCGAGGACCGTCCCTAGAATCAAAGAGCGCACGGTGAACTCCCGCATGCTGGTTTCGGGCGAAATGTACGGTTGAAATTGGGGGGCAGGCATGGGTGCTTCGTTCGCGTTCTTGGATCGGTCACGAGATACTTATTCTGGGCTGATGCCGATTTCAATGCGCATTTTCCCGCTTCGCCGCTTTCGCGTAAGAATACCGATCAGACCTCACTAACAGGACGGTCGCCGCATCTAGCCTCATTAGGCCCCCGCGTCCCAAGACTATATTACGCTGTCGCGCACAATCCGTTGGACAGGCGAATTCGCAAACGGTAGCAAGGAGGTATGAGTTTGCGTGGGCTTGTCTTCATGATGTGTCTCGGGGCGAGTCTTGAGCATTCCAGCGCGGCCGCGGACGAGTCCCCTGGAACTCCTCCTGGGACTGTTTATAGCCGCCAAATTCAACCGCTCCTGGAGCGATATTGCTATTCCTGTCATGGGAATGGCCGTCGCAAAGGCGATCTGGCCTTGGACACGTTTTCCGACGAAGCCGCTATGCGCGCCGACCTTCGGACCTGGCAAAACGTGCTCCACCATGTCCGGACCGGTGAAATGCCTCCTCGAAACAAGCCGCAGCCAACCCTCGAAGAGCGCGATCGCATGGTCGCCTGGATTGAAGCCGACGTCTTTCAAACGGACTGCAACCATCCCGATCCCGGCCGAGTCACGATTCGCCGGTTGAACCGTGTCGAATACAACAACACTATCCGCGCGTTGACCGGAATCACATTTGAAGCTGGCGTTGATTTTCCGGCAGATGACATCGGATACGGATTCGACAACATTGGCGATGTGCTGTCGCTCCCGCCAATCTTGTTAGAGAAGTATATGGCAGCCGCGGAGAAGGTTTTGAGCGCCGTCTTAAACACAAACCTGCCACCCAGTTACCCGATCGCGCGGTTGGTGCCGGATGAACTCGAAGCCACGGCGCCGGGCGGGTCCTATGGACGCGGAGCGAGGCTGCTGTCGCGTGAAGGGGAGATGAGCGCCGCCGTCCCGTTCTCCAGCTTTGGCGAGTATGCGATTCGCATTCGCGCATTTGGGCAGCAAGCCGGTCCGGAACCGGTGCGAATGGATCTTCGGCTCGATGGCGAGTTGGTGTCGGTCGTCGACGTGACAGCGGTCGAAAGCGCACCGCGCACTTACGAATGTCGACTTATCCTGGAGCCGGGCCGCAAGTGCCTGACGGTCGGGTATATCAATAACTATGTAAATCCGAACGACCCGGATCCAAACAACCGAGACCGTAACCTCATCGTGGAGAGTCTCGAGATCGCCGGGCCGATTCTGCCGGAGCAAATGAGATACACCGATTCGTATCGCCAGGTTGTCCGTTGCCGACCGGACGAAGGAGTTGCGCCAAGGCAGTGTGCGGAACGCATTTTGGAGCGCTTTGCCACCCAAGCGTTCCGGCGCCCCGTCTTGACTTCCGAGAAAGACCGTCTTTGCCGCTTGTTCGATCTGGCCAACGATGAGGGCCTGGGTTTCGAAGAGTCGCTTCGAGTGCCGCTGACCGCCATCCTGGTTTCACCGCACTTCCTGTTTCGCGGCGAGCTCCAGACGGATCCCAACGACCCTGGTCAGATTCGTCCGGTCGATGAATTCGCCCTCGCCACCCGCTTGTCCTATTTCCTTTGGAGCACGATGCCTGACCAAGCGCTCTTTACCGAGGCGGAGCAGGGGACCCTCCGACAGAATCTTTCGGTCCAAGTAAACCGAATGTTGCGAGACTCTAAGATACGGGCGCTGGTAGACAATTTCGCATTGCAATGGCTTCAAGTAAGGAGCTTGAGAGCCGTTGCTCCGGACTGGCTGGAGTTTCCCGAATTTGACGACGAGCTGCGCGCGGCCATGGAAAACGAGACGGCGCTATTCTGTGACGCCATCGTCACCGAGGACCGTTCGGTCTTGGAGTTTCTCGACGCCGATTATACCTTCCTCAACGAGCGATTAGCGCAGCATTACCGGATCGACGGGGTCGTTGGGCCGGAGTTCCGACGCGTCTTCCTCCATGGAACCGCGCGCGGCGGCATCCTGACCCAAGGAAGTATCCTTACGATCACGTCGAACCCGACCAGGACTTCGCCCGTGAAACGTGGCAAGTGGGTCCTGGAGAATATTCTGGGCGCGCCTCCGCCCCCACCGCCCCCGAATGTTCCGGAACTCAAGAGCGCCAAGGAACTCCGGGGCACGTTGCGTCAACGGATGGAACAACACCGGGAGAATGCCTTGTGTGCATCCTGCCACGCGCGGATGGATCCCATCGGGTTTGGCTTCGAAAACTTCAACGCGGTTGGCGGATGGCGTGCGCAAGACGGCGTCGACCCGGTCGATCCTAGCGGCGAGCTATCCAGTGGTGAGAAGTTTCAGGGACCTGCGGAATTGAAACGTATTCTGGTCTCTGCCAAGCGGCAGGATTTCCTCCGGTGTCTCACCGAAAAGCTCCTCACCTACGCTCTGGGACGCGGCTTGGAATACTTCGACAAATGTGCGGTCGATCAGATTGTCGAACGGGTTGCCGCTCAAAACTACCGCTTCTCCAGTCTGGTCTCCGAGATCATTCAGAGTGCGCCGTTTCAACTGCGACGGGGAGAAAAGACCCCGGACTCAGCGGCTCAACCGGCGAGGGAAAAGGTCGACACTTAACGCCTCAGAGCCTGGCGCGCTCGATAAAAGCGGGCTTGGCCCTGGCGCGGGATTCGCAACTCGGTATCCGTTTCGTCCGACCGGAGCAGAACGGTCGCGACAGATTCCCAGTGCACCAGATCGAGAGACTCTTCCACCGTCACTTCAACGTCGGGGAGGCTGGAGATTCGCAGCCCGAGTTCGTTTCGGTCCGCGGTCACGACCCCAAAGCGAACCGTTTGGACGAGCGCATCCTCTTCCCATCCAGCGAAGATCCCTTGGCTCGGATTGTGATATTTGCCACTTGCGGTCTGTTCCAGTTTGACGGCCCAAACCATAAAGACGCGCTTGGAACTTGGAAGAGCGACCGTGAAGTCCAGCTCGACCAGTCCGGCCGGCCTTGAAAGATCGAATTTGCCGTCGCTTGCTATGGCCGTCCGGCGAGAGAAATCCGGAGTAGGGAACAGGCACGTGACCGAACAAGAAGACCGCTTTCACCGAATTGGTGCCGGCAGCGTGGTCCGCCAGGACGAGCGATTTGATCGATTCGACCGAATTCGTCGGAGCAATGTCGTGGCGTCGCTCGATCCATCCATCGCCAACCAAGTCCTGTTGAAGTTGGTTTAACTCGCGCTGCAAAGTTCCCGCGTGCGTCCCATCCACAATCAAGACGACCGCACCACGGTCCTCAATCAAAGTCGCCCTGTCCCGCGGCGACGGTTAAACCGAATCTGACTCTCTGACGCATGGATCGGACCGCTTGCAACGTTCGGCGATAGCTTGGCAGGCCCGTCCGGATACGCCATCAGGCGGCAGCTCAGTCTTCGTATCCTCTCCCTCCTGACGGCCCCCGCGCTTGGGGGGGGGCGGCAGGGATGCGCGCAACCTTTTTATGGTTCCGGGGTTCC
>JBGAIN010000143.1:0-22092 GCA_044225505.1 Limisphaerales bacterium
AAAAGCACCGGTCCCTTCCAGCAACGAAAGCACCGGAGCACGGTCAGACGGGCGAATGGGACGAATCTGCTTCATGGGAGAACGCGAGCCGTTGCACACCGGAGCAATTCTTCAAGCAATGCGGGATAGCTCCACCCCCCGGTCTCAGCGGCACGAGCGATGCCATAACCGGGAACCAAATCTGGATTCGGATTCACCTCCAAAACCTGCGGCACGCCGCGCGCGTCCAATCGAAAATCGATCCGTGCATAGCCCTTCAACTGGAAGGCCGCTGCGCAAGCGAACGCCGTTTTCTCCAACGCGGTGTAAAGCACCCGCGAAATGGTTGCCGGATAAACGGCTTCGACGGCCGCATAGGAGGGATGACGCTCATTCCATTTTGCTTCAAACGTGCAAACCCGCCAGCGATCGCTGTGATACACGTATTCACTCGGCGGCAGAATCTGGTAAGGAACTGCGTGATCTCCATTTCCAAGCACCGCGACGTGAAACTCGCGTCCGCCCATAAACTCTTCCACGAGGGCCTCGTGTCCTTGACTCTTCAGCACCCTAGCGACTCGCCGCTGAAGCGCGGGCAAGGTGTCGACAACACTCGTGTCGTCAATGCCCACGGAACCGTCTTGCCGCAGCGGCTTTACCATCAGCGGGAAGCGCAGTTTAGGGACTCGATCAGGCACCTGAGCACAGACGCAATAACGTGGCGTGGCAATTCCTCGGGCCACGAGGACCTCTTTGGCTAAACCTTTGTCTTTGCACAGTGACAATGGCAGAAGACCGTTTCCGGTATACGGAATCCGCAGGAGCTCCAAAAACGCGACCGCATGGGGCTCCATGTCATAATAGCTGAGGGGGGATTCTGCCAGATTGAGGACCACGTCCGGTCGAAACGCCCGTAGTTTGGTTCCAAGTTCCAGAACATCTCGGCCAAAAGGGACCCGCAGAACGGCATGGCCCAACGATTTCAAGGCGCTTTGAGCGAGCCGCGCATTGGAACTCAAATCTTCGGCTTGGCGCCGCTGGCGAGACGCCGTCGCCAGGGCTGTTCCGCAAGTGGTGTAGAGGATAGCGACGCGCCGTGGCCTCGAGATTTTTTGACTGTTCGACGAGCGAAAGTGGGTTGCGTTCACGCAGTTCAGCAACTCGGGCTCGCCTAAGCCAACGAAGTGGTTCCGGCAAAAAGCGGCCAAGCACACTTATCTTGGCAGTGAAACGGGCACAGGCGCAAGCGCGACGTATATCCGACCGGCTGCCCAGCCGCAGGCTTCACGTCAGACTTGTCGCCGCTCTTTAAGAAGCGTAAAAGCAAGTATGCACCCGGGAATCCCAGTCCTACGGAAAGCTTTTACGCTGATTGAACTCCTAGTGGTCATCGCCATTATCGCTATTTTAGCCGGCATGCTTCTTCCCGCGCTGGCTAAAGCGAAAGCCAAAGCTCAAGAGACTTACTGCTTGAACAACATGAAGCAAATCGGCCTGGGCGTGACGATGTACGGGCCCGACTACAACGAGCGCTTTCCCTGGGCGCTATCGTGGGGACGCGCTTGGGGGGTCGATCACAAGCTAGGGGACCAGTACCTTCCCGCTCTGCTCGAGCCTTATATCGGCAAGAATACGGGGACCAACAACTTGGCGACGAATCGGGCCAAAGCCAGTCTTCCGAGGTCCAGCACTTTCGTTTGTCCAGCGGCGAATCGGGCTAAAGACCGAGCGGTTCCAGGGTTAGCGCAAATGATCCGGGACAATGATTTCGTCACTTACGTATGGAACCATATCTACCTGAAAAAGCGTCTGAGCGCGTCCGACCCGTCAACCTACGAAACGAGCCGGCCGGTGAGCGGCCGAAAAACCACGGATGTTATTAATCCGTCTTCCGCCGTGTTGCTTTGGGAATTGCCCTACTGGACCCCACAAGATTCCCCACATCATTTTGGCATCAACCTTGTCTTTGCCGATTGTCATGCCGGGTATGAGCGCCGCAACCCAAAAGAAACCGATTGGTGGAGCTTTCACAGCCGGCGCGGTTGGGAAGACAACGACCCGACGGGCATCGCCCGGTAGGGATCGAGGAGAGCGGCCCAGGACACCCCGCTAACGACCTATCCACGGGTTCGATTTCGAGCCGAACCCTGGCCCAGGATTCGGCGGACGACGCGAAGCAACGATTGCACTTCGGATTCCGTGCCGACCGTGATTCGGAGATAGTCCCGGACGTCAGGAGCGCTGAACCATCGAACTAAGACTTTCTGTTCGCGCAACTTGGCGAGCCACTCCTCCGCCGTGAATTCGGGCGGGCGAGTCAGGAGAAAATTGGTTTGGCTGGGCAGCACCTCGAAACCGAGGTTCGTCAACTCTTCTGTTAGATGTCCCCGGGAAGCGAGGATTCGGCGAAAGTTTCTCTGGTAATAGTCGAGAGAATCCAAGGTAGCCTCAGCCGCGACCTGCCCCACACCATTGACGTTGTAGCTGTCGCGCATTTTGTGCAGGGCCGTGATCAGCGCGGGGTGTCCGACAAAGTAGCCCACCCGCAGGAAGCAAAGGGAGTAGGCCTTGGAAAAAGTTCGCGAGACGATGACATGCGGATAGCGCAATGCCAATTCCATCGCGTTGCCCTCCGCAAAATCAACGTATGCTTCATCCAATATGACAACGCCTTGGTGACTCTGACAAAGCCTTTCCAGGGCAGAGTGACTATAACCGCGGCCGCTGGGCGCATTTGGAGTCGTGACGAACGTTAATGCGGCTCGCGCGTCCCAATTGGGAACAGGTTGGCCACTTGCACCGGGCAGTGAGAAATCTTTTTCCAACGAAACAGGGCGCGGATAGGCGCCGTGCGCCGCGGCCAGCACCGAATACAACGAGTAACTGGGCTGAAAGTACTGAACCTCATACCGGCTTGCGCTCAGCGCTCCGGAAACTTCGGCAGGCAATGACGCCACCTGTTTTGAACCTCTTCTGAGCAGACCTTTGCCCTTGGCATTATGCAAGGCGTAATGCGTCAAACCGGTCAGCGGTTCCACAAACGTCCGCGTGGCCAATGCCAGAAGTTCATCCGAGCCGTTGCCAACGATGATATTCTCCGGACCACAACCATGGAACGCCGCCAGCTTGGTCCGCAATCCGTCGGCGGTTGGATTTGGATAGAGTCGCAGGCGGCCGTCAATCGCGCGGCGCACAATAGCTTTTACTTGCGGCGATGGGCCATAAGGATTCTCGTTAGTATTGAGCTTGATCAGTCCCTTGATTTTGGGCTGTTCCCCGGGCACATAGGCCTCCAGGTTTCGGACAAGAGACCGAACGAGTTCGTCCGGTTGAAGCAAGCGGCCTGGGCGGGGATGCATTTCAAAATCCTTCTTTTCCCTGGTTCAAACGACGCTACGATGCTTTTCGGCTCTTCGGTTCCAGCCGGATGGTGGCCGACCGACCGTGGCCATCGAGACCCTCAACCCCAGCGAACTGCAAGACCGCCGGAACGGACTTACGCAGCGCGTCGCGGGTGTACTCCACGATACTGGTCCGTCGTTGAAATTGATCCACGGTCAATCCGGCGAAACAAGCCCCAGCTCCGCCTGTAGGCAAAACATGACTCGGACCTGCCACGTAATCTCCTAAGACCGTTGGCGAAAATGGCCCCATAAAAATCGCTCCTGCGGTCCGAATCTCCCCCGCCACGCGGCCAGGATTACGGGTCAGGATTTCGCAATGCTCGGGTGCCAGAGCATTCGTCAACCGAACTGCGTCGTCGATCGACTTGACTTGCACAAGCCAACCATTTTGGTCCAAGGCGCGCCGGATGAATTCGCGGCGCTGCCGCGACGGAAGCTGGGCTTCAATCTCGCGCTCGACGGAACGTAAGAGCTTAAAGGATGGCGTTAAGAGCCAGACCCGTTCGTGACCAGAGCCATGCTCTGCCTGCGCGAGCAAGTCCGCTGCAACAAACCTGGGATCCGCACTGTCGTCGGCGATCACAAGCACTTCACTAGGACCGGGCAGAAGGTCGACCGAGACGTAGCCGCAGAGAAGCCGTTTCGCAGCCACAACATAGGCGTTCCCCGGACCGAAAATCTTCTGCACTCGCGCTACCGCTCCTGTCCCGAGCGCCAGTGCCGCGATCGCTTGCGCTCCGCCCGCGCGATAGATCTCCGTCGCGCCCGCTGTGTTGACGGCGAACAGCAACGCCGCGTTGATGCGACCATCCTTGCCAGGTGGTGTCGCCACGACGATCTCAGGACAACCCGCCGCTCGCGCCAAAACGATGGTCATCAGCGCTGTGGAAACGAGCGGAGCAGTTCCCCCCGGGATATACACCCCAATCCGCTGAAAAGGGTCGAACTTCTCACCGACGCGCGCACCTTGCGCGTTCCGTGACGTCCAATTCTTACGGAGGGAGCGGCGGGCAAACCCCTCGATATTCCTGCGGGCCAATGTTACCGCCTGGCGCAACTCCTGGTCCGCCTGGAGCGAAGCATCCATGAGCTCGGATTTCGTTACTCTTAACTGCTCGACCGTCAAGCGAGGCCCATCAAAGCGTTCGGTCAGTTCGAGCAAGGCCTCATCGCCGCGACAGCGGACAGCGTCAATAATGGCTCGAGTTCGTTCTTCAATGGTAGAATCGAACAGGCTGGACGGAGCGGTCAAAACACGAATCTGATCGCGATAGTCCTGGTCCGAGTGGCGAAGCATCTTCATCGAAGCGATGACGCTAAGAGATTGTCCAAAAAAAGTCAAAACGCTCTACCGCGCAACCGGGGCACGGACTCGAGGGAGCAGGCGTAAGCGGTAACCGTTCGAACCGAGAACAGAAATCTTAAAGCTTAATCCCCAAAACTGATCCCAAGCGCCCGAGCGGTTTGGACAATATCGCCGTCCGGAGCCACAGACCGAAGCCGGCCAATCGCTCGCGTTAACTTCACAGGAACGATGTCAGGTGGTTGTAAGGAAACCATCGTTCCATAATTCTGATCCGCAATTAGCTGCACGGCTCGCGCGCCGAAACGGGTGCACAAGAGTCGATCGGCCGTGGTCGGTCCCCCGCCCCGCTGCAAGTGGCCCAACACGCAAAGCCGGGTCTCTTTGCCAGTGCGCTTTTGGATCTCCGCAGCCACTAATGCGCCGATTCCTCCCAGCCTCGTCTCGCGGTCAACAGCCCCAGCCCCGGCCGTCACAAAGCCCTTCCCCGCTTCGCGCGCACCTTCCGCCACGACCACAAGGGTAAACGCTTTTCCTTCGTGTTCCCGTTCAGAGATTTTCTCACAGAGACTCTCATAACGAAACGGGATCTCCGGGATAAGGATGACGTCCCCTCCCCCCGCGATTCCGGAGTAAGCTGCGATCCATCCCGTATAGCGCCCCATGACCTCCAGGACCATAACTCGCTTGTGACTTTCAGCCGTGGTGCGCAGTCGGTCCAAGGCATCGGTTGCGCAGGCGACCGCAGAATCAAAACCAAACGTCGAAACCGTCGCTTCCAAATCATTGTCGATGGTCTTGGGAACCCCAATAATCGGAACGCCGTGCTCAAACAATTGCTGGGCAATCGTCAGCGAGCCGTCTCCGCCCACGCAAACCAGAGCACGAAGTCCCAAATGCTGGAAACTCGCGCGCGCGGCCGTCAATATCTCCTCAGGAATTCGCTGGGTCTCTCCGAAGCCAGCTTTGGCTGTAAACCGGCCGCGATTCGTCGTTCCGAGAATGGTCCCGCCCACATGGAGCAAAGCATCCATGTCCTTGTAGTTTAGTTTCCGGTACTGCACCGGATCGAGCAACCCCTCGAAGCCCTCGAGAAACCCAATTGTTTCCCACCCACGCTTGCTCGCCGATTTAACGACCGCTCGAATAACTGCGTTAAGCCCCGGACAATCCCCTCCACCCGTGAGAATGCCAATACGTTCGTTCATGCACGTGTTTTCTCACAGCCGCTCTAAAATAGCACGCTTCAACCTGGGAGAGACGATTCAGATGCAGCGCGGTGACAGGCCCGACCGCGCCGTTCGGACAGCGCTCGAGCCTCAACCGGAACACAGTGCGGCAACCTCGTACCGAAAGGTCTGGAGCGACGCTGCCTTCGCCTCCGCGCGACCCCACGCCTCATGAGGGAGCTGCAACCGCGCGCTTTTCCATGATCGATTCGACGATTTTTCTAGCCAGCTCCGGCTTTTCCAAGAGGGCCAATCGCGCCGCATCCTTCCCCTGACCGATCAGCTCACCGTTAAACTGGAGCCATGCTCCTTTCTTCTCAACAACGCCCGCGTCAAGCCCGACGTCGAGGATGCTACCTTCTTTATTAATCCCCTGGTTGAAATAGATGTCGAACTCGGCTTCAACGAACGGAGGAGCCACTTTGTTCTTCACGACTTTAACCTTCACGTGGTTCCCAATCGCATTTCCCGCAGCGTCCTTAATCGTGTCCTTGCGCCGAATGTCTAAACGGACGCTGGCGTAGAACTTCAACGCCTTACCGCCCGGGGTCGTTTCGGGATTGCCAAACATGACGCCGACCTTCTCGCGGATCTGGTTCGTGAAGACGCAGGTCGTTTTCGCCTTGGACAGGATCGCCGTTAGTTTCCGCAACGCTTGACTCATCAACCGAGCTTGCATGCCCATCGTCGCCATCCCCATCTCGCCTTCCAGTTCGGCCTTGGGCACGAGTGCGGCCACCGAGTCGATCACAATGACATCGAGCGCATTGGACCGAGCGAGCGTTTCACAGATCGTGAGCGCCTCTTCTCCACTGTCCGGCTGAGACACCAGCAGATCATTCAAATTAACCCCCAATCGTTTCGCGTAACCGGGATCCAGTGCGTGTTCGGCGTCGATAAATGCCGCCAACCCACCCGAGCGCTGGGCATTCGCGATCACATGCAGCATGAGTGTTGTCTTTCCGGAGGATTCCGGCCCGAAGATTTCAACGACCCTCCCCCGCGGCAACCCGCCGACCCCCAACGCCAGGTCGACGGCCAAGGCGCCCGTCGGAATCACTTCGATTCGCACTTTATGGGAATCTCCCAAGCGCATGATACTCCCTTCGCCATACGCTTTCGTGATGGTTGAAATGGCGGATTCCAGATCCCGTTGACGAGCTGCGCTCATTTTCGCCGCCTCCGCCGCGCGTGCATCGGTGGGTGCTTTCTCAGCGGGCTTCTCCGATGCTTTTTCAGTTCCTTTTTCGACCGGGGCTTTCTCGCTCGACGATTTCTCCGTAGACTTAGGCGGCATAAATTTGAGTTGTGGACGTATCCCTTTAGATTTGCCGATAGAATAGGGGAAGATCAGAAACCGGTCAACTTTCCGACACAACTCTTCTGTCTCCGTCGCAACGTGACGACGAAGCTAGTCTCGAAGGCTGAATGGCTGGCTCGGACGCACCCTAACGGCCGGTTCGCCGGGAGCTCACCGGCACTGAGAAGTCAGCGTCTTAACCTTCATCACCCACTCGTTTGCATCGAGCGGTTTCACCAAGTAGCCCTTCACGCTAAACTGCGCAGCCCTTCGAATGTCGCCCGGCGCGGTAGACGACGTCAAAATCACCACGGGCAAATCGTTCCAACGCATCTCCTGTCTCAACCATTCGATCACCTTCAAGCCACTTCGGCCCGGCATGTTCAAATCCAGGACGAGCAACCGCGGCAACGGAAATTGCTCGCGATCTCCCCAAATCCCGTCTCCGATCAGGTAACGAATCACGGCGTCACCATCGGAAACACGGACCAACCGATCGTCCACTCCAGCTTTACGCCACGCCCGCGCCATTAAAGCCGCGTCGTCGTCGTTGTCCTCTGCCCAGAGGACAACGTCATGACCGGTAGACTTGTCAATAGCCTCTTCGCTGCCCTCGACACTCACGCGCAACCGTTCGTGGCAAAGCCACAGTTCAGTCTCCAGCCGACGCCGATCGGTGACGTCGCGTTGCAGGTAAAGGATGCCTTCAGCGACTCCAAACTCGTCATACAACAAGCTGACCTTCACCGCGATCCAAGCCATGTGGAAATGTGCACGAAACAACTCCAACTCCGCCTCCCAATCCGAATTGGCCAAGTCCACAACCGACAGTTGCCGTCTTTCCAATTCGCTCCAGAGGCCAGGACACCATTGGCTGAGGGAGCTGTCCATCGCCAATTCCGTTTGGACCCCGTAAAACTGCTCTGCGCCACTGTTCCAAAACAGAATCCGATGATCGAGGTCCGTCACGATGATGACGTCCTCCATTTCGGCAAGGATCCGCGCAAGAAAGGCGGAGCCGCACCTCGAATCATGCGTTATCATACCAGGCGTGCGTTGAGATTCTGGGACAATTTTACAATAAGCGACACTCCACGCCTTTTGGCAATAGGGGTTCGTCCGAAAACCAGGTGAGTGAGATGACGATATTGTGCGGACACGATCGATGGAGGTATCCGCCGACGCCGGGGTGCCAATCTGGCGGGGGCCGCCCTGATCGTCCATGGAAAAAGCTGGCAGCCATCCAACAGCCCTGCAACGATAGGCCTTGTCATGACGCGCTGGCGGCTCCGAAATTGTCCCTTCGATTCACGTTACTCCTCTCCGCTCTGGCTTTGGATGACCGTGCTCATCGTCACGTGCGCTGCCCTGTCGGGAAGTGACTATGTGGACCACTCCAAGCTAAGCGCGCAGCTCCGCCAATTCGCCGATCAACACCCACAAACAGTACACCTCACCCCTCTTGCCCAGAGCACAGGCCACCGCGATCTTTGGCTGGTTGAACTCGGGGTCGGCTCGGAGGACGAACGAAAATCCAGGCCCGCGCTCTTGCTCGTCGCTGGGATTGAAGGAAATGATCTCACTGGAAGCGCCGTGGCACTCGCTTTTGTAGAACGTCTGGCGAACTCCGCGGATCAAGACCCAGTTGTCCGGGACTTATTGCGGCAAAACACCGTGTACGTGCTTCCCCGCGTCAATCCTGACGCGGCAGAAAGCTACTTTCTTCGCCCGCGGCAAGAACGGGCGGGAACCAGCACACCAACCGACAACGATCACGACGGATTGACCGACGAAGATGGACCAGAGGATTTGAACGGCGATGGCCTGATCACTTCCATGCGGGTCGCCGACCCAGATGGCGAGTATGTCCCGGATCCTAACGAGCCCCGCCTTCTCCTCCGGGCTGAAAAGGCGCGCGGGGACAAGGCCGTCTGGAAGCTCCTCACGGAGGGTATCGACAACGATCGCGATGAACAATGGAACGAAGATCCTCCTGGTGGAGTGAATCTGAATCGCAATTTTCCATATCGCTATGCCTACTTCGATCACCATTCGGGGTTACACCCGGTTAGTGAAATCGAGAGCCGGGCGCTGGCCGATTTCTTCGTGCGTCGTCCGAACATCGCCATCGTCTTCACTTACGGCATGGCGGATAATTTAATTCAAACGCCCAAATCCGAACCGGGCGGTAAACGCCCGCCAACTGCGATCCAGGAAGCCGACGAACCATACTACAAGGAATTGGGCAAGGTTTATCGGGAGGCCGTCGGCTTGAACAAGGAACTCACCGGAGCATCCGAACCAGGGACGTTCTCCGATTGGGTATATTTTCATCGTGGGCGGTTTTCGCTAGCCGCCAAGGCGTGGAGTCCATGGATGCAGATTGAAATCGACAAAGCGCGCGCGGGCGCGGACCGAGACGGGAAGACAAACCGACTCGATACGGCCAAGGACTCTAATCCGAAAGGCACAAATCAGGTTTCAACCCCAGTTCCCACTCAGGGTCCCGGCGAAACGGCTAAAGCGGTCAAAGACGGCCCGGGAGGATCTGCGGACAAGCGCGGCGAGTCTGAGCGGGAAATCCTTAAGTGGTTCGACACCCACGCGCCCGAGGCTTACCTTCCGTGGAAGGTATTCCCCCACCCTGACCTGACCAATCGAACGGTGGAGATTGGAGGGTGGGCTCCGTTCGCTCTGACCACGGCCCCCACGAATACACTCGATGCTATTTGTGAGAAGCAAATTCGTTTTCTCACGAATCTCGTCGGCCGATTGCCTCGGATAGCGTTGCGCCAGCCAAAGATCACACCTTTAGGCAATGGCCTCTTCGAGCTTAAGCTGCAGATTGAAAACGTCGGTTACCTCCCAACAGCCCTGGCGCAAGGGACCTTAACGCGCGAAGTGCTACGAACTCGGGTGGTTTTGGGGATGGACGAACGCCGGATTCTAGCAGGGCGAAAGACGACATTCCTCGGCCCAATCGCAGGGAGTGGTGGTATGGAAGAAGTCCGTTACGTGATTCGGTCACCTGGACCTTGTTCCATTGAAGTGGTCTCGGCACTGGGAGGGTCCGCTCGACAAACCATCGAATTCAAGGAGGAACAGTGAACCGCAAACGGATTCTCAGTGCGATCCTGTGGACCGGGTGGCTTGGGATGATTTCGGCGCAGGAGGCTGGACGCTTACCAGCGTCAGGCAATCCCGCGAGCCATGCCTACTCCGCGTTAGGGCTGCCTGCCACCCGCAAAGTTGACGTGGAATGGAACCGGTTCTACGACCACGCTGGATTGGGCACTATTCTCGAAAAACTGCATCGAGCGTTTCCCGACCTGACAAGACTCTATTCCGTCGGCAAATCCGTGGAAGGCCGTGACCTTTGGTGTCTGGAAGTTACGGCGTTCAAGGTCGGGAATTGCCAGCGCAAGCCTGGGATGTATATCGATGGCAATATCCATGGGAACGAAGTGCAGGCTGGGGAAGTGGTTGCCTACACCGCGTGGTATCTTTGCCACCAGTACCGCCAGTTGGCCAAAGTCACCGATTTACTGGATCGCTGCGTCCTGTATCTCGTTCCAACCATCAACCCGGACGGACGCGATCGATGGTTCCACGAAGCCCAGACCCCGCATTCGAGTCGAAGTGGGCTGCGCCCAGTCGATGACGATGGCGACGGACGGGCGGACGAGGACGACGTCGACGATCTCGATGGCGACGGTTCCATCGTCCAGATGCGGATCCGCGACCCGAACGGGCGCTGGAAACCTCACCCGCAGTTCCCGGATTACTTCATGGTCCGAGCCGCTCCTGACGAGAAAGGCGAATATACCCTTCTTGGATGGGAAGGGTTAGACAATGACGGAGATGGAGAGGTTAATGAGGACCCTGCGGGCGGCTACGATATGAATCGGAACTGGGCCTGGGACTGGCAACCAAATTATATCCAGCACGGCGCCATGGAGTATCCGTTTTCACTGCCTGAGACGCGCGCCCTGTCCGAGTTCATCGTGTCCCATCCGAACATCGCCGCGGCCCAATCTTACCACAACGCTGGGGGCATGATCCTGCGCGGCCCAGGGCGCGAAGGAGGCATTATCCAACCACAGGACGAATCGGTGATGCAATTCATCGCGTCGCGCGGCGAGAAAATGCTTCCCTACTATCGATCCATGGTCATCTGGAAAGACCTTTATACGGTTTGGGGAGGCGAGGTCGACTGGCTGTATGGCGCCCGCGGTGTGGTCCCGTATACCACTGAACTTTGGACCTCACGGAATGCGAATCGTCGCGCTGACGGAGAGGGCCGAGATGAAGAAGTCACTTTCCTGCAACACGTGCTGTTGGAAGAGGGTCTGGTCCAATGGCACGCCTTTGACCACCCGACCTACGGCAAGGTCGAACTAGGCGGAACGAAGAAGAACTGGGGACGTACTCCTCCCTCGTTCCTTTTGGAGGAAGAATGCCACCGGAACATGGCGTTCACACTCTATCACGCCGAACAGATGCCCCGGTTGGCCATTCCTGAAATCCGCCTCGAGAAACTCGACGAACGCCTCTACAAAGCCTGGATTACAGTCGCCAACGATCGGGTCATTCCAACCCGCCTGGAACAGGATGTTCGAAATCATATCTCGCCGCCTGACACCGTCACAGTGACTGGCGACCAACTCAAAGTGTTAGCCAGCGGAATTGTCATCGACCGCTTTGCCTCTCGAGTCACTCCTTCCAAGCGACGCCCCGAACGGCTGGAGATCGACGCAATCCCGGGCATGGACGTGATCCGAACGCAGTTCTTGCTCAGCGGCTCCGGCACCATGCGGGTGGCTGTCGATTCCGCTCACGGCGGCATTGTAACGGCCGAACGAGTCCTGCCGTGACGCCGAACCGCTCAGCGAAAGAGCGATCCCTGGGCCTGTGACGTGATGGCGAGCACTGCGGGATGCCCAGATTTCCGTTCTGGGCTAATTGCGTAGAACCGTTCCCGACACCCTTCAGCAAGGCCAATCACTTCCAATCCGTAACGGGCGGCAGCGTCGGCAATCACAACCTTTGGAATCGCCATAAATCCAAGACCGTCGACGGCTGCCATCTTGGCCAAAGCCGCGTCCTCAAATTCGGCGACAAGCTTCGGCCGAACCTGACGTGAGTGAAACCACTGCTCCAACGACCGACGGAGCGCGTTGTTGGCCGTGGGAAGCAACGCGGGAGCGCCAGTCAGCCCCTCGGGGAACCTTCGCTTCAACCTCTTCGCCAACGGGGGCGCTGCGCAGAACGCCACTTCACTCTCTCCCAGCAAATGATTGAACGCGCTGAGTGAGCTGGGCGCGGGCTCATCAGCAAGGACAATGTCCAGCCGAGACATCGCCAGCTGCCCCAGGAGGTCATTCACTTTCCCTTCCCGACAGACAGGTTGAACCGGAAACGCCAGCTGCAAAACCGGCTTGAATATGCGGTAAACAACGAGCTTCGGAATCGAATCAGCAATCCCCAGCTGCAAGTGCAGCGGACGCTGTGCAGAATGCTCCTCAACACCCGCCAGTAGCTCCTCGCCCAAAGAAAAAATCTCCTGAGCATATCGCAGCACGCGCTGTCCTGCGTCCGTGAGCTGCAATCCGCGGCCCGTACGTCGCAACAACTGCTGGTTGAGTGTGGTTTCCAGGGCTTGAAGCTGCGCACTGATCGTGGAGGAGGAGATATGCAACCGTTGCGCGGCGGGCTTGATGCCGCCAAACCGAGCGACCTCCCAAAAGTACCGAAGATGATGATAATTGAGGAACGCCATACTCCACCATATTCGTAAAAACAGAACTCTCAATTTGAAAAATCGTATTTGTCGAACTCTTGCCGAACCGGCACCTTCGCTCACGGGTCGTGAGCTGCCCGAACCCTTGTCACCCATGAATACATCGGAGTCGCCACCTGTCTCGGCCGGTTCGCAAGGCCTCGTGGCCGCGCGACCGTCGCGCCTGTCCGAACAGATTGGACAACTCCTGATGACCTTTGGAGAACGGCCCTTACGTTTGGGGGAGCTCATGGCTAGCCTGAGCGGACGGGCCTATACGCTATTACTGATCGTGTTGTCGTTGCCCTTTTGTACGCCAATCCCTCTGCCGGGGCTTTCTTTCCCGTTCGGGGTAATCATCGCCATTCTAGGCTTCCAACTGGCCTTGCAAAGACAACCGCAACTGCCTAATCGGCTTTTGCAAGTCACGCTGCCGCCAAAGTTCTTCACCAAGCTATTGGCCGCCGCTCAGCGCTTCGTCCGCTTGCTCGAAAGGCTGCTTCGTCCGCGCTATGGCCGTTGGATCAAAGCTCGTGGCACACGGCGCGCATGCGGTTTGATCATCATGGTTTGCGGTGCTCTGCTCCTGCTCCCGCTGCCGATTCCGTTTAGCAATAGTTTCCCGGCGGTGACGGTTGTGTTGACGGCCGGGGCACTCCTCGAGAGCGACGGCGCATGCCTCATGGCCGCGCTGGCCTGTTTCATGGCAACGCTCTGTTTCTACGCGGCGCTAGCCTGGGGCGGGCTGGAAGGAATCAACGCCTTATACGCTTGGGCGGATTGGAGAATTGACCGCCAAACAGCACCGTGAGCGCCATACCAGGGGAAACCGATTGCTATGATTGACAGCGTCTTGCTATGGGGCGGATTTGCGCTTTTTGTTATCGCAGCGCTTTTGCTGGACTTGGGAGTCTTTCACCGACGCGCGCATGTGGTTCAGTTTGGCGAGGCACTACGCTGGACTGCCCTCTGGGTCAGCATGGCGACGCTCTTCGGCCTCGGGGTTTGGTATTTCTCGGGCTCAGCGAAGGCACTCGAGTTCTGCACGGGCTATCTAATTGAGTTATCCCTGAGTGCGGACAATGTCTTCGTTTTCGCCCTGATTTTCACCTATTTCCGGGTTCCCGCACAGTATCAACATAAGGTTCTGTTTTGGGGGGTTCTCGGCGCGCTGGTTATGCGGATCGCTATGATTGGGCTCGGTGTAACCCTCATTCATCGCTTCGAATGGATCCTTCTCGTTTTCGGGACTCTACTTCTCGTCACCGGGGCGAAAATGGTTTTCGGGAAAGACGAGCAACTCCACCCCGAAAACAATCCGGTCGTCCGTTGGTTTACCAAGGTCGTTCCGGTATCTCCACAGTACGAAGGAAGCCGCTTTTATATTCGTCGAAACGGCCGCTGGTTAGCCACGCCGCTCATGGTGGTACTCATCTGTATCGAAGTGAGCGATCTCGTGTTTGCTGTCGACTCGATCCCCGCGGTCTTCGGTGTGACGCTCGATCCATTCATCATTTATACATCGAACGTCTTCGCGATCATGGGTCTCCGTTCCCTTTATTTCGTGCTGGCCGGAGTGATGGACAAGTTCTGCTACCTGAGGATTGGGTTAGGTATGATTCTGGCCTTGGTGGGGATCAAGATGCTCCTGGCCAAAACACCATATAAAATCGAAACGGTCTATGCGTTAGGAGTCGTGTTTGTCATCCTGACACTCTCCATCGTCGCTTCACTAATCCGTAATCGACGACTAAACTCGCTCGCGCCGCCGGCCGTGGCGACGTCCGTAACAGAAGAAACGGTGTCAGGTCGCCACAGTTGACCACTGTTTGCCCCCGAGCCTCGGCTGAGCAGCTTTCCCCATAATCGATTCGGACAAAAAGCAGGTTCTCACGCGCTCAAGCGCTGATTACGATAGGCTGTTGTTAATGGCTATGAGTGAGTTTGAACTTTTGGAGGCCATCGCCCAAGGACAGATTGAGTTTTCTCGGGACGTGTTTCCTGAACTCGATGACGTGGATCGCACGCTGCGCCGTTTCGCCGAATTGGGCTACATCAGCAAAGTCGTCCGGGCGGTCTATCCGATTCAGTATACTGGACGGAGACTAATGCGCGTGGATGTGGTGGGAGGACTGACGCCGATGGGGGAATATCGCTTGCGGCAGCATCGCTGGGACACGCCGCAACCTCGCGTTCCCGTCGATCACTAACGCTGACGGGTTTGTCTAGATTCGTTGGCCGTAAGGCGAGCCAGGCTCCCCTTACGGCCAGATTGGTAAACTCGAATGCCGAGGCGTTCTATTCGACGACTCTACGGCCCTTTTTGCGAGCGTTGTACTGGGTCTCAATCCATCGATAGGTCGCGGCCAATCCTTTGTCCAAGGTGGTGTTTGGCTCCCATTTCAGCGTCTGTTTAATAAAAGTATTGTCACTGTTTCGGCCCGCTACCCCGCGCGGCGCATTGAGATCGTAATGGCGTTTGAGCTTAACGCCCGCAATCTTTTCGACTTTAGAAACAAGGGTATTAATCGAGACCAATTCACTGGACCCCAAGTTGATCGGCGTCGCGATCAGTGCTTCGCTGTGCATGATCATATCGATGCCTTTAGTGCAATCATCAATAAACATGAAGCTGCGCGTTTGCTCGCCGTCGCCCCAAATGCTGATCTCATGGCGCCCGGTATCAACCGCTTCAACTACTTTACGACAAATCGCCGCAGGCGCTTTTTCGCGTCCGCCGTCCCAGGTGCCATTCGGGCCATAGACGTTGTGAAAACGAGCAATGGCAGTTTTTAGGCCGCGCTCCGCCCAATACTCTTGGCAGAACATCTCACTGACGAGTTTCTCCCAGCCATAGCCTCGCTCGGCCATCGCCGGATAGGCGTCCGATTCCTTCAAGGCACGCACTTTAGGATCTTGCTGGAGCAAGGTGTTATAAGCACAGGCTGAAGATGCAAAGAAGTAGCGGCGAGCTCCGGCACGCCAGGCCGCTTCCACCAAATGTGTGTTAATCAGAATGCTGCGGAGACACTCGACACGGAATCGTTCGATGAACCCCATTCCTCCCATGTCCGCTGCCAAGTTGTAAACCTCGACTGCCCCTTCGCAGGCCCGGTGGCAGTGCTTCTCGACACTTAAATCCAAATTCAAACATTCAACTCCCGGAACCCGCTGGTACCACTCCGAGAGGGGTTTCTTGTCGATGGCACGAATCCGAGTAAACCCCTTGTCACTAAAGACACGGGCCAGCGCCCCACCAATAAACCCACCACCTCCGCCAATTACAATGAGATCGTCTTTGCGCAACTTCGGATCGTTTTCGACTATTCGATTGGTCTTCATGTTTCTTGTGAGAACTTCCGTTCACCGCCCAGCTCGTTCGGAACTTTTGCGGGCAGGAACACACCGGTTTGATTCAGCTACACTTCAGCCGTAGCCCAACTGGCGACGCATTTTCCTGGTTCCTAACCGAAAAGTCCAGTTTCGTTATCGGCTGGGGCCGAGGCAGGTATGATGCCAACGAATGGCAATTCTCAGATTGGCGCACTCTTTTGTGCTCGTGGACTGTCATTTGGCGTGAGCGCAAAATTGTTTTCGACTGTGCTGAAGTCCTCGCAGAAGCCGATTCGACTCGCCCTTGCGGTTTCCCTGATGTAAGTCGCACTATATTGTCTTTAAGATACTTACACCACGAGCTCGAGCGCCTCAGGAAAAAATCGGACCTGGGCATGCACTGTCAGGCCCATTGAATGCTGGGCAAATCGGCCAGAATCGGCATAATCCGCCTCCGCATTTGGCGGAAACATACGACATATGGGTAAGAGTCTGATCAGTTTGGCTTTGGCGTTTGCCCTATTAGGTTCAGGCTGTTCATTTAAGCGGTTGGCTGTAAACAAATTAGGGGATGCTTTATCCTCTGGAGGCTCATCCTTCGGCAGCGAGGAGGACCCTGAACTCGCCCGGGCAGCCGCGCCCTTTAGCCTGAAACTCATGGAAAGCCTGCTCAACGAAGCACCTCGGCATGCCGGACTTCTTACCGCCGCAGCGAGCGGGTTTGCCCAATATGCATACGCGTTTGTCCAACAAGATGCCGATACGTTGGAAGACCAAGACCTGCAAGCCGCCGAACAGATTCGCACCCGGGCTCGCCGCATGTATCTGCGCGCCCGCAACTACGGCTTACGCGGTCTGGAACTCCGGCACCCCCATTTTGAAAGAGATCTGCGCTTGGCTCCCCAAAAGGCCGTGCAAACTGCGTCTCGTGCAGACGTTCCGTTGCTCTATTGGACAGCAGCCTCTTGGGGCGGCGCTATCGCGCTTTCGAAAGACAATCCCGATTCGATTGCTGACATCCCCATTCTTGAAGCCTTGATCGACAAGGCCTTGGAGCTCAATGAGAGCTATGCGGAAGGTTCGATTCATTCATTCCTAATCACTTACGAGATGAGCCGCCAGGGCGCACCCGGAGATCCAATTGCGCGATCCAGAGCACACTTCGAACGCGCCATGGCCCTCTCAGGTGGCCACCAGGCCGGTCCATTGGTGGCGCTGGCCGAGGCCGTCTGCATCCAAACGCAGGATGCAAAAGAGTTTGAAGCCTTGCTCAATCGTGCCTTAGCGATCAATGTAGATGCCAAGCCCGAGTGGCGTCTGGCCAATTTGGTCATGCAACGCCGAGCTAAATGGCTCTTAGGTCGGGTAGAACAACTTTTTCTTCGATCAGCGACTCCTAGTGAGACGCCGAAATAGTCGTTATCAACATGAATCTGCAAGCGGTATGTAGGTTGGCAATCTGCTGGTCTCTGCTGTGCATCTCTGCGCATGCGGCCGATCCAGTGGTCAAACTCAAACTGGGCACACTCGCTCCCGCCGGAACCTCCTATCATAAGAGCCTTCAGGCAATGGGCGAAAAGTGGCGGAAGCTCTCCAATGGGACGGTGCAGTTGATGATTTTCCCCGGTGGCACTCAGGGAGGGGAACCGGACATGGTCGGGTTAATGCAAACCGGCAACATGGACGCCGGGCTCCTGACAGCGGGCGGTCTCTCGGAGATTGACCCATCCGCATTGGCCTTGCAGATCATGCCCATGTCGTTTCGCAGCCTGGATGAAGTCGATCATGTTGGCGAAAAACTTCGGCCTCAACTCGAAGCGCGTCTGCTCGCCAAGGGCTACGTCGTGCTATTCTGGAGCGATTCGGGGTGGGTGCGCTTTTTCTCAAAATCTCACGTGCTCCATCCTGACGACCTCAGGAAGCTAAAGGTTTTCTCTCAAGCGGGTGCCGCCACGCAATTCGACGTTTGGAAACTGAGCGGGTTCAACCCCGTCGCGCTCGAGGCCACCGCCATTCCCCAGGGATTGCTCTCGGGAACAATTAGTGCCGTCCCGACCGTGCCGATTTTCGCTCTCGCAGCGCAACTCGACGGGCAAGCGAAATACATGTTGGAATTGAATTGGGCTCCGCTCGTGGGCGCCGCCGTCGTTCGTAAAAAGGCTTGGGATCGCGTTCCAGTGGCCTTACGCGCCGGGCTCTTGAACGTTGCGGAAGAGACCGGGAAACAAGTCAGGGCGGCGGGACGTGCGGAGAGTGATTCTGCGGTCGCGGCGATGGTCAAGCGAGGCTTGAAGGTCCAGGCCGTTTCGCCGGAGGTGAACGCAGAATGGTGCGAGGTGCTCGAAAAGGTGCAAAGTCATATTCGCGGAAAAATTGTGCCGGCAGACATGTTTGACGAAGCACAACGAGCGCTCAAAGAGTTCCGCGCATCTCCCGACAAAGCCAAATGACGTCCGGTCCTTCCCCGGAATCTGCCTCACCTTCCGCGGCTGGATTGGAACCGTCCGCTGGTAAACCAACTTGGGCTCGCGCCGCTGAGAACTGGTGCCTGGTCGTCCCGCTGGCGGCGATGTTGTTCCTGCCGCTGTTGGAACTGCCATTGAGGAAAATCTTTAAATCGGGAATCTCTGGTTCTAGTTCGATTGTTCAGCACCTGACCCTTTTGGTAGGCATGATTGGCGGAGCCATCGCTGCCCGAGATGGCCGATTGCTGGCCCTATCGCCTCTCCAGACCCTGCTAACAGACCGTGCCAAATCGGCGGCGATGTTGTTCAGTGGCGTCGTTGGCGCGGTGATTAGCGCATTCCTCTGCGTAGCCAGCGTCCAATACGTCATGGCAGTGAAGCCACTCGGGAAGACCCTGGTCTATGGAATTCCAGTTTGGGTCGTACAATTGTGCTTGCCTATCGGGTTTGGCGCAATTGCGTCTCGACTCATTTGGCACGGCGCTAAGACCTGGCGCGGCCGGACTCTCGGTTTTGCCATCGCGGCGATCCTAATTGGGGGTATTCCTTATTTGCCCGGCGACCCAGCGAAGTGGATGCCCGTGGCCTTGTCGATTCTCCTCTTGGCAACGCTGTTTGGAGCTCCGGTATTCACCGCTCTGGGAGGCGCCGCGCTAATTCTTTTTTGGGGGCACGACATGCCCATCTCAGCGGTCCCCCTCAAGCATTATAGCCTAACGACCAACGACACGCTGCCTAGCATCCCCATCTTTACGCTCGCGGGCTATTTTCTGGCTGAAAGTGGAGCCTCAAAGCGCCTTGTGCAGGTCTTCGAGGCGTTAGTCGGACAGATTCGCGGCGGCCCAGCCATTGTCACGTGCGTCGTCTGCGCCTTTTTCACGTCGTTCACCGGGGCGTCTGGCGTGACGATCCTTGCCCTGGGCGGCGTCTTGATGCCCGTTCTGCTGGCCGCACGCTATTCCGAGCGAAGTGCCTTGGGTCTACTGACCGGGGCGGGCTCGCTCGGTATGTTGTTTCCGCCCTGTCTCCCCCTGATTCTTTACGCCCTGGTTGCCAACCATAGCGCCCATGCGGATCTGACGATTCAGCAAATGTTCCTTGGAGGGATTGGGCCAGGCATCCTCCTGCTCCTTCTGACCGCGGCCTGGGGCATCCGCCAGCACCCGCCAGGTCCGGCGGCAACGGGCAAGTTCCGATGGGGAGCGGCGCGACAAGCTTTGTGGTATGCGAAATGGGAAATGCTTATTCCGGTGATCGCGATCGGCTCACTCTTCACGGTGCCGACCACGGTCGAAGCGGCCGCCATTACTGCTTCGTATGCTCTGTTCGTGGCCACGGTCATCCACCGCGACCTTCATCCTTGGCGCGATCTGCCCAGGGTCATGACGGAATGCGGTTTACTCGTCGGCGGAGTCCTCCTGATCCTCGGTGTGGCTCTCGGTTTCACCCATTACCTCGTTGACGCCCAGATCCCCGATAAAATGGTGGAGTGGGCCACGGCGACGGTTCGATCGAAATGGGTTTTCCTCCTGGCGCTGAACCTTGTCCTGCTGATCGTCGGCGGACTCATTGAAATCTACGCCGCCATCATCGTCGTCGTGCCGCTCCTCGTTCCGTTGGGAGTGGCTTTCGGGATGGACCCTGTTCATCTGGGCATCATCTTCCTTGCGAACATGGAACTCGGATTCCTGGCCCCACCGGTCGGCCTCAATCTGCTCCTCTCCGCTTACCGATTTAACAAGCCGATCGCCGAAGTTACGCGTGCCTCGTTCCCGATGCTACTGCTGCTGATTCTTGGGGTCCTGCTGATCACGTATTTCCCACCGTTGACAACGTTCCTGCCGCAGCTCTTTAAATAGTGCCGCTGGCAACGCTGCCTTCTTCCGGATCGCATCCCGTTGACCAATCCGCTCGACGTCATCCCCAATCTTCGGTAACAATCATTTGAAACATCCCAAGAAACGAACGCGAGCCCGTATTTTTATGACCTCGGCCCCCAAAACCGCCAAGACTAACCGAACCAAGGAAAGCGCCGCCAGCCGCTGGGTATCGTATCGCCCAGAGATTCGTGTTCTCGACTGCACCATTCGCGACGGTGGGTTGATGAACAACCACCATTTTGACGACGCCCTGGTGCGGTCGGTTTACCAGGCGTGCGTCGCGGGCGGCGTCGATTACATGGAGGTCGGGTATAAAGCGTCGCGGCAAGGCATTAAGGCTGGCGAACATGGATGCTGGAAGTACTGCACAGAGGAAGACATTCGCCGCGTCGTGGGCGAGAACAAGACGAGCTTGAAGCTGGCGGTCATGGCGGACGCCGAACGCTGCGATTACCACCAGGATATTCCACCCAAATCCCAAAGCGTCGTGGACATGATCCGGGTGGCCGCCTACATCAATCAAATCCCAACCGCGCTTGAGATGGTCAAGGACGCCCACGATAAAGGCTACGAAACGACGGTTAACCTAATGGCCGTCACGACTGTGCCAGAGCGAGAATTGAACGAAGGCCTGGAACTACTGGCCATGTCCGAAGCGCAAGCCATCTATGTCGTGGATAGCTTCGGGGCGCTTTACAGCGAACAAGTCCATTATCTCGTGCGCAAATATCTCCAGTATTGTAAATCCTCCGGCAAGGCGGTGGGAATGCACGCCCATAACAACCTCCAGCTTGCCTATGCCAATACTGTCGAAGCCATTATTGAAGGCGCCAATATGCTTGATGCGACGATGGCTGGATTGGGTCGCGGCGCTGGCAATTGCCCAATGGAACTGCTCATCGGGTTTCTTCACAATCCGAAATACGATCTCCGCCCCATTCTCCAATGCGTCCAAAACGACGTCGAACCACTTCGCAAGAAATTACTCTGGGGATTTGATTTGCCCTACATGCTCACTGGGTTGCTCAACCAACATCCCCGCGCCGCCATTCGTTTCAACGCGCTGGAAGGGAAACGCGATATCCTGGATTTCTACGATAACGTAACGCAACAGGATTAAACCGGCCGCTCAGGTAGGCGATTTCCCAGAGCGTCGTCGAGAAAACTACGCACCTCTACGGCCCGTCCACCTCGAGGAAAGGTCCCCTAAGCCAGGAATCCCGGGTCGCGGACATTCGCGCCGTGCGGTCCAATCGTTCGCAACCAGTTCGGGGCGTGCGCGATCGGCAGAAAATCGCCAGTTCTGCCAGTTTTTCTGTAACCCTCAGCTCTTTTTTCCGTAGATAAGAGTAAGGGGCTGGTGCGGGGAGAAACGGGGATCGTGCCGGACCTCTTCGGGTTCGGGGTTGCTCCGGCCGGT
>JBGAIN010000144.1:0-22014 GCA_044225505.1 Limisphaerales bacterium
TGGCAGGATCGTGTCGTTGGCGCGAGGAGCATGTCCCAGGGCTGAAGCAGGCTGCCGTCGTGGCGCGTCCGGATCCCACGGGCGCGCGTCAGATATATGCCTATGTTGTTCTAGATCCATCGAGTCGTTCGGACGTTCCGCTGCGACCATTGGTTTCTCAACGGCTCCCGAGCTATATGGTGCCTCACCAATTCCAGGTGGTGGCAACGCTTCCTCTAACGACCCATGGCAAAGTCGATCGCAAAGCGTTGATCGCTCTCGAACCGCCCTCATCGTCCTCCGCCGCCCTGGAGACGACCGCGACTCCGCTAGCGCAGCAAATCCTGGAAATCTGGCGCACTCTCTTTCAACGCCCAGACCTCGGGCAGGACAATGATTTCTTTGCCTTGGGTGGTCATTCGCTTCTAGCAACGCGGGTGGTCTCCCGCGTGAATCAAGCGTTCGCGTGTGACCTGACCATCCAAGCGGTTTTTGATCATCCCACCGTCCGCGCCTTAGCATTGCATGTGGCTGCCGCGCCCAAATCGGGTGGGGATCGAACGATTCGTCCACGAGCACGACGAACCGGGTAGCGTTGCCGCTTCTTTTCCGACCGGTTTCGGTTGTGATTTGTCCCGTGCTCAGTTATCAACAACAGATTATCCCAAGATGAAAACCATGATGTTTCTGGCAACGCTGGCCGCCGCAGCGTTATTCACCGGGTCTATTACTAACGCAGCGCAATGGGCAACCTATCCGGCCAAAGCGGGGCCAGGAGGTGGCAAGCACATCGTCTTCGTCACGGGTGACGAAGAGTACCGCTCGGAAGAGGTCGGCCCGATGTTGGCCAAAATCCTGGCTGATCGCCACGGCTTCAAATGCACCGTCCTCTTCACCCTCGATCCCAAGGACGGCACGATCGATCCGATGAACCAAACCAACCTGGTGGGCGCTAGCGTCCTGCAAGACGCCGATATGATGGTCATCTTCACCCGTTTCCGGGAACTGCCGGACGACCAAATGAAATATATCGTGGACTTCGTCAATTCGGGCAAACCGATCCTCGGGATCCGGACCGCCACGCACGCTTTTGACATCAAACGCAACCCCAAGAGCGCTTACGCCAAATATCATTGGCAAAGCAAATCGTGGCCGGGCGGTTTCGGCCAGCAAGTGCTGGGCGATACTTGGGTAAACCATCATGGCAACCATGGCAAAGAGAGCACGCGCGGTGTCATCAATGAGTCTTCCCGGAACCATCCGATCCTAAAAGGAGTTGCAGATATCTGGGGGCCCACCGACGTTTACACCATTTCCCATCTACCTAAGGACGCCCAGGTGCTCGTCTGGGGCCAGGTGCTGGAAGGAATGCATCCCACGGACAAACCTGTCACCGGCCCGAAGAACGATCCTATGATGCCTCTCATCTGGTCGCGCACTTACCATACCGAAAGTGGTCGAGACGCTCGCATCGTTTGCAGCACGATCGGCGCAGCAGTGGATCTTCAGTCCGAAGGTCTCCGGCGCACCTTCGTGAACGCCTGTTACTGGGGGTTAGGGTTGGAATCGAAAATACCCGAGGCATCGAACGTCCAGGTTGTCGGCGAATTCAAGCCCACGTTTTTCGGCTCGGGCCAGCATGTCAAAGGAGTGAAACCGTCCGATTTGGAGTAAGGTCATGCGGCGCCGCAGATCTCGGGCGTTGGTTGGGCTGGCCAACGCCATTTGCCTCGTCACTGCCGCCAATGCCTTCGCCGCCTCAGCGCCGGCCCCCGATCGGATCAGTCACCAACGTTTCCACCTGCGAAGCGGTTCTGAACCCGAGTGGGATGAATTCAAGCGCCGCACCCCCGATGGGGCTGGGCTCACCCTGCAGTTCTCGGCTCGCACCAATGCCAGTGAAGCGACTCTTTTCCTCTCCCAGGATAACGTTAAGCAAGACTGGCGGGTGCAGCTGAATGGACGGCGGATCGGAGCGCTCTTTTTGATGGAGGCCCCTGTGGTTCATACTCTTTCCGTGCCTCCAGGAATGCTGCGAGACGGGCAAAACGTGCTCGTGATCGATGCTCCCATCAACAATGACGACATCGAGATCGGGCCGATCCTCCTGGACCCTCGCCCCGCCAAGGTTGCTTTGACTCGAGCCTCCCTCGATGTCGATGTTGTCGACAGCGAATCCAACGCGGCTCTTCCTTCACGCGTGACCGTGTTGGACGAGAACGGAAGTCTGGCCGCCCTATACGCCGACCAGAACGTGCATTGGGCGGTTCGACCGGGGGTAGCCTACACTGGGACCGGGCAAATCCGCCTTGGGCTCCTGCCCGGTCGCTACACTATCTATGCCAATCGCGGTTTCGAATACGGAGTCGCTTCTGCCCAGGTAACGGCCGAAGTCGGCCAGACCATTCCTGTTCACCTTCGGATTCGGCGCGAGGTGCCCACCGCCGGCTGGATTTGCACAGATACCCACGTCCATACCGCGACCTATGCCAAGCATGGGGACGCCACGATCGAGGAGCGTGCCGTCACCTTGGCCGGTGAAGGCATTGAACTTCCCATCTCCACGGAACACAATTGTCTGGTCGATCTCTCCGGCGCCGCCGCCCGGACTGGGGTGGAACAATGGTTTACACCGGTGATCGGCGAGGAAGTCACGACAACGGTTGGCCATTTCAACATCTTCCCTATATCGCTTAACGCTACGCTCCCAGACCACAAGATCACAGACTGGCCTCGTCTTATGAGCGCGTTCCGCGCCACGCCCGGCGTGCAAGTCGTCGTGCTGAATCATCCCCGCAATATTCACAACAACTTCCAACCGTTCGCCGCTACCAATTTCAACGCTGCGACGGGGGAGAACCTGCGCGGATTCGAGTTCTCCTTCGACGCCATCGAAGTGGCGAATTCATCGGCCTTGCAATCGGATTGGAGGGCCAGTTTCAACGACTGGTTCGGATTGTTGAACTATGGCTACCGAGTCACGGCCGTAGGTTCGAGCGACGGTCACGATGTCAGCCGCTACATCGTCGGACAAGGACGCACTTACGTTCTGGCAGACGACGCCACACCAGCGCGCCTCGATATCGCGGGAGTCTGTCGAAACCTTAAAGCCGGACGTGCGTCCGTCAGCTTAGGTTTGTTTGCCGACCTCCAAGTCAACTCCCGGTTTGGCATCGGCGACCTGGCCACAAATCTCAGCCCGCAAATTCAGGTCAAAGTGACGGTCCGCGGGCCTGCCTGGGTTTCTGCCGATCGCGTGGAGTTATTTGCCAATGGCGTAAGAATCCGTGACGAACGCATTCCGCCACCTCAAATCGGGTCGACCAGTTCAGAACCCTATCGCTATGCGGCGGTTTTTGAGATCCCCCGCCCTAAACACGACATCCATCTCATCGCTCTCGCCACTGGGCCCGCGGTGCAAGCGCCTTACTGGGCCATGGCCCGGCCTTACCAACCCAGTTCGCCACGATGGGACCCTCGGATTCTTGGATGCACCAATCCGATCTGGATTGATGCCGACCAGGACGGCCGGTTCACGTCGGCCCGCGCCTATGCGCAACGCCTCGTCGCTGCGCACCGAACCGATCGCGCAGCGCTCCAGCGAGCTTTGGCCGATTGCGACGAAGCGATTGCGGCTCAAGTCGCTTCCCTGGAAGATGCTTCAAGGGAACGGCAAGCTGTCGCTCCCGAGCCCCAGAAATGAATAACGGCTTTCCTCCTCTCCTTACCTTACTAGCGAGTCCCGGGACTTCCACGGCCGCGGTAACGATAATTATAGCGCCCTTCCGGAGCCACATCTCCGCTTAAGTAGAAGTCCATGACATCGCCAGGCCGCTGGAGATTGTCCGCCCATTTGAAATCGAGGCTTGGTCCCGAACCGTTGCGAGCGAGCCCGAGAGCCGAGCGGGGAACAGCCAAATGCAATTCGTTGCCCTGAACGCGGAATCTAACCGGCTCCTTTTTCTGCCATTGCCACGAACCGTCGCTCTGTTCCAACCAACTCTGGTTATCGCCGTCAACCACACGGTTCACAATAAAGTCGTATCCTGCCCATCCCGTGGCTGGGTTTTGATCCGCATCGATCAGGAGCCACATCCAGTTCGTATCCCGCGCCGACGTGAGCCGTTGGCGGCTTCGGAGGTAAAAATAGACGTTTTGATCGTCATAGGCCACTTTGCAGGCAACCAGGTCATTGCGGCCGCTGGAATTGGCGTAGTGCAAGCCCGCGGCGCCGTCAAAGTCACGCGGCATCGTCTCACCCAGATGGTCCTGGAATTCAGGCGCGACGTCTCGCCACTGATCGAAGCCGCCGTCTATGCGGATTGACATTGGGTCCGCACTTGACGGCAAAGCGGCTGCCCCCTTGAACCGCCGAACATTGGCCACCAATTGCCAATAGTAATTGTCCCGATGCGCGCCCAGTGCCGGTTCGATATCTCGACTGAACTCCTGATCGAACTGGTCCACGAAAACCAGCGGCTCGCCAGGCTTGCCCCAGCGACCCGCGATCCATTCGTTCCACCCGGTGACCATCACAAACGGCGGCTTGGCGTCCAAGGCTCGCTGCCATTGTTCCTGGAAGTTATAGCCGTAATTGACGGCGCCCGGAGTTGTCTCCTCCCGCCCATTGTGGAAGCTCCGGCCCCGCGCATTGCCCGCGCTCATGTTGGTCACTTTCCCGTCCTTCTGGCGAAGATTCTGGGCCACCGAGACATTGATCTGTTCCGGTCGATCGGGATCGTCGGTATATCCGTACGGCTGAGGGTATGTGGCCTCCCAATGCCACGCGTAGGGGGTG
Source organism: Limisphaerales bacterium (assembly GCA_044225505.1). Taxonomy (GTDB): domain Bacteria; phylum Verrucomicrobiota; class Verrucomicrobiia; order Limisphaerales; family SIBE01; genus JAXMHN01. Next base: position 4,778 of record JBGAIN010000144.1, read on the forward strand.
TTGGTCAACGTGAACGGCCAATGCGCGCGACGGAGCGTGAAGAATTTCGCCACTTCAGGACTGGCCGCGGCCGGATCGCATAGCAGCAACGGTTTTCCTTCCCAACGGAACCACAGTTCCGGATAGAGCCCAGGCTTGTAAAAATCGTCGTAAAGCCGCTGCGCACTCTGGCCAGCATCCGTATTGACCATGAACGCGACCTGGGGCGTCCGCCCACCATCCTCGCGAATCGCCCGGAAAACCGCGCACAGCGCACGGTATACTTCCGGATAAGTCTGTGCATTCGTCGTGTCGAAGATCAGGGTGTCCAGCCCAGCGTCAGCCAGGGATTGCGCATGGCGCCGCAATACCCAGGGATCGGTGCTCAAATAATACCCGTAGAGCGGTTCCCCCCAATAATGATACATGCCAATCGGACCCCATAACGGCGAGTCAGGTTTCTTAACCGCGTCCGGGTCTGCGGCCAGGATCCGCCCGATATCATACGGAGCGTTCCAATGCGGGCTTTTGCCGTCGCGCTGGTTATGCCACAGAAAATAAAAGATGCCGACGAACCGATTCGACCGGACGGGACCGACCTCCTCTGCGAGAGGCAACTTCCTTCCCAGAGCGTCGGTTGCCGGCCAGGGAATGCCTGGATTGATGGCCGATTCGTCTGCCGCTACCGAGGGCCACCGGGTCACCCAAGGCAACAGCAGCAATGTGAACGCGGCCCTTGCAAAGCACGCGATCCGGTGGCCGTTCACAAACATCCGGGCGTGGGTCATTCGCAGTCGAGAGTGTGATCCGAACATGCCTGCCAGCCTAAGCGTTCGCCCTGTCGATATCCAGACTGTCGCTCCCATATCGGATCGCGGGATAAATTCTAATGCGTGTAGGAGGAATTGCATTGGGGCCGTATCTAGATTGTTAACAGTTGTCACTGCCAACCTCCCGCGCGCGCTTGATCCACCAGGACGCTGCAATCTCAGCCCCGATTGCCATCCGCCGATTTCTCCCGGAGGCCAACGGCCTCAACCATCGTAGGCGGGGGCAGAGCGCGCAGCGCCGCCCCCGATCACCCCTTTCCTCATGATCCTCTTCGCGCTGGATGGGCACACCACGTTGGTCTGCCCTTCCAGGCCGTCAGATTATTTATTGAAACCCCAAACCGGGGGCGTTGCCTCCGTCTACATTGGTCAAGGCCTTCGGCCTTGGATGTGATGGTTCGCGATGGGGGCGGGAAATGGGTGGCGGACGAAGGTGCGGAAGGATTAGGAGAAGGACTACGATTAAGATTAAGATTAAGATTAAGATTACGAGCGAAAGACCAAGATGGAAACGGTTGAGGAATAGGCGAATGCGGGGTTTCCGGCTCGCCTGCACAGAAAAGCGCCAGAGGTCTCTCAGCTTTTCCCACAAATAGGCTGTCCCACAAATTCCCAAATGGACGATCTCAAAACCAGCTGGTTTTCATCCTGCGAGTGCTCGAGTCTGGCGACGTGTCGTCGGTGCTAGGTCATGGCCTTCGACACGACAAGAGTGAGTTCGGTTGATCTTCGTGAGCTTTGTTGCTTGCTGTTCAAGAAGCCTCGTCTGACTTCTTGTTCGCCGAGGCTGGCCGGCAGGTTGGTGAGGTTTGGCCTGCGCCTCCAGCGCGTATTCGCAAAAAGACGTCAACCGTGGGCGACGCTTCGCTCTGCCCACGGCTACGATGGGGTTGGGCCTTTGGCCCGGCAGCAGAGGGGTCAAACTCCCTGTCGATCCACCTCGTTCGTTTGTTCCATTAGGCCGGCGGACGCCCCGCCGTGGCAAAGATTCCCACGGACCAATGTTAGCGTCTGAATCAGAGTGCGTTGGAGTCCAATCAGCAATGGCTGATCGGCCGATGTGCACCTCCCGTTCTTTTCGTCTCGGGCTCGTCCGGTGGAGGCTCCGGGGCCAAGCGGCAGGGAGCTTTCCTCTTTGCCGATCAGGAGGTTGTGCCGCTAATTCACGAAGGGACGATCGAAAAACCAGCTGTTTTCCACACTTCCAGGTCCTCAGATTGGTCTAGAGTCCATATTTATGTCCATTGTTGAGAGAGGGCTGCCGCACTCCAAGACGCTGCCTCGCAAGGACTAAAGTGCCTCTAAGACTCACCTACCTCACGGTCCGAGGGGGCGCCCGGGTATCTTGGAGTGCGCTAGCGCCCCTTGGGCGCTTGGTCGTTCGCTCCAGCCCACTTCCTTGGCGCACTCTCGCAGTTTATGCCTTCTGCAAGCTGACAACAATTTGTTGACGGAGTGTGCGACAAATCGGGCGATTGACGCTCGGTTTGGGAACGGACCGTTCCCAAACCGAGTATCGGGTGGAGACGAAAAGTCACCAAATCACGGTCGCGCACCGACGGCTGTATCCCTTGTGACCGCATTTCCGCCTCGGCGCTCCGTCGTGGCGACTCCGTGTCCTGTCCGCAAATTGCGGACGACAGTCAGCGCGACCGATCCCAGGAATGGTTGCGTTGGGGGCTTGAGTAGATCTCGGGACAAAACGCCAGCACCTCGGGCGCACGTCGAACGCTGCCGCGCAGACACTAAGCGCTGCACCAGACCTCGCCGTTCTGTCCGCCCATTTTGTGCCGTCGATTAAGCCGGCTGACCACCAGCGCTGGCAAAAGTTCCCAGATGTCCTCCTTAACGCCTGAATTCGCACTAGTTGCATTCCGATCAGCAATTGTTGATCGGCAGCTGCGCCGCTCCTCTTTCGAGTTCTCATCCCTAGACTGCGGCTAGTCCTGCGGACATAGCCGCGCCCCCATCCCGAATTTACGGAGCGCGAAAACCGATGTCTCCATTCTCAAGCCTTAAGAAATGCCGTCCGCTGCGCCGGAGCGAATCGCTCAATCGCGTAACGCAACATGGTTCTGGGCATTTTGGGAGCGTGCCGGTGCAGAAACTCCACGAGCACCGCTTCATTCCTCTTGCCGACCTCGCGCAACATCCAGCCGCAGGCCTTATGCATCAGGTCGTGTTTATCTTGGAGAAGTTGTTCCGTCAGGCGGAGAGTATCGGCAAAGTCTCCGGCCCGAATAAAGGCAAACGTAGCGAGAACCGCGATGCGTCGATCCCACAGCACTCGAGATTGCGCTAACTTGTAGAGTATGGAGCGGTCGCGCTGGAGCAGATGGGGTCCCACGATATAAGGCGCCGAACCATCCACCAAATTCCAGTTGTTTACATGCCCGCGCTGCCGCAGATAGAGACGATAAACCTGGCCTCTCGTCTGGTCCGTGCCTTTCTCAAAGTGACGCACGAGGATAAGCAGAGCCAACAGCCGCACCTCGTTGTAATCCGATTGCAAAAGTGCTTCGCACTCCTCCAAGGCCAGATCGCGATATTCTTTCGCCACTTTCCGCACCGCGGGAACGGTGAGTCCCAGAAAGCGGTCACACTCCGCATACTGCCCTTTCCCAGTTTTAAAGAACTTTGCGAAGAACGCGGCTTTGGCCGGATCAGCGAGCGCGCGCAAGGCAGCTGCTGCTTCGGTATGACTTCGATCTTCTGTAACTTCCGATGAGCGCATGGCTTAACTTAGATTGATCCAGGAACTGGAAAGCCGCTCGCTCTTGTCATTGCGGAGTCGATGGACTGCTCGAGGCCGAGAAGATCTCCTCCCAACGAATGTGCGTCCAGCCTCCGTCGGTCGCCGACATACCAGGCCCGGCTGCCACCGCTACCCAGAGCTCACGTGTGGCCGGACTCGCTACCACCGAAAGATACGTGGAAATGTCTCCGCGCACCGAGGCACCTTGGAGAAGCCCCTTGGCTATTTCCACGTCAATCGGTCGGCCCGCGGATTCGCTCAAACGAACCCCATCCATCATCGACTGTAACCGCCGCGCCGAGCTGTCCCTCGACTCCGGTGCGCGCCGTTTCAAGTAATGGTTAGTGCAAAAAACACGATCGCCAAGAGCGACGTCCGGTTCGCGAATCGTAACTCCATGGTCCATTGAGTTTCCGTCCCATTCCAGGACCACGGGAGTATTCGCCGCCCCGCGCGTGACCGGGAAGCTCACCATCACGTTCCCGCCCAATGCCGGAACCGAACGGCGCAAACACTCTGCCACCGTCGCCGCGGCGGAGTCGCGGTTGGCCATTTCTATCGCCTGCCGCAAGGGCACGACGCGAGCCACCCATTGGCCCTGAGTCTCGGTGGGTAAACCCCGTTCATCATGGAGGGCGAGAAAGACTCCCTGTTCGTTCAAGGCGGTGCTGGCTCCGAAGAATCCAGGAGTAGAGACCTCTAGCGTCCTTAGATGTCCCGGTTCCAAAGGTTCTTGCGCGATCACGAAGATCGGGATCTTCCCGGGAAACCTATGGTAGTCGAGGTTCCGTCCACTCATCACCTGCCCATCTCTTGTCAGCGGACCCCACACCGAAAACGAGCTGCACGCCCCAAGTGGGACACGCCCGGAACTGATCAAATCCGCAAGCGCATGGAACGTGAGAACATCCCCCGCATTAACGGGCCGCCCCAGATTCGCGAGACGCCGCTCCATTTCCGAGAGCCCTTCCATCCCACGAACGAAGGCTTTGGCCTGAATCAGAAATTCCGGCGGAAACGAAAATCGTTCCTCCACCATTCTGTTGAGACTGTCCCATCCATTCGTAGCTTTCCGGTTGATCACTGGCACCAACGCCTCGGAAAGCATTTTCGCAAACTCGCGTCCTGCGAGTCTTCCGAACGCTTCAGCACGTTCCTCAGCAGTTCCGCGCAGAACGACAACAGGCAAGTCGCCTAGACGGCCGCGGAGGCTCTTGCCCGCAGATTGCCCGGGCACCATACTCGCGACCGCCCATCGTCCGTCGACCACTAACAGGCCGGCTGCAAGGAAGAATACCGGACGGAGCCAAAGCACACGCATGCACCGGGTAAAATGGGCCGTAAAAATCTTCACGCCGCAGTCTTTTTCGCCATCTCCCGGCCTGCAAGTCGAAAACGACGAACCCTTTCCTCTCAACTGCAAATTCAAATTCTGATGCTTTTGCTGCGGATCGCCCTTTTGAGTTACCCGCTCGCTTTCGTCAACACGGTCCGCCAACGCGGCTCATTCCCTCAAGGTGTCCCGGAAGCAACCAATCGCCCCGAACGGATCACCTCCCTGGAGCATCGCTCAAAGAAGTCACGCGAATGATCGCACGACGATAAGCCGATAATGGCGGATCGCCGTTATCTCGGATCGTCAGGATGACGTGCAGATCAGTTCCCGACGCATCGGCAGGAACTGGAAGATTGACCGTCCTCATCGCGTCATTCGATAACAGAACGGATCCCGGATAAGTGCCAGCCTCCCGATATACAGACCACTCGAAGGTCAACCGATCGCCATCCGGATCTGAAGAGCCGTCCGCATTCAGCCGCACGACGGTCCCAGGATGTGCCCTTATCGACAAAGTCTTTTTGCTCGCATCCCCATTCAACCGAGCAACAGGCGGGTGATTCGCCTCAGCGAAGGGTTTGACGCACCAGTCTAACCGTGCACGAAAATCGTTCTGCAAGTCTGCTGCCCAACGCCGGAGTGTGTTGTCCCGATTCGTCGTGCCTTGCCACTCGTCGCGGACATTTGCCCAGAACCTGTCTGGTACGATCGGCTGCTGGTCATCACGCGGACCAAAGCGACCAGCCCAACTGCCCCAACTCGGATGCAGCGGATCGTTCATCCCCGTGGGCACAAGATATAGAAAATAGGCGCTGTCCCCTTCCTTCTGCCGGATGTTCGTGTTGGTCGGATACAATCGGCCGAGCGGCCCGTGGTCTGCTAAAACGTCTCGCGCCAAGTCGAAACCGCCTGCGTCGGCTGTAATCGGGCCAAATCGGTGATACATGAATGCGCCGTCCATCTTCGGTTTGGTCGGCTCCACCCACAACCGCCAAGCGGGCGTCAATCCGGAAGTGTGCTCGCCAAATGCGTCCGCCGATGAGAGCAGGATCCGATTCTTGAATTTCGCGTAACCTTCAGGACCGCGTTCGGCCAGAATTTTATCCAGGGCCCTTCGCAGATTGCTCGGGTCACTGCCGTGATCTGTGCCCCAGTTCTGAAACCAGATCGGGCGGGGATCATCGCGATCCACTGCAGAAATAATGAGTTGGACTCCCGCCTCGGTAGTCGCATACCCGGGGACGGTTCGAGCGCGCAGATGCTCTTCTGTCGGATAACCAGCCGCGTTTTCGGTCAATCGTCCGTGCACATCGCCATAGGCATGAAGCAGACGCTGGACAATGCCCAAGCCGGTCCGCTCCGGATTCCGGTTTTCGCCAGGACGCGCGGTCGGACGATTCGCGATAATTCCCTCAATATCCCACTCGTTGGCATAGAGGAGGAAACGCACGAGAGATTGCTCATCGTCCGGATCGCCGCCGGCATCCGTTTCAATTAGGATCCGCAGCTTCTCTGCGGCGATACTTTCTTCAGGGTTTGAGAAAGCGAGGGCGAATACGACCAAAAAGGCGCAGGCGAGCCATCGTCTCGCGGTGTCCGGCCGCCCGCGCCGCAGGAATCCCTGCCGTGCCGTCTTCCCGCCCAGGAGGAATCGAAGTCTATCGCACACCGTTCCCCGCGGAGCGTTCTGGGCCACGCGAGATAGGCCCGATATAACGACGAGCCACCACCACATCGTCGAACCAAACGGACTGACGGTCTTTCCAGTACCGTTTGGTGGGATCACCCTCGTCATAACCATAATGTTCGAGCCAAAAACAGTTTACCTTCAATTCCAAATCGTTGCGCCACCGAATCCCCGTGAATTCCCCAATCCGTTTTCCATCCACCCACATCGCCTGCTTGCCATCAGCTTTGTCGGGCGCTGAATTTGCCTGGATCATAAACTCCCAACACTGCCATTGATCGAGCATCGGAATCAGGCGCGCGGTCCCGGCGTCCTTGCCTTTGCCCGGCCCGGGCGGGAAAAAGCCGTTTCCCCAATACTTGTTCATTTTCGGATCTGGCTCCATATCGAGGAAATACGTGTAGAGATTCACTTCTCCGGGCGGCGGATTCTTGCCCCACGCAAACCACGGTTCCATGCCGGTGGAGTAATAAGTGCCGTTCGGTTTGAGGCCAGCTTTGCCGAAGGCGGACCACTTATTCGTGCGCTGATTGGCGCCCAGCCACACAAAGTGATGGTTATACTGGTAGTCCGCAGAGAACTTGACGTAGACACGAGCGTAGACCGCATCCGCTCCCGGCATAAACCATTTGATCGCGTCGCCCCCGTGATTCTTGCCCCGTTCCATCGGCATTTCCACGCACCAGTCTCCCGAGTTCGCCTTGCCTTGAGTCATGACCACTCGACCGCGATGTTCATCCCACTTTTTCATGTCGCCAGACTCAAAGTTGTCAGAAAACAAGACCTCTGGATCGTTGCCAATTCCAGCGTCGTTAGGATACTTCGCAGCCAGGCCGGAAGCCGCCGCCTCGGCGCTCACCCCAGCGGGTTGAAGTTTCGCCAAGCGCTCTTGCGAGACTCGGTCAATCCAGGTTGCAGGATAGTCCGTGCGCAAACGGTTAAAGGCCAAGACGGCTTCATTGGTCATCCCGCGTTGCACGAGTTGATTCGCTTGCTTAAACTCCTCCTCGCCCAAGGTTAACGCGCGCGCCATGATGCTCCCAGATTCCTTCGACGTCCGGTCAATCGGCACTTTCGCGAGCACAGGGGGATTCGTGTCGGTCAAGATACTGAAGGCAGCGGGGTTGCGCTCGCGAAACAGCCTGGCTCGCATATCGTGTTGCCGGTTCAAAGCATCACCGCCTTCGCGTTGACCGAACGGATCAACGTCGGCGATCGCGAGGCCATCCGGACCCTCCGCTCGGGCGACGATTTTCCCTTGTGGAGAGATGATCATAGCGCCGCTCCCACTCTGGGCGACCACAAGCCAAATGAAGTTCTCAGCAGCGCGAACTCGCAACGCTTGCAGCCCAATATCATCGTCGCCAATCGCTGCGCCGCCCATGGTCGGAAAGAAGATGATATCCGCCCCCTGCACCGCCAGGCAGCGAGCAGTCTCCGGCACGACCAGGTCGTAGCAGATGAGCATTCCCGCGGTGCCCAGATCCGGAGTCGAAAACACTGGAAAGCCATGGCCGCGAGCGCGGGCTCCCGCTTCCGGCCAGGTGGGGCAGACCTTGTGATAGCGGCCCATTTCCTTCCCGTCGCGTCCCAATAGAAATGCAGTGTTATAAATCTGTCCGTCAACCTCCGTGAAATCACTGCAAACGACCAGATACATCCTGTGCCGAGCGGCCGCACTGCCTAATCGCTCAATCATCCGCGCCACTGCCTTAGGTAGTAATTCGTGGGCCAGAGACTCGTTCGCTCCAACCCAGTTCAGCAAGCCTGGCGTGTCCTCGGGAAACACGAGCACATCGCACTTCATCTCGCCCGCACGCGCGATGATCGCGGCCAATACCTCGAGATTTTTCTCCATCTCCAACAGCGCCCCCTCAGGCTTTTGGCGAAAATCGACCACTCGACGCGCAGTCTGCACGGCGGCGACACGGACTGTCCGAGTGGCGGACTCGTCCGTCCAGCCCACGAAGGCCGTCGCCATGAGCGCAACACCAGTCAAAACGCAATGGAGTCTCATGATTTCAACCAGAGTATCCGCTCTTTCCGGCCAAGTCTCGCTCTTTGTGAGACACCGAGCGATTCCCTTAGGGCTACCTTCCCTGGCCCGCCACCCACATTTCTCTCACACGGACCTTGCGCGATCGATTCTGGATTGGACGTCGGCCTTCTTGAGAGTGGGCCGCTAAGTCTCCGCCATAGAGCGGAATCCTGGAATCCAACCTGGTGTGCAGCACTTCCGGTATCGCGCAAAGCGTAGCTGGGCGCATGTCGAAAGTACCACCCTTTGTTGGCGCGCGGACTTGAGTCCGCCGGACCGTCCGATGCGGCCAGCAGCGATCGAATCCTTCGCGATCGCGTGCGTGCCTGCGGACATTCTTGCGGGATAAATCCTAATGCCATTCGGTAATCCTATTCAGTCCCGGAAGGGACAGAATGAGAGAAGCCCGGTCGCTTTAGCGCCGGGTGCTCAAGTGAGAGGGCCCAAGCCCCGGAGGGGCGGCTGAGTGCGGCGAGAAAGGGCGTTTGGGTTCTACGACCTTGTGATCCGCTTAATCTCCGGTTCTTCGGTTCAATGCCACGTCCTCGAAAGAGAGGACCGTCAGTTCTGGCACTGTCGTTTACAAAGCTCAGTGGGGTCCATCGCCAGGATCTTTTTCAGCCGCACAACGTCCTCTGCGAACCTAGGTTCATCTGCTAAAGAATTGAGAACCCAGCGGATTGCTTCCCGGGTTGGCAGAGCCGCCTCTTTTCCAGGCAAGGCGTAGTACATCCAGCGTCCATGCTTTCGCGAATTAAGCAGTCCAGCTTGGTAAAGGATCGACAAGTGCTTCGACGTGGTCGATGGAGCCAAGCCCATTAACTCGGTGAGCTGGCAGACACAAAGCTCGCCCCGCTGGAGTGCCAGCAGGATGCGGATGCGGTTCTCATCCGCTAAGGCCTTCGTGACAGCCATGAATTCACGTGCGGTCATACGCCATTATTCCCCACAGCCCGCAATCTCGCCAATCCACCAAATCTGTCAAGCTGTGCCGCTTTGTTTGGGGCTACGGTTTACTGGAAAATGGCTAAACCTAGTGGAGGCCACTCGGCAACGAGTCTTATGCACCCTCGCCAGTTTCGCCTTCTCCTTCGCAGGAACTGCGATATCCGACAGCCACGAATTCGAGTCCCCCAGCCACATTAGGATACCTCAATCCAAGTCTTGAAGCATTCCCCCGTGCCGCCTTACTCTCCTCGCCGCGAGCGCGAAGAAAGAGTATTTCCATGATGGCGTCATGATCATTCGTTTTCTAAAGTTGATTCTCGTGACCGCGCTTTTTGCCACTCCTATGATCTCTGCGGAACCCGTCCGTTACGGGATTTCTATCACGAACGCAGCTCAACACCTGGCGGAGGTCAGTGCTGCGTTTCCGGCGACGGAAGACTCCCAGTTCACCGTGCACCTCCCGATCTGGCGAACCGGGCGCTACCTGGTTCAACCCCTCGCCAATGGCATTCGACAATTCGCGGCCCGCGGGAGAACCGGCCGGAGCTTGCCCGTTCGCAAGACCGACAAGTCGACCTGGCAGATCGACAAGGACCCAGGTGAAGCAGTCACTGTAAGTTACGAGCTCTACGCGAATGAACTGGGGAGCCGCACGCGCCATATTGACGATAGTCACGCCTACCTCAATGCCAGTGCTGTTTGGGTCTACAGCCCGCAGTTTCGCGCTCAGCCCGTCGAGATAGCGCTCACTGTTCCCGAGGGCTGGCGCTCGCGCTCTGGAATGGACAGTCCTGCGGGTAGCCATGCTTTTACGGCCAAGAATTACGACCTCCTTGTCGATTCCCCCATCGAGACGGGAATTCATGAATTCGCAGTGTTCTCAGCGGACGGTCGCGCTTTCGAACTGGCCATCTGGGGTCGAGGTAACTTTCAGCGGCAGATGATCGTCGAGGACCTCAAGAAGTTGGTGACGACCACGGGCCAGGTCTTCGGCGGTTATCCTTTCGAACGGTACCTGTTTATCGTTCACGCCACGGGCGGAGAGAAAGGTGCCACCGAACACCTCAACTCGACCGTGATTCAACTGCCGCGCTGGAATTTCGCACCGCGCAAGGCCTATTTGGGATTTATCCGGACGGCCACACACGAGTTCTTTCATACCTGGAACGTGAAGGCCTATCGACCGTCAACCCTGGCAGAATACGATTTTCAGAAAGAGAACTATAGCGAATTGCTTTGGCTGGTCGAAGGTCATACGAGTTACTTCGACAACCTCCTCACCCTTCGGGCTGGCCTCCAGACCCGCGACGAGTACCTCGAGGAACTCGGTAATAGCCTCGATGACTACCTGCATCAGCCCGGCCGTTTCTTCCAGAGCGCCCTCGAATCCAGCTTTGACGAATGGATCAAGCCGTCCGGGGAACGCGCCCGCAATGCGTCCGTGGACATCTATAGTAAAGGCGAGATGATCGCTTTAGCGCTCGATCTGACGCTCCGCAAGGCGAGCGGCGGCCAGGTGGGTGTGGAAGCGCTCCATCAACAACTGTGGAAAACTCGGCGCGCTGATCAGGGCGGCTATAACAGTGCCGACGTGCAAGCCATCTTGCACCGCCTCGCGCCGCTGGACTGGGAACAATTCTGGCAGGATTTTATTGCCGGGACTAAAGAACTACCCCTGCTCGAATTGTTAAAGGAGGCCGGCCTCGAATTGCGTGCTGAATCGGGCAAAGATGACAAGGCTCTATTCGAAGCGTGGTGGGGATTGAACGTCAAACCCGGAGAGACGAACGAGTTCGCAATCGTCACCGGTGTGGAACGGGACAGCCCAGCCTGGCAAGCTGGAATTGTCAGCCAGGATGCCATCGTCGCCTTGGATCAATTCAAGGTTTCGGCAAAGGATTTCGCAGATCGAGCCGCGGCTCTAACCAATGGTCCCGTCGAAGTCACTTTATTCCGACGTGACCAACTCCAGACGCTTCAGATCACACCGGTTCTCCGCGCCAAAGGAAAACGCCAGCTAAAACCTCTGGCCAGTGTGACAGCAGAACAGAAGGAACTTCATCGCATGTGGCTCGGTGTCGACTGGCCAAAGTAAGCGGCGTGGCGCGTTTTGGCCGTCTGGCCATTGACTTTCAAACGGCGGAACACGGGCGGGGACGCCGGTCGTGACTGGCAACAAATTGTTGTCAAAGGGTGCGACATTTGGTGACTGGAGCAGTCCTTCCTCGTCCCCACCGCGCCAGGCCAGCCCGACGGGTCTAACTCTGGAATTGGAGATTCGGAAGCGAACGCGTAGCGGAAGCTGACGCGAGCAGTATCCAGGCGGGATCATTCGAGGCAAGGCCGGTGCAAGGCCGGTCCAACGCCGGTGCAAGGCCGGTCGACGAGCGGCCTCGGACCGGCCTTGATGCGGCACTGCACCAGGTTTGCTCCGTTCCACGATCGTCGGGCTTTCGCACGTCCTTTCGATTCCTCCAATCACGGAAGCATCCAAATGTTGCACACTCCGTAGACCATTGGCGACATCGTGTGCGACATCTGCTGGGTCACTTGGTCACGTCGTCGCGGTGATGACTAAAATCGGCATGAACCACGGTTCGCTCCGGAGAGCGTCAATCTCCACCACACCGCTGATACTCACGATGTTACGTTCGCCAGGATCTCGCCTTCAAACACTCCCGAGCACAGTCGATTGAGCCCATCGAAAGCCACAATCTGAGAAACTCTGCCCAAACGAGGGTTTTCCTGACTTCAATAAACAGAATGACGCCTCATGGTTGTCGGCGTGTTCCCGGCATGGCTCACACGGCATTCTTCATGGCTTCCCGTCATCCTGGGTTTTGATGGCCTTCCAGTAATCGCAGTGGCCAATTTCGTTGGTCGATCCGCAACAGGTCCAGTGCTCCTGGCCCTGAACGCCAAGGCCGCATAACAAGGGAGTGCCCCCCGAGACCACGCTGCGGCACCCACCGCAGTTGCCTACATCAAAACTGCCCGTGTGTTCAAATACCCCACCCTGGCGCAGGACGGCCAGCGCGAGCACTTTGCGCGTTCCTCTGGATTTCCCACCAACTTTACCCCTCGCTGGCCCCCCGCCGCAATTAACCTCCTGGCCTGTTCCATTTTACCCGAGATCTTGGCCTCTGCGGCTGCCATGGCTTCCGACCGTGCGGCAGCGCTGGGTAGTTTTCGGGCTTCCCTCTCATCGAACAGATACAGCGGCCACGATGCGTCGACCGGAGACAGCCTGGTGTACCAAAGAACCGCTTGAGCAGATCGTGTCCCTGCCTCAAAGTTCGGATGGGCCGTAAATCCGATGGCACCACCCACGCTTGACGCAAACCGGGCTAGATCATCAATGGTTCGAACCGTGTCAAATCCCTCACGCTGGCTAAGCTCAATCATTTCGAACAGACCGCCGTCGAACCCGTGCTTAGCCTTGAAGTAAGTCGGCGCCGGGATCGTCGCTTCGGCCTGGGTTCCCACCGCCTCCGACTGCCGGCGACACCCCGGAGCAACGATCATGACGCTGGCCAACACCCCGAGCACAAGTCCCGCGACTCTCATGTCTCCCAGCCCGCGACCACGATTGCGCCAACGGAAGCATAGAGTGATGGGGCTGTCGGATCGCGTCGGGCATGGCCAGCCGTGATGGCTCGACGCCATTCGGTCCACGGTCTCATCACGAGGTGGACTCATGGCCGCCCTATCTCGCAAAGCTTCCACGTTACCCCGACGTGAAGTTAAGAAAACAGCCTCGTTCACAGGGTCGATAACACCAGCCCTAAACGATGGTTGCGGCCTCACCTGAAAAAATGCTCGTGGCCGTAAGAATTAAAAAATAGGCCGCAATGATCCGTGCCCGTGCGGCAGCGGCAAGAAATATAAGAAATGCTGTCTGCCAAAAGACGAAGCTCGCCCACGCCAAGGCCCAGGCATTGCTCCCGACGCGAGCTCTGCGACGTTATGACCAGTGACTTGCATTGAGTCGAACCAAAGAGCCGGTTTGTTCGGCGAATCACGGGCGCTATAGGAGGGCTGGAAACATTTGATTCAAACCTGGGGCATCCCGTACCCGATGGCCTTGAGCGCGTCACGGAAGGATTTCTCCTTTTCCAACGGAACGACCAGACCGCGTTCGCCCGTGCGCTGACAGAGTTTTGCGGTCTGCAAATGGTGAGCGATCTGCTCCGCCACTTCCGGGGAGATGCATTCGATCAAAAGGGCCGTTCCCTTGCAGAGGCACGCCGAGGAACGCTGTTCCAAACCCGCCAGGAAGCCTTCTATGACTTCGGGAAGCGGCTGGGGATCGCCCGCCGCCAAAAAGCTGCGGAGTTCAGCGATGCGCGCCCCCCTCTCCACCGACTGGATGACCCTTGCCTCATCAAGAATCCATAGCCCCGGAGATTGCGGTTGTGCAAAACTCTCGAGGAGCAACTTCTGGTCAGGAGCGAGCTCGCCCCGATCAACGCGGATTTGCCGATTAGGCAGCACCGTGAGCGAAACCGCGAGTTCTTCCGGGCGTGCTTCGTAATGATCCGTCTGGCCCAGGATGAACGCGCCGAGCGGGGTCACACGAAAGTATCGTAAGCCGTCATAGCGGCTCAGGAAGATGAGCTCGTCTGTCCCCCAGTTCTCGTGATAATCGTCGCGCGCGCCGGCTGGATGTTCGTATGCAATATCGATGATCCCAAGAGGCGCAGCGTATTCGAAGAGCAGACAAAGCAAATACCGCTCTTCAACGATGTTCCAGCCGCCAAATCCTTGGTAACCGAGATGGCCATATTGCGGATCACAAATGTAGAGGATGCAATGATCGTGCGTTACGGCAAACTGAAAACCGGCCGCCTGCATATAGCGGGAGAACTCCCCGAACTCCACCCACCTGCCGACGGGACATTCTGCCAGTGCGCACTTGATCGCAAGACGGCGACTCTCCGGCGGGGTTAATGCTTTGCTCCCTTTTCCTTTCTGTCCTTTAATTACATCGATACGGCTGAACTCATCGATGATTCCTCGCGTGCCCCAGGCGTTCCAAACATCGCGGAGGGTGTGAGCTGGGGGAGCATCCAAACCAGCGCGACCTGCCTTCGTCAACGCGAGCTTTTCATTGCGAAGCGCGGCCAATTTAGCGGCCTGCACGAGGAGCGGCCAGGAGAACGCTTTGACCGGTCCGATCTCCGGGTCCCAAGAATTGAGCTTTTCTGAAAGTTCGAAAAAGTCGCGGTCGCGTAGAAGATCATCGAGCAACCCCATGGTCGCCTTCGATGGCAACAACGTCTTGGAGCTGACGGAAATCTTCTGTTGGTCAATCAAGCGCAGGACGGTCCGAAGATCCTGAACGGCAGCCTGCTCCGTTAATCGCACGGTCAATCGCAACTCGTGCCCGGTATCAGCGGTCGTGTCGTTAGCGTCACGTTGCGACGTCCCTTCCCGAGGCCGCTGTTCAGGAATCTGCTCCAAAGTGCCTAATTTTGCCGGCTCCGGCTCAGGCACAAACGCCCGCAGCTTCTCTCGCAAGTCATCCGGAACTGAATGCCCTCCCATCACGTCGTCATGAATAAATAGCCTCAGTAGGGTAGGGTTTGAGGACCAGCGATGCTCCCCGTCCGTCTCGAATGCGGGCAGTTCGCCGTACTTAGCGAGAAAGGCACTCGAATCAAAAATCCCGTCCCCATGCACCGCTTCCGCAACGGCGGACTGCTCCAGAGCACTCAGTTTTGTCCAGAGTTGGCTCAGTCCGTCACCGAGAAGGAAACGCACCAGCATTTCAACAACTTCGACCTTCCGCGTAACTTTCCCGCTTCCGCCCGGAAGCAAGGCGCTCAGCCTCTTAAGGTCATCCGCGTTGCGTCGATCAAGTGTCGCCCGAAGCGACGAGTCAGACTCCAAGTAACGGTAGCGGCTCATGCCCATGCAATGAAGCATCATCCCGTCCGGGTTTCAATCGTTGACTGCGCATCGCGATCGACGACGGCCAGATTGACGCGGAGCCTTAGCGGCACAGCCACTTCTCTAGACTCGTGCTCCCGAGTTTGCGTTGGAAGCAATAGAGGCACCACGAACATTGGATGTAGACCGTCCCCAGAATGAGCCCATCACCAAACGCCACATCCTCACTTCGATGGGTCACGCCATCTAGGTCGGATTCTGTCAGAGAGAGTCCGAGCAATGACAGTTGTGAACCTCACAAAAGTCCGTCAATCCGCGCTGACGGTGAAGTACCGCTCGCAATTTCACCGCAGTATCGCTTGAACCTGATTGCCAAATCTCGCCGCTCAAGGTGATCCACCAATGTCCCTCGTTGCCGAACCGGATATATTTCGGGTAATCCAGAAATCCGCCGTGCAACAGAGAATCTCGCAGCTACCGGCAATCCTCGTCGTAGCGAACCGTCTTGTCAGCCGGTGGAGTTCGCGAGGTGGTGCGGAATCTGAGTCCACAGCACGCGTAACCCATCAAATAACCCCGCACAGAGCAACCCAAGCGCAATGCTCATTTCGGCAAGACCCATTACGACGAACGCGGCTCCCGTTCATACCGCAGTTTCAAAACGCGAAGCAGTCGCAACCGAGGCCAAAGAATCCGGAGTAGCGATTCCGTGCGGCCTCGGCAGCCGAGAACATCAATTGCCAAGCATGAGTACAGCCGTGCTCGTGACACGTGGCATTGTGGCGATGCTCTGGCATGGGGACCCCTGCACGCACCGCTTTTCGGGTATCAAGCGGCGCGCCATAGCCCCCAAAGACTTTCACCGGCGACCACTCTGGCAGCACCGGGATCGCGGGAGGTGCGTGCGAGGCAAATTCATTCGTGGCGTGAACAACTTTGCCACCAACAAGGGTGAGCACCGATTCGATACTTTTGATCTCTTCGTCAAGCACAGCAAAGTAATCGTCGGTGAGTGCCACGAGGTCCGCGAACTGGCCGACCGCGATGGCTCCCTTCTTCCCGCTCTCGTTCGAAAACCAACTGCTGCCCTGGGTGTAGAGACGCAACGCTTCTTCACGACTCAGACAATTCGCGTCCGGATACATCGGAACACCTCCAACAGTTTTGCCAGTCGTGAGCCAATAGAGCGACACCCACGGGTTATAGCTGGCGACACGCGTTGCATCTGTGCCAGCGCCCACGGGCACACCAAGCTCCAGCATTTTGCGGACAGGCGGAGTGCGCGCCGCGGCCTGCTGCCCATAGCGCTCCATGAAGTACTCGCCTTGATAAGCCATCCGGTGCTGCACAGCGATGCCTCCCCCCAGCGCTCGGACGCGCTCCAGGTTGCGATCGGAAATCGTCTCGCAGTGGTCGAAGAACCAGTTCAGACCTTGGAACGGCACCTCACGGTTCACATCTTCAAACACGTTCAGGAAACGCGAAATGCTCTCGTCGTAGGTCGCATGCAAGCGGAATGGCCACCGGTTCGCGGCCAGTAGCGACACGACTTCTCTAAGTTCGCCTTCCAGTGAAGCGTTCAGGTCGGGGCGTGGTTCCAGGAAGTCTTCGAAATCCGCCGCCGAAAAGACAAGCATCTCACCTGCGCCGTTGCAGCGGAGGAAATCATCACCGTGGCCAGGTGCCGTCATTTTGATCCAGCGTTTGAAGTCTTCCTTCTCCCCCTTTGGCTTTTGCGTGAACAGATTGTAAGCGATGCGCAAGGTCATCTC
>JBGAIN010000145.1:0-22143 GCA_044225505.1 Limisphaerales bacterium
CTTCAGCCCGCTCGCGGCAGCGGTCGTCGCTGCAACCTTGCGCTCCGAACGCCTCCTTCGCTGGTGGACCTTGCTCTTTAGTCTAGCGGTCGCGGGCTTCTCTTTGCCTCTCTATTTTCGGTTCAATACCACGACGGCCGACTTTCAATTTGTCGAGCGCGTCCCGTGGGTGCCTTGGTTGCGCATCCAGTGGGATGTGGGTTTGGATGGAATCAGCCTCCTACTGGTCTTGCTGACGACGCTGATCATGCCCCTCTGCGTGCTTTGTTCGTGGCAATACATTCAAAAGCGGATCAAAGAATTCATGATCTGCCTGCTCGTGATGGAATCCGCCATGATTGGCGTGTTCTCCGCTCTGGATTTCATCCTCTTCTTTATCTTCTGGGAAGCGATGCTCATTCCGATGGCCCTGTTGATCGGGATCTGGGGCGGCCCCCGCAAAGTCTACGCAGCACTCAAGTTCTTCATCTACACAATGGCGGGATCTGTCCTGCTCCTGGTGGCAATCATTGCCCTATTCATGCAGGCCGGAACATTTCATATCCCGGATTTGATGGGCCGCGCCTACAACCAGAACTTCCAATGCTGGGTGTTTCTGGCTTTCGCGATTTCTTTCGCCATCAAAGTGCCAATGTTTCCATTTCATACGTGGCTGCCCGCAGCCCACGTCGAAGCTCCGACTGCGGGCAGTGTCATTCTGGCAAGCATCCTCCTGAAAATGGGAACCTACGGCTTTCTTCGTTTCTGCCTGCCGATCACACCCTACGCAGCGCACGTGTTCATGCCCTGGATGTTGGGCCTATCCGTCGTCGCCATCGTTTACGGCGGGTTCACCGCGCTGGCGCAGAGCGATCTAAAAAAGCTTGTTGCCTACTCCAGTGTGGGGCACATGGGATTCGCCACATTGGGAATATTCGTACTTAACCGAGCCGGCCTAGAAGGCTCCATCCTGGTCATGATCAATCACGGTGTCACCACTGGCGCGCTGTTCATCGGCGTGGGGATTATTTACGAGAGATTGCATACGCGCGACCTGCAGCAGAGCGCGGGACTCGGTAAATTTATGCCGGTCTTCGCAGCGTTCTTCGGTATCTTTGCCCTCTCCTCGCTCGCGTTTCCAGGAACAAATAGTTTCATCGGAGAATTTCTCGTCCTCACCGGCGGATTCAGCTGGGCCACCGATCTGGCGCAGACTTGGTCGACTCGGCTGATGATCCTGATCGTGCCCGGAATTGTCCTGGCGGCGGCCTATAACCTCCGAATGCTGCAGCGAGTGGCTTACGGTGGCACAGAGAACCCCAAACATACCGGCATTTTAGATCTTGGCTTTCGCGAAGTAGCAACGCTGACACCGCTACTGGTGTTTGTGCTTTGGATCGGACTAAATCCGCAACCGTTCACGCGGGTGTTGCACACCAGTGTTGACCATTTGCTCACTCAAGTGCAAACCGCCCACGCTGGCACTTATGCCACAACGAAACCGTGACATCCCTGGCGCAGGCTGGAAGAGGCTCGCGCTGAGCCGCCGCCGCGCGAAGATGCGCGAACCGCGCGAGGAAACCGCTTTTGGGGGAGTGTCAGGAGCCTCGCGTCGGCTTAGGCCCCAGCTCCGGTGTCACGTTTGAGCAAACTTTGGACTATGGCTTTTTTACCTGAATTGATTCTGGCAGCGGGAGCTCTTGTGCTCTTCATCATTTGCCTAGGCGAGAGCCAGGCGCGACGAGGGAGATGGGCCGCGACCGGCTTAGCTGGGGCCGTGTTGATCGCGGCAGTCGCAAGCCTCGGACAGCAAGCGGTCCTCTTTGACGGTGCCTACCGTGTAGACGCCTTTTCCCAATGGCTCAAACTAACTTTCGCTTTTGGATTCCTGCTCATTGTTCTCCTGAATGGCGACCTTCCCGACATCCAACGAGATGTCAAACCGGAATACCACCTCTTTTTGACGGTCAGCGTGTTGGGCCTGAACACGCTCGTGAGCAGTATCGACCTCGTCACGCTCACGATTGGGTTGGAACTCACTTCGTTCCCTCTCTATTTCCTCGTGGCCATGCGCCGAGAACGGAATGGGCAACGGGTCCAGATGGAATCGGCGATAAAATATGTAATCTTCGGGATTACGGCCACCGGGACCATGCTTTTTGGGATGAGCTACCTTTACGGACTGACTGGAACCACCTCGCTGCCATTGCTGATGGCGCGTCTTCAGCCCGCAGTGCATTCGCCATTGGGCATCGCAGGGTTGACTCTGACCTTTGCCGGGTTGCTCTATAAACATGCCGCGTTTCCCTTTCATTTCTGGACCCCAGACGTTTACCAGGGCGCTTCCAACGAAACCACTAGCTTCATTGCCTCACTGCCCAAGATCGGCGCCGTCGCCGTCTTGGTGCGTTTAGTCTCCCTCGCGACACCTGAGAATCAGACCGTGGCACTGCTCCTGACCTGCCTGGCAGCGTGCTCGATGTTTTACGGGAATTTCATCGCACTCATGCAAAAGGACCTCAAGCGCCTCTTGGGTTTTTCCGGTATTGCCCACGCTGGGTACGCGCTGATCGGTTTTGTGACCCTGGACAACGCCGGATTCACCGCCGCTCTCTACTATATCGTCGCTTACTTCTTTATGGTGCTCGCCTGTCTGGTGGTGGTGTCCAATGTCACCACCGACGGAGCCAATGCCATGATGGAAGATCTCGCCGGCCTTCATCGACGCTCGCCGTTGCTCGCCCTGACGTTGGTGGTCGGAGTTTTCGCGCTGGCTGGCGTTCCACCGTTCGCTGGATTCATGGGAAAGCTGAGTTTGCTCAAAGCCGCGCTTGCCAAAGGCCACTTGGCCTTGGTGATCATCGCTGTGGTCAACTCGGCCATCGCTGTTTACTATTATCTCTGCATGATCCGCGAGGCCTGTTTTCGTGATGACGGTCCTCGGCCCGCCTTGGTCCTGAGCGGCTCGACTCAGGCGGTTTGCGTTCTGCTCATCGCTGGCATTCTCATTCTGGGCGTCGCTCCTCAATCGGTCTTTGACACCATTTCCGCATCTTACGCAGGCATGCACCTTCCTCTGCCCACGGCCACTGCCGCCACTGGAACAATTCCAACTCCTCTATTCTAACATGGACAACGGCTGCGCTGATCCCAATGGTCGACGACAACTTCTTGAAGTCCGGGAATCAACGGTCCGGTTCGTCGGCGATTCCGGCGACGGTATGCAATTGGTCGGCAGTCAATTTGCCGATCTAGCTTCCCTTTCCGGATCGGCCATCCGAACGATTCCGGATTTTCCTTCCGAGATTCGTGCTCCGGCAGGAACCCTCGCCGGCGTTAGCGGATACCAATTGAACTTCGGCGACGAAGACATCACCACCCCAGGAGACAACCCATTCGTCTTGGTAGCAATGAATCCGGCCGCGCTCAAGGTTAGCCTGCCAGACGTGCAAGCGGGCGGGATCATCATTGCCAACGTCGACGAATTTACTCCGGCCAATCTGGCGAAGGCCAAATATGCCGCCAATCCTCTGGAGGATGGAAGCCTCGTCGGGTATCGCGTGATTCCTGTGGGTATGAGTCAGCTCACAGACGAAGCAACCCGGCCGTCCGGATTGCCAGGGGTCGAAAGAGCTCGCTGCAAGAACTTTTTCGCCCTCGGAATGGTCCTTTGGCTTTATGACCAGCCGATGCAACCGTTGCTTGAGTGGCTCATGAAGAAGTTTCTCAAGTCGCCTGCGGTCATGGCTGCCAATGGTGCCAGCTTGCGAGCCGGCTATAATTTTGCCAACACCACCGAGTTGTTCCGCGTCCACTTTCATGTCGCCCCGGCGCAACTCGCCAAAGGCCGGTATCGCCGAGTTACTGGAAACGAGGCCATGGCTCTGGGGCTCATCGCGGCTTCATGCCGTGCGGAACGACCCATCGTCTATGCCAGCTATCCCATCACGCCCGCGAGTGAGATTCTTCACGAACTCTCCGCCCGGAAGGAGTTTGACGTAAGGGTTTTGCAGTGCGAAGACGAAATTGCCGCCTGTTGCGCCGCTATTGGCGCCTCCTTCGCTGGCGCCATCGGTATGACCGGTACGAGCGGCCCTGGGCTCGCCTTGAAAACCGAAGCTCTAGGCTTGGCGGTGATGACAGAGCTTCCGCTCGTGGTGGTAAATGTCCAGCGCGCCGGTCCCAGCACGGGTATGCCCACCAAGACCGAGCAAAGCGATTTACTAATGGCTCTCTACGGCCGTCATGGAGAAGCCCCGCTTGCAGTTTTGGCGGCGGCCACCCCCGCTGACTGCTTTACAACCGCGATTGAAGCCGTGCGAATCGCGACCCGCTACATGACGCCGGTGATCGTTCTGTCCGACAGCTTTCTGGCGAATAGCGCGGAAGCGCTCGCGATCCCGAACGTCGACGCTTTGCCGGACTTGCGGGTGGCCTCGCCAACCAGTCAGACCAAGGATTTTGCGCCCTACAGCCGTCATCCACAAACGCTGGCGCGTCCGTGGGCTGCTCCAGGAACCGAAGGTTTGGAACATCGCATTGGCGGGCTGGAGAAACAGGATATCACGGGCATTGTCTCGTACGATTCCGACAACCATCGGCACATGGTTGAGCTGCGCGCCCGAAAGATCGCGCGCATTGCCGACGACGTTCCGCCTGCCACGGTCCTCGGAGAACCCAAAGGCGACCTTCTGGTCGTCGGTTGGGGCAGCACGCACGGCGCCATTACAGCAGCGGTCAAGCAAGCTCGCGACGAAGGGCACGCCGTCTCGCACGTGCATCTTCGCTATCTCAACCCACTCCCCCGGAATCTGGGCGAGCTTCTGCGCAATTTCCGCCATGTTTTGGTTCCCGAAAACAACCTCGGTCA
This sequence comes from Limisphaerales bacterium, assembly GCA_044225505.1. GTDB lineage: Bacteria > Verrucomicrobiota > Verrucomicrobiia > Limisphaerales > SIBE01 > JAXMHN01. The sequence continues at coordinate 4,850 of JBGAIN010000145.1, forward strand.
GCTGGCGACCGTCCTGCGCAGCCAGTTTCCGACGGAAATTACCTCGCTGCCGAAAGTCGAAGGGCGACCCTTTCTAATTCGCGAAATCCGTAACGCAATCGAAGGCATTATCCGAAAATGAGCGCATCTACCACCCCTGCCCCAGCGAACGTCCCGTTGGAAGCTCCTCGTTCGTTCACACGCCGCGACTTCCAGTCCGCCCAGGAAGTCCGCTGGTGTCCAGGCTGCGGCGACTACGCCATTCTTGCGCAAGTACAGAAAGTTCTCGCGGGCTTGGGAATCCCTCGGCACCAGCACGTTTTTGTTTCGGGCATCGGCTGTTCGTCGCGGTTTCCCTATTACATGAATACCTACGGGTTTCACACGATCCATGGGCGCGCCCCGGCGATCGCGACGGGAGTGAAATGCGCGAATCCGGAGCTGACGGTGTGGGTGATCACCGGGGATGGAGATGGTCTGTCCATTGGCACCAATCACCTTATCCACGCCTTGCGGCGCAACGTGAATCTCAAGGTCCTTCTGTTCAACAATCGGATTTACGGGCTGACCAAAGGGCAATATTCGCCGACCTCCGAGTTCGGTAAGCGAACCAAGTCGAGCCCGCTTGGCACAATCGAGGAACCCATCGGACCGGTGCAGATCGCGCTAGCCGCGCAGGCAAGTTTCGTGGCTCGGGCGCTTTACGCCGATCCGATCCACCTGGGCCAAATCCTCGATGCCGCCGCCCGGCATAAGGGAGCGGCCTTCGTCGAGATCCTGCAAAACTGCAAAGTCTTCAATGAAGACGCGTTCACTTCGCTGGCGACACGCGCACAAGCGGCCGAAACTCGGATTATGCTGGAAAACGGCAAGCCGATCGTGTTCGGTGCCAACGGACACAAGGGGCTGGCCGTTCGGAATATGGATCCAGTCATCGTCGACGCTAGCTCAGCCGCCGATGTGTTAGTTCATAATACTCACACGAACTCGCCCGCTTTGGCGTCGCTCCTGGCTGAACTCGATCCCCCCCAGTTTCCGACGGCGCTGGGAATCTTCCGCCAGGTGGAGAGGCCGGTCTATGATCAACTCTTAACCGAGCAGATCCAGTATGCGGTCCAGAAACGGGGCAAGGGCGATTTGCGTGCGCTGCTCAACGCGGGAACCACCTGGTCCGTCGATTAGAATCCTTATGCCTGTTAAGGCTCCAGACCGAGCAGAGGCCAACTTGGCCATCTACAGTCTGGACCTGGCCAATCCCGGGGAACCGAAAGACACGACTGCCCCCAAGGAAAGGGAATGGCTCGAGCCGCTCTGGCGGCAGAATGCGGTCTGGTTTTGTCAGTTGCGTTGGATTGTGGTCGGAGTGCTCAGTCTCGCCAGTCTTGTCGGTTGTATGCCGCAGGTTTTGCATCGATTGGGCTGGGTGATTTCGCCGACACTGCCATTGGCCGCGGCGCTTATTCTGACCGCTCTCAACCTTGCCTTTGGCCGCCTGGCTCGAGCCGATGACACCATGGCGCCGCGTGTCCCGGTGCGTGTCCTTCTCTGGGCGCAAATTGTGACCGACCTCTTCGTTCTCACCGGCGTAATTCATTGGATCGGTCATGGGTTGACCGCTGCACCTTTCATGTATCTGTTTCATGTCATTCTCGCCTGTGTGTTTTTCTCCCCAGGCGAAAGTCTGGCGGTGCTGGGCTTGGCGGCGGCGCTGTATCTCGTTTCCGAAGTATCGCACGCTTTCGGGTTATGGAACCAGGGATCGGGACTGCTCGCGGAGGGAATTCCTCCCTCAGCGGCACCTGGGCTTTCTCGCTTGCCCGAGTTTCTCGTGCCGACGCTACTCATTTGGATCGTCATTTGGTATTTGGTTTCGCGTCTGGCCAGCAAGCTTCGCTCACGGGACCGGGAATTGTTCGTTACGAACTACCGGTTGCGTGCCAGCATCGAGGAGCGAACGCAGCACATGCTACAAACGACGCATCAACTCAAAGCGCCGTTTGCTGCGATTCACGCTCAAAGTCAGTTACTTCTAGGGGAGTACTGCGGCGTCCTTCCGGCCGCAGCCAAAGATTCCGTCGAGCGAATCTCGGCGCGGTGCCTGGTTCTGGCACGACAGATCCAGGAGATGCTGCAACTGGCTAACCTTCGGTCTCATGGCCAGACGCCTCCTTCCCGCCGCCGGATCGAGCTCAATGAGTTGCTTGAAGAGTCCATGGCGCGGGTTGAACCGGCCGCGCGCCAGCGCGGTGTGCAATTCCAGAAAGAAATCCAACCGGTCACGGTGGAAGGAGTGCAGGACCACCTTACGATGCTGCTGGACAACCTGCTGGTGAATGCCGTGAACTACTCCTATACCAACGGCCGCGTCCAAGTGACTTGTTGCAGTCCGCTTTCCGGCCGGGCGATCGTGACAATTCGCGACGAAGGAATTGGCATTCCGAAAGAAAAACTGCCGCGTATTTTCGATGATTACTATCGCACAGAAGAAGCCGTGGAGCACAACCGCAGTTCGACCGGGCTTGGACTGGCGATCGTGCGGCAGGTTGCCCGGAAGGATGGTGTGCCCGTTACCGTGGAAAGTGCGCCAGGCTGGGGCACCCGCTTCACGGTTACCGTCCCAGCAGGACCAGAGATCGCCTTCGCCCGACCACTTAACAAAAACAACTAACCTATGGCCTACTTGCTCGTCGTTGATGATGATCCGGACTTCGCAGCTTCCGTCTCTACCGTGTGTCAAAGCTTGGGGCACGAAGTCTTGACCGTTCATACACCCGCCGCCGCTTTGACTCAGGTGGATCAACGTCGCCCCGACGGGATTCTCCTCGATGTGATTTTTCCGGAAAACCCAAGTGCCGGGTTCCAACTGGCGCGAGAATTCCGGCGTCGCTTGGGTAGCATCCCCATCCTGCTGCTGACCGCGGTAAACCAACAGTTCCCGCTCGGTTTCAGTGGCCAAGACATCGACCCGAAATGGCTCCCGATTACTGATTTTCTCGAAAAGCCGGTCGACTTTGCCGTCCTTCGGGAAAAAGTCACACATCTGCTCGATCCCAAACCCACATCCTGCACCGGCTGAACTGATCCTCATGCCTTTCGTTCCGGGCATGGCCAAACTCCCCTCCAGCCATGAACACCAAACATGAAGACCTAACGCACGAACTCCGACCGGAAACGCGCAGCAAATTCGCCTGGTTTTTGCTCGACCGCCAGGACCCGCCGAAACGCTCCGCCAAAGAGCGTGTCGCGGATTTCCTGGAAATTACGTCTGGACTGGACGAGACCACGGCTCGCGAGCAAGCAAGCCGTTGCATCCAATGTCCAGAACCGATGTGCCGTAAAGGCTGCCCGCTCGCCAACCGCATCCCAGAATGGATGGCTCTCACGGCGGAGGGGCACTTCCTCGAGGCAGCTGAAATCTCCAATCTAACGAGCAACATGCCCGAAGTCTGCTCGCGAATTTGTCCCCAAGAGCGGCTCTGTGAAGGGTCCTGCATTCTCAACGGCAAATCCGAACCGGTCTCTATCGGTGCCCTGGAACGTTTTATTAACGAATATGCCTTTGCCCATGGAGCTCTGCACGGAGTCCGAGTGCTGCCGAACGGTTTCCGAGCCGCGGTGATTGGGTCGGGTCCGGGAGGTTTGGCGTGTGCCGACGAACTCGCCAAACTCGGCTACACGGTGACGGTCTATGAAGCTCAAGTTCTGCCCGGAGGTCTTCTCGTCAACGGCATTCCTGCGTTCAAACTGGAGAAGACAATTGTCGGTCGCAGGATGGAGCTCCTGAAGGAACGAGGCGTCGAGTTTCGCGTCGGTATCAAGGTGGGGCGAGACATCGCTCTTCGAGAGTTACTCGAGCAGTATGACGCGGTCTTTTTGGGCTTCGGCGCCCTGCAAGCGAAAGCATTGGACGTTCCTGGCGCACATTTAGCCTCGGTCTACCAAGGGCTGCCATTTCTCATTCAAAAAAACGTCCCAGGGGCTCTGGAAAGCCCGCCAATCGACGTTACCGGCCGCCGCGTGGTGGTCCTAGGGGGTGGTGACACGGCCATGGATTGCTTACGCACTGCCATCCGTTGCGGTGCCGCTGAAGCAGTCTGCCTGTACCGGCGCGACCTCGCTAACATGCCGGGCAGCCGCAAAGAATACCAATCGGCGCTGGAGGAGGGGGCGCAATTCAAGTTTCTGACCTGCCCAATCTCCGTGCACGGCGACAGTGCGGGGCATGTGTCCCACGTCCGTTGCGTCCGCATGGAACTCGGCGCCCCAGACAATACCGGACGGCGCAAACCGGTTGCGGTCCCTGGCTCCGAATTTGACCAACCCGCCGACGTGCTGCTGATAGCGTATGGGTTCGACCCCGTGCCGTTCCCGCCGGAGAGTGACCTTGGCCAGATCAAATCCGCCGAGTGGGGCGGCGTCATCGTCGATGAAAACCAAATGACGAGTGTCCCCGGAGTTTTCGCAGGGGGCGATCTTGTGCGCGGCCCCAGCTTGGTGGTTCATGCTGTGCGAGACGGGAGGAAAGCCGCGCGGGCGATTCACAAATACTTGGGAGACCGCAAACCGAAGCGGCCGGTGATTGTGGAATCGGTTCCGGAATGACGCCAACGCTGGGCCGCGAAGAGCGCGGCACCATCCGGCGGTCAGACCTCGGGCCATCGCGCCCGAGGGAGATCTGCCGCAGTGTCTCTGTTGATCCCACGAGAGCGGGATCACAGCAGAGCATTCCACGACTCGAGCAGGATCGATCCGCTTGGAAGGACGAGGTAGAACCTTAGGAAGCCGAAGACCGAATCCGCTTGCATTTGGTAAGTTCCAAAGGCCTGCCCATTTTTTCGAACTTCCCCGGAAGCTTTCCAATAGGTGTCGATGCTAGAAGGTTTTCCTTCCTTGAACGACTTCTGCTTAGTCACTCCCACCCATTGATAAGTGTCCGCTCCAAGAGTGAGCGTATTGTTGATCCAATCCTGGTCGGCCGAGGCAGATTCGGTGCGTGAACCGCCACCAAGATCTGTCCGAGTGACAATCATCTCAAACCGGCGGCGCTGATCCACAGTCAATTGCATTTGGGGAGCTGTGAGCGTGCCCGTCATGCGATAGTCGTTCAGGTAGGAAGAGCCGCTGGTGTCGATCTCGAACCGATAGTCGCCATTGAGCGCCAAATCAGCCGCGTAGGTCACATTGCTGATCGTGATTGAACCCCGAACGCTCGCGCGAAAGCTCGGCGAACCAGTCCCCACGTCTGAGGTAAAGGTCATGTCTCCGACACCAGGCGAGACCACGCGGTAGTCAAAGTTGTGATTGCGCTGCAAGAAGGTCGCAGCGTCGACCGAAAAATCGCCCTGCATACGTGTAACGTAAAAAGAAAGATTTGTTCCCGTGACAAACCGCACCGTTAATCGATCGGCTGGCGAAGGGGCATAGCTCCAAACCGCGCCTTGCTGAGTCAGTGTGCCCGTGCTCACGAGCTGTTGGCCGTTTGCGCCCAACTGACTGGCGAGAAAGACCGCGTTGGCGCAAATCTCACCACTTTGTTCCCCCAACTGCGCGGCCGCTTTGGGGAGGTTGTCCCCGTTGAGAAGCAGGCTCGGCCCGGGCGCATTGGTCTTCGAACTCGCTGCCAAGCGGTAAAACTGTTGCGGATGGTTTGCTGCTTCCGGGTCTGACCATTCCATCGCACCCAAGATCGCATCCAAATTGGTTCGTGCTCGCCATGGCCCGGACGCGAGATGGGCCGACTGAACTTCGTAAACGCGCTCGGCTTCGGCCGTCCAGCGGACGGTCAATCGGTCCTTCTCGCGCGCGGCGGTCGAGATCCGGATTTCGTTAGCGTGAACGCTAAGAAAAAAGCCAACGCCCAAACCTAGCAGGACCCAACATTTCATATCGCAGGATAGAGCCCACGGACATCGCCAGCCTACCTATTTGGACCGTCGCTGTCGAGCTTCTGCGTTTCGGCCAACGGGATCGTGCGGCCGGTTGAACGCCACCGGCGCGGCCTTCCACATCGGACGGAGAGTTGCCGTTCGAATTGACTTTTGGTATTGGAAAAGTTAAGACTCTCTTTCGTCCGCTGGGCAGCAACCACCTTGTAGCGCTATGAAGCCGTATCATTTTATCCTTCGCTCACGTCAATCCCCACTTCTCGTTTGCCGGCTGCTGATCCTGAGCCTGTGCGCGAGTGGGCTCGTCCCACTATTGGCGATTGATCCGTCGCCGTTGTCGTCGGATGAGATTGGGCTTACCCCTCCGCCCAAGACGGCCCCATCGCCCGCGCTCGGCGCGTCCGACCAGGAAGGCTCAACCGCGTCAGCGATCGGCGCCAAACTCCGCGGATTCTTGCCCTACCAAGTCGTCAACGCCGGCCGGGCTGGTGTTCTCAACGTCAAGGATCGCCAACAAAAGGCGATTCAGTTGCTCCACGACAAGGCGGGCGATGATGTCAAAATCCATCTGCGTCCAGGACAACAGACCGTGATGCAGATTCGCGGTGCGTCGTTGGAGAAAGCGGCCCAAGTCGCCAAGGCGAACGTGGAAGAGCGGAACACAGCGACCGCCCGGAACTTTCTGAGGTCGAATCGCGATTTGTTGCGGATTGACGATCCCGACAATGAATGGGCGCTTCAAAAGCAAGAACGGGACGAATTGGGGCACGACCACCTGAAGTTCGAGCAGATCTACCGGGGGATCCCAGTTTGGCCAACCGGCCTTGGCGTGCATGTCGGCGGCGATGGCGCTGTCTACCTCGTTGATGGGGCCTATATCGCCACGCCAAACACCCTCGCGACAGAGCCAACCCTCGCCGCGGCCGGGGCCCAAGCTCAGGCCATTTCCGGGTTGGACCATGGAGAAACGGCCGAAGTCGGGCCTGCGCAGTTGATCGTCTACGCCCCTTTGGAGAAAGCGCCTCGGCTCGCTTGGAAGCTGAGTGTGACGGTGGACGCCATGCACTCCTGGATCACCGTCGTCGACGCTACCGACGGCACGGTTCTCAATCGGATCAGCCAGGTCATGGATGCCAATGTCGCCGCGTCCTCGACCGATCTTCTCGGAAAAACCCGCGCGATTAACGTGTGGGCCCAGGACAACAAGTTTTACATGTTCGATACCAGCAAACAAATGTTCAAAGCTGGCACAGACCCATTTCAGCACGATACAGCGGGGGTCATTCGTGTCTTGGACGGTGAGGATAAATCCACCGATGAAGTGTTGAAATCAGCCGCTCTGGTCTCGACCGTCAACTCCAGCACCTGGCTGCCCGACGCCGTCAGCGCCGCCTTCAATTTTTCCATTACCTACGACTATTTCCTCCAACATCACAGTCGCAATTCGCTCGACGGCAAAGGGGGCAGTATCCTCGCGATCGTCCGCGTGGCCGATCAACAGCACAACGCCGCTTGGATCGGCCAGTACGGCTTGATGGTGTTTGGACATGATATCCCGCTGGCCGCGGGACTCGATGTGATCGGCCACGAGCTAACGCACGGCGTCACAGAAAAGACCGCCGGACTCATTTACCAGGATCAGCCAGGCGCTTTAAACGAGTCGATGTCGGACATCTTCGGCGAAATGGTGGAAACCAGCCGAGACGGACAACCAGACTGGCTCATGGGCGACGAGATCGATTTCGTCATCCGCAACTTCAAGAACCCCGGCGCGATCACGAGGGACGGTATCGGATCGTACCCGTCTAAAATGAGTGAGTTTAAGCACCTCTCGCCGGACAACGATCATGGCGGAGTGCATATCAACAGCAGCATTATCAATCACGCGTTCTATCTATTGGCTGAAGGGTTGAATGGAGCGCTCGGCCTGATCGACGCCGAGAAGATTTTTTATCGCTGCCTGACCCAACATTTGCAGAATCAATCCCAGTTCATCGACGCGCGCCTGGGTTGCATCGCCGCGGCCGAAGCGCTTTACGGAGCGGATTCCATCCAAGCCAAGAAAGTTGTGGAAGCGTTCGATGCCGTTGAGATTTTCGCGACTCCTTCGACTCCGGAGCCTTCTCCTATTCCGACCGTGCAAGGAGCCGACTCGACCTTGCTGATCGCATTTGATCCGAGCTTTTTTGAACTGGCCCTCGGCCGGCGGGAAGCCGCGCTGGGGGATCCAGTGGACGGCGTCGCTCTGGTAGAATCGGTCAAAGAAGCGCGTCCGGCCGTGTCAGGCGACGGGTCCTTCGCCATGTTTGTGGACTCGGCGAATGATCTCTGCGGCGTCAATACCGCGGACTCCAGGAGTTTGCAGTGTCTCGGCTTTCGAGGTTTGGTTCACTCGGTCGCCCTGTCGCCCAACGGACTACTGGCTGCGTTCGTGTTGCGAGACCCGGCCACCGGACAACCCCAGAATCAAATCAACGTTTTCAACCTGGGCAATAACTCGACCAAGACTTACAAACTCCTCTCTCCCATTGCCGATGGCACCGCTGTGGATGACGTTCTCTATGCTGATTCCATGGTGTTTACCTCCGATAGCAAGCGGCTCATTTACGATGCCGTGGCGCAGCTTCGCTTTGCGGGCGGTCAACCCGTCCAGCGCTGGAGCATCTTCGCCATCGATCTTGCCACCGATATTTCCAGCGTCATCTTGCCGCCGCAAGAGGGCATGGACACGGGCAATCCCAACATGGGTCGAGCTGGGAATCGCTTCCTGACATTCGATGCGCAAGATGTTAAAACAGGGGTTTCGAGCATCGTTAACTTGGATCTCTTTACCGGCAATGCTGCTGTTGTCGGTTCCGCGGGCAAAGGACTGGGCTACCCCTGTTTTACGGGTGACGAAAGTGCCGTTGTTTATTCCGCGCAAGATCCGTCCGCGGCCTTCACCGGATCCTCCCTGGTCAAACAGAATCTGGGTTCGGATCGGCTGACGACTGAGGGGCAACCGAGCCTCTGGTATTCCGACGCGAGTCTTGGGGTCATCTATCGGCGCGGCACGTTCGTTAGTACGAACGCGCCACCTCAGGTGCAGCTGATCAGCCCGGTGAATGGGACGTCGTTCCCAATCCCAGGGAGCTTCACCCTCGAAGCGACAGCGGCAGACCCTGACGGGCAGATCGCCAAGATCGAATTCTATGACGGCGCGGACAAACTCGTCGAAGATACAACCGCTCCGTACCGGTTCACGGTGAACTTCGACCAAACGGTTCAGCCCCACCAGTTCCGTTTGATCGCGCGGGCCATCGATAATCTCGGTGCGGCCACGGATTCAGCCGCCGTGACCGTGACGATTGGTGGTGGCGGCCAGCCAGGGGGCAACGAAATTCAAGTCACGGCGGCACGGCTCTCCGGACAGACGATCCGGTTAACGGTGAAGGCTGCGGCCGGAGACTATGTTATCCAGCAGTCGACGAATCTAAAGACGTGGGCGGATATCTACCCCGTCACGGTCGGGGCCGGAGGCACAGGGAGCGTGGATGATTCGGGCGGGCCAGCGAATAATGCCTATCTGTTCTATCGAATTCAAAAGAAGTAAGCCAACCCGCCGTCCGGCCGCCGCTCACTCGAGCAGGTGCTGCCGCAAAAAGAGGATCGTGGCCAGGAACTGAACGTCTGCGTTCGGTTTCTTGGCAAATCCATGCCCTTCGTCTTTGGCGAGAAGGTACCAAACCGGCGTTTGTTGCGCTCGGAGCGCTTTTACCATTTGTTCAGATTCCCCCACGGGCACACGAGGATCGTTCTGACCTTGCACCACGAGTAACGGCTGGCGAATTTTCGACACATTGTTGACCGGGGAGATTCGTTCCAGGAATTGGCGCATGGCCTCGTCCCGCTCGTCCCCATACTCTGCACGCCGCAGATCCCGTCGGTACTCCTGAGTGTTCTTTAGAAACGTGAGAAAGTTGGAGATGCCCACCACGTCTACGCCGCACCGCAACCGTTCCCCAAACTCGACGAGGCTGGCCAAAACCATATAGCCACCGTAGCTCCCCCCCACCACCGCGACTCGCTCCGCGTTAAGTCGCGCATCTGCCTTTACCCAATCCAGAATCACGCCGATATCGCGCACCGAATCCAAACGCTGCATCCCATTGTCGAGGCCAAGGAAGGTTTTGCCATAGCCAGCGGAACCCCGGACGTTGGGAAAGATCAGCGCGATGCCCAACTCGTTGATAAGATAATTGTTGCGGGCCTGAAAGATAGGTCGAGCTTGTGATTCCGGGCCGCCATGGATGTTCACGATGGCAGGACGTTTCCCGGGAAAACGCGACGCGTCCGGCCGATAGACAAACGCCGAGATTTGCACCCCGCCCGCGCCGGTCAACTGGACCAGTTCCGGCTCCACAAAGCGTTCCGGATTCAAGCCACCCGTTTCGCTCTCGGTCCAACGTTGCAACCGCCAGGCTGTCCCGTCGAACCGGACGACATAGGCATCGCTCGGGGATCGCGCTGAGGCTAAGGTAAAGGCCAACGATTTGCCGTCCTCATGCCATTTCAACCCGGTCAGCACCCCAGCCGGCACCTCCGCCAGTGCTTGCACTCCCTCAGTCGCCGTTTCTAAAAGCCGCAGTTTACTCACCCCACCTTCATTGGTGATGATGGCGATTTGACGGCCATCGGGAGACACTTCGAACTCGCTGACATCCCACGAGCCCAGCCCTTGGAAGAAGCGCCATTCTTTAGTCGCGAGGTTCAATTGAGCCAAACGCAGAAATTCCGAGTCTTTGTCCGTCGTGACGTAGATGGAATGGCCATCGCGGGCAAATCGGGCCTGGGCATGCGAGACGCGCGGACCAGTGCCGACCGGAGTGAGCAACTCCTTGCTGCCTTTCGAAACATCCACCAGGTAAAGGCGACTCTCATTGATCGAGAGATACTCTTGCACCACCCATTGCGAGTCGTCTGGAGACCAATCCTCCACTGACCATCCCCCACCCTCGACCGGCAGGACCAGGCGCGTCGTCTCCGCCTTCTCCGGGGCGACCACGTAAAGATCGTTGTCGCGACCATTGCGGCGCGTCGACGTGTATGCCAGCAACCGCCCCGCGTGCGACCACTTCATGCCGGTATTCCGGGACTTTCCATCCGTGAGCAACGTCGTTTGTCCATCGCCTACATCGTAGCGATAGAGCTGATAAAACTCACCGCCGCCAACGTCTTGGGAAAACACGATGCAATCGCCTGTCCCAGGTCGAAAGGACGCATCGCCGACCGGTTCGGACGAGAACGTCAGTTGCCGTCGCGCTCCGCCGGGCATGCGCACGAGGTGTAATTGGGCCGTGTCCGCAAAGCGCGTGGTGATCAGCATTTCGCGCCGCGTTGGATGCCACCCGCGAAAGACCGCCGCCCGGGATTCCAAATAGGGCACGACCGAAGCACGGAGCGACTGTGGAACGGCCGGAATGCCATCGAGAACGAGGTTTTCCGGCACGCCGGCGTGGGCGATCGCGACGCTGGTCAACGACGCCCAGAGCGCTGTTTTCAGCATAAAGGAACGTATCAGGCCGCTTTTGAAATGTGGGTCGGAGGACAATTGCGCCGCAGCCAATAATCCGCCAGGGAGCCGACCAGATCGCGAAGCTCATCCACCGTGCTTGGCTTCACCAGATAGGAATTCGCCCCCAAACGGTAGGCAGTATCGATATCCATGGAATCTCCGGACGAGGTCAATACGATCACCAGCATGGTCTGAAACCGAGATTCACGCCGGATCCAGCGCAAAACCTCATGTCCCGTGACGTAGGGCAATTTTAGATCCAGCAGCACCAGGTTCGGGATGGGGAATTTCTGACGATCTCCGAACTCCTCTTCACCGTTTAAATAGGCAATGGCCTTGGCGCCATGATCCACGACGTGCATCGGACTGGTAACGCCTGCCCGTTTTTTAGCCTGCTCCATCAAGAAGACGTCGTCTTCGTTGTCTTCAACTAGCAGTATATGCCTGTTCATCATCAATCTGCCTTGTCTGACTGAAACTCCTGAGGCTCTGGCGAGCCCCACGGGACCTCCCCTACGCGACTCAACGGCGCCAGCCCTTCATTGCGCAGGTCCGCGAATATACCTGTCCGTCCTAATTCTGCAATCCTCCCCCAACTCTGGCTTCGGACTTTCCCTCGAACTGGACCCTCTGCTAGCGTCCGCCTGCCGTGGTCAAACCCGTTGAAGCATTTGTCCTCTTGCTTTGTGCCGTCATCGGCGTGGTTCTCCTGGGCCAGAAGCTCAAGGTGCCCTACCCCATCGCGCTCGTCCTGGGCGGGCTTTGCATCAGTATTGTCCCGGGCTTGCCCGAGTTCGCCATCGATCCAGAACTCGTCTTCCTTTTCTTCCTTCCCCCGTTGCTTTACGCCGCGGCCTGGACCACCTCCTGGCACGATCTCAAAGACAACCTCCGGCCCATCGTGCTCCTCGCGGTCGGCCTCGTCCTATTTACCACCTTGGCAACGGGACTCGTCATTCACGCCTTTATCCCGGCGCTCCCCTTGGCGGTCGCCTTCTGTTTCGGAGCCATCGTTTCACCGCCTGATGCCGTGGCCGCCACCGCCATCGCACAACAGATGAATCTCCCCAAACGCATCGTCACCGTGCTCGAGGGAGAAAGCCTGGTCAACGACGCCACGGGCCTGGTAGCCCTCCGTTTTGCTCTGGCCGCCGCGGCGTCCGGCCAGTTTTCGTTGGGATCAGCAACCGTCGAATTTGTCTGGGTCGCGACGGGAGGCATTGCCGTTGGCATCGGCGTGGGGATTGGCGTGGCCGCCGTCATGCGCGTGCTTCAAAACGAATCGTTGGTTATCACCGTCTCCTTAGTTGCTCCTTATATCGCTTACCTTCCCGCCGAACGGATGCATGTCTCGGGCGTGCTCGCGGCCGTCGCGGCGGGCGTTTATGGCGGTTGGAAAGGCCCGGAACTTATCCACGCCACAACGCGTTTAAATGCCCTGGCGGTATGGGGAATTCTCGTCTTCCTCTTCAACTGCGTCCTCTTCATCTTGATAGGTCTCCAACTGCCCCGCGTTTTTAACCAGCTTGAATCCTATTCCACCGGGCAATTAATCGCCTTCGGCGCCATCGCCAGTGCCGTGGTCATTCTCATCCGCCCAGTTTGGGTGTTCCCCGGCACCTGGCTCCCCCGTGTGCTCAGCCGGCGCTTGCGGGCCAGAGATCCCATGCCGCCGTGGCAGCACGTTTCGATCGTTGCGTGGAGCGGCATGCGCGGTGTCGTCTCCCTGGCAGCTGCCCTCGGTTTGCCGATGACGCTGGGCAATGGAACTCCCTTTCCGGGCCGGGATCTGGTCATCTTTCTCACCTTTTGCGTCGTGCTCGCGACTTTAGTGTTTCAAGGGTTGACCTTGCCTTGGGTCATCCGTCGGCTCGGAGTGCGAAACCGGTCCAATGACTCCGAGGAACGCGAGGTCCGATTGAAACTCGCGCATGCTGGGCTGGCTCGACTCAACGAACGACGCCAGGCCGGTCAAGTCACCGAATCCGCTATGCAGCGTGTGGCCGGCGTTTATCAGGAGCGCGTCCATCACCTCAACGATCAACTCGCCGACACCCTCGGGTGGAGTCCCGATCGGCAACAGCTCATTGAAACACGCCGCTTGCGCCTGGACGCACTCGACGCCGAGCGCCAGGAATTGATTGCCCTCCGGCGCCAACACCACGTCGACGAACACCTGATGCGGCAGATAGAACGCGAGATCGATCTGGAAGAAACCCGATTGCGCACCGGACTGTAAGCGAGGCGCGATTTGGCGCTTGGTCTAGCGGTTCTGGCCTTGCAGATCGAGGGGGGCTTGGGGTTGGCCTGGCCTTGGCTTTGCTCCTCCCGTCGGAGGGGCTGCGCGTGGTCCCTCGCTGTGTTCAGTGGGATAGAAGCTGTTCCCTCCGTTCTGGGACAGGCGTTTGGCGTCCCGGCAGGGACGTCGTGGTATTCGCCCGGCACCTCCAGTGCTGGGATTCCGCGCGAAGAGTCAAAGTCCCGACGGAACGGCTGAACCTCCTCGAATCCCAGAAGTAACGTGTTTTCGGAGGGTCGGCCGCCCGTTTCGAGGCTAATCGTCATGGGTCGCTGGATCTCGGCGCTAAAGCGTCCGAGCTATTCTCATTCATGCCTCCGGCATGGCCGTCTTGGCTAGGGGATGCGGGCGAGAGACTTAAACGGTTGCCTTGTGCGGGATCCAACTCCAATGAAAAAAACGAAAAACCCCGTGTATTTGTCTAAATGACTGTGGACGAACGATCTGGAGATGCGAAGAACGCCCTCTGCGAGGCCCGGCGCGATTCCGGACAGATTGAGAGTCCACCGCGGACCCCCTTCCTCTCCGTCGCGTGATCCTCCAGTGATCCTCCAGTGATCCTCCAGTGATCCTCCAGTGGCCTGAGTAGGATCGGACTGAGATCCCAGCGATGACTGAGCAAGCATGTCCGAACGGCTCGCCCTGGATTCGGGTCGTTCTAGCGATTGTCGGTCAACCCCTGACGAATGTCTTCAACCTGCGCCTGGTGCGTCGCATAAGGCCCTGCAGACCAACATGAGGCGAACGCTGAACGCTTATCCGGATAACGGCACGAGATAGAGGTGCTTTTGCGACCAATCTCGCCGGATCTCCACCCGGAGCTGCCCCTCACCAATCCGAGCGGGCACCTCAGCCCCTGCTCTCCAATCCGACCGCCCCTCAAACATCAGCCGCCCAGCCCGAATGTCCGCCCCCAAAGGAATCGTGACAGTCCCTTCCCCGTCCAGCCACAGTTCCATGCGCGCGCCGTTTGGCACCTGCCGCGCTTCCGTCACCGGCGCCCAGGCCAGGAAAGCGAGCGGTCGGTCACAAAACCGGTGTTGGCGCTCGCCCACGCGAATCCCTGTGCACTCGTACCCTCCAAAGGCGCGCAGTTCATTGCTTGCCCCCAGTCGAAAGGCGACGATCCGAGTTCCTTCATAGGTGACGACGTGACCATTCACTTGGAAATTGCGGAGCTCCAACCGATCGGACGGCAACGGATTGGCTTTGAGGATCTCTGCGTCTTGCTGAGGGTTGCGGTGGAAACCACCGGGCCAACTCTCTACGTGATGTCGGTAATGCGCCGCAATGGCCGTTGTTCCATTGGGGAAGCGGGTGCACAAGTAGGGCGACTCTCGGGAGACGATGGTCGGATTATCGGTAACCACGGCATCCGTTCGGCTGGTTGGGTAAGAACCCAAGGCTTTCAAGACCTCATACCACGTCCGCACTTCGTGACCCAGGGACGCGGCCTGGTCATCCCGCGGACGAAAGCCCAGATACGTCCGCGACCCCTTTCCCGTAGTGAGCGTGCGCACCCCGACGACCTCGGTTCCGGCCCGGGCGATCACTTCGACTCCTTCAATCGGCCGCAGCGGATAAACCCAATCCACCAAAAAGTCGGTCAGAACGGACTGAGAGGGCACCGTCCGGAGAGAGTTTGCGAAGTCAATTTGCCGGCCTGCCGCCATCACTCCGTCGGCGGGGTGCGTCCACCCAGCCACGCCAAACATGGTTTGCCAACGCCGGAGAATTGAGGCGCCGCCAAAATCCAGGCGGGGCGCAGGTCCAGACCAGACGACAATCCCACCGCGATTGCTAAATTCCTCCAACAGTGGAAGCAGTCCTGGCGGAGGCAACGTTTCAAAGAGGGCGACAACCGTCTGGAAGCGGCGTCCGGCCAACTCCAACTTGCCATCCAGGGTGATACGGCCTCGTTCCAATAATTTCTCGGCGGTGACGTAATTGGCGTATCCGTATTGGACCATCCAGGAACCAAAGCGCTCTTCCGCGGCGACGAGGGACATCGGGTAAAGCATCAACACTTCAATGTCCCGATGTTGGCATTCCTCGATCGCTTGAAAACCTGGCGTCGCGGCCGCGCCATACGCATCGGCCAGCGCTTGATGCCGAGCGGCAGCCGCGTCGGGCAATCCCCACGCGGCAGCGTAGGCGTTGGGAGTAGCATTGAGAATTCCTGTGGAGCAGGCCAAGGCCAATCCGTAATAGTTGCGATCGGACCAACCCCCTTCCGCGTGGTCGTTCCCTCCGCCGGTCAGGAAGTCATTCCAGCGAAAGTAATCACTGCAAGCGGCGGCGGCCTGCTGCACGGTATTCGACCAAAGGAAATTCGGAGTATACTCGTATTGCTGCGGAGGATGGGGGCTGTTCCCTGCATTCCAAAAATCAATCGTCGGGCTTTGCGCCCAGGTCGCGTGGGCTCGAGATTCCAACGGTTGAGCGTAGAGATCTTCGGCAAAGCGTTTGGCGTTCACGAAGAGGTCGACCACGGTCCGCTCGAGCAGTTCGTAGTAGCGCCGGCGCAGAAGCGCGGTTCGTTGGACGTCGTCGGCGCTTCCGCCAAGAACGTGTTGGGCGGCCAAGCGTGCTTCCAACGTCGGCAAGAACGCGTGCTGGCCGTAACAGAAATAGACCAGGTACTTTTCGAACTCCTGGTACTCGCTGCCGTAGAGGTCCGCGTAGCGTTCGATCATCGACTTGGTCAGGTATCGCACGTTGAACTGTCCCTCATCATGGTGACTGCCATAGCCCCAATCCTGTTGGATGTGCATCTCGTCCGCGTAGAGACCATTCAGCTGAACTCCCGCATCGTGATAGCGTTTGAGCAGATCCCGCAGAAAAGACGGCGCTTGCGGACTGAAATAGTCCATCTCCGGCGTTGCATAGGAAACGACCACCAAGACCCTGTCCAACGGCCCAAGATGCGTGTCTCCATGCCCGCTGATACGAAGCCGCCGTTGCCGCGCATTCGGCTCGTCCGGTCCCAGGGAATCTGTCGTCAACAGCTCATGGAGTTCGGTGATTTCGTTCGGATCGACTCGATAGAAGGAGGAACCGCCCACACGCTGTTCCCGAAAGGCGAACGCCTGAACTCCCTGGCGGGTCAAAGCGATGGTGCCTTTATTGTTGGTCCAACGACGCTGTTCCCAAAGCGCCACTTCGAAACGGCCGGTCGCAGGATTGCGCCAGCCTTCCCGATATTGAACCCAGCGCCCGCGTTCGCCAGTGCTCTTGACGTAACCTGTGCCCACCTCCAGAGGGCTCAACAAGCTCAATTCCAAGCCTAATCCATACTGCTGCAAGACTTGGCTGATCCGGCGGATGCGCTGGATGTATTCATCCTGATCCGGCGTCAAGGCCCGCGGTTTGCCTCCCTGACCAGCGCGATACTGCGACCAGAACTCGTCGAACGCCAGGATCACCGTCTTGGCTCCAGCCGTCCGAGCCTGTTCACAGACCTGGCGCAAGGTCGTGCGGTAAGGCGTGGAACTAAGGCTCAAATCGATCTCAGCCTCTGGATTCTGCAGGGCTTCCAGCTGTTGGTCGCTCACCAAGATGATGCTGCTCTTCGGCA
>JBGAIN010000146.1:0-22763 GCA_044225505.1 Limisphaerales bacterium
CTTGCAGTAAAACTCCGGTGCGAGACGACCGAACCTGCTGACGATTCCAGGCTCCAATTGAGCGTGCTCGATGAGGTCAACGCGTCGAAGTAAAAGAGTTCACGGTGGTCCACGCGAAAAGTGAATCGGTCGCGTTCTCCAGGCACGGAGATGCTTCCAGCCAAATCGATGTCTGCACCTAATTGCGCGTACAGATCTGTGAGTGAGGACGCGAGCACGGCCGCAGCAAGGCAATGCCAATTGAACCGGCGTAGCACAGAGAGCGAGAGCATCATCATTATCACCGGACACGCTGGAATTAGTCGGTCCTGGTAGCCGACAGTTTTAGAAGGACGCGCATGAAACGAACATGAAACCGAGATGAAATCGCTTTCATCTTCGGCCGGAATGAACCATTGGCAGGCGGTCGGGCCAGGGGGACTGTCGAAACGATCCCACGGCTTACGCCTGCGGGATTCGGATTGTGAAGGTAGCACCAGTTCCAACCACACTCTCAACATCGACCCGTCCCCCATGCTGCTCGACGATCGACTTGACGATGGGAAGTCCAAGTCCCGCGCCCCGGTGAGGCTGTGACGGGGGACCGTCAATACGATAGAAACGATCAAAAATACGTTCCAGATGTGCCGCAGCGATCCCAGCTCCGTGATCGGTCACGCTTACCTGAGCCTCCGTTCCCCTGCTCTGCACTAATAACGTCACGGTCTCACCCTTTGGTGAAAAATGAATGGCATTTTCAACCAAGTTCGCGATGGCTCGCTCCAATGCCGTCGCATCGCCCGACACCGAACAGGGCTCCTTGATCCTGAGTTCCAGATCGACATGACCCTCGAGGGCAAGCTGGCGCAGACGTTGACAGACGCGCTCGGCGACGACCACCAAATCTACCTTCCTCTTGGCCGTCATCGGCTGTTGCGTATCCACCCATGCCAGCATCAGCATATTGTCGACCAAGCGAGAAAGACGTTCCAACTCCTCCTTGCTGCTCTGCAAGACTTCGCGATACTCCATCGCATTTCGTTCTCGACGTAGAATAACGTCAATTTCCCCACGGAGAATTGTCAGCGGTGTCCGGATTTCGTGCGAAGCATCGGCGACGAATTGTTGCTGGGTGGCATAGGCCTTCTCCACTCGATCCAAAAGTGCATTGAACGCGTCCACGATTTGAGCGAGCTCGGCGTCTGCGGCCGGAGCCACCAAACGTTGCGGCGAATGCCCCGTCAATTCAACACTCCGTGCACTGTGGCAGAGATGATCAAATTGCCGTCGCCACTGGTTCAGAACCACGAGCACCGAAGCATTCGACAAGCCTACGAGCAGGCACCCGCCTGCGACAAACCACCAGAATGCCGCGCGAATCCGTACCCCCTTATCTTCCAAGGAACAGGCGACCTGCAGAAGCCCAGGCTTGCCTTGGGCCGTTTCCCGCGGCCCTAGCGACGTGGTTAGCACTCGAACCCGTGGATTTCCTGACGTTCGCACGGTTTCCAGGATCGTGCCACCTCCTGATTTTGCCAACTCGAGCGCCGTTCTTGAAAGCGGCACTGTGCCGCCGAGCGGCCCGGACTTCCCCAGGATTACCCCGTTCGTGTCATACCACTGGAAGGTGAATAGCGTCGCGGGCAGCCGAGTGACCTGTTCCTGAAGGGCCACCGCGGCCGTTTGAGAGAGGAATTCCAGGATCACCGCTTGTTCCCGAAGCTGGACGTCGAGATCCCGCGCGACATTGAGCCGGATCAAGAAGTAAAGCGGTAGCGTGATCGCCGCGTAGATCGCGATTATCACCGACGAAACCGCCACCAGCAGCCGAGCCCGCAACGAGAATCGGAATGAACTCCGAGCTCCGCCAGCCTCAGGATGCAACCTGCCCGATCGGCTCAAGCGCGAACGCGGCATAATTGAAGCCGCTTCGGCAGAAGAGCGATGATCGTCACGCATGGCTCATCCGAAGCTAACAAGCCAACGTGAAATTGAAATGAAACGAAGATGAAATTCAGATGAAACACCACGAGCTCCCATGCGCCGTAAATCGCTTGAACCTTACCTCGTCAGCTCACCCGTTTTAAAAACGTAGCCAACCCCGCGCAGCGTGTGGATTAACGGCGTTTCAAAATCGCGATCCACCTTCTCCCGCAAATGATAGACCGTGACATCGATGACATTGCTGAACGAATCAAAATTCTCGTCCCACACATGTTCCGCCAGTTCGGTCCGCGTTACGACTTCACCTTTGCGCCGCATTAGGTATTCCAACACTCCCAATTCCTTCGGCGTGAGCACGATCTCTTTCCCACCGCGCATGACAGAACGGGTCTTAAAGTTCAAGGCCACGTCGGCAACCTGCAAAACACTCGGCGGATCGAGCGGATCACGACGCAGCAACGCTCGCACTCGTGCCAGGAATTCAGCGAAGGCAAAGGGTTTTACCAAGTAATCGTCGGCACCCAGATCGAGCCCCCGGACTCGATCCCCAACGCTATCACGGGCCGTCAGCATCAAAATCCGACTGCGTTCACGCGAAGCCCGAAGGTCCCGCAGGACTTGGAATCCATCCTTCTTCGGCAAAACTACGTCGAGCACAATCAGGTCGTAAGAGTTGCTGCTCGCAAGGAAGAGCGCCTCTTCGCCATCGCGCGCAACGTCGACGGAAAAACACTCCTCCCGCAGGCCCCGCGTAAGGAAGCGGGCCACTTTTTCTTCATCTTCAACCACCAGAATGCGCATCGGTATCGTCCTGGGCGAGCACCTATCTGCCGGTCGGTAACTCTACGGGTACAGCTCAGCCGCTTGGACGCAAAATCTACCGTGCGGTGTCCTCTTCCGCCAATTCTTTATTGAAAAGGACGATCGGGTAAACGCCAGGAGCGAACGACGCGCCGCGTCCGGTGAGAATGCAGGGTGTTTCACCGATTCCAGCCCGGTGACCGAGCGGGCCCTTCGGAACAACCATGACCGAATATGCCGATCTTTCGTGGCGCGCCTGGCTTGGCCCGATCCGTCCGCCTAACCGAGTTTTTCAGGCACTTCCTTCATCGGCCCCATCCAACGCAACTCCCTTTCGATATCGTCGTGCATCCGGTATTTCCGTGTCACGTCGGCCAACTTGGCGCCACGGATATCGATTCGCGAGAGATCATCCTGCCCCACCCCAGCGCGACCGCAGAATCCGAGGTACCCAACCCAGTCAGCCCGGATGCCCATGGCTTCGACCCCAACCCGATCGGCTGCGACATAATCTGTCGACGCAATGGCCAGGCGTGACGGCACCAAAACACCACTGGCCGGCCCGTTACCTTCCATTCCTTCCCATCCGTCGATGACCGTCGCCCCCCAGCATGGCTGGAGTTTCTGGGCTGTCATCGTAATTCCTACATGAGTCTGCCGAACGCCTCCATGATAGAGACGCTTGTCATTCCATCGGTCCGGGTCTTTCCGAGCACTATGAAGCGGAGCGCCCAAGCACATGTTCTTCAGTGAAAGCGTCGCCACGACCGTGTTGTGAGTCTTCAAGATTGCGCAACAAATGACATAAGCGTCCGGATCCAGCAAACGGGCGGCCAATCGCACCGGCACCATGTGCAAATCGCCATCCAATATCGCGTGGTTTACCGCTCTACCCTCTTCGTTCAGATCTACCAAACTGACGGAAAGGGGTTTGTGCTCCGTGCAAACCTTATCGTAACCGAAATGATCGAAACCCTCCGTGGTATAACCCGCGGACGACTCTGCAATAACTACGGGTCCAGTAAACCGCGGTTCCAGGAAATCGAGGATCCCGTGAAGCGCATCCGCGTGAGTCGACGCCAGTTGATTGCTCGTGCTCACAATGTTCGGTTTGATGACAACGTGCTTCTTGGTCTTGAGAACGGGTAAAATCTGGTCCTCGACCGCTGCCAAGGCATCACGAATATTCTCGCGTCGGCTCTGGCCCTTAACGAGAGAGACCACCGCGCGGCGCCCCTCACCGCCAATGGCCAACCCCTTTTCCGCGGCACGGTCCTGTCCGCGCAGGAAAGTTGCCGATGCCGTCAGCGTGGCGGCGGTCCAGAGAAAACTGCGACGATTGACTTTGTGAGACTGGGGTTTCATACGATATTCAAACAGTGGTTGCACAGCGCGTTGAACAATCTGGCCAGGCGATCGTTAGCGCTATCGTATCCGTTTCGGTGCGAAGCCGCATCCATTTCACAGCATTCCCAAAACCCGCGTTGAGCGCAAGGTTAATTAAGCCTATCTAACTTGACTTTGCTCCGGAATTAGACTGCTCTGAAAACGGCAGGGCGCGATAAACCGTGTCCGCTTCATTCCAGTGACATCGGCATCGCCGTTTGCTATCCTGAGCTGACTCTATGAATCGACGACAATTTATTACCGTCTCCGGCACTGCCGGCGTTGCCTCCATGGCCTCCACACCCGCCATCAACGCAGCGGAATCCTTATCCGGGCGTGAATACTACGAGCTCCGGCTTTTCATCGTAGACACGGACAGTCAAAGAAAAGAGGTCGATACGTTCCTCAAAGAGGCCGCTGTTCCCGCCTTGAACCGACTTGGGATAAAGCCGGTAGGTGTATTTTATCCCGAGAAGGGAATCAGCCCTGTCTACGTTCTCTTACGCCATAAGACGATCGAGTCGTTTGTAACTTACATGAGTCAATTGGCCGCCGACGACGAGTTCATCTCCAAGGCCGAATCTTTTATCGATGCTCCCGCGAGCGCGCCCGCTTTCAAACGCATGGAAACCTCCCTCATGCTGGCCTTTGAAGGCATGCCGAAATTGGAGGTTCCCGTAAGCGGTGCTTCGCGGGTGTTCCAGCTTCGCACCTACGAAAGCCCAAGCGCCAAAACGAATCTGAAGAAAATCGAGATGTTTAACGAAGCCGGGGAAATTAAACTGTTCCGCGAGGTTGGACTCAATCCCGTCTTCTTCGGACAAACGCTCGCCGGGACCAAACTCCCGAACCTGACCTATATGCTCGCCTTCAAGGACAAGGACGAACAGAAAGCGGCCTGGGGGCGATTCGGTTCCCATCCAGACTGGAAACGATTGAGCGGCATGGCGGAATACAGCGACAAGGCCATTCTGAGCGGCATCACCAACCTGCAGTTGGTCCCGGCGGACTATTCTCAGGTTTAATCCGCTGACGACTATGTCCAACGACGTCCGGGCTCGCGAATAGCCCGGGCGCTGGCCGTCGTTCCAAACAGCAAGTCCACAGACGCGTTTCATGCTCCCGATGATGCGCTTCGGTCTCTCCATCGAAGCGCCTTAGTTGCCCGTTACCTTGACTCACCTCGGAACCGCCCGACTTTGGAGTGGCAAACTTCGTGAAACGAAACATTCAATCTTGGACGATGAACAAGGCAGCTTGTGTGATCTTCGCTGCCCTCCTGGCGCTGGTGCAGTCGCCAAACACTATGGCGGCCGAAACGGCCCACAAACCGTCGAGTCCTACCCTTCCCAGCCCAGCCCGCACGGTGAGCCGGGACGATGTGCTCTCGATCCAAAACGGACGCTTCTTCTTGGACGGAAAACCATTTGCCGAAATCAGCTTCAACAAGTTTGACCTTTTCTGGCAGCTCTACGACCAGCTCCGCGCGGGACAAGCGTTGACGGAGGAGAACCCGATGGTCCGGGCTCAAGATCAGGCGCTGCGCGACCTTCACGAGCTCGGTTTTCGAACCATTCGTATCTTCGCCTTGCCTTGGGGTCCAGAAGGCCCGGCGTCCTATGCCGACCCTGAAAAGCGCGTCTCGCTCTATGCCGCCTTGGAGAAGACCCTGCAATTGTGTGAAGCCCACGAAATGCGGGTGGCCTGGTCTCTCGGCGCTGGCACATTCACCGATACCAAGCTCGATCCTCAGAAAGGCTGGCTTTACGGGAAAGAACAACAACGAGAGCTGGTGGCCAATCCCGAATCCCGGGGCCGCAAACTCCTTTACCGGTATATCGACGAGACGGTCTCGCGATTTCGCCATCGCAAGAGCGTGCTGCTCTGGGAAATATCCAACGAAGTGACTCTCCAGGCCGATATCGGTGACGAGCATCGCGTTTACAATGGAGAGCGTATGCCCACCCTCAAGGAGGTCGCGCGGTTTTTCGATGATGTCGCGCAGCGCATTAAGCTCGTCGATCCTTTGCGGCTGGTGACTTCAGGTGGCTCGAACATGCGGGATAGCCAATGGCACTTGTACCTTGGCCAAGGTTGGAAACGGGACAGTTTTGAAGAGCAGTTCAAGTGTTTCGAGCTGCTCTACCGCAATTCCGCAATCGATATCATCGACATCCATTCTTACCCCAATACCCAGCCAGGTTACCTCATCTCCGATGACCGCGGGCAAGAGATGTGGTTAGAGAACAAGGGCTACATGGTGATCGCGCGTCGTCTCGGAAAACCCCTCATGATTGGTGAACTTGGTCTTCAGCCAGCTCCAAAAACCGATCAGAAGCTCTGGTCGACGACCCCGAACTACTTCGATAGCTACGAAGATGCCGCCAGCGCCAAGCCGTGGCTGGTCAGGACCCTCGAGAGTGTGGTGGACGCCGGAGTTCCTCTCACTTACTGGTGGTGCTATCAAGCAGATCGCGCGGACGATGCAAGCAATCGCCAACGGCTCGACCTTGAACGGAATCGAAATCCCGAGCTCATCGCTTGCATCGTTGCGGCCAATCGGCGTTTGCAAGCCCTCCAGGCCACATTTAAATAGACCAAAAGCGATCGCTCAAAGCGATTGCGCGTCCTTCAAGACCTTGGCCAAGCACTGCCGCACGCGTTCGACACGTTGAGCCTCGCCCAGACCGGAGCGCATTCTCTCAAATCGACTCTGGAGCCGCCCCAATTCTGCGGTATAGGTCTGGCGCTGCTCGGAGCTCAACCGGTCTCGAAGATAAACGGCTGGACCAGGACGGTCGCTGATCAGCGGCTCCAAGGAGATCGTGCCGCACTCGTTCGGCGGCAGATGTCGCATATAGGCCTCCTCAGCATCGAGAAAGAATTGAGCCAAGGCGTCTCGCGCGGCGCTATCCCGCGGTTGATACAAACTATCCACGGCCGACGCGACGTGCTCTCGAAGCGGCGCTTCCGGATCCCGCAGCGTTCGTCCCGCAACGTGCCAGGTCACTTCACTGCTCGGATTTGCGAGAATGTGGAAAAAGAATTCGCAGGCGTTCCCGCCATCAGCGCGGAGCTGGCGAAGGTGCTGGTAGACCCTTTGACAAGTGGGCAGGAACCAACGATCCCGCTCCCAATGCTGCGGCGGTTCCACGACCGGTCCCCCGGTGGTGCCAAGCGGGCAACGCAACGCCGCGATGAATTCGCGACGGTATCTCGCCCCGCCCCAGCGCACACTATCGTTGTGATCGATCATGTAGTCCAACGAACGACTCAGACCCACCAGCGTCTCTTTGTCCTGCGGCTTGCCAAAACTCACGCCCCAGTTGCTCATGCCAACGATCTTTCCCGGCCACCGAGCCCGGATCGTCTCAGCCGTCCGCGTGAGCAAGCGGGCATGATATTCCACATCACCGAACTCCCGACAGCGGGAGCACCGGCAACGCCCCTGATCCGCGGATTGCATCGAGACGCCGTCGATGGGAAAGCGGGTGAAAACAAACTCGAGCACGCGCTCCATCATCGCGTGCGCCTCTGGCTCGCTGGCGCACATGGCGTTGGCATTGCCTCCAGAAAGCTTGGGATGGGCTTTGATAATCTCCGCAAAACCCCAACTGTACGTTCCCAAACCGCTTATAACTTTAATCCCCTGGGCGTGAGCATCGGCGATCAACTTTTCCACCAAACGCCCGCGGTCGGGCGGAACGGCCTGCGTCAGATCAACGGGCCAATTGTTAGCCGTGTAAAGCCCCCAAATAACGATCTCGTTGAAGCCAACCTGCCCCATTCTCGCAAAAGTCTCGCGATAATCCTGGAGTAGCCCTTCGTCCAACCGCATGGAGGGCCAAGGCGTGTTTCGATCTGGTTCACTCGCCAGGTCGGTAATCCAGCCATTGAGCGCCCGGTGCTGGAAGCCCGAGCTCCCAGGCGCCCCCGCGAACGACGACGAAACCGCCGTGGCCAGCGCCAGGCTGGTCGCACCGAGAAACTCCCGGCGCGACCAAGCTATAGACGATGTCGGTTTCATGATCCCATCCATGCCTCACTTATGCTGCCCGTGTCCGCAGAACGGCCCGCGTCGTAAGCTAAAACTCACCCTCTACCTCAACGACCGTGGCAATTGGGTCGGGCGCCACGCCAGGCAACGCGATTTCCAAACTGGAATCGGTGGTTGCTGTTTTCAAAACGGCTCCGTCGTTCTCTGCTAAGAATCGGGCTCGGACATTGGCTATCCGCGATTTTGTCGGCAGGACGAGTTTGCCGTCGCTCGGCCAATCGAACACGTGCAGATAAAGGCGTCCGGGCTTCGCCGTGATTCGCCCCCAGGCCACAGGGCCGAGCGGGTTACTGGACGTGGCATAGATAGACGTTCCGTTCTTCTTCATCCACCCGCCAATGGCACGCATGGATTTGAGACTCGGTTCCGGAACGCTCCCGTCTCCCTTGGGCCCGATATTCAAGAGGTAATTGCCCCCTTTGCTAGTGACATCGATGAGATTCCTGATCAGTTCCTGATCTGATTTCCAAGCATGGTCATGGTCGCTATAGCCCCAGGTGGTGTTCAGCGTCATGCACGTCTCCCAATCCACTCCGGGCATGCCCGTCGCTGGAATGTGCTGCTCCGGCGTGATGAAATCTCCGTATTTAGATTCCAGTCTCGGTAAGTATCCTTCGGTTGACATACTCGCCCAGCCGGCTTCCGGATTTCGAAAAAGCCGATTGTTCATGATGATCTGCGGCTGATGTTCTCGGGCCAATTGAAGCAGATCAAAGGCGCGCCACGCTTCCTGTCCTTGAAAATCCTGCGAGCTGTAATCCCACCAAAGGATATCGATCGGACCGTAATTCGAGACGAGCTCCTCCACTTGCCACCGGAGAAACGCCTGGTACTTTCGATGATCGCGCTCTCCGTTCGGGTAAGGTTTCCCCTTGAGCGGATGAGGTAATTGCTGCGACCGGGCGTAAGCGTACTGGTCATGATGCCAATCGATGACCGAATGATAGAACCCTACCCGCAAGCCTTCGGCGCGCACGGCCTCCACGATCTCCTTGACCAGGTCCCGCTGTAAGACTGAGCCCGCATCGTAATCCGTCGCTTTGGAATCGTGCAGGGCAAACCCTTCATGATGCTTGGTCGTGAAAACGACATACCGACAGCCCGCCTCTCTCGCCAGACGCGCCCATTCTCGAGCAAAGCCGGGCTCCGGCCGAAACAGCGGCAGAGCCGCCTTGGCATAGGTTTCGGTCTCTGCCTGGACGTTATTCTGAATCCATTCCATGCCACCTTGTGTCCCCACCGCTTTGCCGTTCCAAGTGCCAGCCAGCCCGGAATAGAGGCCCCAATGGACAAACATTCCAAATCGCGCCTCGCGCCACCAGCGCATGCGCGCGTCGCGCTGCGCCGGCGTTTCACTGGCTTCGGTTTGGGCACGTGCGACCCCATTGACCATGGCAACGAGCGCGCTGCCCAGCAGCAGCAGGACGAGCATTCGGGATGTTCTCATGACGGCTGGATGTTACCGGCTTTGCGCGGTTTCGCAACGTTTAGGCTCGATCCCTGACAGCCTCAAATCCTCCCAGGCGCCTCTCACGCACCTTGCGGGCGTGCGAATGCCTTCGCCGCGAAAATGCAGGAGCTTAAGCGGTCACCATCGTAGATCCGAATCCGCTCGTCAGAAGCCCTCGCGCTGCCCACCCTAATCCTCATGAATCTGGCCTACTGCCTCGTCCTGCTGATTCTCTGCGCCGGAACTGCTCTCCCTCAGAACGCCGCGCGGGCCGCGGTGGCCTCCGATGAGCGGTCACGCCCTTTCTACCTCGGATTCACGCGCTGGCCGTCAGATCTCACTCTGGCCGGCGTGCAGGGAGCCCAGGATTTTGCCCACGCCCACGGAGATATTGTGTCCGTCATGTTTATTGGGGGTATTCCCTGGCCCGAAGCGCTCGATGCCAAACCGTTCTCGCGCGATGTCGAGTCCAACCTGGCGTATCGCCCTCCCGTCGGGAAGAAGATCTTCCTCTCCATCTCGCCACTGGATCAGGACCGCAAGAATCTAGCGCCGTATTGGGGCGAGAAAGATAACCAACCGCTGCCAAAGGCTTGGAAGGATTTCGCGCTCAACAGTCCCGAAGTGAAACGGGCATTTCTTAATTTCGCGACGCGATCGGTCGATGCCCTGCGTCCGGCCTACCTTGCCATTGGGATAGAACTGAACGTTCTTCTTTCCAAGAATCCGGTAAGATGGACGGAACTCAAGGATCTCTATCGCAGCACCCATGCCGCTCTCAAGCAGCGTTATCCAGCCCTCCCGATCTGCTTTACCACAGAAATTCTGCACTATAAGAAGCTCGCCGCGGAAGCCCGACACGCTGATCAAGAGCGCGAAGTCGCCGATCTGATGCAACAGAGCGATCTCTTCGCCATGAGCTTTTACCCGCACATGAGCTACGACGTGCCTCGCCCGGTCCCGGGCGATTTCCTCGACTTTGCCAGGCGCTTTGACAAGCCAATCGCCGTTTCCGAGTCTGGCATGACATCCCAGGACGTCGCGCTCAAAGCGTTTGGCCTCACGCTGCATGGGTCCGAGGCCGAGCAACAGCAGTTCACCGAACTACTCCTGCAAGTCGCAACCCGCGACCGCTACGCGTTTGTCATCAATTTCGCGACCACGGACTTCGAACGGCTTTGTGCCAAACTGCCAGCGCCGACCGATGATGTAGCTCGGATTTGGGCTTTCACAGGCCTCCAGACGGGCGACGCCAAAGCGAAACCGGCGTTGCGTGTCTGGGATGATTACCTAAACCTCCCATACCGAAGACCGTAACCCGCGGCTTGAAAGCTACTCGTTTCCTGTTGGAGAGGCCGTGGATTGACGATTGCCGACGGCAGTGCAAATGCACCTGATGACGCGCGGCCCTATGCGTGCCCAAGGCCACGGGCAGCCGCGCTGGCCCGCCAGCTGCGCGTAAGCTCCTTTATCCCCTCGACCGAACGACTCAAACTGTGATTTGGAGTAAGCAACTCGCGGAACTTTGGCCGTCCCTCTCCTAACGCTGCCCGAGCGTGCGTAAGAGGCGCAGGCCGTCTCTTCCAGGTGCGCCGGAAAGCCTAAGTCTTGACATACATAGCACTGCCATGCATAGTAGCTCTATGTCCAAGCCGCCTTCCACCCAGCCTTTCCCTCGACTCGAGCCGGTTCATGGAACTTAACAAAGAACTCATCGCCGCCTCTTCCAACCCGATCGTCCTGGCCATCCTCGCCGAACGCGATAGCTACGGTTACGCTATCCTCCAGCGCGTTCGCGAGCTCTCCGCGGGACGCATGGAATGGACCGATGGAATGCTCTATCCGGTCCTGCATCGACTCGAGCGCCTCGGCCACATCGAAGCCCGCTGGGAAATCGCCGATAGCGGACGCCGACGCAAGTACTACCAGATCACCCCCAACGGCCGGGCCCGCCTCGCCGATGAGCGCGAGCAGTGGCAAACTGTAAACTCGGCGCTGCAAAGCATCTGGCAGGCGCTGGCACTCCCTGGTCCGATACCCTCCGGAATGTCACCCGCGCTCGAGCCGAATAAAGCCTGATATGCAACCTTCCACTCACGCCGGTTTCCTTGAGGAGCAGATCGACCAATGGCGCAGTTATCTCCGGCGCCGGCAGGCCATCCATTCGGTCGACGTCGCAGAATTGGAAGACCATCTGCGAGAACTGGTCGCGGCCCTGGTCGGTGCGGGTCTGAGCGACGACGAAGCTTTCCTGGTCGCCGTGAAGCGGATCGGCAATCTCGACGCTCTCTCCCGGGAGTTCGCCCGAGAGCACTCGGATCGTTTATGGAAGCAGCTCGTGCTCATGCCATCGGAGCCCGATGCGCCGCAAGCCCCAAAGCGAAGCGATGCCTGGGTCGCCTTCTTTCTCGCCGTGGCCGCGGCGATCCTGGTCAAACTGCCGACGCTCTTTGGGGTGGAGCTGAACGAGCACCACGAGGAAGACCTTGGTTTCTATGTTCGCAACGGCAGTTTCTTTGTCTTGCCGCTCCTGACGGGCTACTTTGTTTGGAAACGGCGCCTCGATCTGCGCGCCGTTGGGTGGATCGCCACGCTTTTTGTCGCGGCGGCTGTATTCGCGAACATCTATCCGTTCACCAGACAAGGCTTCACCCAGACTCTGACTGCGTTGCACCTGCCCATCGCGCTCTGGCTCACCGTGGGCGTCGCTTACACGGGCAGCCGCTGGAAAGAGTCTGCGGGCCGTATGGATTTCATCCGATTTTCCGGCGAGCTCTTCATTTACTACGTTCTGATCGCACTCGGTGGAGGCGTGTTCACAGGCTTTCTCGCAGCGATCTTCCGCTCGATCGGGATCAATGTGGGGCCCTTCATTGGATTCTGGCTGCTGCCATGCGGAGCCGCGGGCGCGGTGCTCATCGCCTCGTGGCTCGTCGAAGCCAAGCAAAGCGTGATCGAAAACATGGCGCCGGTTTTGACACGCCTGTTCACACCGATGTTTGCTGCCATGCTCATCATCTTCCTGGGAACCCTGGTCGTTACCGGCCGAGGCATCGACATTGAGCGAAACCTGCTCATCGCGTTTGATTTGCTCTTAACCGTGGTGCTTGGGCTTTTGCTCTACTCGCTTTCCGCGCGTGATCCGCAATTGCCGCCGCGAGCCTTTGATGTCGTCCAGGTTGTGCTCATCACCAGCGCCTTGTTGGCGGACGGAGTCGCACTCTGGGCCATCGCGTCGCGGATTAACGAATTCGGACTCACCCCAAACCGCGTGGCCGCCCTGGGGGAAAACGCCATTCTCCTCGTCAATCTCGCGTGGTCCGCTGTGCTCTATGTTCGTTTTCTGAGCGGCCGCGGATCGTTTCGCTCGCTCGAAAAGTGGCAGACGGATTATCTGCCGGTCTACGGTGCGTGGGCGGCCATCGTTGTGATCCTCTTCCCGCCGCTGTTCGGGTACCAGTAACGTTCAGGATGTTCCAGGGGATGATTTTTGTTCTCAAGTGGATTGTTTCAGACACCAGATTGCCCATACTGAGTTTTGATTCATGTTCGAAACACCCAATCGCTCTCCTCAAGTTTCTCAGGTTCTCAATTTCCAGTATTCCGCGGCGCCTCGTCACCCAATGAGATGAAACGATTTCTCTCCCCCTGTTCGTATGTCTTTGCTTTCACGCTCGCCACAGTTTCAGCCGCTTCGACGTTCCCGCTCCAGATCAGCGAGAACCGTCGGCACTTAGTCGATCAGCAAGGCACGCCTTTTCTCTACCATGCCGACACGCCGTGGATGCTTTTCACCAAGCTCACCGAAGCGGAAGCGAGGGAATACATCGATCGGCGGAAGGCGCAAGGCTTCACCGCGCTTCAGGTCATGCTCACAGGCTTCCTGGGCCTGACAAATCGAGCGGGAGAACTGCCCTTTGTCGGCCGGCCTCCGGAACAGGATTTCGCCCGGCCGAACGAGCCGTTTTTTGCTCACGTGGACCGCGTCGTGGCCGAAGCGCACCGCCAGAGAATGTTGCTCGCGATCGCGCCCGCGTGGTCGGGGTGTTGCGGCGAAGGCTGGGCTGGCCAGGAGAAGGACGGCGCGCTCAAGCCGCTCAATGCAAATGGCGTCGAGAAATCACGTGAGCTCGGTCGCTGGCTGGGCAAACGCTACGCAAAATTCGACAATGTGATGTGGATCCTGGGTGGCGACAACGATCCCGATAATGCCCGCTTCGAAATCCGCGCCCTCGGACTTGGCTTGAAAGACGCGGCGCCGCACCAGCTCATCACGTATCACGCCGCCTCGACCCATTCGAGCACCGATGTCTGGCCTGCGGACGAGCGTTGGCTGGATGTGTCGATGGTCTATACCTATTTCCGTGGCTTCAATAAAGCGTGGAACAAGAATCAGCCGGACGTCTACGAAGTGAGTCACGCCGAGTTTGCAAAGATCCCGATGCGCCCGTTCTTCCTTGGCGAATCGACCTATGAAGGTGAGCACGGCGCCTGGGGCAGCCCGGTGCAGGCACGAAAGCAGGCCTATTGGTGTCTGCTCGGTGGCGGCTCTGGCCACGCTTACGGTTCGCCGAACTGGAACATGCCCGCGAACTGGCGCGACGTGCTCGAACTCCCGGGCGCGAACAGCCTGAAGCACCTTCGCTCCTTGCTGGAATCTCGTGCGTGGTGGAAGCTCGTTCCCGACACAAACAATCTCGTGGCAGTCGAAGGCCGCGGGCCTTTCGCCACGAACGATTCTGCCGTCACGGCGCTCGCCAACGATGGTTCCTTCGCCCTCAGTTACCTTCCATCCAAGCGCGCTCTCACGATCGACCTGACCAAGGTTTCCGGCGCACGGGTCGTCGCTTCGTGGTTCAATCCGCGGACCGGCGAGACCACGCGCATCGCCGAGTTCACCGACAAGCAGCGCCATTCGTTCGAACCACTCGGCGATGGAGACTGGGTGTTGGTCCTGGATAACTCAGCAAATCACTGACTCTCCATTCCGACGAGCACCCAGCTAGAACACAGAAAAACAAGAGAAAAGAACAATCGCTGATCATGGCGTTGACCAGCTCCGCAAAGAAATGGGTTGGCCCGTCCCACGAGTCGCGGCTTACCAAGATGCCTCATCTCCTTGCAGCCCCAAAACGGTCTCGAAAATTGAGCGCAAGGTCAAATCTTGACGTTAACGAAATCACAAGCAACTAAGCCACAGCCTCGTTTCTGCGACACTGTACTCCAAAGGGGCGCTTTACTCCAAAGGGGCTCTCCGCTTTGACCGTTTCCGCGTATTCCGCGGTTCTATCGCTCGGCATTGTATCGGCCCCGCTCGGCCACAATGCGCTCGAATTGGACCTTGGGATAATGACCGAAGCTCACCTGTAAGCCGAGCTTGAGCTGCGTTGCCTTCTTGTGGGGGGCAATGGGGTCGCGTCTCAATGTTTGACAGTTTCCACTGCAGATCTCTAACGAGACGCTACCGCTCGGGGTTCCCGCGCGCCCTGCCAAGCCGGCAATTCCGCCACCCCGCCCAGAAACCGGTGCCGATCCGCGTCGTCCATTACAACGGTCCTCCTCGATGCCCCCGATTCATAACGTGATACCACGCACCCGGCACGTCCACGCGCAACGCTCTGGCCATTCCTCCAGCATCCAAGCGCCACACCGTTCCGTCCACTCTTTAGATACGCCCCCATTGCTTTCGTCCGCCCCATTTACTGCAAATCATCATTGCTAAAGGCTGGCTCGGAGTGCTTAGCTCATGAATCAACTGGAAAGAGGTGAATATGAACTTGCCCAACTGGATCACTCCCTTTTGCTCTCACCGCCCTGCTCGCGACATGGAGCGTCCCTGCCGAAGCTGGATTGGCGGCCTGGTTAAAATTCGACGACAGCTTAGCCGACCAAACCGGACACCACGACGGCTCTAGTAAGGGCTCTCCCACCTATGACGCCGGCAAAGACGGCAACGCCCTCGTCTTCACCACTGCTGACGACACCGTGGAACTCGCCAACCCGCAAACCCTCGACT
The DNA here is from genome assembly GCA_044225505.1 of Limisphaerales bacterium. Taxonomy (GTDB): domain Bacteria; phylum Verrucomicrobiota; class Verrucomicrobiia; order Limisphaerales; family SIBE01; genus JAXMHN01. The sequence continues at coordinate 15,634 of JBGAIN010000146.1, forward strand.
TGGGAAAAGACTTCAGCGTGTCCGCCTGGGTCCAAACCACCCACGGCGGCGAGGAGGTCATCCTTACCGGGGCGACCCCGCGCATTTTGTATCGCCCGCACTCCAGTTGAACGGCCAGGGCTCGAAGTTCTTCCTTTACGGCGCTGACCAGGGAAGTTTCGGAGCCAGTTACACCGGCATCAGCCTGAACGACGGCGACTGGCATCACCTCGCTGTAACCTATTCCGCCACCGCAACCCCTCATCTCACTCTATACCTGGACGGACAACCCGAGCGGCCAGGTGACCCGGGCACCTTCTTCGCCGGCGACTTTGTGATCAAATCCAACGCCCCCAATAGTGTCATCCGGATCGGTGGACGCGACTCGGACAGCCCCGATTACCATTTCCGCGGCATGATCGATAACGTCCAGATTTATGATCGATCCCTGACGACTGAACAAGTGCAGTTCCTTTTCGCCAATCCCGGCTCAGAAGCACAGGCGCCCGCCATTCCGGTGATCTTGACTCAACCCGCTGCGAATCAATCCGTCACGTTAGGTGGCACCGTGAGTTTTACGGTGGTCGCGGAGGCGCGAACTCCGTTGAGCTATCAATGGTGGTTCAACGACGCGGCCCTCGACGGCCAGACCAACGCCACCCTGGTCTTGACCAATGTGCCGCTCCGAGCCGCGGGGCTCTACACGGTGGCTGTGACCAGCGCCGCGGGCAGCGTGGTCAGTGAGCCCGCCAGCTTAACGGTGGGCGGTGCGCCCGAATTGAGTTTGCACCTTTACGCTGGCGTTTCCATCACCGGAACTCCCGGATTGAGCTACCGCATTGAGTATCAGGACGCGCTATCTTCATCGCCGAATTGGTCCGTCTTAACGAACCTAACTTTATCGGCAAGCCCTTACCTGATCTTTGACCTGGGATCCACGAACGCCCCGAAACGCTACTACCGTGCCGTGGTCAATCCCTAACCCTACCGCGTTGGGCCGACCAAGGGGACGGTGCCTCTCTGAGTTGTCGGTCGGTTGCTAAAGCGTTGGAGTCGGACCGCCGGGCTCAGTCAACTGTCGCCCAGGCATTCCACTTAATCTCAGCAGCTTGCGGAGAAAAGAACTTTATGGAACACGCTTGGCGGCGTTTTTCGAGCCTCCTTTCTGCCCGTAAGCCGCCGCGGATTCCTTCAACATTCGCCTGACGTCACTCTCCTCGCTGATCACCATCTCGTGCTGTGACAGGATAAGCGGCTTGATCTTCCCGGCAGCCCCGGCACTTCCGCCAGGCCGCAGAGTTGTCCAGCCAGCCGTATGCCCGGCTCCTAAAGAAGAAAAAATGGCCGCTACGGTTTTTCAGCAGAATCGATTCTTTAGATACGACCCCATTGCCTATTCACAGGCGTCAAGCCCGATGTGGTCGACAAAGTATACTGGATTGTCGTTCGCATACTGGTAGAGGTTGGGTCCTCCGGTTCCCTCTAAAGGATCTCTCAGGACCCACCGCCCAACTGCCGGACTGTATTGCCTAAACAGAGTTAGATACAAGGCACTCGCTGAGTGGTAAAAGTGCCCGGTGAATCCAAAATCTGCGTCCAGGTCGCCGGATACCTTCGTTCGCCGGCCGTATGGATCATATGCGTATCGCGCGCGCACGGTTCCCGAACCGTCGGTCATCTCTCGAATGGATCCTAAATGATCGGTGGCAAAGAACAGGTTGGTCCCCGCAACGCGCTCGCCCTCAGCAAAGAAGTGCCTCGTCACCGAATCGCCAGCCGCGTTCCGCTCTTCACTGAGTTCGGTCCCCACCCAGAGATACCGCTGATCGCTCTGCACCACGCCGTTGCTCTTCTCGACAATCCTCACCCGCCGCCCCAAGCCGTCATAGGTGAACTCCGAACGGTTTGTCCCGATGTTCACTGCCACCAACCGATTCTCCGCATCCCACTCATACGTGTTGGTCGCGGTGGACGAAATCACCGACGCCAGGTTCCCATTCAGATCATAGCCGAAGGTCTCTGTGACCGCGCTGTTCGTCACTACGATCTGGTGTCGATTGGTCCGGGCATTGGCGCTGTAGTCGGTCGCAAGCACGTCCACCACGTTCGTGCCTGTGAGCGTGTCGGCATAGCCCATGCCTGCGGTGTTGGGGTCAGTCCCGCAGATACGCATGTCCGGTGTTCGGCAAAAGTTTCTCACGATTATTTGTGCCACTCGGACACATCCGGCGGCGTAGCCAGCCGCGCCCATCATCAAGGACGCACTGTGGTAAATAGCTCCCTGATATTGCAGCCTCAGCTTTCTCGCCATGCCAAGAACCTGCCCCTGCCTTACCTCAAGCGTCAAGACCTATATTGCATTATGCGGGCCTGACCCCTTCGACTGCCGTCGTTGAAGCATGACCGCAAAGCGGCCAAGACCAGCCACGTGATTGCGACCAAAGCGCTGGGTTGTAAGCTGGCCAAAGCGGCTCGGTACGTGATGGCAGGAACTGCGACTATGACCAGAGCCGGATGTTTCCAGGAACTGGCCAACAAAACGATGAACCAAGTAAATTTGAAGCAGCCGCCAGCCAGGCAAGGGGTTGGACCACCGAGCTCTTGGGACTGATTGGAGGTGGCTGCTCTCCTTGTTGATTTATGTGGGTGCAGCTTGGCACGCTTGCAAGCGATTCGACCGTGTCACAGAGTCACAAAACGGCTGGGACCTCGGCAGCCGCCAGCAGTTTGGGAACCATAGCTCTATGGCACTGAATGAACGCGGCCCGCATTGAAAAGTTCTCTGGTCCCCACCGCTGGTGGGATGGGCCTGAACGTGGGGAACGCGCTTGCCAAAACGAGCGCGCGTGGTAAAGGAACAGTTGACCAACAAACCGAGCCGGAGGAGGATGGGTGCGGAGACGTCCCGTCCGCTCCTTTCGGTTCGAAAGTTTGTGTCCTGTCCTCTGGTCACCCTGACCCGCGCTAGATCCAGATGGCTGACTGAACGGATCGCCTTCTCGAGCTCCGGCTCGAGAACATCCGATTCATGCAACGAGAACGCAGGTTCGTGTCTGCTGGCAGAGTTCGGGTCGGAAAAGCTGCGGCAAAACCGTTTTGAAAAAATCGGATAGATAACGTTTTTTCTTGTTGACCAGGGCCCTAATGGCTGACCGCTTCGACCGCACTCACGGTTTTTGTGATCCAAAGTCAATTAACCTGAATTTTTCTTAGAGTGATCTGCGCGACCGCGTTTCCCTGAGCTGCTGCGGCTGTGAGCCACACTTTTCCAGTATCAAGGTTCATTTCAGCGATGAATCCTACACAGTGCATGATTCCTAAGGTGCTTTGAGCATTGGGGTTCCCCAGGTTGGCTGCCTCGCGGAGTAACTCGAGGGATTTTGAAAAATCTTGGGGCACTCCGAAACCATCAGAATAAACTACCGCGAGCAAGTACTTCGCACTGCAATCTCCAGCGTCCGCCTCAGTTTTCAATCCCATTGCGAACGCTTTCTGCGAAGTTTCGTCAATCGGAGGGTTCAAATTGTGCCGCCTAAGCCAATCAGCAAACGCCGCTTCGTGTTGAGCATTTAAATCCTCTATCGAAATAGCCGTATCTGATGTGGCCGCCGGAGACGACACGCTACTAACGTGAAATATCTCCAATTGCAGCTCACCATCGAAACAGTCAATCGAAAAACAAGAATGCAAAACTCGCTGGCACAGCAATAGCTTTTCAAGCGCTCCACCGCCGGGCAAATCTTTAAAGGTAGATTCCAGCACTGGCAGCTCTCGCGACGATCGAACGACGATGTCTTTAAGGAGCCATAGAATTATTACACTCTGTCGAATGTTCTTGGAGTGCATTAGTTCCGAAAGCAGGAAATTTTGTGTCCATTCGGAATCTTGAGCAAGAGCGATGTGGGCAGCATTTCGCAAACGCCCGGTCAAGGGTGCCGAGAAAAATCGAATTCTCGAGAGCCGCAGTAAGCATAGCAGCCTTATTCTATATTGATTACTCCCCAATGCCATAGCATCTGTCCGTGAACGGTTGAAAAACGGCTTGAACTTTTTCGTCCCAGCTAGTCCCAGGTTGGAGAAAAACGTTGCTACGGCCGAGTGCCCTCCCGGCCGCATATCCACCTGCCCCCGCGAGTCCTATTAGTCCCGCACGGCTGGCTAGACCCAATTCTCCAGCTACGTATGCCGCCCGGAGCTTTACCGCTCGAATAGAAGCTCCTTGAGCCGCCTCAGCCGCGCTCGGGAGAAGAGCTCTGAAGTGATTTAGCCGATTAATGAGGTCGAGCCGCCTAGACGCAGAGGTTAGATCGTAGAGTGTACTCGGGCCTTTGGATCCACCAATTTGATCGGGAGGTGGCAACCGCGAGATCGCGTTCTCAAGAAACGCCTTGGCCGCTAACATCGCGAGATACGCATTTCGCGCGTTTTTTGCCGCAACTTCCGCAGAGTTCACGTCCTCCCACGTGGGACATAGTCCTGACAGATCGTTTGAGCGTATCGGGCTATTGTGCGCGTATGCAAAGAGGTTTAAACCGCCGTCTTCCTCGATCGGATCCCTATTTAGCCACCTCCCCAGATCGGCGTGATATCCACGAAAGAGTGCCAAGTGCAGTCCGCTGGCGGCAGCGTAGTAATGCCCGGTGAATCCAAAATCTGCCTCCAGGTCGCCGGAAACCTTCGTTCGCCGGCCATACGGATCATATGCGTATCGCGCGCGCACGGTTCCCGAACCGTCGGTCATCTCTCGAATGGATCCTAAATGATCGGTGGCAAAGAACAGGTTGGTTCCCGCAACGCGCTCGCCCTCAGCAAAGAACTGCCTGGTCACCGAATCGCCAGCCGCGTTCCGCTCTTCACTGAGTTCGGTCCCCACCCAGAGATACCGCTGATCGCTCTGCACCACGCCATTGCTCCGCTCGACAATCCTCACCCGCCGCCCCAAGCCGTCATACGTGAACTCCGAACGGTTCGTCCCGATGTTCACTGCCACCAACCGGTTCTCCGCATCCCACTCATAGGTGTTGGTCGCGGTGGACGAAATCACGGACGCCAGGTTTCCATTCAGATCATAGCCGAAGGCCTCCGTGACCGCGCTGTTCGTCACTACGACCTGGTATCGATTGGTCCGGGCATTGGCGCTGTAGTCGGTCGCAAGCACGTCCACCACGTTCGTGCCTGTGAGCGTGTCGGCATAGCCCACGAAGTTCGTGGTCCGAGTGTCCATCACCGCAGGCTGACCACCCACGGTCACCGTCCCCAGTTCGTTCAAGCGCCCGCTCAACCGGATCGGACCTCCTCCCGCCCGCGCCACGAGCTGGTTCAAGTTATTGTGTGTGGCACTCCGCACGCCCAGGTTTATCTGTTCGCTCGTCCGGTTTCCCGCCGCGTCATAGGCATACCCATATTGCTTGAGGATCGCCTGAGTCAAGCTGTCCTGCACCGTGACGCCCAGCAACTGATCTGCCCGGTCATACTCCAGCGCGTGCACTTCCGGCGTCTGAGTGTCCGCTTGCTGCGTCCAGGTCTGAATTTGCCCTTCGGCATCGTAGGTGTAATCGAACTTCGAGATCGTCCCGTTGGTGGCGTTCTTATGCCAGATCGTCTGCAAACGCAGGTCATTGGTCACGCCGTCATAGCTAAAGCTGCGGCTCTGCCCATTGGGATAGCTCGTTACACTCAACCGTTCCGTCGCATTCACGTAACTGTTGGTAAAGCCTCCCAGGACATTGGTCACCGTCGTGACACGGCCCAAGGCATCATAGCTGACATTCACGGCCACGCCGTTGATGGCGCGACTCGTCACCCGGCCCAAGACGTCGTAGCTGTAGCTGATCACGTCATTGGCTAGAGGCCCGTAGAAGGAATTATCTCTAATTCCTGACCCCACCGACACCTCACTCTGACTTTCAGTTTGTTTGTGGACCGGAATTAACATGTTTCGTAGCCGCATCTATTACCACAAGACAACTTGCGGACTTAAGCCAAGTGTACCTGACATCCTTTCGTTTGGCTATGCAGACCAATTCCGGTACGCAAATCACCACATTACTTTGGGTAAACCTGAATTCAAATTCAGTATTTGTGAAGTGCAATGCCCTACTTCTAAGTGAGTCGTGTATTAAAGGACAGAAGTAAACACTTCCAACCTCAGGTAGCAGTCGAGCGCCGACTAGTTCATTTACCGTTGCTGGCAGGCGATTACTCTGGGTGTTAAAGCCCACAACAGCCTCTGAGAGCCTGAACAAGTGGCTTTTCGTTGTTAGAGACACAATCACCGTCGGTTTGATGATGTAATACCAGGCGCCAAAAGACAGGCTGAGGACAGCCAGCGCAGTGACGACTGTGACTCTTGTACGTAACGATGCCATCTGGTTTTTAGAGCGTTAGAGTAATCACTTGATTGTTGTGCACGGAAGTGAGTTCTTGCTGACCAGCGATACAGGTGGCCTAGCGGCGGCGATCCGGTCCGTCAATCCACTCGCAGTCCACGTTCCACTCGGGCCAGTGGCTTTGAACGACGGGCCCACACCTTTGCTCAAGACTTCCGAGCAATAGGGCGCGCAGTATGGATAGATCTGATCGCTCCTGTTTTGCCGTATGAAGTCAGCCATGATTTTATCTGCTGTAGGAGGCGTCTTGATCCAATATAGGCGGGCACTTTCGTCAGGCCTAGGCATTAGGCGGCTGATCTTCGGGGGGTCGACATTGCCATATCGAGCAGAACCTACGATGTAAGTCCCGTCAGGTAGTTGAACGTAAACATCAGCATGATCAAGAAATCCTACCGGGCCACCGCCTGTAGTCACCACGACACAGGCGTCAAGCCCGATGTGGTCGACAAAGTATACTGGATTGTCGTTCGCATACTGGTAGAGGTTGGGTCCTCCGGTTCCCTCTAAAGGATCTCTCAGGACCCACCGCCCAACCGCCGGACTGTATTGCCTAAACAGAGTTAGATACAAGGCACTCGCTGAGTGGTAAAAGTGCCCGGTGAATCCAAAATCGGCCTCGAGATCGCCGGATACCTTCGTTCGCCGGCCGTATAGATCATATGCGTATCTCGCGCTCACGGTTCCCGAACCGTCGGTCATCTCTCGAACGGACCCTAAGTGATCTGTGGCAAAGAACAGGTTGGTCCCCGCAACGCGCTC
>JBGAIN010000147.1:0-22057 GCA_044225505.1 Limisphaerales bacterium
CCCGCTGGCAATCGTGCAAGCAGCTTAAGCAAGAAATTCTCGTTCACATGCGCCGTCTGCAGGAGCCCGAACACGCGCGAGGTATACCGGACGCCACAGGCGTCCATCCTCGATCGAGCTCGACGCGCCAGCAAGCCGAACACCAACGCGTGGCTTAATCGATATCCCCATCGGCCGGAGGCGAGCTTCAAGTTGAGGCCTAACGGATCGGACGTCAGGCGAACCGCGCGGATTCCCCATTCCTTTGCGCGGCTCAGCAGAATATCGAGAACCGTGGGATGCAAGTGAATGTTCAAGTGGCCATTCACGTGATCGAGCGTCAAGCCCGTCTCGCGAAAGCGGACGATCTGGGTCTCAATCTCGTGCTCGAGTTGCGGGCGCAACGAACCACGGAAGAAATAATTCATCCCCGCGGAAACAGGGTTGCTGGAAAACTCACCACGGGTTGCCAAGCCAGGAATGGAAGACGATGGAGACGCGGCCCGGCCGCACACGAGCGTTAGGTGCAACCCGACACCCAAGGTTGGATTCTTTTCCGCAAGCGCCACCGCTTCAGCGCACGCCGCATGGCTCACCATTAAGCTCGCTGTGGTGAGTATCCCCTCCTGATGGGCTCGCACGACAGCTTCGTTAATGCTGGCCGAATGTCCGAAATCGTCCGCATTAACCACCAGGCGGCGTCTCTCATTGGACCCCATAATTGGGAACCCAGGCCCCTGACCAGAGTCGAAACCAAGTTCGCAGAATCAGGAAAATCTTCTGCCCTTTGGTCAGTCGCATCGGCCCGGAGTCGAAGACGTTGAATTGGCTCGCCTCGAGCTTTTGGAGCAGCCTCCAATAAACGGAACCCATGAGTTCCGCCGTCGCCATCGACCGGCGGTCCTCGGGTGGCAGCGATTTGCGAGCTTGAAGGTAAAACTTACCCGCCCGATCCGCGACGCTTTGAGCTAGTCTCAAATATCGCTCCGAGTAAACCCCGTCCAGGATCTCCTTCGGCTCCACCTGAAACCGCTTGAGCTCAGTCTGGGGCAGATAAATGCGTCCGCGCAAGGCGTCGCCATGGACATCTCGTAAGATATTCGTCAACTGCAGAGCTTTTCCTAAATGGACGGCATACTCACGACATCCTGGATTTTGGTAGCCAAAAATCTCAATACTGAGCAACCCCACAACGGACGCCACGCGATAGCAGTAGAGATCCAAAGCCTCGTAGGTGGGATAACAATTGACGTCCAGATCCATCTCGACGCCTTGAAGTAATTCGTCGAACAACCGGTAGGGCAGCTGATGCGCTGCGATGACGGGCTGCAGTTCGCACACGACTGGGTTCTTTGGGATCCCACCCTCGCAGGCGATTCGGACCTGGCTGCGCCATTCCGCAAGGCGCTCCCGACGTTCCGCAACCGGGCAGGACTCTTCATCCGCCACGTCGTCGATCTCACGGCAAAACGCGTAGAGAGCAGACATTCCGTCCCGTTTGGCTTTTGGAAGAAGGACAAAAGCCAGAGCCAAGTTTGAAGCGCTCTTGCGCGTAATCGCCTGGCTCAGTTGCATCGCGACATCAAAACGGCTTGCCCGATTCTTGAGATTTGGCAGGAGGCAATCCGCCTGTCTCAGACAGGGTGGGATTCCGGGATCGATGGGACCGCCTCCGAACTCGATATTTATAGCGCCGCTTACTGGCATGGCCATCGCCGTCCTCGTCGTCAACAGCGTCGTTGCTATCGCCGCCACTGCGGTCCAAGGCTCGGGACGATTCACTGGGACTTTCATCGCCCGCCTCCGAACGGTGGGAACCCTTATACACACGTTCGCCACCACTAACGTGCCGACGGCGTTTGCCCCGCCCTTTCATCCAAAAGTAAACGATTCCAGCCAAGACCAGGAGTAACAGAACTCCGACCCCGATGATGAGCAAAACATCGGAGAGCAATAGGGATGACAATCGCCCAAACGACCGGTTCTGCTTGGGCAATTCCAGATTCAGAGCACCAAAGAAAACTGCGACCGACGTCATCGGCTGTTGTCCTTTCCTCCGCTTCCGCTCTCTTCTTCGACAGCCTCTTCCGAACTGATATTGAGCCGCTGCATTCGATAACGCAGGGCATGGCGGCTAATTCTCAGTTGTTCCGCCGTCCGCGTGAGGCTGAAATGGTTTTGTTCCAGCACCGTCGCAATCAGTTCCCTCTCAAAATTCGCCATGGACTCGTCCAAAGACCGAATCTCAGGTACCCCAACCGAGTCTCCTTTCCGCAAGCGCGTCTCGATATGGAAATCCGGGAGACTGGTTTGTTGAATCTCTGGCTCGGTCTCTAGAATGATGGCACGCTCAATCACGTTACGTAATTCCCGCACGTTTCCGGGCCAATGGTGATTGAGAAGCTGTTGTTGAGCAAGCTTGGAAAGTCCTTTCACATTCCGATTCATCGACGTCGCAAAATGCTGCAGAAAATGCTGCGCCAATAAGAGGATGTCCTCTCCCCGCTCGCGCAATGGAGGAGGACGAAACTGGACGACGTTCAACCGATGGAAGAGATCTTCGCGGAAATGGTTCTGGCGGATGGCGTCGATAATATCCCGGTTGGTCGCCGCAATTAAACGCACATCCACCCGCAATTCCTGATTGCCCCCTACCCTCGTGAATGTCCCGTCTTCCAGAAATCGTAAAAGCTTGGCCTGCAATGGGCGACTCATATCGCCAATCTCGTCCAAGAAGATGGTGCCCGCATCCGCCTCCTCCACCCGCCCGGGCTTTTGCTTCATCGCCCCTGTAAAGGCGCCCTTCTCGTGCCCAAACAATTCGCTCTCCAGCAGGAGTTCCGGGATCGCCGCGCAATTGATCCGAACGTAGCTCTTATCGGCTCGGTGGCTCAAAGTGTGAAGCGCACCCGCAACCAGTTCCTTACCAGTCCCGCTTTCCCCCAGGATCAAGACAGTGGCATCGGTCGGGGCGACGGTCTCGATCAACCGGCGGAGCTCACGGATCTTTGGGGCCTCGCCGATCAATTGCTCAAGGCTATACGTCTCGCTGGCCTTAGCCCGCAAGGCGGCATTCTCCATGAGCAACTTGTGGCGTTCTGCGCAACGAGCGACGGCATGAAGGAGCTCTTCCGGGGCAAAAGGCTTTGCGAGGTAGTCGATCGCACCGGATTTAATGGCCTCGACGGCCAATTTTGGAGTCGCGTAGGCGGTAATCATCAGGATCGGCAGCTTAGGCCATCGATTCCTTACTCGATCGAGGAACTCATAGCCACTCATGCCATTGAGCCGCGCGTCCGTGATGACCATGAAGAACTTCTCCTTCTCCAGGATGCCGAGAGCTTCTTCGGCCGACTCCGCGGCCCGGAACTGGTAACCCTCGTCAGCCATCACGGCTTCCAGCGAGAGGCGCATATTCCTCTCGTCATCGACTACTAGTAATGGTGGCAACGCGTCGCTCATTTCCTCAGTCTCATGACTGTTTGCGCGGGCATCGCTATTGTAAAGCAGGTGCCCTTCCCCAGTTCCGATTCGACTTGGACCGTTCCACCGTAGATCTCTGTGTTGTGTTTGACAATAGCCAACCCTAATCCGGTCCCTTTCTCCTTGGTCGTGTAGTACGGGTCGAAAATGCGCGCTAGCTTGTCCGCGGCAATGCCAGGCCCCGTGTCTCTGATATCTATCAAGACCGAGTAATTCTCAGCATACCGGGTCATCACTTGGACCGATCCCTTGCCGTCCATTGCCTCTCGAGCGTTCTGGAGGAGGTTGACGAAAACCTCGGACAAATGATTCCTTTGCAGCAGCAACGGCGGCAAGGCTGGTGCGTAATCGCGAACAATCTGAACCTCATACTTCGCAGCGGGCGGAAAGACTCGTTCCAAAGCGCGGTCCAACTCCTCGGCCACATCGATCTTTTCAACGCGGCCTTCGGAAAGCTGGGCGTAGCCCATCAATTCCGTTAGAATACGGTCGGATCGATCGACCTCTTCGCGAATGATCTGGATCTGCTGCGTGATTTTCTTTCCCTCCTTGACGGTCCGCTGGAGGGTAAACGCGGCATTATTAATAATCCCAAGCGGGTTTTTGAGTTGATGCGCAATTTCCGCCGCCAGACGCCCAGCCGCTTGCAGTTGCTGTTGCCGGACAGCGTACTCACGCGCTTCGGACTCCACCTGACGCCGTTTCTCTTCTGCAACCCGTTCACGATCAAACAACACCTGGACGCCCGTGCAACAGAGCATCATAACGGCAAGCAGAAACACTCGCAGCAAAAACCCTTGGGCAACGACATCACTCGGGCTCACCTCCGCAGCTAGTTGGGGCTCCGGATCGACGCGCGCCAGCCACTCCTCAAGGCGGACTTCAAACAGGCTCGCGAGGATATAACATAGAATCACGATCAGATTCAGAATGACCTGACGCGAAGTGACAGGAGTACTAACGGTATTCCGAACGATAAACCCGAGGAACACCCAGTAGAGCGGGCTGTCCGCGCCGCCCGTGACCACCGCCAGAGCCGAAAGAAATAGGGCGTCGAACCACGCGCTCGCAAACACTATCCGCGGGATCCAGTTCGCCGGCAACTGGCGCATCCCCAAAAGCATGCTCGCAAAACCCACGCTCGCGACTACATAGATCAGGAAGTAACGGCGAATCACTTCCAGGGCGACTTCCTGAGCAGGAACTTCCGCTGAGACAATTTCGCTGGAACCACTAAAGTCCCCAAACCAATTAGAGAAGAAAAGATAGTAAACGACGAGCGCGATCCCGGCCGCCCGCACGGGCAGGCCGATATTGCGCTCCATGTACGCGATTCGAGATATTTGCTGATCCAGGTCTGGAGCGGGCGCGGAGAGCAGACGGGGCAACGACTTGATAGTATGCCAGGCAAAGCTCATGGTTGGCTGACCTCAAATGAGCACGCCTTCGTCAGGGCAGATGCACGGCGCATCGTAATATTACTCTTCCGCGGAATAAAGAAATTAAAGCAGCTCTCTTGCCATTGTCCGGCTGCGCCTTAGCCTAAAATTGAAATCGCGCGTTTCCCAATCTCCTCCACGTCCCAAAGCCGCCCAATCCCTTCATACCCACAGGATAACATCCCCTCTGAAGGCCCAATAAACTCGGCCCCGCGTTCTCGAAGCAGTCCCACATTCTGCTGAGTTGCGGGATGAAGCCACATTTTGCCGTTCATCGCGGGCGCAATCAGGATCTTCGCGCTGGGATTCAACGCCAGAGCAATGCAGGTCAGCGCATCGTCCGCAATTCCCAACGCGAGTTTGGCGAGCTTGTTCGCCGTCGCAGGAGCGATGAGCAACATATCGGCCTCGTCTGCCAGCGTGATATGCAATGGCTTCCAACTGCCTTGATCGTCATACAGATCAGTCACGACCGGATTTCTCGACAACGTCTGGAAGGGCAGCGGGGTCACAAAGTGCAGAGCGTCAGTCGTCATCACCACGTGCACGGAGCATCCCTGCTTAACCAAGTAACTTGTGAGATCGAGCGCTTTATGAACAGCGATCGATCCGGTGACTCCAACAACAATCTTTTTCATCCGTCTATCGTCGGAGGTGGAACTCGGAAATTCCGCATCCGTTCGGCCGCAACGATGGCTCGCACACGTTCCAGGTCTTCCGCCACCGTCTGGCTCAGAACGAGATAATCAAAGTGCTTCCATTGCGCAATCTCTTGTCGGGCAACGCTTAAGCGCTTCTGGATCGCCGCCGGTGAATCCTTGGCCCTCCCGCGAAGCCGCTCCTCCAAGATGCTCAAGGAACGCGGGGTGAGAAATATCGTCACCAGAGCCCGGTCAAGTTCCGGGTCTGCAGCAGCGTGGGTGCGGATCGCTGCCGCCCCTTGCACATCGACATTCAGCAGCACGTCACGGCCTTGCCGTAAGCGGCCGAGCACCTCGGATTTGAGGGTCCCGTAGCTATTGCCGTAAACCGTGGCGTGCTCGAGAAAGTGACCCGCCTGAACTCGTTTGAGGAAATCTGCCGGATCAAGAAAATAGTAGTCTATGCCCTCTCGCTCTCCCTCGCGGGGGGCGCGGGTTGTGCACGTGACCGCTCGGGTTGTATTCGAATCTGCCGCTAACAGTTCCGCAGTCACAGTCGTCTTCCCCCCTCCTGAGGGAGCGGAGATGAGGACCAGTAATGACGTTGTGCCAAGGCTAGACATGCAACCGGGTCTACTCGACGTTTTGAACCTGCTCGCGCAGCTTTTCGAGCTCGGTTTTTAAGGCCACAACCTCGCGTGATATCAAGCTATCGCTGGTTTTCGAGCCGATCGTGTTTACCTCGCGATTAATCTCCTGCGCCATGAAATCCAGCATCCTCCCGACCGGCTCTTTGGCCTTCAAGGAACCGGCTAACTGGTTGAAATGACTCTCCAACCGAGTCAATTCTTCGGAGATATCAGATCGGTCCGCGAAGTAAATCACCTCTTTTACCAGACGCTCGTCATCGACTGTGGGAAGTTCGAGCCCCGCTTTCTTAATTCGTTGCCGCAACTGCTCCTGATACTGCTTCACCATCAACGGCGCCCGAGCCCTGATTTCTCGAAGGGATTTTCGCATGCTCGTGAGGCGTTCCTGCAGATCCGCGGCAAGATGGGCTCCCTCCCGCTGGCGCATTTGAACCAGAGCGTCCAAAGCATGTTCTAAAGACTTTTGCACGAGCGGCCAAACATTCTCAGCGTCGGTAATTTCATCCTCGGTCCGAAGCACACCGGGTGCCCGGAGCAGCACTTCGAGCGGAATCTTGGTCTCTAACGCTAGTTCCTTCCCTAGTTTGGCGATCTCCTTGGCGTAGGCCTTGGCGAGAGGCACATTCAACTGCACCTTGCCGCCGTAATACCCATCACCAGCATGAACCGCGACTTTCACCGTCAATCGTCCACGCGCGATCCGCTGGTTGACCTGATCTCGAATCTGCAATTCGAGCGACTCAAGTTCACGCGGAACGTAGACATTCACCTCAGCCTGTTTCCTGTTTACAGAACTGACTTCGGTGGAGACCTTGAGGCCGCTGCGCGAAGATTCACCGCGGCCGTAACCAGTCATCGATTTCATTGCTGCCCGGACTATGAAGAAGGCTGGGAGAAATGTCGAACCTCCTTTCAGCGCCGCAGATGGACTTCCCACCCGACGCAGAACCGGTGAGAAAATGAGTCGCTTCCGATCAACTCGGCATGGCTAAACCGATCTTGGCCGCCACCTGCGCCACATCCTTGTCACCTCGACCAGACAGATTCACAATGATGACGTTCTCTTTGTCTAATTGGGGCGCCCGCCGGACGACCTCGGCGATCGCGTGCGCCGATTCGAGTGCCGGAATAATTCCCTCGAGCCTCGCCAGCCGGGTAAAAGCATCCAGCGCTTGGTCGTCTGTAGCATAGGAGTATTCCACTCGCTGCTGATCCCGCAGCCAGGCATGCTCCGGACCCACCGCAGCGTAATCGAGCCCCGCTGAAACGCTGTGCGTTAGTTGAATTTGGCCATTCTCGTCCTGCAACAAATACGAGCGTGTGCCTTGCAACACACCAAGGCTTCCACCTTGAAACCGAGCCGCATGCTTATTAGGTTTGATCCCTTCCCCACCCGCTTCCACACCGACAATGCGGACGGCGGCATCCGCTAAGAACGGATAAAAGAGTCCGATCGCATTTGATCCACCACCAACGCAGGCGATCAGCAAGTCCGGCAATCGCCCCTCCGTCGCTAAGATCTGCTCCCGCGCCTCGTCTCCGATGATTCGCTGAAAATTGCGAACCATGAGAGGATAGGGATGCGCGCCGTAGGCCGTTCCTAGAATGTAGTGAGTGGACCGGACATTGGTTACCCAATCGCGCATTGCTTCGTTGATCGCTTCTTTGAGGGTTTGCTGTCCCGCTTTCACCGAGACGACTTCCGCTCCCAGCATCTTCATACGAAAGACGTTCAACGCCTGGCGCTCGCAATCCACCGCCCCCATGTAAATGACGCACTGCATTCCGAACATCGCGGCCACAGTGGCCGTCGCGACCCCGTGCTGTCCCGCCCCGGTTTCGGCAATAATGCGAGTCTTGCCCATTCGCCGCGCGAGCAGCACCTGGCCGATGCTATTGTTGATCTTGTGGGCGCCGGTATGCAGCAGATCCTCGCGTTTAAGGTAAATCTTGGCGCCACCCAATTCGCGGGTCAAACGTTCAGCCAAGTAGAGCGGGGTCGGACGCCCGCAAAACTCCTTAAGGTAATACGTCAGTTCCTTTTGAAAGGCCGGATCGCGCTGCGCCCGAAAATACTCATCCTCCAATTCCTGGAGCGGGTGCATGAGAGTTTCAGGGACATAACGACCTCCATACGGCCCAAAATGACCCTGGACATCGGGAACGGCAGCCTTTGCGACGGTACTCACTCCCCCAAATCTAATGGACATTCCACTCCCGTGAAAGCGGAAACACGTGTTCCGCAGAAGTTCGCAGAGAGTTTTCACGCGAAATCCTGGACGGCGCTCCCCGAAACCCGCTATGGTCGCCTTACCCATGAAGGCTATTGACGTTATCCAGACAAGGATCCAGAAGAAATGTTGGCACGCACGACACTTGTGCAGTGCCTACGCCTCAGCTTTGATTGTCACCCTCGGGCTCGGTGGTGCGCAAGTCCTGGGCGCGACGGAAGTTCCCGACGGTGTTTGGGTTCGGCCTGGGTATATGTTGAGCGTCGCGGAAGGTACTCTGAAAGCGCCGCGATTTCTCGCCTTCGGGCCCAACGGAACCTTGTTCGTGAGCGTGCCCAACGCCGGGAAAATCGTCGCTTGCCAAGACAAGGATGGAGACGGGGTTTTCGAGACTTTGACCACCTACGTGGAAGGCCACGATCCAAAGAGTATTCTCCAGGGCATGCAGTGGCACGAAGGCTGGCTTTGGTTTGCCGAGGTTTCCGCAATCTATAAATCGCGCGACACCGATGGTGACGGCAAAGCGGACGAGATCATTAAAGTGATCGGCGAAGATAAGCTCCCGATTACCGGAGGAGGCCACCGCTGGCGTGCGTTGATGATCCATAAGAACCGCATTTATACCCACGTTGGCGATCAGACCAACGCCACGGACGAACCGGTCGATACCAACGAACGGAAGAAGATCTGGACCTTCGCCATGGACGGCTCGGATAAACAACTCTTCGCCAGTGGTGTCCGCAATACCGAGAAATTTGTCATTCGCCCGGACACCGAGGAAATCTGGGGTGTGGATCACGACATCGATATGCTTGGCTACGAATGGGAAAAAGACAAAAAGGTGGGCCAACCGATCACCGATTACAACCCGCCCGCGGAACTGAATCACTACAAGCAAGGTGGTTTCTATGGCCATCCCTACATCTTGGGCAAAAACATGCCCAATCCCAATTTCCTGACCCGCCCTGACATTGCGGAACTGGCGTCAAAAACGACCGTTCCGGAATGGCTCCTGCCCGCTCACTGCGCTGGCAACGGCATGATCTTTTATCATGGAACTCAAATCCCAAATGCCCGCGGTGACGCATTCGTGGCCATGCGCGGTTCTTGGAACGCCACCGAGAAAACCGGGTATTGCCTATCGAGAATCTTGTTTGAAGACGGACGACCCTATGGCGAGCAGAAGATGGTCAGCCTCTTGAAGAAAGGCACCGATGTTCTCGGACGCCCCGCGGATTGCGTCGAAGCTCCGGATGGTTCGATTCTTTTCAGTGACGACACCGGCAATAAGATCTACCGCCTCACGTATAGCGGGCGCTGAGGTTAAACACCCCTTCCGCTCCGCGACCGGATCAACTGGCGGCGACATGCGCTGAGCAGTCGCTTCCATGATGCTCGGAGAAAGGCCGGCTCCACCAAAGCCTCACGCGCATACTTTCGCCCTGCGAATCTCACATCGATTTCTGCCTGAATAATCGTCTCGTCACGATTGTTCGCTAGCGCCAGGACGCGCGAATCTGGCGCCACAATTTTCGAATCTCCTGCGGACCACAGCCCGTCGCCTTGCGGTCCTACGGAATTGGCAAACACATAGTAGACCTCGTTTTCAAAAGCACGGACCGCAATCCCATCTCGTCCACCGCGCTTTTGTTTTGAAACCGGAAGTGCGTCCAGCCCTGCGTTGGGATGAAAGACAATTTGCGCGCCCATCATCACGGGCAGCCGCACTAACTCCGGATAGCGACGCTCATGACAGATGATCGAAGTGCACGCAATTTGATCGAGCCGAAAGTAAGCCAAACTGTTGCCAGGAACAAACCAGCGTCGGTCCATGGAGGTCAGGTGAATCTTGGAGTATCTAAAGGATTCCCGTCCTCCACGGTTAATCACGAGCAACGAATTAAAGCACTTGCCTCGGGTCCAGGTTGGACTTCCCAACAAGACATGGCATCGATTGCGCCGCGCCGCGCGCCGAACCCTCTGCAAGGCGACCTCGACGTCGGCCATGGAAAGCGCGGCAAAATCGCACCGATACCCTGTCAGAGCACATTCCGGGAATAGGATCACGTCGGTCCCCTCGCGCGCGGATGATTCAATCGTCTCGCAAATAAAGTCAGCGTTCTCGCTGATCCGTGAACGAAACTTCATCTGCACCGCAGCGAGAATGAGACGGGTCGATTTCACAACCGTCATTAGTTCGCGGTGGGTCAAATTTGCCAAGAGGAAAGAAGCGACAAGCGTGACGAGGTCTCTCGATGAAAGCGACCGCGGCGGTATCTCGCCGCGACAGAGGCCGCCGGATGAAATGAATCGCTCGTTTAGCGTTATTACAAATCGAGGGCGATTGGTTCAGCGATTGCTGGTTGAAATCGATCAGGATCTAAAGTCCTTCCAGACACGGTGGTTAGTCCTGCGCTCACCTCTCATGGCCATGGCCGAATGTCCAGGATGTGGACAGACGCACGCACTTTAGCAATCGTCCCAAAGCTCCACGACAACCGCAAATCTCTGAAAAGCTAAATGATCGAGACTTTTACCCGCGTTTAGGCCTGGTTCATAAGCCGGGACGCCCAGCGGACTGGATCCTCGCAAAACTGGCATCAAACGTGATCAGAACCGACACGAACATTAATTAAGATTAAGTTACATTGAAATCCGCAACGCCAATCTTAACAAGGTTTCCCGAAGGACCTACTGCTTGGTGGGTCCACGCCGCAATATTCCTTGTTCTCTTTCAGTTGGCGGCGCCGGTGAGTTGGGCCGCCGATCGAAACCCCGGACTTTTTCGGGTCGGTTTCGGCAGCAGCCTGTTCAGCGAGGTCAACGAAAACGACGCGCGAGCTGCCATCAAAGTCTGGGGTGAGGCGATTGCCAAAGGCCGCGGCATTCCCACGGATCCAGACCCGCTCATCTTTAAGGATGCGTCGACGTTGTCCTACGCCCTCGAGCATCAAGTCATTGACGCCGTTGTCATCACCATTGCGGACTACGCTAACGTCCAATCCTCTGCCCGCCTTTTTCCGATCTTTACGCTTATCGCCGGCGACCATAACACCGAGCAATACCTCTTGGTCGTGCACAAAGACAGCAACATTCAGACTGTCTCGGACTTGAAAGATTGCCGAATGCTCGTTCACCTCAACCCGAGGCTCTGTCTGGCATTGCCATGGCTCGACACGATCTTCAGTGAGCAAAAGCTCTCGCCCGCTTCCAACTACGTAGCCAGTATTTCGACCAAGACCAAACTGGCGCAAGTGGTCCTCCCCGTCTTTTTCCGACAGAGCGATGCTTGCATCGTCGGACGCAGCGGATTCGAAACAATGAAGGAGCTCAATCCGCAAGTCGGGCAGAAGTTGAAAGTGATCGCTGCCTCGCCCGAACTTGTCACCGAGGTATTGGCTCTCCGCGCCGATTACCAACCAGCTTTTCGAGAGCAACTGATCTCAGCATTGCTCGATTTGCACAAGACGCCGGCCGGGCAACAGGTCCTTACTCTCTTTCACGGGGACAAAGTTGAATTACGGCCGCTCTCCAGTTTGACCAGCACTCTGGCACTCATCACCGGAGAGGAGAACCCTCGGGCAAGCGTTGAGCACTGAGGCGGACGGGCAACGCATTAACATCTCCGGACAGAGCCTCAAGTCAGACGGACGCCCATTCCCACTCGAAAACAGGCGGCTCACACCGAAACCACCGTCAGTGGAGCTGAGGGCACGGTATCGATTGTTTCATTCATGAGCAGGGTTCGACCAGCGCCGCCCCATGGCATCGATCAAACTGGGCGTGATAAACAGCACGACTTGCTTTGCGTTGACTTGAACTTGGGCTTGAGTCGGAGAAACCAACGTGTGAAAACCGCTAAGCACCGCCGTTTGCTTCAACGGAATTGTCATCTTGGTGGTGGTCTGCGCAGCACTCAATCGAGGCAGGGGGATCTGCACGCGAACAGGATCTTTGCCATCGACACTCTGAAGGTAGAGTGGTCCAGGGTCATGATAGCCAAGAAAAGCTGTCAGTTCAGGAATGATCGTCATCTCAACACGCTCTCCATCGTCGCGCACGACCGGAAGCAGATCCACCGACGAACCAAAGGGAATGGCACTGGTGGTAAACGTGTTCGTTTCTCCAGCCACTAATCCGCTCACGATGTTGCGCACGTCCACGATCTGCACTCGAGCTTGACGCCCGTTCAGCGTGATGATCCTCGGAGCGGCCATTACCACGCATTCAGGCTGCTTTTCAAAACGTTGTCGCAGGTCGGCAAACTCCGGTTCTGTCAGCAGTCCGAAGCCACCTCGCGAGACAAGTTCGATACCGCGGAGGGCCGGATTGTCAAACAGGCTGGCGCCTGCTCCGAGGTTCGATGGGCCCTGGACGATTCCGCTACGGTTGGTAATCCACACAGGAGAGCCATCGCGAAACTGCCGCAACCGCGCGTCCAGGCCGGTAGTTTGGAGCGCCGTGGCCGTGATCTCCAGGAGCGTCATCTCGACCATCACCTGCGGCATTTTCGAGCGTGAAAGTTCAGCCCGGTTCGTTTCGTTGGCGATTTTGGGGATAGCGGCAGGAGATTGGACTAACGCCGGAGCAGTTTCATTCGGAGATTGGGCGACGACATGCCACCACGGAATTAATAGCCCCATAATGAGCGCCAGCGCCACGGCCCAACCGTTGCCCACGCCTGTCGCAGGGGGACGGTCGACGACTCGTCTGATGCGCTCCAACAAGGGACCGTCCGTGGATGCGAGCGACCACGGGCTCGCCGAGACGCGCATCGATTCCAGATTGGCCAAAGCTCGGGCGTAAAGCAACGGGTCGCCACACATCATCACGGCCACGTCGTCGCAACAGTGCTCCCGCTCCAGTCGAATCTGCGCCGACACCCACCACACGAGCGGGTGGTAAAATAAAAGCGTCTCGGCCAAACTCTGCAGGAGGTTGACCAGGTAATCGTGCCGGCGGATATGCGCGAGTTCATGCCCAAGAATGGCATCGATCTGCGCGACGGGTAAGCCGCTCAGGCAACTGATCGGGACTAAAATAATCGGCCGCAACCAACCCAAAGTCATGGGCGTCCCCTCCTGCAACTGCAGGAGTCGCACCGTCTGAGTCAGGCCGAGCCGCTGAGACAGCGTCTGCAAGCGCTCCGCCCAGGCTCCATCGACCGGCACGGCTTTTTGAACCAAGCGCTGCAAGCGTCGCCATCCCAGGCCGAGACGAAGCGTTAAGACAAGAACTCCAAGCCCCCACCCCCACAAAACGAGCCGGATGTGATTGTCGATCCAAGTTCGGACAGCGCCATCCCGATTCGACGGCCCCACATAGGCACGGTAAAGGCCCACTGGCTCATCAACGCGATGGAAGCGGGGCACTGAGGGGTTCGCACTTGGAAGCGTCACGCGGGCATATTCGGGCACCACCTGCGGGACAATCGGCGAGGCGAGAAACGTTACGACTGGTACAATTAAGAACATGGCCATGCAACCGCAGCAGAGCACGTAGCGGAGCTGCGCCGAGTGGCCGTGTAGCGTCGCGAGCGCGAGCTTCAGCAGCAGGGCCAGGAGCGTGGCTTGCCAGACAAAGTGAATCAGGGCCCACCCGATTCGCAGAGCAAACGAAGGGTCAAAAAGGAGATTCATAATGAAGAAGGACGGTCAAGTCGCGTAGGGTCGAGAAATCGACAATGCTATCCCCTGCTCTTTTCCAATTCATCCAGCAAACGCCGAATCTCCGCCAGTTCATCCCGGGACGCTTGTCGCGAAGACAAGGCATGCAAGACCAGTTTGCTCGCCGAGCCTCCAAACGCTCGCTCGAGCAGGTCTCCGACAAGCTGCCGTTGGGTAACGGTTTCAGGCGCGGTCGCCCGGTAAACATGACTCCGCGAGGATTCATCACGCCGGACCAGCCCTTTCTCGGCCATGATCTGCATGAGTTTCAGGGCGGTGGTGTAGCCCGTGCCCGGTTCCAGTTCGTCGAGAACCTCTCGGACGGTGCACGGACCTCGGCGCCAGAGCACACGGAGGATAGCGAGCTCAGAGTCCGTGGGACGTGGGAGTTTATGAGTTGGCATATCGAGGTGAGGCGTTATACGGACCCATTCTACGAATCACTTCGTAGATGTCAACGAAATCTTTCGTAGACACGCATCCATGCCCCTCCTGCCCACTCCAGCTCTCCGGCGGTAGATCGCTCTTTCATATCCCACTCGCACCTTTAACGGCATCGCCGGTGCCTTTCCCCTCTCCACAGGTCTGCCAATATTCACCCCGGACTCCAACGATGACCCCGACGGCGATCCCGGGCTTTGAGTTCTTGAATGTTATTGTAGGTGCGCGGAATTTATTCCGCCGCGGGAAGGCGTCACTCCCGCCGATACGCATGTTCGATGTTCAACCAAAGTGCCTCACGATGGCTTGAGCCACTCCCGGACACAGCCGGCAGCGTAGGCAACTGCGCCCATCATCCAGGAAGCGGCGATTCATGGCCAGGGCCTGCAATCACAAGCCATTCTCAAGTTTCTGGTGTCGCTCCCGTCCACCGGCAACGCTTTATATCGTCCGCTGAGGATACTGCCCCCCCAGTTTCCACGCCATTCCAAGAACCAGCCGCTGCCTCGCCTCAAGCGTCAACATCTAGATTGCATTCCTCGCGGCACTGACCCTTTCGATGACACGGTTTCCCTCCGTAGCCGACGATGGCCACAGGCGGAACAGAAATCAGCTTTGAAGCACTCGCCTCGTCGGCTACCCAGGTCTGATCCGCGAGTCCGTTCCCTAACTTCCGGAACGAACGCCTGACCAATTCCCGCCGCGGCGAAAGGGAGCAGCGCTCCACTCGCTTAACAAATCTTGGCGTGGTCGCGTCTGGGCGTGCGGAACGCATTCAGCCATCCACCCGCTGAGTGAGCGACTGGCAAGCGATTTGTTCATTACAACAGGAGCAACCGTTCCTGATTCTGTGACGCTGGCGGCATGACTAAGGTGCCTCGAAACCCGCTGTCGCACCATCCCAGCTATGCCTTCTGCAGCGCGATAAATACCTGCTGACGGAGAGGTGGACCGGGCAATTGATCGCACGGTTTGGGAACGACCGTCTCAAACCGAAGATCGGGTGGTGACAAAAAGTCACCAAATCACGGTCGCGCACCGCCAAATCAAGGCAGTCGGACGACACGATAAAAGCGGCGCGCGTCGGCCGCGAGATCCAGATCGATCGACGTCAATAGGTCCGTGGCTGTTAAATCCTCGCCGACTTTTGTCCAGTCGCGTTGCTGGAGATCCGTCTTGAGCTCGACTTGGTACCGTTGTCCGGGTTCCGACGGCCATTCCAGCTGCCAGCGCCGCGCGCCGCTCACTTCTGACGTTGCACGGATAGCCACGGTCAACCCGCTGTTAAGTGGCCCGGTATACTGCACCGTCACGGTCGCTACCGCGGTGGTAATCGAATTGCCGCGCAGATCATAACCCTGAACCTGGAGCACATTGGACGGCTCGCGAACCGGCACTTGCACCTTCCAAGTGGTGACCGTGCTCCACGTCACGGGATATTCCACGTTGTTCACTCGAATCGACTTCACTTCCACCGGCGCTTCGCCAGTAAGCGTTGCAGGACTGGCGTCTATGGTGAAGCTGCCAGGGGTCGTAACCGTGAACGACGGTGCGTCGACTCTCTCGAGCTGGCTCAGGATGCTTTCTCGCGCACTGGCAATCCACGCCTGCACACCCGCAGGAGAACTGACGTTGAGACCTTCGTCGCGAAACACGGCGAATTTCTCATCCATCATCGGGTTCACGTTCTCGGCCTGCATCGGTCCGAGGCAAAGTTCCTTATACGCTCGCCACATCGCGCGACGGAAAGGTGGATTGGCCAAAAGCCGCTGCATTGGACCATCCCCGCTATTCACGGCGAAAAGGTTTTGCCCTGGGCCCCAGGAACCGCTGTTCCCGAGGACAATGTTATAGTCCCAAACGAAAAGGTTCCATTTCCCCAAGTCCGGTTTGTAGCCGTACATGTTCTGTTCGTTTTGCGCGCCGAAGGAATCCCAGTTTCCCACGGCATGTTCGACCGCAAAAGTGCGCATCCATTGTTCCGCGTCCGCCACCTGCTCGAAGGCGGCCGCTTGGGCCTCGGCCCCGACTGCGTTGGCGGCGTCGACCAACTCGAAGACGGGACGGTAATCGTTGGCGGTCGATTGCACGGCGCGCCCTAGATAATTCCAGCGGTAACGGGCCAATTTATGTACGCCGCCGGTTGTGAGGAACCGATTCAAGCTGCACCACGCGTTGTTGCTAAAAGGCAGTGAACGTCCCGTGCTGTTTCCAAACTCAAACCACGGTTGCAGCTTGAATAGATAACCGTCCGGATCCTCTGGAAAATACTCTTCGATGACGTCGTTTCCCGGCGTTTGGGTATCTTCCATTAACGTGCCCCGGCGCTGACCATTGATATACATCGCCACATAACGCCGGTAGAGCCAGGGCAATCCCAACTGCCGCACAAACCAGAAACAAGTTTGTTCGCGTTGGATGGTGGCATCGTCGAACGGACCATTTCCCGGCGCATGCACCTTGTTAAAATTGTCCGTGCCCAACAAAAGGTCATCGAGAGGAAACTCGATCGAGTAGTGACCGTCATTCAAAGGTGAAGCGAACCGCTGGTGATAAGGGCTCCCAGCGTAGCGGGATCCGAAGTTATAGATCACACGAGAGTTTCCATAGACGAAGGTCCCGTCCAATCGTTCGTTGCTTAACGCCGGACGTCCCGCCCAAGTGTCGATTGCCGCCTTCGTGAACCATTGACGGTAAATCCCAAACCGGGTGTTCGGCTGCGGATCGCCAAACCGCACCAGGCACTCCCGCCCTGGTGCGTCCTTGGGAAAATTGGCGCTTTCCCCAAACGCATCTTCCGCCCGAAGAAAAAAGGCCACCAGAGTTCCTGCAGGTTGCCCGGGAATTTCGCCGCTAAATATTCCGTCGCCCGCGACCGCATCCG
Organism: Limisphaerales bacterium; assembly: GCA_044225505.1. Lineage (GTDB taxonomy): Bacteria > Verrucomicrobiota > Verrucomicrobiia > Limisphaerales > SIBE01 > JAXMHN01. The sequence goes on from JBGAIN010000147.1 coordinate 17,415, forward strand.
GGCCCGAACCATCGTCCACCATCTTCAACGATGTCACATCGGTCTCCAGGGTCAATTCGATATTGCAGCGTCACTGCATGGACGCCGTCTGAGTCCTCCACTCCCGCCGTAACGACAACGGCTTCCCCTGCCGCTGGCACGGCCGGATAAGGCGTCACCCCCCGAAACGCAGGAGGCGCGTTGGCTTTCGCGCGGCTGTTACGCGCGCCAGGGGTACCAGGGCTCGCGGCCAGCGGCAGTACCCCGGTTGCTTCCATGTAATTTCCGTGCAGTCGCAAGAGCAGCTCGGGCCAGCCAGCCAGCCATCGCGCTTTGGCCCGAATCGTCACGGTCTGGCCAGGGGTGGGACTAGTCGAAAGTTCAGCGCGAATCCGATTGGCACCGGTATCTCCGCGGGAACTGGCCCGAATGTGGAGTGATTGCCCGCTCGCGTATCCTCCCTGGGTTTCGAGGCTGGACCGAACGTGATTGCCCATGACCACCCAGCCATCCAAACCGCTTTCAAAGTCTGGGTTGGGCACGAGATTGGCGCCCGCTGGAGTTTCAAAGACCTCGACATCATCCAAAAGGCATTCGCCTTCCCCCAGCAGCATAACCTCGACGTTCAGGATGGGGCCATTGTTATAGCCTTCGCCATAATCGAGCACCGCCGTCGCCTCGATCGTCGTCCAGGGCGCTCGGGCGGTTTCGTCGCTGTCCGCCCAATTGCCCGCCAACCGATGGTTGGCCAACGAATCGATCAACTCCAGGCTACTCCCTCCGCCGTGCGCCCATTGCCCCCAGCGTCCTCCTCCGCGCCACGAGACTTCATCAACCACCACATCCGCCACATTGGTCACAGTGACGCCGGAACGGTCAGTGGTGACGCTCACGTTCGGACGAGCCAAGGCCAAGCGTTCCCCCCCGCGCGATAGGCGGCCTCCGAAAGGTCCGAAGGTATTCGATCCGGTGAGACCGGGCGGAAAAATGAAGTCGATTCCGGCTGTGAAACGCCAACCGGTCAGATCCACGGAAGCGACCGCGGCGTTGTAAACCTCCACAAACTGTTCGCGGTCATTGCCTGAAACGGGTGCATACAAAATCTCGTTGATGACCACGTCGCTGATTCGAATAGCGCCGTTCCCCAGGTGGGGCGTTGGCGCCTGCATTGGATACCACTCCTCTCCACCCTCAGGAGACCGCCCCGTCGATACGTTCGACGCTTGCGCTCGGAACCGCACCGCGTCGAGCACCTGGGTTCGCGCCGGGTTTTTCAAGTAAATCGTCTCCCCTGTTCCATCCAAACCGAAACCGAGTTCGGTTTGGAAGAAAGCGCGAAATCCTCGGGGGGCGAGCGTGGATCCCGGTGGAATAACAAAACGGTCCACCTGTGGATCATCACTTAGGCTGCATCCAGAAATGTCCACGGTCTCATTCGAATGGTTGTAGAGCTCGATGAAATCTTCCAACGGCGGATCCGTCCGGGCTAGAATCTCGTTGATCAGGACGGAACGTAATGGAGTCGCGTGAGCCACCTCCGCCCGCCCGGGCGATCCCCCCACCTCGTCACCTAGTTCCCAAGCTCGTGCCTCTCCTTCGCCGTAGGACGGACGCGCCAAAACCAAGGAGTGCCCCGTTCCGTCCGCACCCGCTGGCCACGGCGGATTATTCGAGTAATTGATCTCCAAAAGAATTGCTCCGCGCTCGCTGAGCAACCGGACGGTGCCGGACGTTTTCAATGATCCCCGATAAGGCCCAACCACGTTGGTTGCGGTGGAAAGTGCCAGGATGTCGTGCGGGGCTTTTCCAACGACCAGGAAACCGCCTGCGGGCAAAGTCGTTCCGGGTGCGAAGGTAAACTCCGCGTCTCCCGCTAACTGATAATTGCTGAGATCGACCTGGAACGGTGTGGAGTTGTGGAGCTCGATGAATTCCAGGCTTTTACCGTCCGCCCGGTCGGCCGGTTTGACCATCAACTCGGAGATTACCAGCCCAGTTTTTCGACTGGATGGTCCGAGCGTCTCAATGGGGCCTCGCGGGCTTTGAAACACCGGCGCCGCTGCAGCGAGCGGCACCGTTAGCAGGCAAATCGTAACCCCTGGAAACGCAAAAGCATAGGCGCGCAGAACGGAGAACGGATAGAACGTGAACATGGTGTCACCCAATCATACTGCGAAGCTTCCAGAGACGCAAAAAAACAACGTATAAGCAATCTTACACAGTACAAGCCACTGCTGGGCAAGGACTAAACCACGGCGCTCTTGCCACTCTACCGTAATGTCGGCTGCTGCCGAATGTCCGCGACTTCATGGGCGCGCGGACTTCGAGTCCGCAGGAACGGGCGCGCGGAGGGCAGGCTGAGGATTATTCCAGGCGCAGTCCGCCAACCGAGGCTTTCTGCGGAATAAACTCCGCGCTCCGATCATTTCCGAATCGAGAATCAAACAGCAGCAACGCCAAGAATCAGATCCACCCACTGAGTTCTGGTGTCGCGACAAAGCAAGTCTATCCTCCACCTTTTTTCTGGAAACGCGCCCGTCGGGAGCGCGTATCCGCAGAGACCTTGCGCTCTTCATTGCTATATAACACGGAGATAACACGGATATAGCTCGGGTTTTATCCGTGTTATATACCTGTTCTTTCCGTGTTAAATCCGAATTAAAAGCGAATCAACTCCGGCGAGACCCTTTGAACATTCCGTTGACCACTTCCGTCTGAACTCCTTAAGATCATCTAAACTATGCAAACCCACGGATCCGTATTCTCTTACCCTCCATCCTCCTCACTCTCTCGGCGAAGCTTCATCCTACAAAGCTCCGCTGTCGCCGCAGGATTACTGTTGCCCGCGCTCAGCCCCACCCAAGCGGCAAAAGCCCACAAGATCCCGGTCGGGCTTCAGCTCTACTCGCTCCGAGACCAGTGCAAAACCGATCTCCCTGGCATGCTGAGTCAAGTGTCGAAGATTGGGTATAAAGGTGTGGAATTCGCCGGATACCATGGTCGGACGGCGCAAGAGCTTCGTAAAATGCTGGATGATAATGGCTTGGTGGCATGCGGAACCCACACCCCCTACGAATCCATCTTGGGGGATAAATTGAAAGAAACCATCGAGTTCAACCGCACTATAGGCAACAACTTCCTCATCGTCCCTTGGATGGAAGGAAAGTCGAAACAGGAATGGCTGGACAAAGCGAAGCTGTTTAACGAAGTCGCGGCGAAAGTCAAAGCGGAGCACATGTTCGTGGGATACCACGCCCACGCCCACGACTTTCATCAATTTGAGGGGAAATCAGCCTGGGACCTGTTCTTTGGAACGACCAAGCCAGAAGTGATCATGCAACTCGACACGAGCAACTGCCGGGATGGCGGCGCAGATCCAGTCGCCGTTTTAAAGAAGTATCCGGGCCGTGCGCGATCCATTCACATCAAGGCTTCCGGAGGCGGCCCTGAAGCGGTCATTGGCGAGGATCAGGTCCATTGGAAAGAGGTTTTCGCCTTCTGCGAAGGGAAAGGCAAGACGCAGTGGTATGTGGTCGAACACGAGACCAGCAAAGACCCGCTCGATGCTGTGAAACGGAATTTCGAGGCGTTGAAGAAAATGGGGAAAGTGTAAGTCACACCGGACAGAGCACTTGGTACCGTGAACGGACGCCGTGGAGAACGGCGTCCGAAGAAGTCATAGCGCCACCAGGCGGCGCTCTCCAAGACACTGCCGTGCAAGGAGTAAGCCCCTGCGCTCCGTGCGGTTTTGGACTGCGGTGGACCTCCACCGCTTTTCCGGAAGAACAATCCGTGGTTTAAGCTTGGGCCGGAATCATTCCGGCTTTGCGGGCGTAGTTGAAAAGCCCGCCGGCATCGACAACCGGACGCACATCGCCCAGCGGTTTGAACTGATACGTCTTGCCCGTGTTGTGCACCTTGACGCTGCTGGCATCGAGGTCAACCGTCACCACATCGCCCGTCTTTAACACATCGCACAGGCGATCGACGCATTCACAGGGATAAAGTTCACCGGTGGCGACACAGTTACGGAAGAAAATACGCGCAAAGCTTTCCGCGAGAACGAGTTTAGAGCCAGCAGAGCCCATCGCGATAGGGGCGTGTTCGCGCGAGCTGCCGCAGCCGAAGTTCTTCCCTGCCACGACGATCGGAAAGTCGGTATCCAGGAGCCCTTCCTTCACGAAACGAGTCGGATAGAGCGCATCTGGAAGTCCGCACAGCGCATAGCTGCCCAGTTTCTCGTATTCATCCGGGATCGTTGGCACCAAGGTCAAGTATTGTGCCGGAATAATCTGATCGGTATCGATATTATCGCGCACCACATAGACCGGTCCGGTAAAGACGGATTGCATAGCGTGAAATGTGGCAAGCGGCGGAGGGGCTTTCAACTGAAAAGAAATCGGACCGAACCAAATGGCCAGCTGGGGCGTTCAACGGTTGAAGTGAATGTCCAGGTGAAACCGATGAGTGAAATCCAATCACGGATGGGGTTTAGCCAATGAAGAACCGCGAGGCTACTCCCTCCCTCTTGGCATCGGTGCGATCGCTCTTCACCTGGACGGACGAGCAAGCGATGGGGCGCGTTCAAGCAACGGGGGACGCGCAGGCTTTCGCGCAACTCATGCGTCGCTGGCAAGGCCCCATTCAAAACCTCTGCGCGCGCA
>JBGAIN010000334.1:0-2728 GCA_044225505.1 Limisphaerales bacterium
CTGACCGAGGAGCAACGAAGCCAGGACTCTTTTCCAGCGCAACCCTTTGGGCGGCGGTTCTTTCGCGCGCCCGCCGCGTTCCTCGCTCGTTATCCCGACCTGTCAGGACGGGTCTGCGCCTCGCTCGCGCCTTGCGGGGGCGCAAAAACCCTCGCCGCGAAAGTGCAAGGACTTAGCGGTCACCACACTAGGAACTTCCACTAAGTGCGTTTCCGAAGCGCCCTGATTGTATCGGGGCGCCAGATGAATAGTCTAGGGCTATGTCTTGGGCTAATATTAAGGAGCTGATTTTTCAAGAACGTAAGTTGCTTGATACTTCGACAGTCCCAGATTTCCTGCCGGAAAACGCGTTTGAGACCCAGCATAGTGCGCTGCTGGCTTCCTATTTGCGAACAAAGCCCAACGTCGACGCGGTGATCATCAGCTTTGCGCAAACCCTGGAGTGGCCCGAGATGACGCCTCTCGAACGATTCTTCGTCAACGCACGGCTCGATTTCGCGTGGGAGATCGCCTCTGTGTTGAATACAACGCGCGAGGGTGAAATGCTGATTGCCTATCCCGCTTCCGAACGCTCGACGACCGCGCAATTGCTCGAATGGTTGCTCGTTGAGATTTGGCCGTATGGCTGCAGCCGATTTCTCCAGTCCCAGAGATGGCAGGTGGAGCAAACGCCGATACCCCGCAAGCAACCGACCCGGGGGATGCCAGAAGTCGCCAATGCGAGCTGCGTTGCCTAAGGCGATTTGCGGTAGCCGCTCTAAGAGTTCTTCCGGCTGCCAACACCGATTGACCGTAGACTTTGCCCGGTGTGACTGAGGTCACATTCGGCGACCGTTTCAGGAGTTCCTTCAACGACGAGGTGCCCCCCCTCGTCCCCACTGTCCGGACCAAGATCGATCAACCAGTCCGCACATTTGAGCAGGTCCAGATTGTGTTCGACCGCGACCACGGAATGCCCCTGGGCAACCAGGCGCTGAAAAACGGAGACCAATACACGCACGTCTTCGAAGTGCAGTCCCGTGGTCGGTTCGTCAAAGAGGAACAACGTCGGTTTGACGATCTTCGCTTGCGCGGCCGCGAACTCCGCAAGATGACTGACGAGCTTGAGTCTTTGACTCTCGCCCCCGGACAGCGTGTTGATGGGCTGGCCCAAGCGGAGATAGCCCAAGCCGACATCCTGGAGCCAGCGCAACCGATCCGCGGCGCGCTGGGCCGCGCGCGATCCTGAATAGCCGCGCAAAAACTCGATGCTCTCATCGACTGTTCTCTCCAGTAAATCCGCAATGCTGAGCCCGCTCTCTCGCGGCGCGGTTTTCTTCTTTTGACCCAGACCGGGTGGAGGAACTGCCGCCTGAGGGCCCTCGCTATCCTGCAGGGGCAAGCGCACATTGAGGATGTGTTCTCGGTATCGCCGTCCCTGGCAAGCCGAACACTTCACGAAAATGTCGCTCAGGAATTGCATCTCGATCTTCTCAAACCCAGCTCCGCGACAGAGGTCGCATTGGCCCTGTGCTGAATTGAAACTGAATGCGCTGGCACCCAGGCCCTGCTTCCGGGCCGTATCCGATTCCGCGAAGAGCTCACGGATGTGGTCGAACGCGCCGATGTAAACCGCCGGGTTGGACCGGGGCGTTTTGCCGAGCGCAGATTGGTCGACTAGAATGACGCGGCCGAGAGCTTCGGCCCCCCGCACCGTCTGTGAGCTGGTACCGTCGCCTGCCTCTGCGTCGTCCTCATCCGAATCCTCCAATTCCGCGCCACTTTCGGGTTCCCCGGCGACCGTATTCAAGAAGGACCGGTTTAACGCGGGCAAGACCACATCGCGCACAAGCGTCGTCTTCCCCGAACCACTGACGCCGGTAATGCAAACAAATCGCTCCAAGGGTATTTCCACGCTGAGGCCGCGCAAGTTATGGCAGGTCGCCCCGATCACTTTTAGAGTTGGACAGAGCCACTCCGACGTAGAATTTCTGTCCTGGACCGGTTTGCGAACGGGCCGACGCGCGGGAATCTCAATCCGACGCGTCCCGCTAAGATATTGGCCGGTGATCGATTGGGGACATTTCAGAATTTCGCGGTGAGTTCCCTGGAAGACCAAGGAACCGCCCGCTTCGCCGTGTCCAGGTCCGAGGTCGATGAGTTGGTCGGCGGCGTTCATGACACTGGATTCGTGTTCCACCACCACCACGGTGTTGCCAGAGTCGCGCAAACGCTCCAGGATGCGAATGAGCCGCCGAGTGTCTCGCGGGTGTAATCCCACAGTCGGTTCATCAAGGACGAACAGCGTGTTAACCAGGCGCGACCCCAGGCAAGTCGTAAGGTTAACGCGCTCCGTTTCACCGCCGGACAGAGAGCGTGTGGGCCGGTCCAGGGTCAAGTAGCCAAGTCCCGCTTCCTCCAAGTACTGCAATCGAGATCGCACTTCTTCGAGGGCCAGTCGGAGTGGATCGGAACCGCCGCGTTTCGTTTGCTGGGTAAACCACCCTTGGACAAATTCCAGGGCTTGGCGGATCGATAAACCGTAGAAATCGGCCAGCGTCATGAAAGCACCGGCGACAGAGACCTTGAACAAAAGCGAGTCCGGCTGAAACCGGCGCCCCGAACAGTCTCGGCAGGGTTGGTAGGTCCGATAGCGGGAGAGCAACACGCGCACGTGCATTTTGTAAGCGCGCGATTCCAACCAGCGAAAATAACCCTTGATCCCGTACCAAGCGTGGGGAAACTCGTG
>JBGAIN010000148.1:0-21484 GCA_044225505.1 Limisphaerales bacterium
GAAGCCAACGTTCTTGAGAATCGAACTGGCTCGTTCAGGGTTCAGGTTGGTTATCGCCTTGATGCTGCCCGTGAGCATCCCCGGCATACGGCTAATCTGATCTCGGAAGAGTTTTCGCGTCTGACGAGCCATCGTTTTTTGGTCGAGATAGAGTTCTACACCGGTGATTGGCTGTTCAATGACAGCACGGAGGAGGGAGCCTTGAGCGGCATCGTGAGCGCACAGCGACCAAATCGTGTTGCGGAATGGTATTCCTTCCATAGGCAAATACTCGGAGTTTGCGCCGGTCAGTAACCGAGTTGTTCGCGCCATCAAATCCATTTCGCCGAACTTTTTGGAGACGGCTTGACCGTAACCGGGAGACGGCCTGATGAAGCTGCATTGGGGGCGAGCCTTGAACTCCTCCAACCGATCGCAAAGCCATTGGGCTCGCCCTTCGATCGACTGGATTTGGGGATGCGCCCCGATGATGGACACGGTTGCGGCGATGAAAGTCTCGTCGCTGTCGTTGAGGGGCATTGTGCCCGCCTCATCTGCGTAGATTCTGAGAATACTCATGCCGGAACGCCATAGCTCGACTCAAAACGAATATGCCGCTCATGGTTGCGGAGTTCAAACGTTGCTGGAGCACCAGTTGTCTCCTGCATCGGAAAGGCCGGTCATGGTTGATGCCTTTGTCCGTCACCGGCTGATCCCTGTTTACGCAGCGTCGTGTTGATAGATAAAGGAAATGAGTATTGGCGTTTTGATCCCGCCGCCCGCAACCTGGAAGCCCTATTTGCCGCCCGTGCCCAGGCCAACACTCCAGCCCAGGCCCTGGCAAGAGCCGGATACTGACAGGGCGGATCTTGCTACCGACCAGCGATGGAGCGAGGCAATCCTTGGCTACCTCAAGGCACACTGGCGAGGCAGGCACCTGCTGTGGCGCGTCGTCAATGCCGTCGTTGCCGCTCTTCAAGACGTTTACGGTTCGCGGTCGAGTAGATAGGGCATGAGTGTTGCAATACTTGTTCAACCAGCGTCAACTTGGCGACCCTACGTGCCGCCCGTGCCCAAACCAGGCAACATGGCAAGGCGGGCTGAACCGGAGCGAGACTGGGAGGACTTAGCGGCGGATGAGGATTGGACGGGAGCGATTCTCGGATTCTTGCGCAAGAACTGGCGTGGCAAGCATTTGCTCTGGCATGTCATCGACGCCGTGGTCGCGGAAAGTCGTCCAGAGGCCAGGTGCCTGGTCCGTAGAGCCACGAGGGAAGCGCTTTCGGCCATGATGGAACTGATCCGCCAGCGGAGGGTGATGAGACACCGGCGGCGTTGGGTTGCCGCTCTGGAATTACCCGCCGAGTTGCAGCCGTCCGGGTCAGAGATCAGCTGCACGGTCTCGGAGAGCGGTCAGAGTGCGAAGCGGCGACAGCACCTGGGGTGATGTTCACGTCAAAACGGTCGTTTACGGCGCAAGAGATTGGGCGAAGGGGGCTTGCGCCGCTGGCGTCAAAAACTACGGATCTTCGGCATTTTCGTTCATACCATTTTTTAGGCTGATACCGTGTCTTGCATATCGAACTCTCCCCCTGTTTCGCGGATCGGGACCGCTGTGGTTTGCGGCATCACGACGGATGTGCTGCGGTCAAACCGGGAACGACGCGCTAATTCTAACGTTCCGGCGAACGGGTCAGTGCAGCGATACCGTGAAATCCTGGACACGCAGAGTGTCGGTGGGCGCTCCGGGCATCATGCTGGAGCCGTGTTGATGGTTGGAACATTTTTGCCGTTGATTGCCGTATTGGAGACGTATGAATACTATGCCTCAGGAAACAGCCGTGTCAGAGAACGATGAGACCATCGACCTGCGTGAACTCGCAAGAGAGCACTGTCTTGCGACCCGCTCAGAGGAGATGTCCGTTGACGAGTTTCCCGAACTGGCATCAATCTCACCCCGTTTCTTCTACCGCTTCCTGCCTATTCCCAATGAGCCGCGCCCCGTTCCAGAATACGTGTATGTTCCCACAGCCGAGGACTGTGGTCTTTTGGGCGATGAACGCTATCGTTACGAGATTTTCATCTCCGACTGGAACAACACTTGGGAGGCGGGCGCGTGGCGACCGGCGGTGCTGCATTTTAAAGGCCCCGATCAACTTCGCTGGGTTGCCGAAAGAAAGGCCGATGTTCGCCTGGTAAGTCGAGTGGCAGCTCACAGCTATGATGCTTACGCGCCGCTTTATCATCTCCTTCCGCGAGGGACTCTTGAGCGTTTCGGCTTGCCGCCGCTTCGTCGGGGAATCTGGCCCCACATGCGTCAGGACCACTTGCTGGAGCATGTTCTCCCGGCGGATTTTGACAGCCGCCTGGAAGAGGCAATCACGTATCATCTTTGGCCGTTATTGGGGGCGCGTGGTGCCCCGACTTGTTTTTCCAGCAGCGATCCGATCCGAATGCTTTCCCACAACCTCGACTATTGGCTGCCCTACAGTTACATCGTGGCGCAAACTCGGATGCGGGGGTTCCGGCGCACCGAGATCGAGAGCGACTCTGAGCGAGCGGACTACCTCGCGCAGAAGGATCAGATGCCGCCAGGGGTCACCCTCCAGACTCCTCTTCGGGGCGGGCCGCTCTGGATGGGCGAATACGAAGCCCACGAGGCAACCCATGAAATGGTTGAAGTCGCCGATGCACATGGCGACTTGCGAGCGATTGTTGACGCGGTGCGCTCGCACAGGATCAAGGATGACTTCTCGGAACGTTGGTCCTTTGAGCGCGAGGATTTTGAGCGGAAACTCTATTCAAAACGTAGCAAGGCCAAGGTGACCTTTGTTGAGCTGGACGAGACGATTCCGGTCCACGGACCTCAATCCGAAGTGCATGAGAATCTGCTTTGGGAGGATTTCATCAGCCTTCTTGACGTGAAGGAGCGTCGAATCGTGGTCTGTCTCCGAAACGGGGCGACTAGGTTGGCCGAGATAGCGGAAGCGCTTGGTTACGCAAACCACAGTCCGATCTCTAAGCAGCTTGCGAAAATTCGTGATAAAGCGAAGCGGTTGCTGGAAATGGGCTGACCCGTCGAAAGATTCTGGCTTCCGGACGGTGCTAAAACAGTTGCCTTTAGCCGGTCCAGACCATTGCTCCTCGTTGCCAAGCACGCAGGTTTCCTGAGCTACTCGTAGTCCTTTCTCACGTTGTCTATCCTGTGGTCCAGATAAGCGATAAAATCCTCCATGAGCTTTACCATTGCTGGCTGGCTCTTCTTCAAATTCCGAAGGAGCGTAGCGCTCGACTGAATATCCGAGATTGCGAGGAGCTTCGCAGCTCTGGACATTTCCGGCCTGCGACGCTCATAGTCGTCGAGCCGTGATGAAAGCGCTAGGCACGAGGCCCGCTCGGCTTCCGAAAGAGTGGGACAGGCGTCCAGCTGCTTTCTTGTTATCTCAGAGTGGTTGTTCATGCTCAGCAATTTATCATTTTCAGCAACGCGCTTCTGGAGTGGGAGACTTAGTGACGAAGTCCTCGAAGTAGATTTCTCCCAAGCTGTCGGCGACGCGGATGATTTGGACTTCAATCGGTTCCAGGCTGAGCCGGTTCTCGCCCCCATCCGTTGCCACCGTGGCTACCGCGCTCATGCCGGGGATCTCCGGCTCACAAACAAAGATAGGGATCGGCTTCGACGCGATCTTTCTCAGGCGGCTCTGAGTGGCTGAGAGTTGAGGCCACTCCTGGTTCAGCGCCAGCTCTAGGCTTCGTCGCAGCCGTGCGAGCCTGTTGTCGTTCAAGCGCATCCGAGGTCCATTGTTAGACACAACGGCGCTTGGATTCACAGGAAAAAGCTGGGAGGGAGGTCAGCGCGGAGCGCAAGAAAGCCAAACTCAAGACCGTCACGGACGCCGAGAGATTCGACCGGGTCGCTTCTTACCGAGCGGACATTCAACAGCAGTATTTCCGCAAACCAGTCACGGGCAAAGCAGGGCGTTGCGATTGCCGCCGTGCGACGCTGTCGGGACCGATTCGATGATTATGGTGTTGGAGGCAGCTGTTTGGGCGTGCCACCTGGCTTATCCAATTTGCGGATCTCGCGGTGGGAGGTTTTAAGCTTTTTATGGACTTGTTTAATGTCCTCGGCGGGTGGCAGATCCTCCGGCTTGCGCCCACTGATGTCGATCATCGTGCGACGGACCTTGCGACCAACTTCGTGCGCCGTGTGCTCCAAAGCCTGCTGACCCTGGATTTTTTCGGCACGGATCTTTTCCTCGGTCTGTGTTACGCGGAACAGATTAGCCGCTAGCTCTGTCTTGCCCATGAAATCCAGGGGTGAACGTCCATCGGGCACTCCTTTGAGCCGCCGAATCTGGTAGAGATCCAGGTTGTAAAGCCCGCGATAGCCAGCGTTCTGGAATAGTCCGTATTGCGTTACTCCGGCCTGATACGCTGCGCCGCTCAGAGAACGCTCGTGTTCAGAAAGCTCAGCCCTGATGCCCACCCGCTCGACACCGTCAGCCTGCTCAAGGCTCAGGCGACACGCTTCGGCCCAGGTCACAAAGTAAGCTTGAGCTTTTGCTACCTGTGGCTTTTTGGGATCGCCGTTCATTGCCGCCAGATAACAGGCAAAACGAGACAGTCTGTAATCAGTAACCGTCTTTCCGCCGACCACCCGCTGTTCCTGAATGATATTCTCGAAGATCGGGACGTTGAGGCTCGTTAGAGTCACCATTGCTCGCTCGATGGCCTTGCGGAAGGAATGAAGCCCATCGTAGCCAAGGAGCGCAGCCAAATCCGAACCCCACCAAAAACGAAAACCGTTGTCGTGTCCCATTGCCTCGAAACCTGGCTTCTGGGGCTCCAGATGGAAGGGGCTCTCACCAGTGGCATCAGACGCTGGACTCATGCCGCCGAGCTTCCCACGACCATGCCTGAAACGGAAGAGGAATTTGGAGATTGCCGCGCACGCGCACAAACAGGCGAGCGAGCGGCGATGACCGGGGAATTTTTCCTTCGGCGCAGTCGGCCATACGATATACTCGGCTCATGGCCGACACCAAAAAGTTTCGGCAGGCGATTAAGGAGGGCGATCTCGAAGCATTGAAAGCGATGACCGCCACCGGCTTCGATGTAAACACACGCTACCAGCACGACTGGACCGGCCTTCATTTTGCAGCGAAAGGCACCAACGCAGCGATCGTGAGACTGCGTGTCGAGGCCAAGATGGAGGTCAACGTGCTTTCTGAGATATGGCAGACGCCGCTCGACGTGGCGCGGCACCACGAATGCGAAAGCGTGATAGACGCGCTGCTCAAAGCGGGCGGAAAGCCAGCCGCAGACATCTGCGTCCACGCTGCGGTGTTTGCCGGGGATGCTGGCAAGGTCAAGAAGCACGTCGCGGCAGGTGCGGACGTTAACGGGCTCGTCAGAGGAGAACTGCCGTTGTGTATCGCCCTGGAGCGCAGGCGCTGGGCCGTTGCCCATTACCTCTTGAAGGCGGGCGCTGATGTCAAACGAGCCCAGGCCGACAAAGACACCGCCCTCCATTGCGCGGCCCGATCGGGCGCGGACGAGCAGATCATCAAGAAGATCATTAAAGCCGGTGCTGACGTGAACGTTCGCGGGGCCTGGAACTGGCGACCACTAACCGTTGCGGCAAATGCTGGCGACCTGGAGATCGCATCGCTGCTCATCGCGCATGGGGCAAAGGCAAACTGCGAGGCGGCTCGCGCCGCCCTGGACGACGGCCAAGATGAGGTTGCCCGGATGCTGATCGACGCGGGCGCGAGAGTATCGCTTTGCGAGGCGGTGAAGTGCGGCCATGTCCCTACCGTCCGGAAAATGATCCAACAGGGCGCAGACCTGAACGCTCCTGATGAGGACTCCTCCCGATTCCCGCTCATCCTGGCGATCGAAACCGACCGAACCGAGATCGTGGAGATGCTACTCGCCGCCGGAGCCGATCCGAACGCGCAGACCCCAGTCCGCCACGGGCGCGAATACGTTTACGGCGGCGATACCCCTTTGCACGAAGCCGTTGGCTGCGGCTCGGCTAAACTCGTAAAGCTGCTGCTCACCTACGGCGCAGATCCTGACGTTCAGGATGCGGGCAACGAGAGCCCGCTTGAGCTGGCGAAGAGAAGAGGCCGTGGCCACCTGGTGGAGGTAATGGAGAAGCACCTTGAAAGCAAGATCACCAGGAGCGCCGTCGAGAAGCTGCTCACCACCGCCGCCGTGGCCAGCCTCTTGAGCGTGGACGAGCCTTTCGTCCAAGACCTCATCCGCCGAGGCAAGCTTAGCCAGCTCAAGCTTGATCCGGTGACCGTTCGGATTCCGGAAAGCAGCGTGGCGGGATACTTGGCGAGCTTAAGAAAAAAGTAATCGGCTCGTTCTTGTGCCATCCCAGGCTTAGGAGGAGGAAGTAAACGTGGTCGTCGAAGAACAAAATGCCCAACCTTGGAATGCCTTGGACAATCTTGGTGTTGTTATGCGCTACCGTTATGCGTGAGCCAGTGCCGTTTTGTAAGTGGTTGATAGAGAAGATGGAGCGAGCGAAGGGATTCGAACCCTCGACACTCACGTTGGCAACGTGATGCTCTACCAGGCTGAGCTACGCTCGCTTCCGCAATTAGCGTGATCACACTACGGAGATTTCACCTGATTGCAAGCCCTCTTTTGCAGCGAATAGCGCCGTGCGCGCGACTTCGCGTTGCGTGCCTCCGCGCGCATCGGGGAATCCGCCCGGCGCGCTGTCCCCATTCTTAAAAACTACTTGCGGGCGCTGAGCACGGCGCCCGTCACCAGCGCCGCCAGACCGACCCCGGCCAAACCGAGGGTCCCGCGCCCCGGGCCTGGAGTATTCGGGGTGGTGTTGCCCAAGTTGAGCAACACGATCGACAGGAGAAGCATGCCGGTCACAACGAGAAGAAGACCTGGCAAACTTGGTTGCGCTTTCGTCTTTTTCATGGCGATTTCCTGAAGGCTGCGGCGAGCCCATCGAGCGAACGACATGGAGGCGCGACAAGCTCGCCTCTCGAAATCAAACCACAGGGACCTTCAGATTCCAAGCGAGATGCGAAGCAAACGGTGGCGGACCCAGACCGACCGCGGCAAAGAATTGAACCCAGGACACCCGGAGGATCGCTCAGGACGACGAGAGGACGGGCGATCAAAACAGAGCGCCGATCACGAGGGAGGCTTGTCGAGTCCCAAGCGTTTCCAACGCTTGAGCCAGTTCGCGTAAGACTCCACCAGACTGGCTCGCCAGGAATTGTAGCGCTGCCAGTCCGGCTCAAGCTCTTTGAGCTGAAGAATGGGTTGGCGCCCGGTGCCGTCGCCTGATTCGCGTAGAACTGGAATCTGCGCCATAAGCTGCTAAGCCCGGCACGATTGACCGCGGCGAACCGAGCTAGCACCGCTAATTTAGCGCAGAAATACGCGGCGTAAACTGCCGTTCTTGGGAGGTGACGTTTACGGGGGTGAGCTTTGCCGCGGAGTTTTTCAAACCGCTTGCGCTTAAACAAAAAAGGCAGGATTTGAGTCCTGCCTTTTGTCACCTAATTGGAAACGGAGATTACTTCTTGCCCAAGATTGCGTCTTTGGCGGCCTTGGCCACGCGGAATTTTACGACGCGTTTAGCAGGGATCTTAATTGCTGCCCCGGTGGCTGGATTTCGGCCCATTCGAGCTTTGCGATTGACGAGAACGAGCTTGCCCAAGCCAGGGATGGTGAAGGAGTTCTTCGCGTTTTTGTAGGCGAGTTCAACCAAAGCTTCCAGAGTTTGGACGGCCTGTTTTTTGCTCAGACCGACTTGTTCGGCGATGGTTGCTGCGATTTGGGATTTGGATAGCGCTTTTGCCATATTGCCCGGACGCTACTGGTAATGCTGCTGGATTCAAGCCAGAAGTTTCTTTCATACCCCTGAATTTTTGATTCTAAAGCTTCAAAATTGAAGGTTTGGCAGCCCTGATGAGCGAAACGGACGCTTGCTCTGAAGGTATCGCCCGGGAAAATGCACCGGATAGATCTGCGATTGAAACCTCCGTCGACCGGCCTGGGAACGCCGCTTAGGTCTCGAATGATTTGCCGCAACCGCACGACTGGCGCGCCCGGGGATTGTGGACTTTGAAACCGCCGCCCGTCAGGCTGTCCACAAAGTCGACTTGAGACCCTGACAAATAACCGGCGCTGAAAGGATCGACCAGCACCGCCACGCCAAAGAACTCGGCGCGCGCGTCATCCGGTCGCTCTTCATCGAAGACCAACCCATACTGCATACCGGAGCATCCGCCCCGTTCGACATAGACACGTAGCGTCTTTCCCTGATTTTCCGGGTCCAAAAGCATGGATTTAACCTGCTCGGCCGCGTTTTCGGTCAGGGTGACTACGGGAGTCTTATCAGCGACATCGGACATGTGCGTCACGAAGGAAACTACCAATCGGCGAGGGCCTTGTCAAACGCCTGACCCTGCGAGCGCAAGGACACCGAAGCCGTCGGCGAGATGAGCAGCGCGATCGAGAGGCCGCGTTGGATACGGCGATTTCCTTTGGCCAATTTCGGGAGGCCTCGCACAGCCTTGGCACCGTGACGCAAAGCACGAAGCTTTATTTCGGACGCGATTGCCGGAGGGCTTCCAATCGCTTTGTCCAGGTAGAATCGAGGGCCGGAAGCGTTCGCGACATCGTTCGATAAAGGGTTTCAGCTTCGTCGAAGCGTTGGAGGCGTTCGGTGGCTAGCGTGCCCGCGGCCACGGCGGCGCGACCGACCCAGTAGGGATCCGGATCTTCGCCTGAGCGAAGCCGCTTGTGATAGACGACGTTCAGGTAATGGGCCAGGGCAGCGTTGAGGAGCTCAAGGCGGTTGGGCCGTTGATCGGCCATACGTTCCAGGACCTGCCCGAGCGCGACCTCGGCCTGGCTGCGTGTGGTCACGTCTGCGTTTGGGGCCAGAACCAGTTGGAAATATTGATTGGTGGCCATCTCGTAACGATTCGTGTTCTGGGCCGCCAGTTGAAAGTGGCAGTTGGCAATTTTGCCCATGGCCAGTGGGGCAAGCCGGCTGGAGGCGAAGAAGTTGGTGATGCGCGCGAAACGATTGATCGCTTCCTCGAATTTCGCGAGTTTATTGGTCGCGTCGCGAGATTCCTCGATTTCAATATCGCCGAGCATGAACCAGGCTTCCGGGCCAATCCGGGGATCATCCACGAGGGGCATGAGGTACTTGCGGGCGTCGGGATAGCCCTGGCGAAAAAACGCGGCTTTGGCAGCCATGAGCATGGCCTGTCGAATCAAGTCGGGACTCACGGAATTCGTGGCTTGGGTCAAAAACTGGTAGGATCGCTCGGCGCTCGCGTAATCTCGTTGATTCAAATAAAAGTCTCCCAACCAAAGCTGGGCCATGGCCGCGGGACCGGTGCCCGGGAAGTGGGAGACCAAATTGGTCAGAAGGGTGTAGGCGTTGGTTTCGCGCCCGGATTGGTAGTAGCACCAAGCCCGGTCAAACTCGGCTTCGGCCCGCGCGGGATGATTCGTGAAGTGCGTCACCCAATCGTCGAAGCGTTGGATGGCGGACGCCCAGTCGCCTTGTTTGGCCGAGCCGTGCGCGCTGGCGAGGCGGACCTCAGGAAGGAGAGGGGATTGGGTATAGCGTTTCTCGAAGTCGCTGAACGCCTGGTTTGCTTTCAAGAAGTCGCCCGCATCGTTCAAGGCTTGGGCATAAGCGAACAAAGCGTGATCGCTCCAGCGGCCGCCTGGGAACTCGCGCAACAGGCGTTCGACGGCATTCTGTGCCGCGGGCAGATTTCCGGCCAGGGCCGCGGTGCGCACCACTTGATAAAGGGCCTGCTCGAGCAGGCGTTCTTTGACTTCCGGCACGTCGCTGTAGGCGTTCAACAGCGGAGCGTAGTTGGTTAAGGCTTGCGGGTAATCCTTCAGCTGCAAGTAACAGTCCGCCAGTTTGAACTGGGCTTGAGCGTGCTCGAGGGATTTGGGCAGGACGGTTATGGCCGTTTGCAGCGCTTTCTGACATTCCAACAGGCGCGTCGGATCATTGCGGAGCTGGGCTTCTTCCCAGAAACACCAGGCACGGTTGAGAAGCGATTTCCCGACCCAGACACTGTTGGTGAATTGACCGATGACCAGGTCGAACTGGGTCCGGGCCAATTGGAGCAGATTCGTGTTGGCGCTGAGGGACACGAGGTTGTTCGTTTCAGGATTGGTCGTGCCCACCGCGCGATAAGCCCGCAGATACGCTTCACCCAAAGTGAACCGAATTAAGTCGACGGCTGGATCTTGTGGGTTGTGTTCGAGAAACTGGCTCAACTGACGAAGAGCAACGGTCAATCGGTCTTGCGAGATGGCCAATTGGGCTAGCTTTAATAGGGCCTGGCGCTTCTGTTCCCCGGAGACATCGGAAATCCGCGTGATCTCCTCATAACTCTGCGCCGCCAATTCCGGTTCTTTTTCTTCCAGGATCTCGCCTTTCAAAGTCAGTGAACGTGCTTGGAGCAGCGCGTTGCTACGGGCGGTGGCGAGCTTAACCAGGTTCGTGACGCGGAGCAGGGCGGCTTCACCCCGACGATCGGACATCGCGACGCGGGCGAGCAGGTACTGGCGTTGCCACTCTGCTTCAGGCCCGAGCGGGTGACCTTCCAGGGCGGTCAATGTCTTTTCCGCTGCGGCAAGGTTCTTTTGGGCGTAAAGCGCTTCAGCGAGCAAGAAAGTTCCACGCAAGACGATGAGCCGATTGGTGCTGGTTTGGGCTGCTTCCACAAACGCGCTCCCGGCATCGTTGAGCAATTCGACGGTGCGCGCCGTGTCGCCCAGCTTAAACCGCGCGAGCGCTTCGCCATAGCTTGCTTCGAGCCGGAGTGGAGATTTGGGATGATCCTTGAGCAGTTCGGCGTAAGTTTTGGCCGCATTTTCAAACTGGCTTAATTGGGATTGTGCCAAGGCAAGCCAGAACAGGTATTGGTCCGGTTTGGCGTTGTTCGTTTGCAGACGGTTCTCGAGCAACCGGACGACCCCGGCGTAATCTTTGAGCTGAAAACGACTTTGGGCCTGGAGCAGCGCGGCTTCATCTCGATTCGTCGAGGCGGGAAAGGTCAATAGGAAGGAAGCGAATTCTCGTTCGGCCTGGTCGTACCAGCTGCCTTGGAAGAGACGCGCGGCGCCGGCAAAGACGCGCTGGGCATCATTTGTCTCCGGGGCCGCGGCGGCCGCGGTCCAGAGGCTCAGCGCGAGAGCAGCGACCCAGAAGAGCCGCCCGGTTGACCAGAGTTTAAAACAGCACATTCAAAATCTCGCCGTGAGGATTACTTGCGGCGTTCGCGTAGAATCCGTTTCAAATATTGTCCGGTGTAGCTCTCCGCACATTCGGCAACCTCTTCCGGTGTTCCGGTCGCTACGACCCGGCCCCCGCCCGACCCGCCTTCCGGGCCGAGGTCGATGATCCAATCAGCCGTCTTGATAACGTCAAGATTATGTTCGATGACGAGCAACGTATTGCCCGGAGCGCGCAGCTTGAAGAGCACTTCCAGCAGCTTGGCGACATCGTGAAAGTGAAGGCCGGTTGTCGGTTCATCGAGAATGTAGAGCGTCCGGCCTGTGGACCGGCGGCTCAGCTCCGAAGCCAGTTTGATGCGTTGCGCTTCGCCGCCGCTCAACGTGGTGGCCGATTGCCCGAGCTGGACGTAGCCCAGCCCGACTTCCGCCAACGTCAAACACGGTTCGTAAATCTGCGGCACGGCCCGGAAGAAATTCACCGCTTCGTCGACCGTCATTTCCAACACGTCCGCAATGTTCATCCCTTTGAAATTGATCTCGAGCGTCTCGCGATTGTAACGCCGGCCTCCGCACGCTTCGCACGTCACGTAGACCGGCGGGAGAAAGTGCATCTCGATCTTGATCAACCCGTCTCCCTGGCATTTCTCGCAGCGGCCGCCTCGCACGTTAAAGCTGAATCGGCCTGCGCTATAGCCGCGAATCTTGGCTGCGGGCAATTTGGCAAAGAGATCGCGAATGTCGTTGAACATGCCGGTGTAGGTCGCGGGATTGCTGCGGGGGGTCCGCCCGATCGGCGTCTGATCAATGACGATCACCTTGTCCAAGTTTTCAATCCCATGAATCGCGTCGTGCGCGCCGGGTTTTTCTTTCGACCCGAACCAACGCCGGAACAAGGCGCGCCGGATGATATCGTCGACCAACGTGCTTTTCCCTGAACCGCTCACTCCTGTGACACACGTGAGCGCGCCGAAGGGGATGCGCACGTCGATGTTGCGCAAGTTATTTTCCCGTGCTCCTTCGACCGTTAGCCAACCGCGTTGGGGCGACGCTTTCACGCGCTGTTTCGGGACGGGAATGCTCAGATCGCCGCTCAAGTATCGACCGGTGAGCGAGCGTGGATCCGCCAGCACCTGCTCCAGCGTGCCCGCGGCCACGAGATGGCCGCCATGAATTCCCGCACCCGGGCCGAGATCGATGATATGATCCGCCCGCCGGATCGTGTCTTCGTCATGCTCCACCACGAGCACGGAATTCCCCAAATCCCGCAGTCCTTCCAAAGTGTGCAGCAAACGTTCGTTGTCGCGCTGGTGCAACCCGATGCTCGGTTCGTCGAGAATATAGAGAACTCCCACCAATCCGGCGCCGATCTGAGTGGCTAAGCGAATCCGCTGCGCTTCGCCCCCGCTCAACGTCCCGCTCTCCCGATTCAAGGTCAGGTAGCCTAATCCCACGTCAATCAGGAAACCCAGGCGCGCGCGGACTTCGCGAATGAGATCGTCCGCGATCTTCTTTTGGAAATCGGTCAGGCGCAAAGTCCCGAGGAACCGATCGGCATCGACGATGGAGAGCCCACACAGATCCATGATGGACAAGCCAGGAATGGCAGGAGGGCCAGCGGACAGGGCAGGGGGCCCGGACGCAGGCTCGGCCGAGACCCTGCTTCCATGGTCGGGAGCGGACTCGCCCAAGGTGACGGCCAGGATCTCGGGCTTCAATCGGCGCCCTTTGCACCCATCACACTCTTCCGGGCTCATGAACGCTTTGAGACGGTTCTTGGTGAACTCGCTTTCACTCTCCTGATAAAGGCGCTCCAAATTCGGCAATACCCCTTCGAACGGCCGCTTGATCTTGCTCGCTTTGCCCGCGCGCCAAAAGGTGAACTCGATCTCCGTCGTGCCGGAACCGTAGAGCAGGACTTTTCGAAAGTCCTTCGGGAGCGCTTTGAATGGCGTCTCCAAGCTCTGTTCGTAATGCTGCGTCACGCCCCGCAACATGCTCTTGTAATAGACAATCATCCGCTTGCCCCCGCGCCGCCAGGGCAGGATCGCTCCTCCTTCCAACGACTTTTCTTCATCGGGAACCACCAGGCCGGGATCTAAGACAAGCTTTTGGCCAAGGCCGTGACAAACCGGGCACGCGCCGAACGGGGAATTGAACGAGAAATGCTTCGGCGTTAGCACGTCATAGCTCAAGCCTGTCGCTGGGCTATACATGCGGTTCGAGTAAAGCGTTTCAGTCCACCCCGCGGTGGCCTCGGCGCCAGCCGGCTGATGCAAAAGCACTAAACTTCCCTCGCCCCATTTCAGCGCCGTCTCGACCGAGTCGCTCAAGCGGACGCGAATTTTGTCATCCAAAACCAAGCGATCAACGACCACTTCAATCGTATGCTTAGCCTTCGGATCCAGCTTGAGCCGGAGATTGCTCGCTAGTTCCACCAGTTGCCCATCCACCCGCGCCCGCACGAATCCCTCGCGTGCGAGCCGTTCTGTGACATCTCGAAACTCCCCTTTGGCCTCGCGAACGACCGGCGCCATCACCATCACTCGGGTCCGCGCGGGCATGGCCAGGATCTTATCGACGATGTCGCTGGTGGTCTGGTGGGTGATGCGCTGGCCGCTGACCGGACAATGCGGTTCACCCACATGGGCAAAGAGCAGCCGGAGGTAATCGTAAATCTCGGTGGTCGTCGCGATGATGGATCGAGGGTTCGTGCCTGAACTGCGCTGCTCAATGGCAATGGCCGGGGACAACCCGTCGATATAGTCGACCTCAGGCTTCTGCATCTGGTCGAGGAACTGGCGAGCGTAGGCGGAGAGCGACTCCACATACTTGCGCTGTCCTTCCGCGTAAATGGTGTCGAAGGCTAACGACGATTTCCCCGATCCGCTCAACCCGGTGATCACAACGAAGCGATCCCGTGGAATTTCAAAGGTCAGATCCTTCAAATTGTGTTCACGGGCACCGCCGATCCGAATGAATTGCTTGGACATACAAGCCGATCTCTGCACCAGGACAATCGCCAACCTTAGCGGAGAAGTGGGAGTGAATCAACGAAACCTCTCCTGAAACACTCAGGCGTTCGTTGCGGAACGGACCGGAATCGAGTCACCTAGAATGAACCTGTTGGTGGGGCTAAATCAGCCGTCCCTTCGGGACTTTGGAAATCTGCGCGCGGATTCCCGGCACTGGAGGTGCCGGGCTTATGCCACGACGTCCCTGCCGGGACGCCAAACGCCTGTCCCAGAACGGGGGGAACCGCTTCTGTTCCACCGAAAACAGCGCGGAACCTCCATTTGAATGGCAAATCGATCTGCGGCTGGGCCTTGGAAGAGAATATCGGACCAAGGCGGAGCGAACGACGGACGAGTGGAGATTCGCGGGTGATCCTTCGGTATTTACAGGGAAGCAACAGGGAATTGAGAGGGATATAACTCGGATTGCACCCGTGTTATATCCGTGTTATATCCGTGGTATTCCCGTGTTAAAAGCGAATGATCCCCCGGAAAAGGCTACCGAGTTCCGAGAACGGTCAGGTGGGACTCTCTAAAGCGGGTCGAAATCGCCGCGTAGCAGCGCGCGCAAACGGGCTTAACGGCGTCCTCGTTTGTTGCTGTTGTTGTCTTTACGCGCTCCCAGCGACTTCGAAACGGCGGCGTAGAACGGCGCTTTTTGCTTGGGGTTGACCGAGCCCGCCGCCTTTTGCGGATCGGTCGTAGGGGCAGTCTCGTTGGTTTCGACAGTGTCAGTCTTGGACGGGGTGGTCGGCTTCGCTTCCATACGACAGGGTAGACTGATGAAAGCTAACTTGCAATGCAGCGTTCATCTCGAGCGCGGATGCGCTTCGCCATCCGAGGTGGCGAGCGTTGCGAACTCCCGGGTTCTCGCGGGTCCGCAGGCGTCACTGGGCCAGAATGCGTGAAAAACACGCATCGTTCGACGCCTAACGCTCCTCCCACTCCCCCTCTGCCTGTGCCGGCCGGGGCTGTGCTATCTCTTTAGAGCTGTAAATCCTTGAGGGATAGACCTGGCGTGATGCCCTGTTCCTCCCACGCGAGGTTAGCGTCTCCGGCCCTGTAACCGGCATGCCTTTTGCCTTGGTTTATAAGGTATGAGCCGTCCCCCCTCGAAGTGCCGAGTTTGCGGTGGTCCGTTGCACCGAGTGAAAGTCCTTCCTTCCAAGCTCGCGGGTTTGATCCGGTATCGATGTGCCTGCGGGTATTGCGAGGACGTCAAGCCGGAGCGAAGTGAGAGTGGAGTCACCGCGGCGGCGACGCGTCCGAGCTAATCGACCTCTTTTTTTGGTTTCTGGTTACCAGAGGCGGGCTCTTTTGGGTTGTAAAGGAAACCAGTGCAAACGTGCGGCTCGCCGGGACCGCGGGGACACTTCCGTTCTCATACGATCTCGCGACACTTCAACGGAGCCTGGCCCAATGTGTGAGCAAAACCAGACTTCAACCGAAATTCGCGAAACTGGCCGCTTGGGAAGCCAAATTCCTCGTCTCGGCCGGTCGAGGGGAGGGGGCCGAACGGCGCGTTGGGAACCTCTTCTCAAACGCTCGCCAAAACTTTCGGCGGCTCGCCGATAATACTGGCCTCCGACCGATTTACATTTGGATGGCCGAGAACACATCGCGCGTCGCGGCGTTATGTTTGAATCCGGCGGGCAAGCTGTTTGCCGTGGAATTGAATCGCGCGTCGCCGGTTTCTGTCGCCCAAGCATGGGCATTCTCGATTACTTGCCGAACCTGGGCAGACACTCGCCAAGTGGAGGATCGGCAAGCCGCATTGCAGTGGGAGGAAATGATCTTGAAAAGCCTGCAAGTGGCTGAGCCCAAACTCCGGGCGAACTCCGCACCTTCCGCCGGTCACTAAGCCTGGCGTTCTACAGCCGGTGTCGCGTCCGCCGCGGCGGACCGTCAGGAATGGGGGCGCGGTTGTCTCTGAAGGATCAGCCGCAGGGGTAGCGGACGAGTGCGGTAAGTATTCAGGAGCCAACCGACTCTACGGCTGGTGCTTCGCCCAGAGCCGCTTTCCGTAAGCATGGCGGAGGCGTCCAATCCATTGGCAACACATCATTCCCGGGGGACTCGGCCGGTCGGATTTGCAGGAAAGTCCTCGATGAGAATCCCACGACCGAATTATAATGGGAGGAAAGTGCTATGGCGTGATCCAAATAGGGGTGTCCCTGTTTGCCTATGACCCAATCAAACGAAGAAGTTTCAGCGCGTCTTCGCATCGAACGGCCCGATCTTGAGCCGTTGCGCATCGAGCTTCCAGCAGGACGCTGTATCGTTGGCCGCGCGCGGCACAGCCAGATTCATTTAGACGACCCGACGGTTTCGGATGAACATTGCGAAATCGAGATTACCAGGGATGGGGTGACAGTGCGGGACTTGGGATCGAGCAATGGGACCTTGGTCGACGATGAACTGGTGGGAGTCGCGAATCTCCGGGAGAACCAGCGCCTGCAAGTGGGGTCCATCACTTTTGTGCTCGAAGAGCTTTTGCCGGCGCGTCGTGAGGTGGAAGCCGAAGCGGCGTTGGCCGTGGAGACCCCGAAGCGCCCCGGAAACCCCGCGACTCACTGTGCGAATCATGCGCAGGTGCCAGCTCGCTGGATCTGCACCGAATGCCACGAGCGATTCTGCAGCACGTGCGTCAAACAAGTCCGGCTGGAAAGCGGTCTGACCACCCTTTGCACCGCTTGCCATGGGCTTTGCGAACCGATCCTTCGTGGGGCGAAACCGACGCTTGCGCCGCGCAGTTTGGGAGGTGGCTTGGTCGAGGCCTTATCCTACCCATTCCGAGGGAACGCTCTCCTGGTCTTGGCGGTGTCGACCGTATTTGCTTTGATCGCCAGCTTGTTGTCCGGCGCCCGTCCGCCGGGTCCCGCCGGGTCCACGCGCGGAATCGCCATCTTTAACCTCGTCAGCGGCATCGCGGGGAGCGGCATGGCGCTGATTAGCTTCGTGCTGGGTGCCGGTGTGCTCCTGTTCATTCGAGAAGTGTTAAAGTCCTCGGCGTTCGGGGAACTGGAACCGCCGGACTGGCCAAGCTTCGACTTTGAATCGATGCGTGAGACAGTCGTGGAATTTACGGCATGGTCGTTGGTCTGCTTTGGGCCGGCGATGTTTTGGAGAATCTTTGTGGGAGACGGCGACGTGACGTCGCGAGTGATCGGGACAGGGCTGACCGTTCTTGGCGCTGGCTACGGAGCTGTCTCGCTCCTGGGGATCGTCATTCATGATGGTCTGAGCGGTCTAAACCCTGTATTGGTAGTGGTTTCCATTCTTCGTGTTCCTTTCCAGTATCTGGGGTTTTGCCTGTTTGTAGCGGCGTTGGTTCTAGTGGGGATTGGCCTGGAAGCCGCGGCGCACCGAGTCAGCGCCGTCCTGGCGAGCACCCTGGTGGGCGCGGCTTCCACTTACGGGGTTCTTGTCTGCGCGCGAGCATTAGGGCGATTCTACTGGGCAGTGGAAGAAGAATTGGGATGGACTTAGTCCCATGCGGCTCAGTCTGAAACTGTTGTCCCGAGTTGCCCTCTCCATGGCAACTTGCCTGAAATCGGGATTGCCAGTCCCCCGGTCGCTGGAACTGAGTGCCGGTCCTGCGGATTCGAGGAGGCTGGCGGTCATTCTGGCTCGAGCTGCAGCTTGCTGCGATCGTGGTTCCACGATTTCCGATGCCCTCGAGCCGCACCGATCGGCGTTTCCGGGGTTCTTTCTGGCGGTACTCCAAGCAGGTGAGATGGGAGGTCGTCTGGTAGAAGCGTTCCAGCTGTTGCACGAGCATTGCGAGCGACTGACGCCAACGATGCGCATCTTACGCAATACCTGGCTTTGCCCTGCGGTGTGCATCCTGGCCGGATGGATTGTGCGGATCAGTTTATTGCTGTCGTTTGGCTTAATCGGCGCGGCTGGGCAAGTGGCGCAAGATTCTTTGGTGACCTGCGGCATCATGGTGGCAATCGCTTGGACTGTCTGGCGGGTGCCTTACGCGAAAGAATGGGTCGACCGCGCTTTGCTGCAGTTGCCTTGGGTTCGCACCGTCTTGATTCGTTCGGGGAGTCTCTTATTTCTGGCGACGTTCAAGCTGGTTTACGAAACGGGCGGATTCTCCGCGGTTAAGACCTTCGATCTGGCACTCGCGAGCGTGGGCAATTTGGCGCTGCGGCGGGATCTGGCCCGGGCGCGGGAAGTGATCGAAGAGGGCGACGGGTTCCCGGAAGCCTTTGAGGCGCCGGAGCTACTGGATGATTGGATAAAAGGGTCGCTCGCTACCGGGGCGATTTCCGGAAAGCTAGGCCCAAGCATCGCGCAAATCATTAAGACGGAAGCAGTGGCGTTGGAATCGGCGTTGGAATTGTTCAACCGCATCCTGCAGAGGCTGTTGGCGTATTCGATCGTTCTCTCCATCGTGGGAACGTTGCTCTTTTGCCTTAGTTCGGCGCCTGGAAGATGAGAAACGGGTCAGCTCCAGCGGTCTTTGGGTGGCTTTTGTAACTCGCTTGCAGTGAGCTTAATGCAGTGGATTTTGGGGGTGGGCAAGCGGCGTTGGAGACCGCTTAGGGTTGCGGAGTTCGGCAAAATATGGCAATCTCTTCCCAGTATATGTCCGCATCCAACGACCGTTCGGGCCAGGCAGTCATCGATTTTTGCCAAAGAGTGGCTGATGGCCTGGATGCAGCTGGTAACTGTCCCTGTTGTGCGACCGTCCTGAACGTTGAATTTTCAATTCAAGGTGTTCGGGTCAGCTGCCCCACAGGCTGTTTCTGTTTTGATTTTCGCCGCGACCTCCGCGGAGCGTTTGTTTCTGGCCTCTTGGACTTCCCGGTCCAGGGCCAAGAGACCGCATTGAGGACCCTCGCATGAGGTCCGGTCCCGGTGCTTTTTAATGCAAGCAAAGGACCGTTCGGGACAGTTCCTTGCCCAGGCAAAAACCGCGCGGGACCAAGGCCGGTTGGACCAGGCTGAAAGCTTCCTGGCCCAGGCTGAAAAAGCAAACCCTGGAGATCCAGCGCTGCTGGCGGAAAGAGCCCAGTTGCTTTTTGCCCGAGGCCGCTATCCGGAAGCTTTTCAGCAAATCCGCCAAGCCATCGCCGCCCGACCGAATCAACCGGAGGACTACCTGCTGTTGGGCAATATCTTTCGTGAATCGGGCCATTCGGACGAAGCGAGGGACTGCTTTGGCGCTTGCCTGGAGCTCTCGCCAGGAATGGTAAGCGCGATGCTGTGCCTGGGTAACCTGGCCCGCGATCAAAGAAAGACGCGCGATGCCAGGCAGTGGTACGAACGCGCGTTGCAGGCCAAACCGGGCGATCCCAACGTCCAATCGAACCTGGCCAACGTTTTGTGTGATCTTGGCCAAACGGCCGAAGCGATTCGCTTGCTGGAAACGTCTTTACGAACCCGACCCGATGCTTTGGCTCACAGCAATCTCCTGCTAACCCTGCATTACGATAGCCAGATCACGCCCGAACATATCGCTCGCGAGCAAAGGCGATGGGCCGGTCTTTACGCCAAGGGCATCAGCCAGCTGCCATTGCCGAGCGATCGGTCCAGCCTTCGGCGGCTGCGCCTCGGGTTCGTCTCCGCCGACTTCAAACAGCATCCCGTCGGGCGGATGATGGAGGTTCTCTGGCGGCATCTGGATCGTAAAGATTTTGAAGTGGTGGCGTATGACGCGGGCAGCCGAAAGGATGCGCTTGGGGATAAACTCCGCACCCTCGCGGATCGCTGGCAATCTCTGCAGGGCCTCGACGACGCTGCGGCAGCCGCGTTGATTCGGCGGGACGGCGTGGATGTCCTTTGTGACCTCTCTGGGCATACAGCGGGCAATCGGCTCCTGGTCTTCGCCCATAAACCAGCTCCGGTACAGATGACCTGGTTTGGGTATCCGAACAGCACCGGGTTGGACACCGTGGATTGGCGGCTCACGGATGACCTGGCCGATCCCCCAGGCAGTTCCGAGAGCAACTATACAGAAAAACTATTGCGCTTGCCCGGAGCGCCTTGGGTTTATAGAGCGCCCCAAGAATCGTTGCCTGTCCGCGCCTTACCGCACACGCGTGGTCAACCGTTTACCTTCGGCTGCTTGAATAATCCCGCGAAATCGTCGGAAGCGAGTCTGGCCGCTTGGATGGCGATTCTGCGACGTTGCCCCGGAGCGCGTCTCCTGCTGCTGACTCGGCAGGACGACGAGTACCAGCAGCAGCTTCGCCAGCGATTTGCGCAGCAGGGCGTCGCGGAGAGCCAACTCGTGCTTGTGCCTCCGGGAACTCCAGCGCAGTTCTACGAGTATCACTACCAGGTCGATCTGCTCCTCGACCCGTTCCCGTATAACGGGGCGGTGACGACGTGCGATGCCCTCTGGATGGGGGTGCCAGTCCTGACGGTCGCGGGCGCTTCCTACGTCTCGCGCCAAGGTCTTTGCGTCTTATCCAAACTGGGACTCCCAGAATGGATTGCCACAACTCCGAAGGATTATGTCGATCGAGCGGTGCAGCTCGCACACGAGCCCGGAGCTTTGGCGGCGGCCTCGTCCAGATTGCGCGCCCGTTTGGAGCGTTCGTGTTTCATGGATTACCCGCGATTTGCGAGTGAATTCACGGAGGCTGTTCGGAGGGCGTGGCAGGACGGTGCTGGTGGGATCGCCGATTAACCGCGGGACGGGGCGGTGGGGATTGTGACAAGCAAATCCGATGGTCGCACGGTATGGGCTTGGCTCGCGCCGCCCGATTGACCCTGGCGAATCGGCTTGCCGGATAGACCGAGGCGTGCGAATAGAATCTCGGCTGTTACGCCACGGGCCAGGAGTCTCTGGAAGTTTGCGGCCGATCGATTGCGCTCGTAGCTCAGTTGGATAGAGCAACTGCCTTCTAAGCAGTGGGTCGTGGGTTCGATTCCCGCCGAGCGCGCCATTCCATTCGGCTTTAATGCGGACTGCTGTCTACGCTCACGGCGAGCGGCGCAAGTCTATCGGGAAGGGCGTTGGGGCCGGTCCGTTCCCAAAAACCCGGGCAGCCCGGGATCCGTTGCAGCGGCTGTCAACAATTTGTGGACAGCAGGTAAGTCTCACCGCCAGAACGAAATCGAGGGCAGCGGGCTCGTTGTGCGTCGCTTGGCCTCAAAATCGGTGCCCCCCTCCCAGACTCGCTTCCAGTGAGAGCAAATTCAGACCTCCTGACCCCTAAAGGGCGACTGCTGGGTGTCTTGGAAAATGGATGGCCCCAAAA
>JBGAIN010000149.1:0-20610 GCA_044225505.1 Limisphaerales bacterium
GCTCTAGGAACGGCGCCTCGGACCGTTCCAAGACGAATTTGGCGCTAGCAGTTCCCCCGTTCTCGTAAACGATAAGCTCATTCTGAACGAGGACCATGATCTCGATAGCTTCCTCGTTGCGCTCAATTGCCGCACGGGCGAGATCCTCTGGAAGACCCCCCGGCCAGAGGCTGTGCGGAGCTATTCCACGCCCGCGGTCTGGACCCGGGAAGGACGCACGGAATTACTCGTGGCAGGCGCTCTGGAATTGGCGGCCTACGCTCCCGCAACAGGGGAAAAACTTTGGTGGGTTCGTGGACTGGCGCGCATTGTCATTCCAGTGCCGGTGCCTTGGAAGAACATGATCTTCATGGCCTCCTGGACTCCTGGCGGAGATTCCAGCAAGCGCCTCACCTTGGACCCGTGGTCCAGCGCGGCTTTCAAGTGGGATCGAAATCACGATGGCAAACTCGCGCGCGGGGAAATTGAGAGTCCTGAGATTCTCGACCGTTTTTTCCGTATGGACCTGGATCAAAGCGGCAGTCTTGATCAGGGGGAATGGGAGAGGCATGCCGCTGTCTTTCAAAAAGCGCAGAATGCCATCCTGGGAATCGCCCCGGGGAATGGCACTGGAGATCTGACCGGCCAGGCGATCCAATGGAAACACCTCCGGGGCGCGCCCTACGTCTCAACGCCGGTGGCGACGCACGGGATCCTGTGGGTCGTGAAAGACGGAGGCTTAGT
Source organism: Limisphaerales bacterium (assembly GCA_044225505.1). Taxonomy (GTDB): domain Bacteria; phylum Verrucomicrobiota; class Verrucomicrobiia; order Limisphaerales; family SIBE01; genus JAXMHN01. Next base: position 724 of record JBGAIN010000149.1, read on the forward strand.
CACGAAACTCGATGCGGCGAGCGGGGAATTACTCCAGGAAGAACGATTGCCAGGGATGGGAAACTATTACGCCTCGCCAGTCGCTGCAGGAGACCGAGTTTTGTTTGCGGGAGAGCTGGGCACAATCAACGTCCTGGCGGCCACTCGGACATGGCAAATCGTTGCTACGCACGACCTGCATGAAAAGATTTACGCCACTCCCGTGGTGCACCAGGATCGCCTTTACCTGCGGACCGAAGGAGCCCTTTATTGTTTTCCGCGCAAGACAGCCCACCCTTAGCCTTGGGTTTCGCGCGATTCGGGCAATGCATCAGGTGCGGATCAGGCGCGAGCCCGATATCCAATTTTGGTCATGGCCTGCGATGGTCTATTGGCAATCGGAGAAACCGTGTTAGGGTTGCCGTCAGAGATACGGCCAGGCAACGGCTGACACAAGGCTGGCCGTGACAACGAATTGATTGCGCACAAGGACTATGGAAGAGAGCACCAAATCAACGGGACGTAAGATAAATGCCGCTTTAGCAAAACCTGTCCAACCTGACGAGAAGCTTGCGGCGATCGTCGGTTCAGAACCTTTACCTCGCACCGCCATCACCAAACGCATTTGGGACTACATTAAAGAACACGGCCTGCAAGATCCGAAGAACAAGCAGCGAATTAATGCGGACGAAAAACTGAAAGCGGTCTTCGATGGGAAAGACCAAGTGAGCATGTTTGAAATGACAAAGCTTGTCTCCGGACACATGCGTTGACGTTCGCTGCCATGATCTTTCGCGAGCAAGGCGGGCGAGATCGCCCGCCTGACGTTTGTAAATTGAGGAGCCGGTCCCCAGCTGCGATGGCGCGGGCAACCGACATGGCTCTTCTCACGCGGCGGCGAGGATCCAGCCTTCCGCCTCTTGGATTTGCTGATTGAGCTGGGCGGCTTCGCACGTCAGCTTGCCAACGGCGCGATAGTCACCCCGCTGCGTCGCTGCTAGCGACGCTCTACGGACATGCTGCAGACGCTGTTTCATCTCCCTCAGCTCTCTTTCGCTTATCGTTAGTTTCATTGGTTGTTTCTCCTCAAGCCCAGATCGTCTCCGCCAAGTCGACCGGTGCTCGCTTGGTTACGCTCAACCAATACCAGCGGAGAACGAACAGTAAACCTGCTTTGGCTCCTGAAAAATTGTTACACAACCGGCCTGATCCCCACTCAGTGACAAGCCGATGTTCATTCCAGCTCCACCTCCCGATGGCAGCGCTCTACGTCAACGGCCGTCAGGATTGGGAGCGCCTGCACTTTCCACTTTCCTTTCTGACCGACCACCGTACGCTCCTCCAACAACGCATGGGACTCAAACTGTTCAATACGCTGACTCGCACCTTGGAAGAATTCATTCCTTTGGACCCCAAAGGGAAGGACGTCGGCGTCTATTGCTGCGGACCTACGGTCTACGATTTCGGTCACATCGGAAACTTTCGCACGTTCACGTGTGCCGATCTTGTCCGGCGCTACCTGGAATTCAAAGGATTCAACGTCCGGCATGTGATGAACATCACGGACGTGGAAGATAAAATTATTGCCCGGGTCCGGACGAGCGGATCGACGTTGCAGAAGTACACCCGTCAGTACGAAGAAGCCTTTTTCCACGATCTGACTCAGCTGGGTTGCCATCGACCTCAGGAAGCTCCGCGCGCGACGGAATACGTGCCCGCGATTGTTGCTCTGATTGAGCAACTGATCGGAAACGGCTTTGCTTACCAGGCGTCGGATGGATCCATCTACTTTAGCATCGAAAAATACCGCGCCGCTGGCAAACGCTACGGCCAATTGAGTACTCTCAATTTCGATGAAATGCGCGTGGGAGAAAGAGTCCGCCAGGACGAATACGCGAAAGAATCCGTGGCTGACTTCGCGTTGTGGAAAGCACGGGTTCCCGAGGACGGGGCAGTCTTCTGGCCAAGCCCCTGGGGGGACGGACGCCCCGGGTGGCACATTGAGTGCAGCGCGATGAGTATGGCGCTCCTCGGCCCCAGCTTTGACCTCCACCTGGGTGGCGAGGACCTCATTTTTCCCCATCACGAAGATGAGATCGCTCAGAGTGAAGGCGCAGGCGCTCAACTCCCAGGGAACAAGTTCGTGAAGTATTGGCTGCATTGCGCTCATCTCCTTGTCGAAGGAAAGAAGATGAGCAAATCGCTCGGCAACTTCTTCACCCTCCGCGACCTGCTCGGAAAAGGGTTTTCCGGACGAGAAATCCGATTTCTCCTGCTCAGCGCCCATTACCGGGAACAGTTCAACTTTACGATCGACGGGTTGCAAGGCGCCCGAACCGCTCTAAACCGCCTTGACAACTGCATTCTCCGATTGCATGAAGTCGCCGATTCGGCGACTTCCGCTCCGGAGGCGGCAATCCTTGCGCGGGTCACGAGCTGCCTGGATGACGACTTGAATGTTTCCGCCGCATGGGGAGCCATCTTTGAATGGGCGGCGCAGCTCAACCGTTCGCTCTCTTCGAACGGTCTATCCCGCGAAGCAGCCGCGTCGGCCTTGGCGGCGTGGGAACGACTCGATGGAATCTTTGGACTTCAGTTCGGCCGCCAGAAACTCGTCAGCCATAACCTGGGCGGGACGGCCGGGACGGTTACGAGCAGCGATCCGGGAGGCGTGCCGCCAGAAGACGCCGCCCTGCTCGCCGAGCGCCAAGCGGCGCGCAAAGCGAAGGATTTCAAACGCGCCGATAGTATCCGAGACGCTCTAAAGGCGAAGGGTTGGGTCATTGAAGACACAGCTCAAGGAGCGCGTTTGAAACGCATCTAACCCCCCCGATCCAGAGAGAGTTCTTTTTCCGTGAAGGGACTTTTCATAACGTTCGAAGGCACCGAAGGCAGCGGCAAAACCACGCAAATCCGCACTTTGACAGATCGGCTCAAGTCCGCGGGACGCACCGTTCGCCTCCTCCGAGAGCCTGGGGGCACCCCGATCGGCGAGGAGATACGCCACACGCTCCAGCATAGCAGTCAGAATCAGTCCATGTGTGCCGAAGCGGAGCTTCTCTTGATCAACGCCAGCCGAGCGCAGCTGGTTCGAGAAATCATTCGACCGAGTTTGACGGCTGGCGAGATCATTGTCTGTGATCGATTTTACGACTCGACGACGGCGTACCAAACGTACGGACGGGGACTAGACGCCCGCCTCGTGCAGACCGTCATCGACTTTGCCGTCGGCGCCACCCGACCTGACCTGACGCTTCTGTTGTTTGTCCCAGTCGCCGTGAGCGAATCGCGTCGCGCGCTCCGGCATTCCACCGAAGGCCCCCTTCGCGACCGCATGGAGGAAGCTGGACAGGACTTTTTCCGGCGCGTGGAAGAGGGTTACAGCGCGATTGCGCGGGCGGAACCAGCCCGAGTCAAGCTGCTGGATGCGACTCTGGACGCCGAATCGGTGGCGCGGGCGGTTTGGAACGAGGTCGCCCGGATCTTGTAAGAGCCGTTGACATCCGAGCGGTTTACGATACCGTTTGCCCCTCGAAATTTGAGTCAATCTTATGCCGAATACGAAGTCAGCCGAACGTCGCGCACGCAATAGCGTCCGGAAGCAACAGCACAATCACAGTGTCAAATCAACGCTCAAAACGTTGGAAAAGCGGTACTTAGGAACATTGTCAGCTGGCAATAAGGACCAGGCGACCGCTTCCCTTCGGTCCGTTAGTTCTGCCCTCGATAAGGCGGCCAAAACTGGGATTATTCATAAATCCACCGCGAACCGAAAGAAGTCACGATTAGCGCTTCGGCTCCTAAAGCCCATTGCGGCTGCCCCTGCGCCAGCGCCCGCTTCCTGACGGAGTGGGTGCCGGAAGGACCGGGAGAGAAAGCGTCGAGGATGTGTCTTACGCTGTTCAGTTGAGTGCTCCGTTCGATGTCGCCGGTATGTGCCGAACCACACATCTTCTGACCGTCCTGCTTGGGGCCGGGCTCCTTTTCGCGTCCAGCAGCTGCGCAACCCGCCCTAGCGGATACAAGATCACCCAGGAGACCATCGAGTTCGTTCAGCCCGGAACCACGACGAAGGCTGAGGTCATCGAGAATCTCGGCCCCCCCTTGTTTGAACTCCAGCCCGAGCGCGTCCTGGCCTATAGTTGGGGAAAGATGCGATCGACGGGCGCGAAGCCAGCCTCTGCTAACCAGGATCCATCCATGGCCGGACGTCCCATGCGCTACGCTGTCGAGCCCGGTGGCATTGACGAGACGGGCGTCGTGGAATCGCAGCGCTGGATTTTTTGCATCGCTTTCGATGCAAACGACCGGGTCCAGCGCGTCGAACGACTTAAAGTTGAAAAAGAAGGCGCCTCCTTGGAACAAACCGCCCGGCATTGGGTCCAAGGCGCCCGCTAGGCCTACTCTTTGACGCGCTTGGCTTCCAGGTCGTAGGTCCGCTGGGTCCCGCCCCAATTCGACTGGATCTTTCCGCGCAGTTGCTCCCCTTCCAGACGTGCGTTGTACTTTGTGGTGAACGTCTCACCATCCCGTTCCCGCGTGACCTTAAAAGTAATCTCTCCACCGGAGATCTTGCCATCTTGAATGGCGCGTTCGTTTTCACCAATGATCACCACTCCGGTGACCTTTTCGCCATCTTGCTTGAGGCGTAATGTCGGCTCGAGTGTCTGCCCCCCAGACGTCGTGAAGCTATATTTCCAACTCCCCGTCACATCCGCAGCGGCTTTGGCGCCTTGACGCTTGGCCTCCCAATCACGAGTCCGCGTTTGGCCGTCACGATCGGTTTCCATCTTGCCCCGAATCGCATCGCCACTGATTTTGCCGGAGTAACGCGTCTTGATGGTGTTGCCGTCCCGTTCCCGAACCAGCAGAAAAGCGATCTCATCACCGGTGATCGCGGCGTTTTGAATGGCCGTCTCGGTGCCGTTCCGCCCCGTGACCGAGCCGACCCATTTGCCCCCTTCCGACTTCAGCTTCAGCGAGGAATTGATGGTGGTGCCGTCTTGGGTCGTAAAGCTCCAAGTCCAAGTTCCGGTCGGATCGACCTTGTCAGCCGCGGACGCCCACGGGCCGCCGACCAGGCATAGAATGGCGGCCAAGAACGCTCGAGCCAAGGATCGCGCAGGTATTTGCATAAGATTGTGGAAGATTACAGGTTGATTTCCAGACGCGCGCTTACGCCACTCCGTCCGGGGGTTCACCCGCTAATGACCCGGATGGCGCCGTCCCGGTTACGAAACGCTCCCAGCCGCTTTGTGGAGCGGTTGTATTGGTAATCTCACACCGTCAGAATCGTGCTTCCCGAGGTGAGGTCGCGATTGACATATCTCCCTCGAAATGAATACAAACCAGAAGAATCTGGTCAAAAGTCGATCTCTATGCGAACGAAGCGCTTGTTAGTTTGGTTCTCCCTCTTGCTGGCTCTCAATTCTTTCATCTCCCGCGCGGCCGATTCGGCTTCAAGCACTAAAGGCAAGGCTGAACACGTCGTGATCGTGGTTTGGGATGGAATGCGCCGAGACTTTATCACCCCCCAATACACGCCGACGCTCTACGCTTTGACCCAGTGCGGAGTGTTTTTCAAGAATCACCATCCGGTCTATATCAGCTCGACCGAAGTGAACGGAACGGCCATCGCCACCGGTGCGTATCCGATTCGGAGTGGAATTATGGCCAACAGTGATTACCGGCCGCTCCTCGGTTGGCTTGGCCCCAACGCTACCGAGGGCGTGGAAGCAATTCGCCGTGGGGATCTTATGTCGGACGGGCATTACATCATGGTGCCGACCGTGGCGGAGATCCTTCAGGAAGCTGGACACCGCACGATCATCGCCGGCAGTAAACCAGTCGCCCTGCTGCACGACCGCGCGATCAAAAGGGCGCCAGGGGCTGCCAGCGATTCCACCATGCTTTACAAAGGAAAGACGATTCCGCGCAGTTTGATTGACCGGCTGGTCAAAGTAAACGATGACAAAGCATTTCCGGCTAATACGAGCTACCCAAACACCGCCGTCGACACTTGGACCACGAAAGCTCTCATCGACGGGCTCTGGAAAAAAGAAGTCCCGAAATTCACGGTCTTGTGGCTAAGTGAGCCAGATGCTTCCCAGCACGAGACGGGTGTAGGTTCCGACACGTCACTGGCAGGAATCGCGAGCAGCGACCAACGCCTCCATGAGGTGCTCGAAGCGCTCGAGAAAAAGAAGCTTCGCGAGAAGACCGACATCTTTGTGGTCTCTGATCACGGTTTTTCCACAATCAACCGCGGCCCGGACGTGGTTGAAATCCTCAAAAGAGCGGGCTTCCAAGCCACCAAGAAATTTGACGATCCGGAGCCCGGAGATGTCCTCGTGGTTGGCCTGGGCGGGAGCGTTTCGTTCTACGTTTTCGACGACCACGAAGGAACTATCGAACGACTCGTCCAGTTCCTTCAAGGCACCGACTTCGCCGGAGTTGTCTTTTCACGACTGCCGTTGCCCGGGACCTTTCCCTTGGAGAAGGTAGGGATTAGCACGACCAGCGGCGCACCGGATGTTCTCGTCGCCTTGCGATGGAGTTGGGAAAAAAACGAACATGGAATCCCAGGTGTCTTCGCTGCGGAGGGGGGCAAGAAAGGCAAAGGCAGCCATGCGTCGCTCAGCCGGTCCGACATGCTAAACACCTTGGTCGCGGCGGGACCGGATTTTCGATCGGGAATGATCAACGAACTCCCTAGCGGTAACGCTGATCTCGCTCCCACGGTGTTGCACATCTTGGGCGTGGCGCAACCCAAGGGCGCCCCGATGGATGGCCGAGTATTGCACGAAGCCCTCATCACGAGTGTCACGCCTTCGGAACGGCCAGTGACAAAAACGATCGAAGCGAGCCGAGACATCGGGCTGTTTCACTGGCGCCAATACTTGAAATTCACAGAATACGCCGGCCGCACCTATTTCGACGAGGGCAACGGGGAAGCGACCGCCAAGTAAAGCGTCTGAGTCAACCGCGTCGAACTCCGAGGACAAGCGGTGCAGCGAAGCGCGGTCTTCGGCACACAGGTCCACGGTCAGCGAACGATTCCGGTCCACGCACGCGGACCGTTTGCCTCGCGGATTCGCGATTGTCTCCGGGACGGAGCCCGACATACTCTTTCGGGACATGAAATATCGACGTTTCGGACGCACGGAGCTGCAAATCCCCGTGATTTCTTGCGGCGGCATGCGCTATCAGCACAAGTGGCAGGACGTATCTCCTTCGGAAGTGCCGCCGCAAAATCAGGCGAACCTCGAAGCCACGATTCATCGCGCAATCGCTTTAGGCATCAATCACATTGAGACCGCACGAGGCTACGGGTCGTCCGAGATGCAACTGGGAGGCGTCCTCCCCACGCTGCCTCGCGACAAGATCATTGTGCAGACCAAGGTGGTCCCGCACGAACGGCCGGAAGATTTCCTGAAGACCTTTGACCGGTCGATGAAGAATTTACGTTTGGACCATGTCGATCTGCTCGGTCTCCATGGGATCAACGACCGTCGGTTTCTCGATTGGTCATTGCGGAAGAACGGCTGCCTGGCTGCAGCCCGCCGACTGCAAAAAGAAGGCCGGGTTCGATTCGTCGGCTTTTCCACCCACGCGACCACCGACATCATCTTGGAAGCGGTCAACAGCGGCGAGTTTGACTACTGCAATCTCCATTGGTACTTCGTGAACGACTTGAATTGGCCGGCCGTGCAAGCCGCGCACGCGCGCGACATGGGTGTCTTTATTATCAGTCCGAACGACAAAGGGGGAAAACTCTACGCTCCCCCTCAAAAACTCGTGGACCTGTGCCAACCGCTCAGCCCAATCGCTTTCAACAATCTCTATTGCCTGTCTCGACCTGAAGTGCACACGTTGAGCTGCGGCGCGGCTCGTCCCAGTGACTTCGAGGAGCATGTCGCGAGCCTCGAACACTATGAGCGAATTCCAGAGACCATCGCTCCAATAGAAGCGCGCTTGCGCCGGGAAATGCAGCAGGCGTTAGGTGCTGAGTGGTGTGAACGGTGGTTCGAAGGCTTGCCCCAATACGTGGACGTGCCAGGCCAAGTGAATTTACTCGAAATCCTCCGATTGTGGACCTACGCCAAGTCCCTGGACCTGGTTGACTGGGGAAAAATGCGTTACAACCTGCTCGGGCAAGGCGATCACTGGTTTCCCGGAGAAAACGCAGAGCGCATCCAGAAAGAGTCATTCGAGGGCGTGCTGCGAAAGAGTCCATTTGCGGCGCGTTTACCGGGGATACTGCAGGAAGCTCACCGAATGCTCTATGAAGCCCCGGTGAAACGGCTCAGCCAAAGCTAAGCCGCGCTCAAGATTGCTCCTCAAGGTTGGCTAACAACCAGACCACCAATGCCCGCGAAGGCCGTCGAATGGGGCACAAAACCCATCCATACTCGCGCCCTAGCTCACTCGACCACATGGTCCGTTTGGTCGTCATAAACATACGGACCTGGCCGGGTCTCTCCGCAGCCCAAACGCCGGCTACGATCCGGGCCCATTCCATGTCACTGTAATGGCGGCTCACAGTTTTGTAGAGTTACGATACTGCGGTCCGTTCGTTTGTAAACCTGAGGGCGCGAGCGCCTCGTCTGGAGGATTGCTCTTGCATTCGAGGCTGCCTCAGGGTAGCAGACCTTTGAGCCTGTTCCGCACGTTGCGCGGGCGATATAACCCAGTTCCAGTCCAGCTATATGAAAGCCAATGGCACTTCACGTCGTGAATTTGTTCGAACCGTTGCAGTCGGGTCTGCCGCCCTTGCCTTCCCGCTGATCTTGAATGCGGAAGACAAAGCGGGAACGAAAGCGCCTGTCTTGGGCAGTGGGGAGCATACTTACGAGTGCATTCACGATTGGCCCCAGTTGCCCGAATCCATCCGGTTTGGCAACACCCACGGCGTGATTGAGGATTCCCAAGGCAACATCCACATCAAACATACGGTACACAAGACCAGTCAAAAAGGGGACGCGATCTGCGTTTTCGATCCGGACGGCAAGTTTGTGCGGTCTTGGGGCGCTGAGTATCGCGGAGTCGCTCATGGTCTCGAGCGCGTGACCGAAGGGAAAGACGAGTTCCTCTGGTTGTCATGCACCGGGGCCCATTTAGTGCGCAAGGTGACGCTCACCGGCGAGGAAGTGCTCACGATCCGGTGCCCGATGGAGTCTGGGCTTTACAATAACGAAAACGAATTTGTGCCGACCAACACGGTCGTCGGCCCAGATGGCCGCGTCTATGTTTCCGATGGCTACGGCAAAAGCTGGATTCACATTTACGACGCCAAAGGGACTTATCTAAAATCCTTTGGCGGCCCTGGCAAAGAACGCGGCCAGGTATCCTGCCCGCACGGACTCTACGTTGACAAGCGCGGGGCCGAGCCCGTGTTGGTGGTGGCAGATCGGAGTAATCGGCGCTTGCAAGTCTTCAACTTGGAAGGCAAACACCTGCGATTCGTAACGTCGGAGCTGCGTGCCCCCTGTCATTTCCACACCCGCGAAAAGGTGCTTCTGATTCCAGACTTGGAAGCCCGCGTGACCTTGTTTAACCAGGACAACCAGTTGATCACACATCTGGGAGACGGAACTCATTATAACGGAATCCGTGACAAGGAACGGACTGCGTTCACCCCAGGCAAATTCATCGCGCCGCACGGTGCGAATTTCGATTCACACGGCAATATCTTTGTCGCAGAATGGGTGGAGGTCGGTCGCGTCACCAAGTTGCGTCGCGTCACGTAATCGTGCCGCGCGGATAATCCGCGCGGATTCCGAGCGCCCCGAGCAGTTCGTCTGCTCAGCGCTGGCAGGCGACAAAGCGCGCGTTCTTGGTTGCGGGCGCGCCTGCCACCACTGACATACGCGATGAAAACCAACCTGCCTTCGGCCCGGGACAAATTGCTTTTTACCCCTGGGCCGCTCACGACCAGCCTCACCGTCAAGCAGTCGATGCTGCGTGACGCGGGTTCCTGGCACTTTGAATTTAACGCCTTGGTGCGAACCATTCGGGATCGACTTCTGGCGTTGACCGGCCTCTCCCGAGACGCTGGTTACGAATGTATCCTCTTGCAAGGAAGCGGGACCTTTGGAGTGGAAGCAGTTTTTGCGACGTGCGTCCCGCCCCAGGGCAAGGTGGCCGTTTTGTCGAACGGCGCTTACGGCGAGCGAATGGTGCAAATGCTGCGCCATGCTCGGATCGAACATGTGGTTCTTCGCACGGCGGAAGATGTGCCATCCGACGCCGCTGCCCTGGAGCAGACGCTCGCCCAGGATGCTGCGATAACGCATGTGGCGATTGTCCACTGTGAAACCACCACCGGAATCCTCAATGATATTCATGCCGTCGGGCAAGTCGTCAAAAAATACAATCGATCCTATATCGTCGATGCCATGAGCAGCTTCGGCGCGATTCCGATCCACTTTGCGACCGCTGGGATTGATTACTTGGTCTCTTCAGCCAACAAATGCGTCGAGGGTGTGCCCGGATTCTCCCTGGTCCTGGCCCGCCGCGCGGCACTGCTTGCTTGCGATGGCTACGCGCGCAGCCTGAGCCTCGACTTGCTCGGGCAACTCAAGGGGTTCGAGAAAAACGGTCAATTTCGCTACACGCCCCCAACCCACTCGATCCTCGCGTTCCATACGGCCTTGGATGAACTTGAACTCGAAGGGGGCGTGACGGCCCGCGGAGCGCGCTACCGTCGGAATCACCAGATTCTTGTTGAGGGAATGAAGCAACTGGGATTCCGGCCGTACTTGCCGCCGGCCATCCAGAGCTACATCATCACCTCATTCTATTACCCGAAAGATCCCAAGTTCACATTTGACGAGTTCTACGGAAAACTGAGCGACCACGGCTTCATTATTTACCCCGGCAAGATCAGTCAGGCCGATACGTTCCGCATCGGCTCGATCGGCCGGCTGTTTGAAGCGGACATGCGCGCGTTGCTCGCTGCCATCGCGGCAACGATCCGGGAAATGGGAGTGTCACTTCCTTAGCCAGAGCAGAGCGCCTGGCAACCCAGAACGGCTCAACCACTCCGAGTCGCCGTGCGCTTTGCCAAAAGCCCGCCAAACAGATTGTGGAAGTTCTGGCTGACCCTCGCCGCGAGGCTCTCCAGGCTTTCGCCGAAGAGTTCGGCCGCAAATTGGTAGACGGCAAGTAAATTGGCCGGGTGGTTGATAGGCTCTGCCGAACTCTGGCATTGGAGTGGGAATAGCGTGCGAATCGGTGGCAGCCTTTGATCGGGAGCATCCGTCTCGATCAGCAATCGCTCGGGAGGAACGCAGCGGAACGCTTCACGCTGCCGGACCTTGCGATCGTGGGCGAAATAGCCGGGCAATGAGAAATAGGCGCCTAGTTCAGTCAAGGCTGGGATCATTTCCGCTGGGCCGCCAAACGAATGAAGCAAAAACCCACAGGCCGGCGTCGGACCAGCGCGGAGGAGCTCGAGCAACCGCCCCCACGCTTGCAAGCAGTGAATGCTGACCGGGAGATTCCGTTCCGCCGCGGCCTGCAGTTGCCAGCGGAAAACCTCTTGCTGGGCGCTCCAGTCGTAGTCCTTCATCCACCGATCCAGCCCGATCTCCCCTACCCCCGCTGGGATTGCCTCCAGAAGATCGAGTAGTGTTTCACGCCACTGCGGTGAGCGCTCTTGGACGTACCAGGGGTGGTATCCAAAAGAAGGAATGATCATCGGATTGGCGCGAGCCAGCTCCAAGACGAGCGGCCAATCATCCTCGGCGGCGCCGTTCACTACCATGCCAGCGACTCCCGCGCCAATCGCTTCTTCCAACACTTGCGATCGGTTGGGCGCCAACCGTTCATCCTGCACATGGTTGTGCGCGTCGTACAGCCGCAAATTCGGCATCGGCATCGGCATCATTTCAAGATTACGGTGGGGCTCGCTCCGGGAGCAACCCGGTTTTATTGGGAAAGCAGGTCGAGCCTGACGCCGTATCTTCATGGGGCGCGGCCGTGGCGAGTCCAACGACACAGCCATGATCCTGGATCTCACGCCGTTTTAATCTCACCCAAGCAGCCCCCGCAAGGCGATCTGAACTTGCCCCGGGATGGGAGGAGCGACTATTTTATTCATCAGGTTCCACTTCAATCCCGGGCAAAATATGAATAATGCCAACGTCCAAAACGGTGCTCATGGCGCGCCCTCGAGCGCGATTCCTTATCAACCCGTCGCCGGGCAACGCGAAGCGGCGCTCCATCGGCAGCGCGCTTACCCGTACCGATTCCCGCGCGACTTCCGCTGTCTCGGCGGCAAGTTTACGGTGGCGGAGAACTCCCAGCGTTTGCTGCGATTCTTTTACTTCGAAAGGCGGCTGGCCCAAGCTTTAGGTGCCTGGACGCTCTCCATCCCCGAGTTCGAAGTGAAACTCGAAACGGGCCGCCACATCTTCTACCACGCGGATGCGGCCCGTTTGCTCCGTGAGCGACTTACCGAACAGGAAATGCGCCCGAAAGAAATCGATAGTTTCCGTGACACCGCTATCGACGCTTTCATCGACGAGGCCTTAAGTGCCCAAAGCGCTGCCGAGCTGCTGGTCGGGATTCACCAAGTCGTTGGACGCGCCCTGGCGACTACTTACCGTCACCACATGGACGACACGGATCCGGTGGCGGATGCACCCACCATTCGATGTTTGCGACGGATTCTCGTCGATTACGAACCGATGCTCGACTGGGCGGATGCGGCCCTGGCAGCTTACGTGGACGGTGGAGTCCTCGAGGCTGATCTGGCCGTATGGCGCTGGCACCTGCAACGTCTCCTGGCATCAATTGGGGGCATTCCCGGGACGGACCGACCGGCCGAAGCGCCATCTCCGCTCCGTAGCCAAGCCAAGCCATTTGAACGCGGGACGGTGCCGCTTAGAGACGTTCGCTTTGACACATTTAAGAATACCGGGGACTACGACGTGGCCGACCAGAAAGAGCGCTTTCCGAAGGACTCTTACGAAGCGCTCCGGCTTCGGTTTATACGCACGCAGCGCGATGAGGTTGACGCCATCGAAGCATTTGGGACCTTTCTGTGGGACATCCGCTTTCGCGACTTTCAGGCCGAATATGACTTGGCTCGCATTACCTGGGATGAGGCACGCCACACCGAGATTGGCCATCGCGCGTTACTAGCGGCGGGTTATGACCCGTTCGAATTGCGGAACCGGCTGACCGGATCGACCTGTCGCGGCCCTATGGACCCGGCGTTCGCCATGGCAGAGATCAATCTCTTTGGCGAAGTGGGTGTGTTGAAAACGATCAACCAACTCATCGACAAAGCGGCGGAACGTCGCGATGAACTTTTGCGACATGTTGCCGATTTTATTCGCTCTGACGAGCGCACGCATGTGCGAAAAGGGGGGCGCATCATTAAGGTGATGACGGATCTGGATGCTAAAGCTCTGGAACTGCGGACGCGCGAACTCTTTACGGAATGCCTGGTCAGCCTCGGAGCGGTCACCAAAGACATGGACGTGTTTACGGTCTCGCGCGAAGATATCGAACATCTCGTCGGCGAGTAGTGCAAGAAGAGCCTTCGTATCGTTTGACGAAGGTCAACCCCGCGCGCGAGGATTAGGTCATAATTGGCCTATGTCCCAGCGTGTGCTTCTTTGGGCCTGGCTCCTCTTGGCCATGTCCCTCCCAGAGGCTAGACCGGACGCGGTCCCGGTTAGTCCCATCATGGAGGCCGTTTTGGACCGCGCCTCCGGCCAAGTTCAGATCACAGAACGCGGGCAGCGCGTCCTGCGCTACAATTACTCTACGGTCGATCCAGGTGACTGGGTCAAGCAAGTGCGGCCCGAGAACCTCAAATATGCCCGTGCCCGTAGTGACTATATTCACCCTCTTTACGGACTGCGAGGCGAAGAGTTGACCAAGGATTGGTCCGTGGATCATCCTCACCATCGAGGGATCTATTGGGCTTGGCCGGAGGTCGCATGGCACGATGAATTCGGCGATCTCCACGCGCTTCAGCGTCTGTTCGCACGCCCCACCGCCCGCTGCCAGGTCCAAAGTGGCGAGACCGTCGCGCAAATCGACGCCGAGAATGACTGGCTCTGGGAAGACCGCCAACCCATCGTCCACGAACGGGCCCGGGTTCGAGCGTATCGCGCGGATGCGCGCGGGCGGATCATCGACTTAGAATTGCGCTTTACCGCCCTCGTGGACCACGTCTCGCTCGCCCGCCGCGGCACGGACAAGTATGGAGGCTTGAACATCCGCCTGAACAAGATTCAGGACCAACGCATGACAACTCACACCGACCCAACCAACTCCGCGCCACGCCGCGCCTGGGCGGATGTGTCCGGACATTTCGCAGAAAACTCGTCCGATACCGGAATCACCATTCTGCAAGCTTCCAATAATCCGCGCTATCCAGGCGAGTGGATCTCGTACCCGGAATTGAATTGGCTGCAGCCTACGTTCCCATCGTCGGGAGAACGGTTTTCCCTGACGAAGGGAAACCCGCTCGTTTTGCGATTCCGCTTTTGGATTCACGCGGGAGCAACGCCATCGGCAATAGAGTGTGCCGAGTTGTGGAACGACTATAACGACTCGCTCCGTTCCGATTCTATTCTCCCGTCCAAGACCGACCGTCCGGTCGGAGAGTGACATCTGCCTATGAAAAGCCAACCGCAGCAATCTTCCTCCTACACACGACGCCAGTTCTTAAAGACGACCGCCGGAACCGCCCTCGCCGCCCCGTGTTTGGCGCCTGCGTCGATCTTTGGCGCGCCTGGTGTGACCGCGCCGAGTGAACGGATTAACCTCGGCATCATTGGCGTCAATGGCATGGGACGGGCAAACCTCGGGAACTGTGCCGCACACTCGGACGTTGTCGTCAGAGCGGTTTGCGACGTTGCGAAAGCTCGCCGCGACGCTGTCTTAGAAACGTATGGAGCGAGTGCCAAAGGCTATGAAGACTATCGCGAACTGCTTGCCAGGCCTGACATCGATGCGGTCATTATTGCCACGCCTCCGCATTGGCACGCCCTCATGGCCATCCACGCCGTCGAGGCTGGCAAAGACATTTATCTCCAAAAACCGATGTCGCTCTATCCGGAGGAGGGTCTCGCCGTCCGGAATGCGGTCAACCGTCATCGGCGAATCAGCCAGATCGGCACACAGATTCACGCCACGGAAAACTACCGTCGAGTCGTGGAGTGGATCCGATCGGAACGACTTGGCCCAGTGAGCGTGGTCCGCACGTTCAACGTCATGAATCAGGGGCCGAACGGCATTGGGCGTGCTCCAGCGGCCGGTCCACCCGCGGGCCTGAACTGGGACCTTTGGCTTGGCCCAGGCCCAGTCCGACCATTCAACGCTCTCTTATTCGCCGACAGTTACAATCACTGTTCGTTCTGGGACTACTCCGGTGGTTGGACTCCAGGAATGGCGCCGCACATCATTGACCTCCCCATTTGGGCACTCGACTTGGGCACCCCCTTGGTGACCACTTGTTCCGGAGGTCGATTCGTCATCCATGACGATGGAGATGCGCCCGATACCCAGGAGGTTGTCTGGCGGTTTCCTCACCTCACGATGACCTGGATGATGAGCACTTGTAATAGCTTCGGATTTGATTTCGGACGAGGTCGACCGGAGCGCCGCTTGGGCATCTATTTTCATGCGCTCAACGGGACTCTTTTCGCAAACTATGACCGGCATGAGATTGTGCCTGAAGGTGATCTGCTTCCGGATCTGACCGCTCCTTCCGTGCGATTGCCAAGTTCTCCTGGGCATGAGCGGGAATGGCTCGACTCCATCAAATCTCGGCGCGAGCCTAGTTGCAGCGTCAACTACCACTACCGCGTCGATCTGGCCATCTCGCTGGCTAATCTGTCCTACCGCCTCGGTCGCTCTGTCCGATTTGACCCAGCCACTGAGTCGATCGTGGACGACGCCGCTGCCGCGCAGATGGCCCGGCCTGAGTACCGTTCACCTTGGAAGCTGCCAGAGCAGTACTTAAAAGCAGCGCCCAAACCGGCGTAGAAACGTGCTCTTGACCAGGGCAGCTAGGGGAAGAACGAACTTAGCGGCGCAAGAGGTCACGCCGGCAGCCAAGCGGATTGCCTGGCACAGATTAGGCTCACACGGAGTGGAGGCACCGGATCGTTCTCTCGAGTGCTAACGCAAGTTGCTCGTCATTAGCGAGCGAGGGGGCTGTGGCCATCTTTTTGTGACGATGGCACCGCTCCATGAATTTTGTGCATTCTGTCCTGGTCGTTTTGGGTCAGGCGCTGATCGCGCTTGGCCGTTGTATGCCGCCGACGTTTTCAAAAACGCCTTTCGGGACGCACTGGTTGCCAGTCGATTGGAAGCGAAACGTGCGGGGCTTCCTTTGCCATGGCTGGATGCCCTTAGCCCTGTTCGCGGCACTGCTAAGTCCTTGCTCTCCCTTCGGCGCCGTCCCTGAACAGGAAGATCCGCCATCCAACCTGCCTTTATTGACAAAGGCCATCGAAGTCCGACGCCTGACGGAAGTAGACGCTCAGCGACGATTTCCCGTCCAATTGTCAGGGACGGTCACTTACTACGACCCGGATTGGAATCTATTGTTCCTTAGTGACCCTACAGCTGGAATTTACCTGCATATTGCAGGGGAATCGCTTGACCTTGTGCCAGGGCAATCTCTCGTCGTCGAGGGGTCCACGGACCGCGGCGAATTTAGCCCGATCGTCACTCGCTTGCGGATTCATTCCGGAGAGCGCGCCCCGCTTCCGATCCCCAAGGCGATTCCGATCCCCAAGCTGCTAGCAGGAAGCGAGGATTGTGAGTATGTCGAGACGGTCGGAACGGTGACCTCCGTGACGGAGGCAGGTCGCCATCTCAAGCTTGCCCTCATCGCGGACGGGCATGGAATTGAAGTCTCAATTCCTCACGCGGCGCAGGCAGAAGCAGCAGCGCTTCTCAACAGTACGGTGCGTGTTCGCGGTGTTTGTTCGGTAAGGCGGTCTCCCGCATTGGTGGTCCTGTTTGTGTCGTCGCTGACGGAGGTGACGGTTCTGAAACGAGGTGAATCGACTCCGTTAGCGTTGGTTTCACGTCCGATCCGCGACCTCACCAATGCCCCGGCCAACGATATCGAGGGCCCAGTGCGCACGGATGGAATCGTCGTTCAACAACTGACGCCGAATGAGTTCGTCATCCGCGATGAATCCGGGTCTCTGCGAGTGCGAAGTCGTCAGACCAATGCGCTCGCCGCAAATATCCACTTGGACGTTACGGGCCAACTGCGCTGGGAAACGGAAGTCCCCGTTCTGCAGGACGCGATCTTTAGGAAAATTGGGGTTGGACTGACGCTCCCTGAAGAGGAGTCCAAGACCTCGCTGCGGAAGTCCTTGAAGGGCGTGGAAACTCGCGTCTTGACGCAAGCCGCTTCGCTTCGCGCTCTGAGCAACACGGATGCTGAATCAGGTTTTCCCGCGGTCCTGCGAGGCACGATCACCTACTACGATTACACGAACAACGATTGCTTCATTCAAGACAACACCGGCGGGATTTGGATTGATGTCGAAAGCGCTGGTGTTGGCGAACTCGATCTGATCCCCGGAGAATTCGTTGCGGTCTCTGGATACTCGTCCCCCGGGTTTGCGCCTGGCTTGCTTAAACCTCACTTCCAATTGCTCGGGCAAGGCCGAATGCCCGAAAGAGATCCGGCGCCTTTAACCGCTCTCCTGACCGGCAAGGAAGATGGTCAATGGGTGAAAGTGATCGGAATGATCCGCGCCGTGGAGAGAGTCTGGAACGGAATTCAGGTGGAGTTGGAGATGGCGAATGGCGGGCGGCTCCGGTCGACGATTGCGTGCCCAGCCAGCCAACCGCTCCCGGAAGCATGGGTGGCAGCAACCGTGGAGATTCAAGGAGTCTGCGTCACCACGGTCAATCACAAGCGCCAGTTGATCGGTGTCCGCCTGCTAGTGCCACAAATCAGCCAAGTCCGACTACGGGTTCCGGCGGAGCCGAATCCCTATGCGCTGCCCGTCCGCCCGATCAACCAACTGTTGCAATACCGGGCTGATGGCCAAGGTGATCATCGCGTCCATGTGCAAGGCGTGGTCACGCTCCGTCGTCCTGACAAGACGCTCTATATCCATGACTCTTCCGACGGCGTTCAAGTGCAGGCGCAGCAAGAGTTAGACGTTAAACCAGGGGATCTGGTCGAAGTGGTAGGGTTTCCCACCGTCGGAGAGTTCACTCCGGTTCTGCAGAATGCGGTTGGCCGGCGAATTGGCGAGGGCCAAATGCCCGAGGTTCGGCCGGTGGCGGTCTCCGTGCTGAGCGCTGGCCAGTTCGACAGCGATCTCGTGCAAGTGGAAGCCACATTTCTGGAGCGGACCACGCATCTGGAGGAGATTGTTTATACCGTCGAATCCGAAGATCGCGTGTTTACAGCGGTCGTGCCGAAAACGAACGGTTTGGAGCCGATGCGCACCTTGCGCCAAGGCACCCCTCTGACCTTGACGGGAATATGTTCGGTGCAAACGGATGAAAACCAGGCACCGAAATCCTTTCGCTTGCTCCTGCGCGACGGCAAGGATCTTAAGGTCCATCCCAGCCCTGCCATTTGGCTTCGCGCCTATGCGACGCGATGGATCGGAGCGCTCTGTTTTATCAGTCTCACAGCGTTCACTTGGGTCGCGCTTTTGCGAATTAAGGTTCGGCAACAGACCGAACTGGTGCGGCAAAAACTGCTTCGCGAGGCCGCCTTGGAGGAGCGTTACCGCCAGTTGTTCGAAAACACGAATGACCTGGTGTTCAGCCTCGACTTCCAAGGCAACTGGCTAAGCCTCAACCAGGCGACGCAAAAACTACTTGGCTACACCTGGTCTGAACTGGAAGGCCGGACCGCGTTTGACTTGATCGCTCCCGCTCACCACGGACTCGTGCGGGAAGCGATGCATCGGACCAAGACTGGCGACCAGTGCCATACTCATGAATGGGAAGTCAACACCCGCGTTCATGGACGCCTGATCTTGGAAGTCAGCTGTAAGTTGCACTTGAACGAAGGTCAGGCGGTCGGCCTGGATTGTATCGCTCGCGACATCTCTGACCGCAAACGTAGCGAAGCAGCCCTGCGCGAAAGCGAAGAACGTTTTCGTAATTTGGTCGAAAACTCTCCCGAAGGAATCTTCATCCAGACGGAGGGGCGATTTGCCTATCTCAACTCGGCCGCCGTGCGGCTATTTGAAGCGAAATCGCAAACAGACCTCATCAACACCGCCGTCCTGGATCTTTGCCATCCCGACTTTCGAGAGAGCATTCAACAACGAATCGAGCTCCTCAACGATGGACGGCAGTCCGTGCCTTGGGTGGAAGAAAAGTTCCTACGGATCAACGGAAAATCGTTTGAAGTTGAAGTCAGCGCCACCCCGATCACCTTCAAAGGCAAACCTGGCGCTTTGGTCTTTTTCCGAGATGTGAGCGAGCACAAACGACTGGAAGAACAGTTGCGGCAAGCGCAGAAGATGGAAGCGGTCGGCCAATTGGCAGGAGGTGTCGCTCACGACTTTAACAATATCCTCGCAGCCACCTTCATGCGGTTGGATATGACCGCGATGGATCCGACATTGACTCCGGATCTTCAGGCCTCCATCCGAGAACTGCGCGAAGATGCAAAGCGGGCGGCCGAGTTGACGAAACAGTTGCTTCTTTTTAGCCGGCGTCACGCTTTGAACATGAAAGTGATCAATCTCAACGAGGTTGTAGATCACTTGCTCAAAATGTTGCGACGGCTTTTGGGAGAACATATCGAACTGCAATTTCGCACCGTCTCCGCCGCTGTTTGGGTCAATGCGGATGTCGGCATGATCGAGCAGGTGGTCATGAACCTGGCTGTCAATGCTCGAGACGCCATGCCAGACGGCGGGCATCTCCGCATCTCCACCC
>JBGAIN010000150.1:0-20635 GCA_044225505.1 Limisphaerales bacterium
CGCGCACAACCGCCCGCCATGAGGTGGCAGTCGCCGCCCCCTACCCGACCGTTCAGCCGGTGCCCACGAGGTGAACACCGGCTGACGATGGGGTTCGATCAACCCTACGGTTTCTTGATAAGCCGGTAGAAGCTGGTTTTTCCTCCCAAATCAGCAGCATGCAGCGTGAGGGTTTTGACGCTGCCCGCACTGGATGCGCCAGCGATGTTGACGTCGGTCCAAGAGCCTGCCGCCAGGCTTGAGCTGGTCTGGAGGACAAAGCCCGTGTCCGGAAGGGTCCAGCTAAGAGCGTAGCCGGCAGCTTCTCCGGCAACTTGGATGCTGTCCGGCGCGGCCGCTTGTTTGACCCAAGTCCAGGCCCGTCCGCCCCCGGCGGGATTCAAATCAGGACCAGGAAAAGAATCATCGATAGCGGCGGCGCGAGGTGTCCCCTCGATCTGAATTCGGCCAAACTCAGCGGACTGTCCGACTTGATCGGGTGTATTGGCCTGAACTCCGAAAAACGCGGTGACTTTACCGCCAAACAGCAATGGCAACGCGCCGCCATCGGGGATGGTGATGGCGCTACTGGCGCCGTTGGGAGCCGTCAAAGTGACTCCGGAATCGTTCACAAAGCTCATGCTCCAGGTGCCAATGACACCGGACGCGCTATCCACTTGCCCTAGAGTTCCTGCGCTATACAAGAAGGCGTTCGCTGAGGGCTCGTTGGTTTTATATCGGAACCAGCCGGTCGCCGTTCCGTCGGGCAACGCTTGGATATCGAACATGACGATATTCGGGTCTTCGTAATCCGGCGCGACATTCCCGGAAGTGTCAGGCACCAGGAAGATGTGAGCCTGAAAACCGGCGAAGGCCGTTCCCGGAAACTTCGTGAGGGTCAGCGCATAGGTGACAGGATTGGCACCGGCACCAATCCAACCGTAATCACTCGAGGTCGTCTCGGTGGCGATACTCTGGCGATCGTATTGGCCAGGAGCCGCGGTCAAGGTCAGTCCGCCGTGAACGGGCGCAATGGACAATTCGGGCGAGGCCGCTGGAGGCAACGGAGCGACCGTGGTGAGTTCCACCGTCGCTTCGGCTGGAGCACTCTTGGACACAGCATCACCGACGATCAACTCAAACCGGAGTCTCGCCGCCGCGGTCAGCGTTGTTGTCTCGAATGACGGTTGGGCCGAGTCCGGGTTTTTCAATGTCACGGGCGGGCCGTCAATCTGGCGCCAAGTGTAGGTGAGTGCGTCGCCGTCCAAGTCGTAGCTGGCGCTTCCGTCCAGGGTGACGGTCTGAGGTTCCCCCAATACCAGAAGGCTCGGGGCCGAGGCCAAGGCCACGGGCGGTCGGTTGGGCTGTGCGGCGAGCGGCCCGAGCGCTGCGGAAGTCCAGGTATTCGGATGGTTCACGTCGGCGGCGGGTGGCCAGATTTTGACCTGCGCAAAGAGGTTAGGGAAATAGTGAACGATCATGAAGCCGGACTCATGATTCCAACCTGCCAGCAAGGAATCCGCAATGCGCAACTCGGCGCTCCACGCTCCATCCCCGAGCACTACCGCGCCCGTGAAACCGGATGCGACCGGCTGCACCACCATTCCAGAGCCGTTGCCCGCGACCTGAGACAGGATTCCGTCTTCGCTAATGCCAAATCCAACGTCAGAACTCTGCGAGTTGGCGTCACGACTGCCATCGAGGTCGAAGTAGATGCCGACCGAAGCGGGAAGGTTCGGTGTGGTGGTATAGGCGAGATCGGTAAAGGCGACATACAAATAGCCGCCGCTATGGACCAGGCGCACGTCGGTCGGCGTCCGGTTTCCATTGTTGGGGCGGATTCGCACCAAAGCAGCGGTGGCATAGGCCGCGTCAGCCGCAAGCCCGTCCAGAACCGGAGCGGGACCCTCGGGAATTTCCACGGGCAAAACGCGGAGCTGCACATTGGCCGATCCAGTTGCCCCATCACTGTCCGCGGCGGTTACCGTTAGGTCGTAGGTCCCCGGCGCGAGGCTTCGCAACGTCAGATTCTCACCCACGCCCGATCGCGACTCGGGTCCAGCGAGGGCCCAGTGGATCGCGCTGGGGTCGAGGCTCCCGTCGTCTGGGTCATAGGCAATGGCACGCGCGTTGATCGGCGCGGTGCTGGGGAAGGCTTGCTGATTGCGCACGCCGTGGATCTGCAAGATCGGCGCTTGTTTTGGTAAGGCGAAAGGCTCGGTAATGGCGATTTCCGTATGCAGGCCATCGGTCGCGAGGACGCGCAGCCGGCACTGGGCGCCGCCCCGGAGCAAAGTGGTGCTTACGACCATTCCTGGAGAAGGATCGCGCACTTGCAGCGCTTGCCACGTGGCGCCGTCATCGTTGCTGAATTGAGTGGTGAACAAGAGTGCATCCCCGTCCGCGTCGGTCCCTGTCCAAGATAGTCTGAGCGTATGCGCATCCAGATCGATCACAGGCGCATCAAGCTTGAGAACGGGCGAGTTCGCGCCCGCGACGATTTCAGCCAAGACTTTGCCTTCGGTCACCAGTTGAATGCGCGTGACGCCTTCGACGTAAGGAACCGCTTGGGAAAAGCGCAAGACCTCCGCGGGTCCTTCCGAAGTCGAACTCACCGCCACGGGCTGCTCGAGTAATGGGGCCGCTTGAGGGTCGCCGAGCAAGCGCAGTCGATAAGGTGCATCAACAGGGAGCGCGGCCGCGGCGTCGAGCGACCGCTGCACTTTAACCGGATCCAACGTGCCTGCGGGATACTGCCAGGCCGGGAGCAAAACGGCCTCGCCAGTTTCGGGATAGATCGTCCCGGTCACGCGGAAGATAGCTGGGTGCGGCCCGATCATCGCGGGCGCAGCTGGGACGTTGGCCAGGGCGGCATGAGTGCCTCCGGTCGAATCCCCGAGAGAGGAGACTCCCGCTGGAATCGAAGCGACCAGGGCATTCCAGCTGAACGGCGAAACCCAACGCGGGCTGCCGTAAGTCATCATGTCCGCGGAGGCACTGGGAAGAATCAGCGTGTCGGTCAGCCAATCATAGCCGATCGGTGCCCCGGCATTGGTCAAGTCCGTGATGCCCAGGGTGCAGGGGTCTTGCCCACCGGGTTCGACGTCTAGATCCCCGGCGGGCTTGTTCGTTCCGCAGCCGGTTGGCGAGGTCGTTTGGTCGATGTGTTTCCGTCCGTAGTTATGGCCGAGCTCGTGGGCCAAGGTGTGACCTCCGACGATTGACCCCCAGATTCCACCACGACTACCGACAGCATCCATACGCAAGATCAGGCTGTTGCCAGGGCGTTCTCCCAAGCCGTTGAAGTTTTCCACCCCAGGCGGGAACATCCCAGCCCAGTGCACATCCGTACAACCAGGCGGGTCGTGGCTATCTTCCTGGGCTTCGTCGAGTTCGTCCAAAGCCTGATCGGCGTCGCTGGGGATATCGAACGAACGATCTTTGAATCCCAGGAGAGTGAATTGCGGTCGGACGACGGCACCGGGGCTAAAAAACGTTTTCAGATGATCCAGCGGAAGCATTGAATTAGCGCGGTCGACGATTGCTCCGAATCCAGAGTTAGGGGCGAACATGTCATAATTGGGGATCGAACTGCGCATCGTCTTGAAGACCACGCAAGGCCGGCGTGGAGCGACGATCGTGAGCGTTGCGGCTGCGCTGTTATTGTTCAGGGGCCCGACCCCTGTTTCCGGAACGCTCCCCGTTGGATTAACAGTAAACTCCAGGCGTAAGGTCCCCACTTGAGCCAGCCACTCATCGGGAAGTTGGAAGTTGAAGCTGCGACTAAGATTGGCGCGTAAGGTCGGGAGATCCGACGCCGTGTCCACGACCGCATCGCTGTAAGGATAAATCGGCGAGACGGGAAGTTCCGCGCCGTTCAAAAACCCGCGCAACTGCGCGTTCGGCGCGAAGTTGCCCAAACCGGTGGTGTTCTTGAGCAACTGGGCATAGGCGCGGACGATGGTCCCTTTATATGCGACCAGCGGGATCGAGTTGTTGTAATCCTGAACGGTTTGCACCGCTTCCAGCCCGATGGCACGATAATCCAACTCCAGTGCCGGAGCGTCTGTTTTGATCTTTCGAATTTGGTTGCCGTTAGCCCAATAGAGCCATTGCCGGTCAGAGCGCAAGTTACGGCCTTCCTGCTGCACAGCGATCGTGGCGTAATCGGTAACACCAAAAAAACTGCCATTGGATGGCGCTCCGCGGCGCAGGAGTTGCGAGTTGGGGAGGTCCAACCGACTGGCAAACAGTCCGCTTCCAGGCGTGACGGGAGTTTGGGTCAGGAAGATGCGGTCGCTATCGACGGCCACGCCGGTGATTTGGAGATTGATGTCTCGTGTATCATAGTCCGTATAGGTGCTGCCGTTTCCCAGATCAAACGCCACCAATTTTCCTGACCCACGATTGTTCGATAGGTTCGCGCCGGTGGCAGCATAGATGACGGAGGTGTGGCGGAGCTGGATGAAAATGGGCCCTGAGACGTCGTGAGTTTCCTCACGCACCGCGATGTCGGTCACGTTATTGGCGACGAACGTAGGACCAGGCCGTTGGATGGCCGGGTCCAAGACGTATTTCCAAACGCTGCCGTCGTTGGCGAGCAACACGAGATAATAGAAATCCGGCGCGTCGGACTGCGGCACGCGGGTGACGACCATTTTCTTGGCGAGGCCAACCCCCTGGAAGAGGATTTCGTCGCCACCGCCGGGAGGTCCGTTCAAGGCCTTGATCCGGACCTGGCTTTGACCGCCCTGGACCACCGACCAGAGCAGCGTGTTGCCATACTGCAGCATGGCGCCGACTTGACTGTAGCTCACGCCACTAAAGTCGATGCCCAACGCTGACTCCGCCTGTCCGAAGATCGGTCGACGGAAGATGCGCAGTCCAAGGCTATTTCCGAAAAAGAACAGATCGGAGTCGGTCCGGACCACGCCGTTCAGGGTGGATGTGACCGAGGGGGAGAGCACCGCGTTAAACGTCCGTGAGGGCCGGACGGTTAACCCGACGCCAGGCAGTGCGGAGCGAATCGCAATAATGCCGTCCGTCCGACGAATCACCTCGTCGCCAGGATAACCACCTGTCCACCAAACGAGGCCATTCCCGTAGAGATCGAAGCCATCAACCGTTCCCGCCGACGACGTGTCGACGACGACCGGCGCCGCCCGCAAGGAAGCAATGGTTGACAAGGCCATCAGCAACCCGATGACGAACCGGCTGCGCAAAGAGGAGCATTTTATATTCATAACGGTGCACGGAAACTGAATCTGTCCCCGCAGCCGGAGCCCCGAGACCTGGCGGATCGACTGCCTTCTCCCAACCATTCCCATCAACTACTGAATAGAAAGGCCATGGAGATTACAGACTATCTTTAAATCAAGGAGCGCCTGTGACTTATGGAGCGAGGTTGTGTCCGTGCGGGTTCCGCGCATGGAGCTTACGTTCCGGCTCTCGGCGTCGAGGATTTCGCCGCCGCAAGGCGACGCCACAAGTAGTAGACGGGCACTCCGGCCAAGACGATCGCGACGCCGGGCCAGGTATTGCCGCGAGTTTTGGGTGAGACGAGCAAATCCAAGGCGATGGCCGAGGCAATGGCGATGTAGAGCGCGGGCACAACTGGATACCCGAAAGCGCGATAGGGGCGTTCGGCGGCCGGCTGAGTACGTCGTAAGACAAAGACTCCGAGAATCGTCAGCACGTAGAATACCAGCACGGCAAAGATCACGTAATCGAGCAAATCACTGTAAGTCCCGGACAACGTCAGCACGCACGCCCAGACGCATTGAAGAATCAGACCATTTCGCGGCACGGCGTTGCGATTGAGAGCGCCGACCTGGGAAAAGAACAGGCCATCCTGGGCCATGGCGTAGTAAACCCGCGCCCCGGCCAAAACCATCCCATTAATACAACCGAAAGTGGAAACCATAATCAGGGCCGCCATCAGCGCTGCTGCACTGGGTCCAAAAATGACTTCCATCGCCGCCGTCCCAACTCGGTCATTCAAGGCAAACTGAATGCCACGCTCGACCGTGTTCGTTCCTCCCGCGGATCCATGTAATGGCAGAATCACCAGATATGCGAGGTTCGCCAGGAAATAGAGCAGGCAAACCCCAGTCACCCCGAGAAAAAGGCTTAAGGGTAAGTTCCGCTTCGGGTTGCGAACTTCTCCCGCAGTGAATGTCACGTTATTCCAGGCGTCGGCGGAGAAGAGGGAGCCTACCATAGCGGTCCCGATCGCTAGCAGGAGAGCCCAGGCGGAGAGAGGAACAGCGTTGGTTCCTCCGGGCGTGGCTGACCAGGCGTCGCGAAAGTTGGAGGAGATTGCGGTCGAGCTGACACCGACAGTCAATCCGATGGCGACCAATCCGATCAACGCGACAATCTTGGTGACCGTAAAAAGGTTCTGCACAAGTTTGCCCGTCTTTAGTCCAGTCGTATTCGACCAGGTCAGGAGGATCAGCACGCCCATCGCGACACAACGCGTCGGGGAAAAACCAAAACGGCCGGTTTGCACGGTATCGGTCAGGCTGGGGATCAGGACACCAAGGAATCGTGCGAAAGCCACGGCGACGGCCGCGATCGTCCCGGTCTGAATTACCAGGAAAAGCGTCCAACCGTAGAGAAAACCCCAGAGCGGACCGTAGGCTTCGCGCAGGTAGATGTACTGCCCGCCCGCCCGCGGCATCATAGCCGCCAGTTCGCCATAACTCAGCGCCGCGAAGACCGTCAGAATCCCGGTCAGTCCCCATACCGCCAGAAGCCAACCCGCCGCGCCGACCTGCCGGGCGATGTCGGCGGAAACAATGAAAATGCCCGACCCAATCATCGAGCCCGCCACGATCATCGTGGAATCGACCAAGCCCAATCCTCGCACAAACTGATTGCGCGCTGGCGGATCGATTAGAGTTGGATCGGTCATGAGGCAGAAGAATCGGCGCTAGCGAACAGGGGGCCGGTTCTCATCCGCCGGTTGAGCGATGGCACGTCGAAAGCCATAAACAAAGTAAAACACAAGTCCGACCGCCAGCCAGGCGAAGAACCGGATCCAGGTCACCGTTGGCAATTCCCACATCAACCAGAGACAAGAAACGATGGCGCCCAAGGGCACCCATGGAAAGAGCGGCGTTCGGAAGGGGCGCGGTCTTTGCGGCTCGATAATCCGGAGGACGATGACACCCACTGCGACGAGGACGAACGCAAACAAGGTTCCAATGTTACACAGTTCGACAACCTCGTTGATATTGGAAAACGCCGCAAATAGCGCGACCACGACGCCGGTCAGGATCGTCGTTACGTGCGGAGTCCGGTAGCGCGGATGAATCGCTCCTGCCCACTTGGGCAGCAGTCCATCCCGAGCCATTGACAAAAAGATTCGCGGCTGTCCCAACTGATAGACCAGAAGCACGGAAGTGGTCGCAAAGACCGCTCCGATAGAAATGAAAGCGGCCATCCAATTCAGGCCGCGCTCGCTAAACGCTTTGGCCAACGGATCAGCGACATTTTGGAAGAGCTCCCAACTTACCATTCCAGTCAGGACGAGTGCGACAGCAATGTAAAGCACCGTGCAAATCACCAAGCTGGCAATGATCGCCACAGGCAAATTGCGCTGCGGATTGATTGTTTCTTCGCCTGCGGTCGAGACCGCATCGAACCCGATATAGGCGAAAAAAATAATGGCGGCGGCGCTGGAAATCCCGGCCCATCCGTGCGGCGCGAAAGGATGCCAATTCGCCGGTTGAGTATAGAACGCGCCGACGGCCACAAACACGCCCACCACCAACAGCTTGACGAGGACCATCGCGGTGTTGAATCGCGCACTTTCTCGGATACCGATTACGAGCAACCAGGTGATAAAGGCAATAATCATGATTGCGGGCAGGTCAAAGACGATGGGGAGACCGAAGAGTCTCGGAGCTAACGCGTAAGCCTGCGCGTCGTTCCGCACGGTCGCATCCAGGGTTGACAGGTCAACGTGGGCTGCCGCCGCGGCCGTTACCTTCATTGAAGCCTGCAGAGCGGTCCGGTAATCCACGGCCAACCAGGCGGGCCATGGGACATGGATTCCGGCCAACAAACTTGTAAAGTAATCCGACCACGAGATGGCCACAGCGACATTGCCGATGGCATATTCCAGAATCAAATCCCAGCCGATGATCCACGCAACCAATTCTCCCAGCGTCGCATAGGCGTAAGTGTAAGCCGAACCGGCCACAGGGACCATCGCCGCAAACTCCGCATAGCACAGCGCGGCAAACCCGCACGCTATGGCCACCAGAGCGATCGAGAGAGCCAGCGCCGGACCGGCCCCCAGATGCTCTCCCCCACCCGCCGCCGCCGTTCCAATGGTTGAGAAGATTCCGGCACCTACAATGGCGCCAATCCCCAGAAACGTGAGCTGCAACGGGCCGAGCGTTCGTCGCAACCCGTGTTCCGAATGGTCCTGTCCCGCCAGAATGGCATCGATCGATTTCCGTTGGAACAGTCGGCTCATAGGGAACGCGTCCGCCTCGCCTCTCGGCCTACTATTGACGTGGAAACCGTTGCGCGCCCCCAACTTCGGTCCACCGACGCAGGTCGGCAGCGAGCGTCCATGCAGATTGGGATGAGATTGATGAGCGGTGTGAAAACGGAAAGCGAAAGACCTTGTTCTTGCGCAAAGGTGTCGGGCCTGGTTAGGCGTGCCACGGCGCTATGGTGCGGCAGAATCCGAGAGAATTGCAAGGTTGCAATGCAGGCCGCAAGGGATAGATTGCCTCGCACGTGAAGGTATCTTCCCAAAGGAACTCGAGATCTCGTTATTGGCGCGAGCACAGAGGCTTTACGTTAATCGAATTGCTGGTGGTGATCGCGATCATCGCTGTTCTGGCATCGCTCCTGTTACCCGCCCTGGCCAAGACGCGCGCGCGAGGCCAAGGCATTTTCTGCTTCAACAACTTGCGGCAATTAAACCTGGCTTGGTTGGTGTATGCGCAGGACAACAATGATCGCCTGGCCTACAACCTTGGAGCGACAGAAATTAAACAACTCCTCGCCGCACAGCAAACGCACAACTGGGCCAACAGCGTCCTGAATTGGGAACCCGACTCTGATAACACCAACATCCTGCTGAACACCGAAGCCAGCCTCGGCTCGTTTCTAGCGCGCAATCCCCGAGTTTTCCGGTGTCCATCAGATTCGGTCGTGAGTTCGGTTCAACGCAAGCTGGGGTGGACGCAGCGAACCCGTAGCATTTCGATGAACGCAATGGTCGGGGACGCCGGCGAATTCACCCGCAGCGGCACGAACGTAAACAACCCGTACTATCGGCAGTTCCTGAGATTAGGGGATTTCCAAGTGCCATCTTATACGTTCGTGCTGATCGAAGAACACCCTGACAGCATTAATGATGGATATTTCTTAAACCGCGCGCTTGAAAGTTCGTGGACGGATCTTCCCGCGTCGTATCACAACGGATCGGCCAATCTCTCGTACGCGGACGGGCATGTGGAATCACATCGGTGGACGGCGCCCAGCACCCTTGCTCCGCCCAAGCCCGACGCTGCCGGCTTACCTTTTGCACCCGCTCCAGAGCAGCGAGGCGACTTGTCGTGGTTGATGCGGCGCACGAGCACCTACCAGGACGTTGATTAAGGCTGGAACCTCGGGATGACTCGTCCGGAATTGCCCCTGAATCCAGGCGGAGTCAGCGGGTCGGACAAGGCTTCGCAGGTAGTCCGATCCGGTAGCGGCAGCGACGAGGTAGAGCTTCCCGTTTTCAGTCCAACTGGCGGTTGCGAGGCCAGCCACTTGGGCCAACACAGGGGTTGGCCCCGGCGGACTTCCGTGCTGGATGGCCGACTGGTCAACGACAAACATATACAAAGTCTTATTCGTCAAACTGAAGCAGACCATGCCGACCGGATGCCCTTGCCACGATAAGCTTGCCCCCCCTTTCACCGGCGTGGCGAGCAATCCTGCGGATAGATGGTATTCCGAAGGGATTCCCCGAGATTGGAGGTATTTGACCACCTCCGCAAAATCGTTGGTAACGATGTCCATGCGGTAAAGCCTGAGAGCAAAACCGACCATGCGAGAACGAAAGCCGGCGAAGTCAGCCTGATCATGAGACGATCCCGGACGCGCCCAGAGCATCGCGACAATCAAGGCCAGTCCAACACAGGCAGCCATAAGCCGCCATGCGGGTTGTTGCCAGATCGGGACGATGACTGGAGGTGGCACGAGCAGCCGCTCTCGAAGACCCGCTGGCAGGGGCAACTCCCGCAGGCGGCCGCGCACGGTTTGTTGAAACGCCTCCTGGTCTCGCAGCCAAGCCCCTAAGTCGGAGTCCTCACGTGCCAACTCCAGAGCCGCCTTCATTTCCGGATCTTCACGATCACTACAGTCCGGTCGATAGGCCAACAACAAGCGCTTTGCCATTTCCCTAGTCATTGGCTCCCTCCCGAATGAGTTGGCACTGCGGGTCCGCGAGCAGCTTCTGGAGCTGGGCAATGCCTCGTGATATCCTGGATTTGACAGTGCCTAAGGGAATTTCCAGGATCTGGCCGATCTCCTGATAGCTGTAGTCTTCGAGGTAGAACAAAGCGATGGGAGCCCGGAAAATCGGGTCCAGACGTGAGAGTGCGTCAAGAACAGCACCTCCATCCAGCTGCTCCGGACGAATCGGAGGAACATCTGGCAACTCCAACTCAGCCTCGGCAAGATCGAGATCGGAAAACCGAGATTTACGTCGCCGCTGCTGCAAATACTCGCGATGCAAAGTCGTAAACAGCCAACTCTTCACCTTCGAAGCGTCCTGAAGCTGATGCCCTTTGCGAGCCCAAACGTAGAACGTTTGCTGAGTCAAATCGCAAGCGTCACTCTCACGATGAGTTAGACTCAATGCAAAACGGTACAACGACGGATAATAAAGGTTCACAAGCCTTTCAAAATCCGTTTCGACAGCCATGCCTGTTCATAACACTAGATAGGAGGCCAGGACAACCCTTTGGTTCCGCAAGGTCATTGCGATCGACGGAATCGTCAGTCGGGCCAATGAATAAAGATCGCAGGACGGGAAGGCGGCGAAAAAATATTTTGCTACGTCGGGAACCCGATCGCACGTCGCGACCTCCTATGTGAGGTCGAGCCCGAGACTGCGGAATCGCCAGTTCCCGATTCCAATGCGGCTGCGTGCCGCCAAACGGCAGTGTGTTATTTAGATGTGCATGGACAAATAATGAAAACCAATTCCAGTTACTCTCACCGAAGCCTCTGGGGTCTAGCGCTTCTCTTCCTGGCTTGGACGAGCCGTACCCAGGCAGCGGATCACACGGTCGAGATTACAAATTTCTCGTTTCGCCCTGCGACCCTGACCATTGACGCGGGAGACACAGTAACTTGGATTAACAAGGACGCTGTGCAGCATACCTCCACGAGCGGCGTTGGGGGTAAGGCAGACGGTCTTTGGGACTCGGGTTTGCTCAGTTTGAATAAGTCTTTCCCGCACACGTTTTCAGACCCGGGAAGCTTTCGTTACTACTGTACTCCGCACACGTTCATGACCGGCACGATCACGGTCAACGCAGGCACGGTCGCCTTGCAGGTCAGTATTACCAGCCCAACGAATCAAACGGTTTTTGCCGGACCTACCAACGTCACGGTTGAGGCAACGGTCACCGCCACTGGAACAACCGTAACCAACGTGACCTTCTTCGATGGGACGACGTCGCTCGGTGAAGATACGACAGCGCCGTATTCAGTGACGGTCCCGTTGGCTGCAGGGAGTCACACCTTGACTGCGCAAGCCGCGGGTACCGGCGACCGGAAAGCCACTTCCAGCTCCGTGACGGTGACAGTCAATACCGGAGGAACTGGCGGCGACCCTTAAATACGAGCGGAACCGGCGGCGACCCTGGCTCGGGCGGAAAGAAGATCGAAGATCCAATCCCTGCCCATCTTGTCAAAGGTGACACAACGATCGAGTTGGAAACGGTCGCCGAGGGGTTGATCTCCCCGCTCGGGTTGACTGCTCCGGACGATGGGAGTGGACGGATGTTCGTTTACGACCAAGCAGGGCTTGTTTACGTCATTGCTAATGGGAGCAAACTCGAAACGCCATTACTGGACGTGCGGGATCGACTGGTCGCACTTGGTTCCTACGATGAACGTGGTTTGCTCGGATTCGCCACGCACCCGAACTTTGCGCAAAATCCATTGGTATACACCTACACATCCGAAGCGAACGGAGGCAAGGCAGATTTTACCAGCTCCCTTCCAGGGGGAAGCACCAATGATCATCAGTCCGTCATCACGGAATGGCGGATAGACCCGGCGAACACGAACCGGATAGACCTCGCCAGTCGACGTGAGATTCTTCGCATTGATCAACCGCAACCCAATCACAATGGCGGCACACTCCGATTTGGTCCGGACGGCTTTCTTTACATTAGCTTAGGCGACGGCGGCGGAGCGGACGACGAAGGACCTGGGCATGGGGCGACAGGGAACGGGCAGGACCGCGAAAACCTCTACGGCACGCTGGTCCGGATCAACATCGACGGGCGAACGTCCAACAATGGCCAATACGCGGTCCCTACGGATAATCCGTTTGTTGGACAGGCAGGGGTAGACGAGATCTACGCGTATGGCTTCCGAAATCCCTACAGCTATAGCTTTGATCGGCTCACGGGCGAACTTTACCTGGCGGATGTTGGACAGAATCAAGTCGAAGAACTCGATCGGGTTTTTGCGGGTGGCAATTACGGGTGGCCAATCAAGGAAGGCGGCTTCTACTTTGATCAGGCCGGAACCAATGCCGGATTTGTCACAACGGTCCCGGTCCGCGATGTGCCAGCCGATCTCGTGGATCCCATTGCCCAGTATGATCACGACGAAGGGACTGTCCTGGTGGCCGGTTATGTCTACAGGGGCGCGAATATTCCAGGTTTGATTGGACGTTACCTCGCTGGAGACTGGGGTAACTTCGCACAACCGCTCGGCCGCTTGGTTTACTTGGATCGGACGGAATTCAAACAGCTTCGAATCGGGAATAACGATCGACCTTTAGGGCTTTGGCTGAAGGGCTTTGGGCAGGACGCCAACGGTGAACTGTATGTGCTCGGTTCCACAAACCTGGGGCCCGGTGGGACTTCCGGGAAAGTGCTGAAGATCGTCCCTCCCCAGCCGATCGAGATCACGGGAGTCGCTCGCAGTTCGACCAACCTGGCGCTTGCTTGGACCGATGGAATCGGACCGTTCCTGGTCCAGGAACAAGATGAGATCTATGAAGATAGCTGGAAACCCGTCTCCTATCCCGTCACGGCGACGGTGACACTCCCCATTCAACAGGAAGTCAACTTTTTCCGAGTAGCGCCGGTCACTGGAAATTCCGATATTCCCTTTACGGTGTTTATGAGTGGCAGTGCGGAGCGGCCCACGCCAGTGGAAACGACGGCCACCGGAAGTGGAACCCTCAGCTTGGCTGGGAACACCTTGCACTTCGACATTCGCTATGCCGGCCTAAGTGGCGCAGCCGTTGCCGCTCACATCCACGGACCTGGGACATCTTCTGCCGCAGCCGGAGTCTTAATTGATCTCAAGCCGTATAACGGCGGTGCCTTCGGCACAAACGGTACGCTCTCAGGATCCGTCACCGTAACTCCCGAACAAAAAGCCATGGTGCTCTCCGGGCTGACTTATGTAAACGTTCACACGCCAGCGCATGCGGGCGGAGAGATTCGGGGGCAGGTCGTTCCGGTGGCTTTCCAGGCCTCACTGTCTGGAGATGCTGAACGCCCTCAACCGGTCGCAACCCTTGCGGAAGGCGCTGGCACATTTCTGCTCGCGGGAAACCAGCTGACGTTCAACGTGAACTACCACGATTTGAGTGGCGCTGCTGTGGCCGCGCACATTCATGGCCCTGCGGGGCCCGACGAAGCGGTGGGTGTCTTAATTGATCTAAAGACATTTGCGGTGGGTGGATTTGGCACGAATGGGACTCTCGCTGGAACCGTCACGCTCACTGCCGATCAACTGGCATCGGTCGCGGACGGGCTCACTTACGTGAACATTCACACGCCCGCCCATGCCGGAGGTGAAATCCGCGGTCAGATCCTGCCGAACCCCTCATCCGTTCCGCTAAGTGCCTCGTTAAGTGGGGCGGCCGAGCGGCCGACGCCCGTTGAGACCACGGCCACGGGTTCGGGCTACTTCCTCTTGTCGGGAAGTCACCTCCAGTTTCACGTTAACTACTCGGGCTTAAGCGGCCCAGCGGTCGCTGCTCACATCCATGGACCCGCCCGTGCGTCCGAAGCGGCTGGCGTGTCCATCAATTTAGCACCGTTTGCGCAAGGTGGATTTGGCGCCAACGGGACACTGGCAGGCACCGTTTCAATTACCGACCTTCAACGGGCGATGTTGCTGGATGGACGAGCTTACGTAAATGTCCACACGGCAGCTCATGGCGGCGGGGAAATTCGCGGCCAGGTCAGTCCGGTGTTGTTGCATAGCGTGCTTTTAGGGGCGTCCGAACGACCGAGCGCCGTGCAGTCCCCCGGAAAGGGAACCGGACATTTCCTCTTGCTCGGCAATCAACTTAACGTGCAGACCACCTACGCTGGACTTTCGTCCACAGCGGTAGCGGCGCATATCCATGGTCCAGCGGCTCCTTCAGGAGCGACTGGGGTCCTGATTGATCTTGAACCGTTGAATGGCGGAGCCTTCGGGACCAACGGCAGTCTGGCGGGGACCGTGACACTCACTCCGGATCAGTTGGCAGCGCTGGTTGATGGATTAACCTACGTGAACTTTCACACTGGCCCACACGCTGGCGGTGAAATACGAGGGCAGATTGTCCGCTGACCCTTTGGGAAACTTGTGACAGGCAAGCAGGGTTCACTTCCTGTCCTTGACGCCCCGTCGATGCACGTCCGCGGGGCGTTTTGCTTCTTCCGATCTCGTTTGACGGTGGGCAGTCTTCAGACTTACTATCCGGTCAAGCACTATCGCTACCTTTTATGAGGACGCAAATCTCTCGCCGCACTGCCCTTCGCACTATGACCAAAACCGCCGTTACTGTCTCCGTGGCTGGCGCACTCGAAACTCGCCTGCGCGCTGAAGATCGTGCCGCCGGAGCGAATTCCGGAAGAGTGAATCACTCCGTTTGCAAATGGTGTTATGGCAGTATCAGCCTCGAAGATCTCTGCATTGCGGGCAAAGAAATGGGCTTGCAGTCCATCGAGCTCTTGGAGACCAAGGATTTTCCCACTTTAAAGAAGTACGACCTGCAATGTGCCATGGTCAGCGGTGTTCCAGGTGGCATCACTCAGGGATTAAATCGCGTTGAGAACCACGACGACATTGTGGAATTCTATGCTGCAACCGCGCCCATCGTGGCTAAAGCGGGATTCAAAAACATCATCTGCTTCTCCGGCAACCGGGACGGTCTGAGTAATGAGCAAGGGTTGATCAATTGTGCCGTGGGCCTCAAACGCGTGGCGCGGATTTGTGAGAAACACGGCGTGGTGGCGGTGATGGAACTTCTCAACAGCAAGATCGACCACCACGATTACATGTGTGACCACACCGCGTGGGGCGTCGAACTTTGCAAACACGTGGGGTCGGAGAACTTCAAGCTGCTTTACGACATCTACCATATGCAAATCATGGAAGGTGATGTCATCCGCACGATCCGCGGCGACAAAGGAAAGGGGATTGAATCGGCAGCTCCTTATATTGCCCACTACCACACCGGAGGTGTCCCAGGCCGCAATGAAATCGATGAGACTCAAGAGCTTCACTACCCTGCCATCATGAAGGCGATCCTGGAGACGGGCTTCAAGGGATTTGTGGCGCAGGAGTTCATTCCGAAACGCCCGAACGCGCTGGCATCACTCAAGCAAGGCGTGCAGATCTGCACTGTCTAATCATAACCCTGGTAGTCAGGCGTCGAACAGTTGCTTCATACTGATCCCGAACCCGGGCAACGTAGGTTCTTCGAGCAACTCGATATTTGCCAGAATGCGTTTCAAGACCAAGCCGTATGGGCTGCCGTGATACACTTCAACATTGTCGTAGCGCGGGTCAACCATCCATAAGCGCGGAAGCCTGATTTCTTCGTAGACGGATTTCTTGACCACCGTGTCTGTCCGGTGGTCTTGGGAATTGACGATCTCGGCCGCAAGCCAGAGCTTGCCCGTCGCTGAAGTGACCAGCGCGAGATCTGGACGCATGATGCTTCCAGGAGTGATACGGACCACCGATCGGGCCGGGAGTAGCTTCGTGCTGGCCAGGCCGGCGATGGCTGACGCTACGCCAGCGTGCAAGCGTTCACAAATCTTCTCGTGGCGATCGTCTGGCGGTGATCGCAACAGCGACTCCCCATGGAAGATCTCTTCGTAGGGCTGACTCATCGCGTCAGTGTGACGTCTTAAACTGCGAACAGCAACGAACAACGAACGAAGCCAGTATTAGTCGCGCGGCCCGCCATTGGCGCTGCTTATCCCCTCCGCGGCGCTCGCTTCCGCTTGGACTGGAGAAGCTCTTTCAAGAACCGCCCGGTATGGGAACGGGCATGCCCCGCGACACGTTCTGGTGTCCCGGCGCACACGATCTCTCCCCCACCCTCTCCCGCTTCCGGGCCAAGATCGATCACCCAATCCGCCTCGGCGATTAACTCCATATTGTGTTCGATGACGATGACGGAATGCCCTGCGTCCACCAGCCGCTGCAAGACTTCGACCAATCGTTTCACATCCGCCATGTGCAGGCCGATGGTCGGCTCTTCAAGAATGAACAAATTGTGCCGCGGCAACGGATGGAGCACATCTGGTCCGCCCTTGAGTCCCGTCAACAGGTGAGTGACGAGCTTCATGCGCTGTGCTTCCCCTCCGCTCAACGTCGGACTGATCTGTCCAAGTTGGATGTAATCCAGGCCTGTGTCCCGCAATGCTTCCAGCGGAGCTCGAATCTTCTTGATCGTGGAAAAGAACTCCAGCGCCTCGTCGACACTCATGTCCAATACTTGCGCGATGTTCTTCTCCCGATAGGTAATGTCGAGCGTCTCCCGGTTAAACCGACGTCCCTCACATGCTTCACACCGGACAAAGGCAGCCGGAAGAAAATTCATTTCCAACTTCACATTGCCAGCCCCTTCGCAAGTGGAACAGCGGCCTTGCGGACTGTTGAACGAGAATCGTCCGGGCGAGTAACCGCGCAAGCGAGCCTCGGGCGTCTGAGAAAACAGCTGTCGGATCGTATCGAAAAATAGCAGCCGTTGTTGCTGAGTGGAATGAGGCGTGCGGCCAATGGGTGATTGGTCACTTCATAGACGGCCTTGACCAGATTGCCTCCTTCTAATTGCGCATAGGACCCATCCATGCGCTGGGTGACGCCACGCTTCCGCCTGTAGGCTGGGAAGAAGGCATTCTCGAACCAACGTGCTCTTCCCAGACCCACTGACCCCAGTCACCACGACCAGGCGATTCAGCGGAAAAGCGACGGTGAGATCCTTGAGGTTGTTCACCGAGGCATGTTTCAGAACCAGCGCCGGTTCGGCTAGCCATTGAGAACTTCGGGGTTTCAACGGATCCTTCGCCCGGAAGGGCGCGGCTTGCTCGCGAAGCACAAAATCGTCCCCAACCTCTCTCTTCAAGCCCGAGGGAACCGGTCTCGCGACTGAACCGCCCGCACGGACTGGCCGTCTGGCGCCGCGGGTCGGATAGCTCTTGTGCGCACGCAGACATTGGCCCGTTATCGAATCATCATGGCGCATTAACTCCGCGAGAGTGCCGCTAGCGACGACCGTTCCTCCATGCACACCGGCGCCGGGTCCCAAATCGACGATGTGATCCGCGCTCCGCATGGTCGCCTCATCATGCTCGACAACGACGAGGGAATTGCCCCGGGAACGCAGCATGGAGAGCGCGATCAACAATTGCTCATTGTCTCTCGAATGCAGCCCGATCGTGGGTTCATCCAGAACGTAAAGAACACCGCTCAAGTTCGATCCAAGTTGCGCCGCCAATCGAATCCGTTGCGCCTCGCCGCCAGACAACGTGGTGGCACTTCTCCCTAGGTGCAAATAACCAAGCCCGACCTCTGCCAGGAATTTCAGCCGCTCAACAATCTCCGGCAAAATGTCCCGAGCAATCGTGGCGTCGCGCCCGGCAAACTTTAGCTTCCTAAAGAAGGCGAGAGCTTTTTCGACGGCCGCACTGCCAATGTGATCGATCGTCGGAAAGCCTTTCCCATGGATCGCTTGCGCTGCTGACGCCGCTTTCCCGCTGGTGAGCCGGACGGCGCGCGCGACGGGATTTAACCGGGCTCCCCCACAATCCGGACACAGTTCGCGCTTGCCTTCCTGCCACTCAAACCATGATTCCTCAATCGCGTCCGCACGGGCTCCACGATCGACATCGGGTAGATAGAACAGTTCGCCAAAGCCGCGGCAACGCGGACACCAGCCTTGCGCGGAATTGTAGCTCAGGTTCTTTGGATCCAAGGGCTGGAAGGAAGCGCCGCACTCCGGACACGCCCGTTCCGTGGAGTGCACCGTGGTTTTCCCAGACCGATTGAGCGTCAATACAGTCCCATGACCGATTTCCAGGGCGCTGTCGATCAACTCTTGGACCGAACGCCTCGGACGCGGGCCGCCTCCTGAAAGTGTTCCCAAGACGATCTCCACATCGTGTTCACGAAATCGGTCGAGACGAAAAGGCTCGTTGGTTCGATACAGCCGCCCATCCGCGCGAAGCTGCGCATAGCCATGTTTCGCCGCCCAATCCGCAACTTCGGAATGAAATCCTTTCCGGTTTTTGACGACTGGAGCCAGAAGCGTCAGCTCTCCCTCCGATTTCAACTGCGCGGCGATGCGCCGACCAAGTTGGTCCCGGGATTGGGCCTCCACCGGGATTTGACACTCCGGACAGTACTGAGTTCCCAAACGGGCAAAAAGGAGACGAACAAAATGGTAAATTTCGGTAACGGTAGCCACCGTGCTTTTGCCACCGCCTCGCGAATTCCGCTGTTCAATGCTAACGGTGGGAGGAATGCCCGTAATAAGGTCGACGTCCGGCCGGGCGAGTTGATCCACGAATTGGCGGGCGTAAGCGCTCATCGAATCCAAGAAGCGCCTCTGCCCTTCGGCGAAGAGCAAATCGAACGCGAGGGTGCTCTTGCCGGAACCGCTGACGCCGGTAATTACCACGAACTTGTTTCGCGGAATTACCAGGTCCAGATTCTTTAAGTTGTGCTCCCTGGCACCGTAGATGGCGATGCTATCTTCGGGCAGCTTTAGGGAGAGCGGCTCAACAATCACGCCACTCTATTTACCATCAGAGCGGAGCTTAGCAACTTCGTCCGCTCGTAAAGGCAACAAACGCTTTGGCGAGCCCCGGGGATAAGCCCCAGGCGCTCGGCAGTCCAACGCCTCGGCCCGCGCCAGACCGATCGGTTCAAAGGCGGCCCGTTAACAGCAAAATCAACAGAATCACGAGAAGCAATCCTACCGTCCCGCTCGGAGCGTAACCCCAGGAGCGGTTGTATCCCCAGACGGGCACCGCCCCAAGTAGTGCCAAGACGAGGACAATGATTAAAATGGTGCTGAGCGTCATAGATCTCCTTTCGGTTTCTTAGTCGCCTTAAACCAGTGCCTACGCTCGTTTAAGCAACTAAAACCAGCTTAGAAGCGGCTTTATGCGCCGCAATCCTCTACGACACTTGAATTCGCCCCCTGGAATACACGCGATAGAGCTAGGGCCCGCCCCGAGAGCGAGCCACTAACCTCA
The DNA here is from genome assembly GCA_044225505.1 of Limisphaerales bacterium. Classification (GTDB taxonomy): domain Bacteria; phylum Verrucomicrobiota; class Verrucomicrobiia; order Limisphaerales; family SIBE01; genus JAXMHN01. Next base: position 19,740 of record JBGAIN010000150.1, read on the forward strand.
GAAGAAGATGAAGTCCATGGACTGAGGAAACGCCAGAACGTGCGTTCCCTCAGCTCCTGCGACAACTTAGCGCAACTCCGGATCGAGGCTCGACCACCAATTCGTTACGCCATGTGCTGAATGATATTGTCGCCGAACTCAGAGCACTTGATCTCGGTCGCACCTTCCATCAGCCGCGCAAAGTCGTAGGTGACGCGCTTCGATGAAATCGCGCCATTTAATCCCTTGACGATCAAGTCAGCCGCCTCATTCCAACCGAGGTATCGAAGCATCATCTCTCCGCTCAACACCACGCTGCCGGGATTGACCTTGTCGAGGTTCGCATACTTCGGAGCTGTTCCATGGGTCGCTTCGAAGATAGCGTGGCCAGTGATGTAATTGATGTTGCCGCCGGGTGCGATCCCGATGCCGCCAACCTGCGCCGCGAGCGCGTCTGAGAGGTAATCGCCATTCAGATTAAGGGTGGCGATCACATCAAAATCCTCCGGCCGAGTCAGCACTTGCTGCAAGGTAATATCCGCAATGGCATCCTTGACCAGAATGGCGCCCCCTTTCACAGCGGCACGCTGCTCTTCATTGGCGACCGGCTCTCCCTGCTCGCGTTTGGTTCGCTCCCACCGAGCCCAGGTATAGATCTTGTTACCAAAAATACGGTCCGCCGCTGCGTAGGCCCAGTCGCGAAATGCACCTTCGGTGTATTTCATGATGTTGCCTTTGTGAACAATCGTCACGGAGCGACGCTGATGCCGAATCGCATATTCGACCGCCGCTCGGATCAATCGGATTGTTCCCACCAAAGAGACCGGCTTGATTCCAATGCCCACGCAAACTTGGGCCGCCTGTGCGGAATGATCGGGCGCCGCGACTTTAAGGTACTCCGCCACCTTCTCCGAAGT
>JBGAIN010000151.1:0-20476 GCA_044225505.1 Limisphaerales bacterium
TTCTTTGACGAGTTTCTCGAGTTGCAGAATCAGCTCCGGGGGTTGTCGGCTCTTCCGGAGTCGATCCAAGGCGACCTGCAACGCTGGCTCAGCCACGGGCTCGCGGGAGAGGTTGGGTAACGGAACGGGTTGCTGGCCCGCGATGAACTGTTCGACATGCTGGAGAAGCTTGCCCATCCGCCGCGTGACGAGCGGACCTAGTCCATAGCGGACCAAAAGCAGAGCAGCCCAGTTGCGCGGGCGTATCTCGGATCTGGCGGTCACCGAGACAGTTGTGGCCGAGCGTGAGGTGAGTTGAACGCTGAATCGTGCGTCGTCAATGGGTCCGTGATCAAACGATCGACGGACAGAGTAATAGTCGTTCTCGACCCATTCAAATGGCCATTCTTTCCATCGCAACGGCAGTCCAAAATAGCTGGCCCTGGCTTTGACGAGAATGCCACCGTTGGATTCAGGGGACATTTCGTATTGCACCGACGGAAGTCCGAGCGAGCGGTTGATCCAATCCGTTTTTGCCAAGATTGGCCACACCCGCTCGACTGGAAAAGCGATCTCACGTGCGATTTCATTTCGGACGACGTGCGGCATCGGCGGAGGATAGGCAGCCAGATCCAACAGTTCAAGAATGCGACGTGGCCAGAGGCGATCCGGCAGAATCCATCGGCACAATCTACGAGTACCCGCCCAATCGATCTCTTCTCAGCGGGCGGAACCATCATTCACGTCGTGGCATCACCAAGTGCGGACCATGCCCAATTGTCCCGATTTCAGCGGTATTCCGTGACCCATTCGCGCGTGCCAGCAGGCATGGTCATGCGCGATTTCTTGCCGCCCGGCCATTGCACCTCCAATTCGCATGCCCCTGGGAAGCGAGGCAAGACGGCCACCACGCTGTCTTGACTGAGATATCCGGAGCCCGCGTGGATTTCACGAACCGGTCGAGTTGTGCCTTCCGACGACAGTCGGAGAACAGCACCGATCCCCGCGGGATTGTGGTCCGGACCGCGGAGACGAATCCGAACTCCGGCTTGTGCCCACAGATTTTGGAAAAGCCTGGTCGGACCGTTGTTCTGACAGACGACCAGGTCGATCTTTCCGTCTTCGTTGAAGTCTCCCGCGGCAGCACTTCGTTGTTCTCCATAGACCTGAATCCCCGAGGCCTGACCGGATACCGGCTGTAATTCGCCGTGGCCATTCCCGAGCATTAATAAGCCGCGCCCTGCGTCGAGTCGCGGGGTGCTCGGCTCGGTTCCAAAGAAGTTTTGGCTCAGAAAGACATCCTCACGTCCATCCCCGTCAAAGTCAGCCACGACCGGGCTAAAGGCCGGCGCCAACTGTGCCTCCCGTGGCATCGGTTTAGCCTCAAATCGATCGCCTCGGTTGAGGAACACCAAGGACGCAAGGGTGTTGGCTTGAAGCCGCACTGCCGGACCTCGCGCGGGGGCGAGCACTGCGTCCAGACGGGCCTCACTAAACGCTCGATGGTTCGCGAACTTGTCGGAAAGGTAGGGCAGGGACGCTATCAACGCATCCAACGGCCGGCGAGGAGCTAGTCCGTTGATTTCGGGTTCAAACTCCGCTTCGACAACATCGACTAAGCCTCGCCCGCTCAATTCGCCGTAGCGGACCTCGGTGGGGTGTTCGAACGTTGCGCGATAGGGACTATTGAGCCCCCAATTCGCCGCAACGATGTCGAGCCGTCCATCACCATCCAGATCTCCAGTGGCGACCCCGTTCCACCATCCCGTCCAACGATCCAAACCGAGTTTGGCGCTGAGCTCCTGCAGTGTCCCGTCTCGGGCGGCAAAAACCCGGATTGGTCCCCACTCGCACGCCAGTATCAACTCAGACCGACCATCGCCGTCCACGTCGCTGAATACCGCGCCGCCGACCAATCCAATGTTCGCCAAGGCCTTGCTCTTGGCTTGGTCAAGGACAAGGTGGCCACCGCGATACCTGTAAATAGCGGAAGTTGCCGCTGTGGGCCAGCGGCCTGGAACAACCCTCCCACCAACGAACAACTCCAAGCCCCCATCGTCATCCAGCGGACCTAATGCTAAGGGACCGATGCTCGACTCAAACTCCGGGTTTAATCGCTCGGGTCCGTTTGCGGGCCAGGTATAGCGGGCGATCGTGCTGCCAGTCTTGCCAGGATTCTCGTAGTTCGCGGCCGCGATCAGGATCGATGACTGTCCACGTTCGGGAAGCCAGCCGAGCACGCCCAATTGATCGAACGAAACCTGGTTTGTTGTGAAGGCGTTTTGGATGGGCTGGAATTGCCCTAGTCCATCTCCAAGAAAAAGCCCGGGTGTTCCGCTTTTGCCGCTGCCAATAATGAGGTCATCGTGTCCGTCCCCGTTTATGTCCCACCAGGCGACTCCTGGGCCAAGTTGACTGAGTCGACGGGGCAAGAGCGGCTGGCGGACAAAGTCGTTATACGGCTCGTCGCGATGAAAATGATTCAGCTTGGAAGTGACGTCCTGGAAATATGGCTGTGTGGCGAATCCGCTGCCCCGGGGTGAAGCCTCGATGCCCTTCGAATTGGTTGGCTCGTTCAACGGCGAGTTTGGAATGCTGGAAGATACCGTTGGTTCAGCGACTCCCTCAGCAATCTCGTAAAGCCGGTTGGGTTCAATATTTCGGATGACGATCTTTTGCCCGCTCCGCCATGTGACCTCCAGAGTCATCGCTCGACTCTGCTTGCCAGCCGCAAATACGATCATGGGCTCGCTTCCGGATAAGTACCGGCCGCCTGAGACAATCTCCTGACTTTGCATCGGGACGGCGCCACCGAGGAGTCGGACCTTGGCGCCCGTTCCCTCCGTATTGGGCGACCGGCCGCGGAGGCGCACGGCTAAGCGGCCCGCGGTGGAATTGTTGCGATAAAGCTGCAGAGCTCCATTGCAGTCGTTGAGGGCGAGGTCCATCGCCCCATCATTGTCCAGGTCGCCGACTGCTATCCCCTGGTGGACGCCAAGCTCGGCGGTGCCCCAAGACTCGGTAACATCCTCGAAACGAAGATTACCCAGGTTCCGAAAAGCGACGATGGGACAGTGATAGGCAGGGAATCGGCGTGAATTCGTCATTCGATCGAGCGCGGACGCGAGTTGGAGTGTCGTTGGGCTGCTGCCTTTGAGAGGAGCCGAACGCCGGGCTGACGTGGCGGCAATGGCGTCCCGGTCTTGCACGTCCCGGTAGAAACCAGCAGCGATCAGCAGGTCCTCATATCCGTCGAGATCCACATCCAGGAAGATCTGCTGCCAAGCCCACTCGGCCGATGAGACGCCGGAGTAATCGGCGATATCCGCGTAGGTACTGTCGCCACGATTCCAGAAGAGCGTGTTGCGCATCACTTGCGGACGATCCGAAATCACGCCCGCAGGCGGTTGCATGGGATCGAAAGGTGGGCTTTGCGGATTGAAGGCATAGATCTGGCGCTTTCGGAGCCGTGGATCCCGACTCTGCATGTCTGTGACGAAGAGGTCTAGAAACCCGTCCCGGTCAACATCCGCGAAATCAACTCCCATGGAGCTGAAACAGACGTGGCGCAATGCCAATGGAGCGATCGCTCGAAAGGTGCCTTTTCCGTCATTGATCCAGATTCGATCCACCGTCCAGAAATCGTTGCAGACATAGAGATCCGGGGCGCCGTCTCCGTTCAAATCGCGAAAGGACGCAGTCTGACCCCAGTCCAATGGTGGCGCGGTCAGAGGGTTGCCCGCTTCATCTACGAATCGACCCCCTGTCCACGGAACCGCTGTAAACTGTCCCTGGCCGTCGTTGAGGTATAGAATGTCCGGATCTCCGACCTCTCGCACCACATTGTTCAGCACGACCAACCGGTTGGTCAGATCTGGAGGAATAATGTACTCGCCGTTGCGTCGATACACCTGCACGCTGCCCCGATTCCGAATATCGTCACTGCGATAGTTCGCAACGTAAAGATCCAAGGTTCCGTTGCCATCCACGTCAGCCAAGGCCATGGTGGCACTTCCAAACTGGGATGTTGTGCCCGCTGCCGCGGTGGCATCGCGAAAGTGGCCCGCGCCGTCATTCAAAAAGCAGAGGACCCCTTGGTTTAGTGTCGAAACCAACAGGTCTGGAGCGCGATCTCCGTTAACATCGGCGAAGACCGCTCCTCGTTGATATTTACCTGCGAAAGCCAGTCCCGAGCCCGCTGTGACATTGGTAAAATGCCAATGGCCCAGGTTCCGAAAGAGCGCGCTGGGCGTATCGAGCCCGCAGGCAAATATATCCAATCGGCCATCGCCATCGTAATCCCCTAAAGCGATGCCAGAACCGTTTTCCAAAACACGGTTCGTCGCGGCGCTGAATTCAAGCAGGATATTAGTGAATTCGATTCCTGTTTGTTTTGGAGAGAGCAAAGTGAATCCGGTTTTGTCAGGACCCGAGACCTCCAGAGAGGTCCAACGCGACTCGGGTGCTCCGTGCCAGACTCGTGATTTACCTTCTGCCGCTGAGGTTTCGCCTGGCTTGATCGCCAACCAGGCTACGAACAGTAGCGAGAGTGTGAGCGTTTCGAGTCCGCGTCTGCCTGGCGCTGCAACTTCCGTCATGATTCGGTGGGCGCGACGCAAGCCGAAAGCCACCTTTCTTTCCCGTCGAGGCCAGCGGCGGTCGCCCGGGCGATAGTTTGATCCTCGCGGATGCTTCAAAAAAAGCCGAACGAGTCGTTCGTCCATGAGATCGGTTCCGTGGAAACGTCAGTGATTTAGCTGACCGGTATCTTCCATTGTCGATACTTTGGTTTCAATCTTGAATTCGTTTCCTTGTCTGACGGAACGGCCGCTGGCGTTTGGATCGGCCTGAGTTGTCAAGGTCCCAAGGCGGCCGTCGCCTAGGCCGGTGTGAGCTTGGGACAGGCAGGGGGCATTGGAAGCGGCGGTTTGGCCTCTGACCTGGGAGGTTGTGAGTGGCTGACGGCTGACCGTAACGATTCGCCCCCAGCGCCGTCTAAACTTGTGATGGTGCGGCTCCTATGAAACCACAAGCATCCGTCGAGTTGTTTTCTTTTGCATGGCTGCTTTAGTCCAATGAACGATCTACGGATCACCAAGTCTGACGCATGTGAATCCGCTGGGAACAATCCCGTGCTTTCCTTTGGCACGGCACGTTTGAAACGGCGACAATTCATTGGAACAGCGATGGCAGCCTTGACAATCGCTCCGGTGATTTACGCTTCTGTTTGGGAACCGAAGTGGCTCGCGACACGTCGGGTGACGATTCCCGGGACCACTCCACGACAGCGGTTGGTTCATTTCACCGATCTCCACTACAAAGGCGACCGCCGGTATTTGACGCGGGTCGTAGACCGAATCAATTCGGTGCATCCGCAGCTAGTCTGCTTCACGGGAGATATTGTCGAGGAGGCCGAATACCTACCCGAGGCGCTCGAGTTGATGCAGCGAATTGACGCTCCACTGTACGGTGTCCCGGGAAATCACGACTATTGGGCGAAAGTTGATTTTGCGGTCGTCGCCCAGACTTTCTCCAAGACGGGCGGCCAGTGGTTGATGGACGAAAGTGTACTTACCGCGGACCAGCGGATTAATGTGATCGGAGTGACTTGCAGCAAGCCGCCTTTGGTGCACCCGGTGCCAGGAGTCAAGAACGTGTTATTATTTCATTACCCGGCGTGGGTTCAAAAGCTCTCCCAGGTCCGATTTGACCTAATGTTAGCCGGACATTCCCATGGCGGGCAAGTTCGGCTCCCATTCTATGGCCCTCTGTTGGTTCCGTTTGGGGTGAATGATTTCGACCTGGGGCTTTATCAAACTGCCGTTGGCCCTCTCTATGTTAATCCGGGTATTGGTTACTTTTATCTCAACGTTCGGATTTGCTGCCGTCCGGAGATCACAGTGCTCGAGGTTTGACGCTCGGCGGAGTTGGGGAGGGTAGGGGATTGCCTGCCCATATTTCCGTCGGCCCTAACATGCGAATTTTCCAGGGCAGATCCATTCGGAAGTGAAGTCCCATTGCCGAACGAGGGGTTTTCCCCAAGCTCGATCCTTCAACTCTGGCGGTTTACCCAAGGAGGGACGCAGGAAAGTTTGATTTTTAGAGGAGAATGCAAGGATGAGATAAATAGATACTAATGCGTGACGATAATAAGGTGAGAGAGTGTGATGGTACGCGCCGGTTGGCCACAGTTGATGGCATCGAGCACCGTGAGCGAAGAAAATCGATCACGATCCGTTTCGGATTGTCCAGGCAAGTCGCGCGTTGAACCGGCTCGGATGTGGTGACGACGATTTTGAGCCGACAGATTACTCTCAGATTTGAGTTATGACGACCAAACCACTGACATTGGGAAAGAAGATCGCACTTGGTTTCGGCGTAGTCATCTTCATTACGGCTGCGCTCGGGACGCTCGGTCTGGTTACCATGAGGTCAGGACAGGCCGTTGCCTCCAAGTTGGCGGGTGTTTATGTGCCCGAAGCCGAAATTACGGGAGATTTTCAGGATGCCTTTTCCGACGTGCAATTGGCCGTCAGAACATATGCACTGACGGCGCAAAAGGACTACCTGGAAGCGAGCCAAAAGGCGTTTGATCAGGTTCGCCGACATCAGGAACGAGCCCAGACCTTGGCCAACGAGCACCTGGAACTTACGATGCTTCGCGATCAGTTAAAGAACATCGAACCAGCACTCAACACTTACCAAGAATTGATTTCTCAAACCGTGGCGAAGAACAATGCCATCGCGGCTGATCGGGACCTAATGGATCGCCTGGCCACAGAGTTTATTGCCAACGCGGATAAGTTGACCGCCGTCCAACGTGAGAAGCTCGACCGGGAAATTGCGGCGGCGGCGGAGTCGGCCAAGCTCCAGGACCGCCTGCAAAAGATGATGCTCATCCGCGAGATTCGAGGCGACGGTAATTCGGCGCGCATTGCTGCATACAAATCTCAGGCGCTGCGCGATCCAAGTATCATCGAGGATGGCTTGAAACGGTTTGAGGCCATGGACAAGAAGTTCGCGGAACTTCTCCCGTTGCTCACCGTTGCCGAGGATAAGGAGGCCGTGAATCACATCAAAACAGACGGGCTCACCTATCGCGAAGCAATGCGGAGCCTGATGTCAAACAATCTGGCGCTGGCCGAAATCGCCGTAAAACGGACAGAAGCCCTGACGCGGGTGGAGCAACTCGTCAAAGACGCTCAGTCAGCGGGGATTCAACGCACGGTGGAGGCCGCCAGGGCTTCGAGCCAGAAACTTGCTTCCGCATCCCGGGGATTGGTCTTCGGGGTAATTGTTGCCTTATTGGCCGGGATTGCGATTGGTGCACTGATCATTCGAAGCACAACCCGGGTTCTGGAGGGCGTCGTGGAGCTCTTGAGGAGCGGAGCTGAGCAGACTGCCTCCTCAGCCGGCCAAGTAGCTTCGGCGAGCCAAGAACTTGCCGAAGGCACCAGTGAACAAGCCGCGTCATTGGAGGAGACGAGCGCATCGCTCGAAGAAATGTCGAGCATGACAAAGCGCAACGCGGACAACGCGTTGACCGCAAAAGAAACAGCAGCCCAAGCGAGCCGATCGGCTGACGCTGGAGCGGAGCAGATGAAGACTCTTTTAGGGGCCATGGATTCCATTAAGACCGCCAGCACCGAAGTCACAAAGATCTTAAAGACCATCGACGAGATTGCGTTTCAAACAAATATTCTCGCCTTGAACGCAGCGGTTGAGGCGGCGCGCGCTGGAGAAGCAGGAGCTGGGTTCGCGGTTGTGGCCGACGAAGTGCGCAACCTCGCTCAACGCTGTGCGGCCGCGGCCAAAGAAACCGCCGCGAAGATCGACGACAGTGTCAGCAAAAGCCAGCAAGGGGCCGACTTGAGTACGGAAGTGGCCAAGACTTTTGATCAGATCCAAACGAGTGTCCGAGGGCTCGACCAAATCGTCGCTGAGATTGCATCTGCGTGCACCGAACAAAGCCAAGGAATCTCGCAAGTGAACACCGCGGTGATGGAGATGGACAAGGTTACTCAAAGTGCGGCCGCCAGCGCTGAGGAAAGCGCCAGTGCTAGCGAAGAACTCAACGCGCAAGCGGAGAGCTTGAAGGATGCGGTCTCAAGCTTGCAAGCACTCATCGGCGATACGGGACGGCCAATCGGCGACAAATCGTCCACTGCGACAGATGTTTCAACAAGGTGGCAAAACAAGCCTGTCAATGGCCAGGCCCCGCGGAGTCGAAGATTCGACCATGCAATGGCGAATACGCCCGTTCGAAACTCTGCCGCCCAACCTAGTCTCGAGGAAACGGCAAGCACCGACTTTTCGGTCCCGAAGAGCGGCCACGGGTTTTAGCGGTGCGGACGTCACGCGGCGCGGAAGTGATGGCCGAACTCAACCGGGTAATGCGGACGTTTCCAAACCGCCGCACGGTTGGAATTGCGGACGCTCTGCGAACGAGCCATCTCGTTTGACAAGCTCTTCTTGCAGAAGATTGCGCCTAAGGTACAACATCCAATCATTGTCCGTGAGATTCAGACGCTTTATTACCATCCGAATGCCGTTGAGCCTGGGGCTAAAGCTGAGCCATTCCAAGAGCCTCTCGGGCGTTCTCTTGAGTTTAGCCTTGGTCTTTTCCGGGTGTCGCAGTCGTTTCCACTCCAACGCGACAGGCTCGTTGCCAAGGCTCGCCCGGACGATACCACTCTCCGGGGTCCGGGGAACCCGTCCCGATGTCGGGGTTCCAGGCCGTATCGATCACATGGCGTACGACCCTGGGACAAAGCGGCTCTTTATTGCCGCGCTCGAAAATGGTTCTTTAGAAGTTGTGAACCTGGATCAAGGAAGACGAATTAGAAGCATCTCTGGTTTGGAGCGGCCGCAAGGCGCCGCCATTGTTTCGCTTCAATCGTCGGTTGCGGTGGCTTGCGGCGGCGACGGGCGGATGCACGTGTTTGACACCCAAAGTCTGAAGGAAACAGCTACTCTTTTAATTGGATCGGATGCCGATAACGTCCGCTATGACAAGTCCGCAAACGCTGTTTACGTGAGTTACGGCGATACCAATGCAGGTGCAATTGCCGTCCTGGACGCGGCCAACTGGAAATGCTTAAGCGTGATCACGTTCATTTCCCGCCCAGAATCTTTTCAGCTCGATCCAGCAGCGAATAGGCTCTTCGCGAATCTGCCCGGAGGATTGAGGGCGGTGCGGGATGGAGCCGTGGCGATCGCGGACCTGGCCGGCCGTGAAGCTCAGGCTGCCATTGGCTTAACGCGCGCCGCGCGAAATTTTCCCATGGCCTACGATGCGGACCATGAACGGTTGTTTATTGCTTCACGTCGTCCGGCAAAGCTGATCGTGATCGACACGCGGCGAGCCAAAGTGATCGCGGAGGCGCCGTGTATTGATGATTCCGATGATCTTTTTTACGATGCCCAAACTCGTCGTGTTTTTGTGATCGGTGGCGGGTTCCGTCCTGACCTGCAGGAGCCCAACTCGCGCAGTTCCTGTTCGCCACCGGGCACGATGGGAGCGATCGACACCTTTTCCGTCGCAAATGATGGGGCTCTGGAGAGGTCAGGTAACGTCCCAACAGCACCTCATGCGCGCACGGGAATTTGGGTGCCTTCACGCAGAGCTCTTTACGTGGCGGTGCCCATGCAGGAGGGGCGCGACCCTGAGATTCGCGAATATCTCGTCGACTAAGTCTGGCACTCTCTACGGGACCGCGAAAGCCGGGAGTTCGCCCACTGGCATTTCACCGTTCATGGGGATGGAGGACGCCGTAGAGCTAGCTCGGCTCAACCGTCCCAGCGCGGTTCAATCTGCCGTAAGCGGCATCGGTCTCAGATAAGCCGTCCACGTAGACAGCGACCCGTTCGGGCGGTCAATCATAGAGCTTTGGCATTCTGCCGGCAAAAGCCAACCTGTTAACATCGCAATGATCGAAATCACAACTAGCAGCTCAATCAGAGCAAACCCGCGACGACGCGCGGCGTTTTTATAAACAACCCTCATGGAAGTTAGATGTCTATCCTTGGCAAGCTACTGGTGACCCCGTCACGGAGAATGCTTTCCGTAGCCGCCTCCATTTTTGCGCTATGGAAGTTCTCGCGATTACGGCCCGATGAGGGCAACGAAGCCCTACCTTTTAGGATGGGCCCGATCCTGTTTTGCGAATCAATTTCGCTCGAAATAATTGCCCTTCGAACCGATCTGAGCGACAATCTTGTCCGATGAAACACTCAGTTCACGTGGCTTTGGTGATCGCCGGCGGTGTGCTCGCTCTTTCTCCCAATTTATCAGCCGAGGATTGGCCTCAATACCGCGGTCCGGTCGGAAATGGAACTTCGCCCGAGGCAATTTCACCTTGGGCTGATTCGGGTCCCAAACAACTTTGGAAAACGCCGCTTTCTGAGGGCTTCAGCTCGGTCTCCGTGGCGGATGGGCGAGCGTTCACTTTGGTGGCGCGCCAACTGGAGGGAGCGAACCGCGAGGTGTGCGTCGCCATGGACGTTAAGACTGGAAAGGAATTGTGGGCTACGCCGCTTGGCATCGCCAAGTACGACGGTGGCGGCGATAGCGGCACTCCGGAAAACAAGGGAGGCGACGGGCCTCGTTCGACTCCGAGTGTGGATGGCGATCGCGTTTACGTGCTCGACAACCGGTTGGTGTTGTCCTGTCTCGATGCGACCAATGGGAAGTTGATTTGGAAAAAGGACATTATCAAAGAACACGATGGTAAACTGATCTCCTGGCAGAATGCGGCGTCGCCGTTGATTGATGGTGATCTCGTTTTTGCCATGGGGGGCGGGGCAGGGCAATCGTTGCTCGGGATCAATAAAGCGGATGGGAAAACCGTGTGGAAAAAGGAAGATGATAAAATCACCCACGCCACGCCGGTCGCGGCGACCATTCTTGGCACCAGGCAAGTCATCTTCTTTACTCAAGCTGGGTTGGTCTCGATAGCACCCAAGACTGGAGAGGTGCTCTGGAGGTATAAATTTCCTTATAACGTTTCGACGGCAGCATCACCGGTAGTTTGGAACGATATTGTCTACTGCTCCGCGGGATACAACGTCGGTTCCGGCGCCGTTAAGATCACCAAGAATGCTTCGGGTTTTTCTGCCGACGAAATCTGGAGAACGAAAGGTAACGGCGTCGCCAATCACTGGAGCACACCCGTCTGCCATGACGGTTTCCTCTACGGCATTTTCGGTTTCAAACAGTACGGGAGCTGTCCTCTGAAGTGTGTCGAAATTGCGACCGGCAAAGAGATGTGGTCCGAAGCAGGCTTTGGCGCTGGCAACGTTATTCTCGTGGGCCAACGATTAGTGGTTTTGGGCGATAAAGGCCAAGTGGTTTTGGTGGACCCCAATTCGAAAGGTTACAAAGAGGTCGCCCGTTATCAGGCAGTGTCGGGAAAATGCTGGTCAACTCCGACGTTTAGCAATGGGAATCTCTTCGTTCGCAGCACGAAGGAAGGGGCTTGTTTTCAGGTGGAAATGAAGACGGCGGCCCGCTAAGTCCACTCCGAGTCGTCAGGGCCCAAGAGTTCAGTCACGCGCCGTGATTCTAGGCAGGCGCGGACGGGTGTGACGTGTCGCAGACGCTGCGGTAAAGCGCTTCGTACTGCGGAACGATGGCTTCCGCCGAGAACCTTGCCTGCGCTCGGATTCGTGCCGCTTTTCCCTGAGCCGTTCTCAACGCCGGGTCGCGCATGAGTGTTTCCACCGCCGCGACCAAGTCAGCGACATCGCCGGAACGCGCCAAGATCCCGGTCGCGTGATTCTCAATTACTTCCGGGATTCCTCCCACGGCCGTGGCGACGCTGGGCCGTCCGAATGCCATGGCTTCGAGGATCCCCAGGCAAAAGCTTTCACTTTCCGACGTAAATAAGGCGAAATCTGCGACCTGCAGATAGTCTTCCACGTCGTTAACCTTCTCTTTAACGATCAGGCGATCCTTAAGGCCGAGGCGTTCAACGTCCGGAAGGAAGGGCGCAAAACTTCCACCGGCCAGGATCAGCAACTTGAATCGTTCTCGCGGGCGCAGTCGTGCCACGGTCTCAAGCAGCAGGTCGACCCGTTTGACCGGGCGCAGATTGGACGAATGCACGATCAGGATTTCGTCTTTCAGCCCCAATTCTTCTCGAACGAGGTGAGCGGGACGGCGTGGCGCGCGCGGGGCATAGAAGTTGTAAATGACACGCATGTCTCCTTGAAAACCAAGCACCCGCCGGGTTTCATCCCGCAAGTAATTCGAGACTGTCGTGACGGCATCGGAGCAATTCAACGCGTGGAGAATGGCAGGACCGTATCCTGGATCTCGGCCGAGCAACGTGGTGTCCGTTCCATGCAGAGTCGTCACCACTCGGGGTTGCAGCTCCTCGGGCAACATCGAGCGGGCGAGGATCGCGGCGGTGGCATGGGGGACTGCGTAATGCACGTGTAACACATCTAATCGATGTTCACGACTCACCTCGGCCATGCGCACGGAGAGGGGGAGCGTGTAGTCCGGATACCTGAAAAGCTCGTAGTCGTTGATGATCACCGGGTGAAAGTGGAGGCGGGCGACATCGACCGGGAGCCGGAAGGGCCTCTCATAACTAATGAAATGGACTTCGTGCCCGCGCCGCGCGAGGTCCTCTCCCAATGCGCAAGCGAGCACTCCGCTCCCGCCCACTGTGGGATAGCACGTCATCCCAATCCGCATGGGTCGAGACTGGGTCATATTAAAAGCGCCGGGCGCCTGTTCCCAGAGCGATCAGAGACGAGACGACGATTGGATCGTTTGGGAAAAGAGCGATGGCATGGCCTATGCCCGCTCTTGCGCCCAGTGCTTGGGCGCGGAGGAGCTGCAGTTCGACATAGTTACGCGTCCGAAGTTGAGAGGCGTGAGCCTGCATGGATCGCGTCCAGGCCTCCAGAACAGGTGCTTCCGAAACGTTGATGAGCACGGGAGAGATGTCACGAGGCTCGGCGTCCGAAGTCAGAGCGTAATAGAACAGCTGGCTGGTTGTGTGAGGAGGCAGGGCGCGGAGCTCAGCGAAGCCGCCATACCGCGCCAGTCGGCATGCGTCCCGCACCATCCGGCCGAGGCGCGCGTGGTCCGGATGCTGATTTTCCACGAGGCTCGGGGCAAGAACGATTCCCGGTTGCCATTTTCGTATGCTGGCAGCGAGCTGGATCGTGTGCGCCGTTTTTACTTCCAAATGAGCGTCTCCGTCCAGTTCGATGAATTCGATCGTGGCGCCGAGCAACGCGGCCCCGGCCTCCGCCTCGCGACGCCGCTCTTCGGGTGAACCGTTGGTCGATGCTTCACCGCGCGAGCAGATGACAAAGTGCACCTTTCGGCCTAATTGGGATTCGGAAGCAATCACGCCGCCGCATCCGAATTCGATGTCGTCCGGATGCGCGCCGAAGACGAGCATGGGCGGCAGATCAATCGGGGAGGTCAACATAAGCTTCATCAGAGCGGTCAATCGAATCGCGGCCAACGAAGGTGATTTCCGGCGTTTCTTCTTTGCGAAGATAGGCCTGTTCACCAGCTCCGGCGATGTAGTGCGTGCATCGGAGCACGGACTGCATCCACCGCAAGCGGGTGTCGCGAGTTGGGCTGACCTGCTCTTTGCTGAACGGCACGAGCGGCAACGTCACGAACGAGTCTCCGCCTTCATGCAGCTGCAACGCTGTTTCCGTGTAACGAGCGCGGACAATTTCGCCTTCATATGGCACGTCGACAAAGAACTCGGCAATCTCGCAGGCCGCTCGACGCACGGTCGGGTCGCTCGAGCGGACGACGCGAATTCCCTCGAGCAAGCCCATCTGCCGGTATGAGGCCAGGCAAAAGTCGGCTGGAGTTTGTCCGGAGGTCTCTTTGAAACGGTCGATCAGGCGAGTCGACACGTAATTCGGGAGCTGTTGGACCGTCTTGGCCTGCCATTCTGGGGCAATCCGCTTCAAGAAGAGCGGTGAGAACTTCCGCTGCACTTTATTTTCGACGGCGAAGTTCAGCACCGCAGGAATTTGAGTCGTGCGGTGTCGCAGAATGGTGCGTGTTTCTCTCGGATCGTGATCGCTGTCATGGCAAAAGAAAATAATCTCACCTCCGATTTCCGATTGGAGCCGCCGAGCGGTTTGAATTTTGGCAAATAAGAAACGCCGCGGGAAGAAGCCGCAGGGTTGTTGCCCGAAGGCGATGACAGGGCTGGTGCTCATGCGGCCTGGGAAGGGGTTGGGCCGTTGGCTGCGGACAACGCCACTTGCAGGACCAGGCTAAAAACCACGCAGGCCGCGCAGCCGATCACGTTGTACCAAAGATAGCTAATGCTCAGCGAGCAATACATCGCGATGACCAGAGTCTGAGCCGTCACCGCCGCAATGAATACTGCCGTCCCGCGCACGCGCTTGAGAAAGAACGCCACCAGGAAAATGCCCAGCACGACGCCGTAAAAGATGGAAGCGATAATGTTCAAGGCCTCGATGAGGTTCTCGGCAAAACTGGCGAAGAGCGCAAACCCAACCGCAAAGCTGCCCCACAGCGCGGTGAACCATTTGGCTACCCGGACGTTGCGCGCCTCGTCATGCGCGGCGAGTGGTCGGAAATGCCTCCACAGATCGATGGTGGTCGTGGCTGCGAGAGCGTTCAGTTCTCCCGCTTTTGAAGAGAGGGCGGAGGCAAACATGACGGCGATCAGCAAGCCAATCGCTCCGTGTGGAAGCTGCGATAGAATAAACGTGATGAACACGTAATCGGAATCCTTCACTTTCGCTCGTGGATCCGCGGAGAGCAGTGCCTCTTTCGCTTCTTTACGAACATTGTCGACCGCCCGTTGCGCGTCAACCATTGCGGCGCGGGCCTTCGCTCGGGTCGGTGCGTCCGGAGTTGCGCGCGAGGCGAACCAGGCGCTGACCGTCTGTCGTTTGGCTTCGTGCAATGCGGCATGCTTGGCCTCTATCGCACGAAATTTAGCTCCGTCCGCGGATTGCGTGTGCCTATCCCATTCGGCCCGGTTGAAAAAGACGGGGGTATTCGGCTGAAATTGGAAGAACACAAACAGGAGAGCCCCGACCATGACGATGAAGAACTGCATCGGTATCTTCAAGACGGCGTTAAACATGAGGCCGAGACGCCCTTCTCGCGCGCCGCCTCCACCGATGTATCGTTGGACCTGCGATTGATCCGTCCCGAAATAGGAGAGCGAAAGGAACAGACCTCCCAGAAGGCCGCTCCAGAATGTGTAGCGCTTGTCTGGGTCTATCGAGAAGTCCACGGCTTGCAGTTTGCCCATGGCTCCCGCCATCTCCAACGCGCCGCTGGGCAGTTTCGCAACGAGGATGACAAAGGCCGTCAACATGCCGCCAAAAATGACGGCCATCTGCCATTTCTGTGTCAGGCTTACGGCGGCACTCCCCCCAGTTACAGTGTAAACGATGACGACCAGCCCGGTGCCCAGGATGGTCAGATTCAAGCGCCATCCCAGGACGCTCGAGAGAATGATCGCGGGGGCGTAGATCGTCACGCCGCTCTGCACTCCCCGTTGCAGCAAAAAGAGGCTCGCGCCCAGGAGCCGGGTCTTAGCGTCAAACCGTCGGCCGAGATATTCGTAGGCGGTGTAAACGCCAAGGCGACGATAGATCGGCAGAAATACCGCGCAGACGATGATGAGAGCGATCGGGAGTCCGAAATAGTTTTGCACGAATGCAATACCGCTCTCGTACGCCTGGCCAGGGAGCGAGAGATAAGTGACGGTGCTGGCTTGCGTGGCCATGATCGAGAGGCCGATCGTCCCCCACTTGGTCGAGCGACTTCCCTTTAAGTACGTATCGAGGTGATCGGTGTGGCGGGTGCGCCACGTGCCGTAGGCAGCGATGCCCAGCATGGTCCCCAGCAGCACAACCCAATCCAACAGATTCATGAAAATGCTCGTGTAAACACGGCGAGCAGGGCCACCACCAGGACGAACCATCCGAAGACGAACAAATAAACCATTCCCCAACTCCGAAACCCTGGCACGCCCGGCAGTTCATCGTCGGGCGGAGTTTTGGGGAGAGGTTGGGCGGGAATCATTTTCCGAGAGAGATAAGGTTCGCCAGTAGCCGATATGCCCCGGGCACTCCGGCGGGGAGTTGGCGAAAGAAGGCTAGTCCCGTATAAACGTAATAGCCCTTGCCATGCTTGGCGATCAACAGGCCGCTCGTCAAAGGTTCCTCACCTGGGTCGCTCATCGCCAGAAGTGTGTCATACTGCGCTTTGGACCAGCTGCTGGGAAAATAGGCGCCTCGCTCTTGCACCCAGCCGTCAAAATCCTGCGATGTAATGCGGTTCGGAGAAATCAGCGCTGCATGGTCAGGGATCAGAAACGTGACAGGCGCGCGCTCATCCGTGACGCGAAGTTGCGGGGCCGGGCCTTGAATCGAGAGCGGATAAGGTCCCAGTGCTGGCACATTCAGGCCGTTGGGCCGGTTATACTGCACCACGACGGTTCCTCCCTGTTCGACATATTCAAACAGATTCGTCACGGTCGACGCCAGGTCTTTACGCTCGTTGAACGCGCGGACTCCCAACACCACGGCGTCGAGCCCGCGCAGCTTCTCGGTGGTTAAATCCGCTCCTTTCAAGGACGTGACGGCGCAGCCCATCTCTGCCAACGCCTGAGCTGTACTATCGCCCGCCCCAGACACGTAGCCAATGTTGCGGGCGCGCACGGCAAAGTCCAAACTCAGAGCTCGACTCTGAGCGGGCGGTTGCAGCAGCAGCAAGGGCAAGTGCGGATAGTTGATTTCAATTCGGTCGTTGGAGTAGCTGGACCCGTTCACGGTGGCAATCGCGGATAAACGCGCCGAGGTTGGCTGGGGCGGAGCGCTCACGTCAAAGCGGACACTCACCTTGCTTCCAGCCTCGTCCAGCTGGAACGGCTGCTCGGCAGGCGAGGTTCTCCACCCATCCGGCGTGTCCAGGCGCAGGCGTCCAGTTTGGTTCGCGCGTCGCGCCACAATTTCCACCACCACCGGTCGTGTGCTTCCGGGCCGGAACAGGGACACCAGAGATTCGAACCTTAACGACACTGGCGGAACCACATCAACGCGGCGGTGCCGTTCCTTGCCATTGGCCTGTTCAGGGTATCTCGGCTCGTCCGCAACCACCAGTTGTTGATCACCGACGGCAAAAACATATTCGATGGGAATGGCTGGGGCGTTTTCCGGGGTCCCAATCAACTGCGGATCGTCAACCCGGAAGATCCCACTGCTCCCTTCGCGTCGCAGCCAGTAAGGCTGTGTTAACGCCAAGTCGGGCGGCGCTCGGAAGAGTCCTTCCGCTGTCCGCCTTTGAGTCGAGATCAAGTTTTCGGAGGCGATCGCTGGTGACTCGAGGTGCTGACCACGCGTCTCCAACCAGCGGACGGGGACTGTGCCACTCAACGACACGGTATAGCGAAGTTTGAGGACTTCCCCTGGCACAATCTCGGGCCGGTCAGCGACTGTCTCTACCGACAATCCAAGGCAAGCTTGCAGGATGCGATCGAGTTGGGCGCGCTTGTCCGCGAGCACTGCATCGGACGGCAAGTTGCGGAGTTTCGTCCGAATCGTCAACAACGCGGGGACCGACGCGGACGGGTTGTTCGTCTCGAAACTGTCGATGATCTTTGCTGTCAGAGGGCCAATTTCTGCTCCTCCAGGCACTCTCGCCCACGTCGTATCGATGCCGTCAAAGATGTCATTGGTTGCCGAAGCCCCTCCCAGGATCATGAACGTCTGGACATTGGGACCGCTGCCTCCCCGCCCGCCAAAATTGCTGAATCCTTGCGTAATGTGCATGGCGCGGCTGCGCCCAGCAATGGTGCTGAAGGATTCACCCGTGACCCGGTCAGTCCCGGCAATATCCGTGGTGACAGTGGGGCCTGTTGGCCCCGCGTTGTTCCGTCCCCCAAAGCCATTCCAAGCGACTCGTTTTGGCTGCCAGATCGACAGTCCTTGCGCCAGTTGCTCCGGATACGCCTTGGGATCTCCCGCCAGGTTGAACGCTTCGACCCCTAGAATCCCCGACGCGGTGTGATGACCATGCCCTCCGCTGCCCGGAGGTATGGGAAACCTTGTCACAATCACATCCGGCCGAAACTGGCGGATGATCCGGACGACATCGCCCAGGACCTGATCCCGATCCCAGAAGCGCAGCGTCTCTTCCGGCGTCTTGGAGAAGCCAAAATCGATCGCTCGGGTGAAGAACTGTCGCCCGCCATCCAGTCGTCGTGCCGCTAGCAGTTCCTGAGTACGGGCCACGCCCAGTTTTTCATCAAACTCAGGCCCGATCTCGTTCTGGCCACCGTCGCCTCGGGTCAGGGAGAGATAAGCCGTTCGATAGCCTCGACCGCGCGCGAAGTAAGTGATGAGCGCGGTGTTTTCGTCGTCCGGGTGTGCGCCGATGTGGAGCACGGTCGCCACGGTGGAGAAACTCCGGAGTTCCTCCAGGATTGCGGCAGGCGTGGTGGGAAGAAACTCGGTGGCCAGGGCAGGCGTGGCTAAAAGCCACACCGCCCCCAAGCTAGCCGAGGTTAGAAGAGCGCGCGCGCGCCGAACGGCACTCATGCGCTATTTCTTCACGGCAAATGGCACAGAATACTCTGTGTTCTCCCAAGATAATTTGAGCAGGCCGCCGCCGCTGGGATTCTTCTGCACGGCCATGGTGAATTGTTCAACCGGGGAAGCGGTCGCCGCCTTGGTCAAATCGACCCGGGCCAAGTCGTTCTTCTCGTCGACGGGAACACCCCATTGGCCGATCTTCTTGCTGATGGCGAGTTTGGCGGTTCCCGCTTCGTCCGGCACCATATAAAGAGTGTAAGCACCGGCAGGCAGGTCAAAGCCTCCCAAGGTAATGGGCTGTTGGGTGATGAGCAACGTCGCTTCGTCCGATCCCATCCGCCAGGCCTTGCCATACGGCACCAGCCCGCCCCAAATCTTTCGCACTTCGCCTGTTTTCGGACTTTTGGTGTAAGGGCGGCCGTAAGTGACCGTGACGCGATTGCCATCAATGACCGCGCTCGTTGTTTCGTGGGGACTATTGCCGCCCGTGGACGCTGCGCGTGTTGGGGATTGCGCGTTGCTGAGGGCCGTCGTGACGACCAGCGCGGCTAAGCTAAGCGCGTATAGAGTTCTGTTCATGGAATTAAGGTTGTTGCCAAGATTTTGGTTTGCAGTCCGCAACTAAGCCCCGGACAACTGGTTGTACCCGGCTTGCGGCGATGCATGAATTTCAAGACAGTCTCCATCACCAATCGGTTTCACTCAATGCTGATTTTTTTAAAGGACCGCACCAGCTTGAATATCCCATCCTTGCGATCGCGGTCCCCCACAACGGCATTGGGTCGATTGGTTAGGAGCAAATTGCTCTCGGTTTGCCACTTTGAGCCTCCTTCGCTGAGGACCGCTTGAGAACAGGATGAGAACAGGATGATACCGGGATCACGATCCTGTTCTGATAGGGGTCTCATCCTGTTCTCATAGGGTTCTGAACGTATCAATCCCGCTGGAATCCCGCTCCAATCCCAGTCATACCCCACTAGTGAAGGAGGTATGACTGGGATTGAACTGGGATTCCACCGGGATTACTCCGTGCTGTCGATGGCACCGTCCGCCAGGCCTATCGGTTGATTGCGATACGTAGCCGCCGTTGGAGACAATTGTCGCCAACGTCTCACGCATTGGGAACGGGCTGTTCCCAAAACGGCCAGGCAACCGCGATTTGTCTCACACTCTGTCCGCAATTTGCGGACAAACCCGCTAGCCCCACCTACCGGAGCGGTGTTTCCTACACCGCTGGCAGCCTCAAGACAGCCTGTAAACGGCTTGCTCACAGCCTCGCGACGCTGTGACCAAGCTGTCAGCAAGCCGTGACCAGGGAACGACCAAGTGCTCAAGAGCGGATTCAGGCCGCGAAACCAGGGGCGCTACTTCATACGGTGCGGTAAACGGATTTGAAGATACTTTACCCATTGCGGGCCAGCGTCTTGGACTGGGCCAGACTTCGGGCGCTGTTTCGTTCGAACGATCGAAGTCTCGCTAACGATCAAATGTCTCACACTCCGTCGACAATTTGTCGGCAATGTGTGCGACATTTCCCGGGGAACTCTCCGGAAGCGGCCTCACCGGAATCCAGGAGCAATTTGCTACTTGTATGTGAGACATATCTCTGGCCAGTCGCTCCATCTCGAGTTGATGGCTTAAATGTCTTCCTCACGCTCAGCTCACCCGTTCCCGTTTAAGCGTCCTTACGCTCTCCCGGAATCGGCCATCGAAGTGGCGCGACCTTCCCAGGTCGCGATTCTCCGGAAAAACGGGTGGAGACGATCGAAGTCTAGCCCGGGGCGGTCTGGTGCAGCGCTTAGTTCTTGCGCGGCAGCGTTTTGAAGTGCTTCCAAGGTGCTGGCGTTTTGTCCCGAGAGCCACGCAAGCCCCCAACGCAACGATTCCTCGGATCGGTCGCGCCGACTGTCGTCCGCAATTTGCGGAC
>JBGAIN010000152.1:0-20152 GCA_044225505.1 Limisphaerales bacterium
ATCGTACTCCGCCCATTGGTGATGACGTAGAACAACTCCCCGTCTGGCAACCGCACGATCCGCGGATCGTGCAGGTTTGCGACGGTTGCCATCCCCAGCTTTTTGGTGACTCCATTCCCATCCCCTAACGGCCCATGGCATGGTGCGCAGTTAATCTGGAAAAGTTAACGCCCCCGCGCGATGAATTGCGCCGTTATTTCGAAAGGACCGGTTTCGACGAAATTCGTGCTTCCAGTGACTCGCCCCGTGGTCACCGGAGCGTCTTCAAAAGGATAAACAACATTCGTCTCTCCAGCGGACAATCGGTAGGGAGTTGATCGGGCGATCGTCCCCGCGACCGGCAATCGTGAACTTCGGCCGTCTTCAAAAAAACTGTCCGTCGTCTGAGGTCGCAGCTTGGCCTGTCGATCCATATCCGGAAAGATCTCCCAAGGAGGCTGGCGAGACTTGCTGCCGCGAAAGCCGGCAATGCTCACGACCAGCACACTCAGAAGAATAAATCCCAGCAGAAAATAGCGCATTTACTCCTCCACCACTTCGATATGCTTGCTGCCCAGGCCCTCGAGCAACCGGCGGGTTTCACTTTCCGAGTATTTGGCGTCGCTCGTCTCGATTACCACGAAGAAACGGTCATGAGTCGCCAGGGCAAATCTGCGGTTCTTCAGCAATGGGTGGTACAGGCGCGGCAAACGATTCAAAAAGAGCATTCCAAAAATGGCCCCAAACGATCCCAGCAAGATCGTCAATTCATAGGAGGGCGGGAACGCGCTGAATGGGCTGAACATCGGCTTACCGCCAATGACGATAGGATAATCATAGGCGTTCATAAACCAGATCATCACCATTCCCAGCGTGTAGCCAGAAACGCCACCCGCAAAGGAGAACCAACCAACCTTCGAATTCTTCATTCCCATGGCCCGGTCCATGCCATGAATCGGAAATGGAGTGTAAACATCCCACCGACGAAAACCGGCGTCGCGAACTTTTTCAGCTGCGTGCAGGACATCGGCCGCCGTTTCAAATTCGGCGACGATACCATAGGGTCTGGACAATGTGTCAGGCATCAGTGATGTCCTCCAACTTTAGCCCCACCCAAGGGGTGGTGTGGGTCCGCTTGCGGCGTCACACCCTTCACTTCCGCGATGGCAATGAGCGGGAGAAACCGCAGGAATAAGAGGAATAGGGTAAAGAAAAGACCGAACGTCCCGAGATAGGTCAACACGTCGATGGCCGTCGGGCTATAGTACCCCCAGTTCGACGGCAAAAAGTCACGGTGCAACGAAGTGATCACGATTTCAAACCGTTCGAACCACATCCCGATGTTAACGAAGATCGAGAGAATCCAAACGATAATCATGCTTCGTCGGATCGATTTGAACCAAAAGAACTGCGGCACCAGGACGTTGCAGGTGATCATCGTCCAGTAACCCCACCAATAGGGACCGAACGCACGATTGATAAATGCGTAGCGCTCAAATGGGTTACCGCTATACCACGCGATAAAAACCTCCATGCCGTAGGCGTAGCCAACAATCGAGCCGGTCGCCAAGGTCACCTTACACATCAGGTCGACGTGGCGCTCCGTAATCACGTCCTCCAAATGATAAATCTTCCGCAGCGGGATAAGCAAAGTTAGCACCATCCCGAATCCGGAAAAGATTGCCCCGGCAACAAAGTACGGGGGAAAGATCGTGGTGTGCCATCCGGGTAACTGCGATACCGAGAAGTCCAAAGAAACGATACTGTGGACGGATAGCACCAGGGGTGTCGAAAGACCCGCCAGAATCAGATAGGCTTTCTCGTAGTTGCTCCAGTGCCGGTTGGATCCCGTCCAACCCAAGGCGAATAACCCATAGCCCAATTTGCCCAACGTGGATTTGGCACGATCACGCATCGTGGCCAAGTCCGGAATCAGTCCGACATACCAAAAGAGCAACGAAACGGTGAAGTAAGTCGAGACGGCAAAGACGTCCCACATGAGCGGCGACCTGAACTGCGGCCAGATACTCTGAATATTGGGCAACGGGAAGAGCCACCAACCCAACCAAATACGCCCGATGTGGATGACCGGAAATATGCCTGCGCACATGACCGCAAAAATGGTCATAGCCTCGGCCGCACGGTTCACCGCCGTCCGCCAGCGTTGGCGAAGCAGAAAGAGAATCGCCGAAATCAATGTCCCGGCATGTCCGATACCGATCCACCAAACAAAGTTGATGATTGCCCAGCCCCACATGGTTGGATGCCTCACTCCCCAGACGCCAACACCTGTGGAAATCAGGTAGGCAATCATCGAGAAGCACATCACCATCAAAACGAAGCTGATTCCAAACCCGATCCACCACCAGGGCGGGGTCTTCCCCTCGATCACGCCCGCAATCCGATCGGAAATCCAACCAATGTTCTGACGATTCCCGACGAGCGGTTCACGCTCGAGTTCCGCGGGCGGAGCTTGCAGCTTTAGAGATGGGGCTGCCTGAGCCATTAGTGCGCTCCTTTCTCGGCCGGCGTCGTCGCCCCTTCGGAATGCGCGGCGCCCGCTGGCGACGACGCCCCATGTTCACTCGCGTGCTCCTCCAACGGGTTCCCGCCGAGCTTATGGGAATACTCCTGAAAACTGAGGGGCATGTCGTAATAATCAGGCATTTTAGGATTCGGATTGCGCACCTTCGCCAAATAAGTCAATCGAGGCCGAGTCGACAGGAACTCGAGCACAGTGTAATCGCGGTCCATCTTCTTGAGTTTGGAAACTCGGCTGTTCGGGTCCGCGATATTGCCAAAAACAATCGCTTCTGCCGGACACGCCTGGGCACAAGCCGTTGTGAAGGTGCCATCCGGAACTTCGACCTCACCCGAAGCGCCGGCCTTGACCTTTTGGGCAATCTTGGCGGATTCAATCCGTTGCACACAGAAAGTGCATTTTTCCATGACACCGCGCATGCGGACGCTGACATCCGGGTTCTTCGCGAGCTTCACCAGATCCAGGTCAGCCTGAGGTCGTATTGCGAGGGGTCCCTTCAAGAGCTGGTCCAAAGGTCGCTTATTGTAATCGAAATAGTTGAAACGGCGGATCTTATACGGACAGTTATTCGAACAGTAGCGCGTGCCGACACACCGATTATAAACCATGAGGTTTAACCCTTCCTGGTCATGGACGGTCGCATTCACTGGACAAACGTTTTCGCAGGGCGCCGCCTCACAGTGCTGGCAGAACATCGGCTGATGCACCACTTGCGGTTCGTCAATCCACTCCTGAAATTGCTGTTGAGAATCTGGCGCTAGCGACTGCCATTTCTTCTCCCGCGCCGGGTCCCCAGCAAAATAGCGGTCCACCCGTAACCAATGCATTTCACGACCGCGCGCCACTTGGGCTTTGCCCACGATCGGGACGTTGTTTTCACTCTGGCAAGCGATCGCACAAGAAGAACATCCGACACACGCGGTGAGATCGATCGACATCCCCCACTGGTGGTGTGCGGTTGCTTCGGCTTTCTTCAGCGGGTTCGGATAGAGCGGCATTGCCTGCGGCGGCTCTTCCATATTCATCCGACTCGCAAAGTCAGGGTGCTTCGCGTACTGCTGGAGGGTCGCTTCTCGTATGATCGGCCGCCCTTCCATCGACCAATGGTCTTGGGTGCAGCTGAGAGGATACCGGTCACTCGTCTTCGCCAGGGTTGCTCCAGCCGCCACGAACGGCGCTTGGCTAGTGCGGCAAGGATACGCATTAAACCCGGTCTTTTTTCCAACACGACCCGCCCGGTCACGTCCGTAACCCAAAGCCATCCCGAGCAGATTGTCCGCTAGACCAGGCTGAATCCACACCGGACCGCGGACTTTGCCGCCGCCCACTTGAACTTCCACTACGTCGCCGCTTTTCAATCCCAGTCCAGTCGCTGTCATGCGGCTCATCTGGATGGCATTGTCCCAACTCATCTTGGTGATCGGGTCGGGCAACTCCTGCAACCAGCCATTGTTATTAAATCGACCGTCGTCGACGCTGTAATCGCGATGAAAAGTGATCTCCAACCGCTCCGCTGTCGGTGGCGTCGGCACTGCCAGGTTGGCGATTAGCTGACTTATTCCAGGAGCGCTTATCTGGACATCCGCGGCCGCCGACGCGCTTCCCGGCAAAAAGCCGTCGTGCAGAAAGCGTTTCCAAACCTCTTCGTTCTCTCCTGCTACGGTCCGGAAAGTTTCCCGGACAATGTCGTACGGAGCCGTCCGCTCCACGCCAGCAATACGGGCAATTACCTCGATCTCCGTCAATCCACCGAACAAGGGTTCAATCAACGGCTGAACGGGCACCAAGGTGCCATCGCTCGTCCGTGCGTCCCCCCACGATTCCAAGTAATGCGCCTGAGGCAAGTGCCAAGTGCTAGCAGCAGAGGTTTCGTCTTCGTAATAACCGAGCCGGACAACGTTTTTCGCTTTCGCCTGGGCTGCGGTCCATGCCAATTCCGCTGGAGCATTGTAGCCCGGGTTACCTCCCAGGATCACGAGGTTCTGCACTTGCCCAGCGTTGAGCGCCTGCGCCAATTCGTTAATGGTCCCCTCGCTTGACGGCTGAGCTTCACGATACACCACGGTCTTCCCGACAGCTCCAAGCGCCGCATTCACGGCATGGGCTAAAGCGTGGACCGCCAAAGGTTGCCGGTAACCGGCCATCACGACGGCTTGCCCAGGATTGGCCAGCAAGTCTTGAGCACACTCCACCACCCATTTCTCATGAGCCTTGGCCGTGTCAGCCAAGCGCCGCAATGGCTCCACCAAATTCCCTTGACCTGACTTGGAGAGGATCTCGATCGCTAACCGTGCTGCAATCCCGGCTACTGCACTGGTCGGAATACGCAAACGATGATCGGCGTTGCTACCGGTCAACGTCATCAGTCCTTCCACCGCGTAAAGGCGGTTCATTCCGTCGGTCGCTTTTTCCAGTTTCCGGCCGCGAGCAAAGCGGCGGCAATGGATGTAGGTATCCTCTTCACCGCCAATAAAATCGCAATCGAGGGAGAGAATGACCTTTGCCTGATCCAACCGCACATAAGGAGTGACCGGTTTGCCAAAAACAACCGAGGCCGCCTCCTGCTCGATGTGAAAGTCGATCGGTTCGTAAACAAACCAGCGCGCCTGCGGCAGCTTTTGGGAAATGACAGTCTGCAACCGGCGGCGGGATGGCGAACTGCTCCGCTCGACCAGAAAACAGAGACCCTGGCCGCCATTGGCTTGCGAATCCCGGGAGACCTGGCTCAACGCCGCCAGCGCTTCTTCCCGCTGTACCACCACACCAGCCCGGGCGAAATGCATCGACCGATCGGGGTCATACAAGTTCAGAATCGAAGCTTGCGCAAAGCCGTCCGTGCCGCCGTTGCTGTCCGGATGCTGCGGGTTTCCTTCAACCTTCGTCGGACGCCCATCACTCGACTTCGCCAACAGCGGGATCGCCGTGCTGCGCGTGGGCATCGCTGTTGCATAATATTTGGCCACGCCATGAACGTAGCCTTCTGGCGCCTTGGCAAAGGGATAAATAAGCGCCTCTGGCTTTCGGCATCCCGTCAATCCGACGCCGGCCAACAGAAACGATGCCGACATGATCTTGACGAAATCCCGTCGGGTCAGGGGATCGGTTAACTCACTGGCGCCAGCCGGGAACTCGCGCTCGACCCAGTCACGGAACTCTGGGGTGTCCGCAAGCTGGTCCAGACTACGCCAATACTTCTTGCCCGTTTCCGGCTCGGGACAACGCGGGGGAATAGTTTTCATCGATGGCAGGCGGAGCAGTTTTGCAGAGACTCAACTCTCCAGTTATCAACGAACTCTTTTCCATGCGTTCGCTGCAGTTGGGCCGCGAGCTTCGGATCTTCGCTCCACTTCCAATTGAGATCCGTGATTTTATCCGGCGGACGCAATCGCGCCGCGGGGTCACGATGACACTCCAGACAGTAGGTCATGCTTAACGGCTTGCTCTGGAAGACTTCGTCCATCTGATTGATCTGCCCGTGACATTCCACACAACTCACCCCTCGATTCACGTGCACCGAATGGTTGAAATAGACAAAGTCCGGCATCTTATGAATCTGCACCCAAGGAATTGGCTTTCCGGTAGCGTAACTCTCCCGCACCAAAGATAACCTCGGATCGTTGGCCAACACTTGGCTGTGGCAGTTCATGCAGGTCGACGCGGAAGGAATATTCGAGTACCAGGACTTCTCAACCGCGTTGTGGCAGTAACGACAATCCACCCCGAGTTGGTTCACATGAATGTTATGAGAGAAGGCCACCGGCTGAATCGGCTGATACCCCACATCCGTGTATTTCGGCGTGAAGTAATACCAAATTCCCGCCACCGCCGCTGTTCCGAGAATCAAACCGCCCGCGATGATTCGCAACGGAAGTCGGTTTGTCCACTTTGGAAAAATGTCTGACATTTCAAATCAAACTGGCCTGCATGTCTCTCAGCAATGCGCCTTTACCTGCTATGTTTAAAACGAGTCGCTTGACCTACGCTCAAGCAGCTAATCCAAACCCATCCTGGTAATTAGGTTTGGTTTTAAGCCCGAAGAAGATGGTTATCCCACTCCCACCGGGACCGCAAGTAAACTTCGTCGCAGCGCGCAAGATTTCGTTTCGCTTAATATTCCTGATTAGGGCTGGTTCAGCGCCCTCTCGTTACCTGCCCTAACTTTCACGTTCACCAAATAAACCGAGCCTGTTTTTCACTGGGAACGCGGTCGGAACTGACCGGTCGGGCCTCGAAATGTCTGGTTGTTGTAATGATTCGCAAACTGGAGTCAACCCCCAAATTAAAGAAGTACAGCCGCGGGTGTGCGACAAAATTGTGGTAATCGAGAGAGGAGAGTTTGCTCAGGCTGCGATTTTGAGGCTCAGATTGTTCTCGGCGGCGTGAGCCGCAGCCCGCGCTTGGCAGAAGATGTCCAACCGATCGCTCAATAACGTGCAGCGAAGGTCGAGGACTCCTTGACCGCCTTCTTCGGACCAGAACATGCCGGAGTTTTTCATGCGTTTGCCCACCACGGTTTTACAGCCTGCTTCAATGACCCCGGAACCGATGAAGTAACCTGCTTTGCGAAAGGTCCCGTAGCTCATTCGTTCCAGATTGTTTTCGAGATAAGCGATCTCTTTGGTTGCTTCCTCGATGTCTAGAGCCCGCCCCAATTCTGCTTTGGCCTGGCTAACGACCTGGGCGGCTTGGTCTTTGAGCAGCCATCGCTTCCAGAGTTTAAGCCGCTTTTTGCCTTCCCCATTCTCTTTACCCAAGAACGCTTCCACTAAACCGTGCAAGTGCTGCGCAGCGTGGTAGAAGTCCAGGATCAGAATCGCGGTGGGAAAATTGACCCGGGCCAATTCCCAAACCCAGGCCGCGCCGTCGCCAATGAAGATCAATTGAGTCGCCTGCGCCATGCCCCGGCGTTGAGCTTCCTGCCGCAGGAGTAAACCGAACTCGGCCGCCGGTTCAAAACTTCCGATGTAGGAGGTTGAATCCTCCTTTCGGATCGGGTGCCCTTTGGCATCGACTTCGGTCTGGAGGAAGACGCACCCGAGTTTGACCTCGCGTGTCTTAGCTGAACCATCGGGTTGTTTGCCTTTGCGTCCGGCGAGGGCCTCTTTGCGCATCGGCACGCCCGTGCCGTCGCCCGACACATACATCAATGCTGTTTGCACCTTAAATGGCTGGGTCTTCAACCATGGGCCCACGGCCGGCGCCATGCGCTCCACCACCCGTTGGATTTGCCGTTCGGAAACAGCGATGCCTGCGTACTCGAATAAGTCCCGGCTGGCTTCACGATAGGAACTCTGCGCCGCGGCGCGGCAAGCCAGTCGGGACAGAGCAGGTGTATAAGCAACCTCCAAAGCTAAAGCCGCATCGGCTGGGCAGTGCCCGCTCTGCCCGTCAAAATAGTAATCCCGGAGGATCTGCATCGAGCCAAACAGACCCTGGATTCCCAACGGCCTGCGATCAACCCAGCGCATTCGGGGACCTGGTTCGAAGGAACTATCGAATTGATCGGCTAAGAATTGAACCACCGGTTCCAGCAGCTTGGCTCCGGCTTGCAGAAGCAAATCGCGCACTTTCAGCTCCAACTCCTGCAGGCGTTGCTCGGTGGCCGGACGGTTTAGGAACTGCTCAATGAATCCGGACGTTTCGGCGTGGAGGGCGGCCTGGATGTCAGCCCTTTTTTTTTGAGTCGGGGGCACTCTCCGCCCGCGTCATCGCCACGGTGGTCTCAATATATTGGCTGGCCAGCTCTTCAAACTGCTTACGCCCTTCAATGGCCTCCATCAAAGCGGCCGCTTGTTCGGTGGGAACGCGTCGACTGGCATTGCGCCCTTCTTCCCAGACTTGGTGTTTGAAATAAGGCTGCAGATGCTGGCCCGGGGTCTTCTTGGAAAGGCGGCTTTCCTGTTGCAGGGAACCATATTCCATCTGTTGGATTTGTTCCATCTCCTGCAGGAGTTGCTTCCTTTTATGAGCCAGCGAGTTCATGGCTAAGAAGAATGTCTAGCATATAGACATCTTTCAAGCCTAAACCCTTCTATTTCCACTCTTTCTCACAATTTTGTCGTGCGCCCGACACTTTTTGCGTCGGAAATTTGTTTTCGCTCCATGCGACAGGGTATGGCACCTTTTCCGCGTTGAAATTGGTCATCATTCATAATCACTTTCGACCAGGAGGGGTGCGGCGGGTCATCGAATTGGCCGCGCCGGATCTCGTTCGAGCACTGCGGCCTCGTGTGGACGAGGTTATTTTGGCGAGCGGTGCTGCCGCGGACAACAACTGGTTGCATTCCTTCTCTAAATCCTTGCGTCCGATGCTTGTGACCTGCCGAACCAATCCGACCCTCTGCTATCTTTCAGAACAGCGCTCTGCAATTGCTTCGTCGAAAGCGCGGTTGCGCGCTTTTATACACGACTTGGTAGCAACCCTAGACGGCGATACCGCCTTGGTTTGGGCACACAATCAGGGACTTGGACGGAACCTCCTGTTAACCCAGGAAGTGGAAGCAGCTTGCTCTCTCCATCGCATTCCGTTGGCGCTCCATCATCATGACTGGTGGTTTGATAACCGGTGGGCTCGATGGACGGAGATGCGCCGGAGTGGGTTTCGGTCTCTCAGTCAAGTGGCTAAGACTATCCTTTCGGTCGGCTCCGGCGTTGTCCATATCGCGATCAACAAACACGACGCGACTCTCCTCGAAAAATTCCTGCCTGGCCGGTGTGCGTGGCTACCGAATCCTGCTTTGGGCAAACCGACAGCACCATCCCGGAAGAGTGTTGAACACGCCCGGGCCTGGCTCCATGGGCAGCTTGGCGCTGATGCGCCGGTTTGGCTGATGCCATGCCGATTACTGCGCCGCAAGAACATCGCAGAGGCATTGCTACTGACCCGCTGGCTGCGGCCGGAGGCGTGGCTGGTCACTACGGCGGGTATTACTTCGCCTGACGAAACGCCTTACGCTCAGCGCCTGCAAGATTCGGCACAACGTTATGGATGGCCCTTGCGTCTCAACATTCTCACATCCGAAAACGACAGTCCTGGCCTGCCTGCGCTGATCGCGGCGAGTGAGGCGATCCTGCTCACGTCGCTGCAGGAGGGATTTGGTCTTTCCTATCTGGAAGCAGCCGTAGCGGGCCGGCCTCTCCTGGCCCGAATGCTTTCCAATATCGCGCCTGACTTGGCCCATTGGGGCTTGAGATTCCCTCAATCCTACGCCGAAATCCTTGTCAGCACGACCTTGTTGGACTGGCCGCAAGAGGTAGCCCGCCAAAAACGGTTGTTCAAAAGGTGGCGACAACAATTGCCCAGCGGAGTTAAAGGTTACCTGGGCAAACCAATCGCGCTGGCTTCAAGAGAGCGGCCCGAATCAGTGCCGTTCAGCCGTCTGACTTTGACCGCACAACTTGAGGTCCTGGCTTACCCGGCCGCAGAGTCGTGGAGGATTTGCCTGCCTCTAAACCGATGGCTGACCGGCTGGCGAGAGGCAACTGCCGCAAATAGGCTGGCTGTCACCACGTGCCCGCCGAGCGCTCGACGATCTCTTGCCGGGCCTGCTTTTGCCAGGGGATTTACTCGATTGATGAGCGATCTACCGGAATCGCCCGCGCCGATTTCTGCGAGCGCCGCTGTCCAGGAGGAGTTTATCCGCCGGAAGCTCACCGCTGACAACCTTTATCCTCTCTGCTGGGCTCCAAACACATGAAGCCTCGGGCCGTCATCTTCGACGTCTATGGCACCCTCTTGGCGCTGGGGCCAGCGCCGAGCGACGCCTCGGCAGCGTGGGAGCATTTGCTAGCCGATTACCTAAAGCCTCCCCCGCCGCTGACTCACCCGGATTTTGCGGTCGCTTGCGCTCGCCTGATTGAGCAGCAGCATGAAAAAGGACGGTCGCGCGGGATTCGCTATCCGGAAATCATTTGGTCATCTGTCGTGTGTGAGGTCCTGCCTCAGATCGGCGCCCTCTCGTCCGAGCGGCGCAACGACTTTATCTACCGCGAACGCCAATTAACCCGCTCGACTGTGCTCAGCCCGCATGCAGGGACCTTTATCGCTCGACTGCGCGGAAATGGCTGTCTGCTCGGAGTCGCGTCTAATGCCCAGCGCTACACTTGGCGCGAATTACAGGACGCCTTCGTTGCGGCTGGAATCAATTGGACTCCGTTATTTGAATCCGACCTCTGCTTCTGGTCATTTGAGCATGGATTCAGCAAGCCCGACCCGCACGTTTTCCAGATCCTCTCTGCCCGGCTCCATGAGCATGGGATCGAGCCCGCCGAGACTCTGATGATTGGCGATCGAGTGGATAACGATATTCAACCTGCCGCAGCGTTCGGCTGGACGACCTGGTGGCTGGCCGCCAATGCTCCACCTGGCACCGGCGGCAGTTGGGAAAAGCTCGCTCAGACTTTCAAGATTTGAGGGGACAGTTTCACACCTCAAGTTGCGTTCGTCTATCCTTTGCCGATCTTTGGTTTGTTGCCGCTTGCCCCAGGATTAACTAACATGGTCGTGTTTAGACCAGTCGCCAACGATACGATCCCCGTTCAAGCGACCGATGATTCGGCGGTCGCAGAGGTCATTCTCCAAATCCTCGATTTGAATCGTGTGGTTTTGGAAAAAGAACACGCCATGCAGGCCGGAACGCCAGATGCGTGGATTTACCGGAGCACTCGCCCGCTATCTCACAACCAAACCATCTCGGTCGTGGCAACCGCCAAAGACCATCCCGGAAATGTCTCGACCAGGAATTACCTGGCTTACGTTCGGGATATTCAATCCAGACGAATCGCTGACCCCTTTCCGCGTTCGCTAACAAGGAATTCTACGCGACTGTTCGCATCGCGAGGTCGGCTGGGGAGGTCGGCCGGATCTGTCGCAGATTAGCCACAAAACCTCGTACGGCTGCAGGATGACACTCCGACTGAGTTCTCGTTCGAGGTCTGAGGGGTTTAACGTGAGGATCAAGTGCCACGACTCGTCGGCGGCCCCGTGAGTCCGCGGCAGGGTCACTTCGACGGATTCACCGCTCAGATTGTGGCAGCAAAGCACCACCTCATCAGCCTTTGCCCTGATGACTGCGAAGATCTGCGGAGCAAAGCGCAAAACCTCGCAACCTGCCTCGGGAGAAAACGCAGCGTGCGCTTGCCGAACCCGAAGCAAGTGAACCATCCCTCGCAAAACACTCGCGCGAATTGAACTCGGATCGCTCAGCTCTGTTTCCAATGCGTCTCGTTGGAGTTTCTCGCGGTTGATTCGCCGAGCCAATCCCGTAGCTCTCGCGCTCGCCCGGTCACCCCGGGAACCAAACAAGGAATGAAAATAGATCCCCGGAACGCCTGGAATTACAAGCATCACAGCGTGAGCCGCCAGGAATCGAGCAACCTGCACCCGCAGCAGTTCAGCGCCGAAAGGGCTTGAGAGGGCATCAAAGTAATTAATGTTCAGTTCGTAAGGCGCACGTGTCCCGTTCGGCAGCGTCTTTTCGGAAACAAACCCGCCGTGAGCGATGGCGCGGTCGACAAGGGCCTGAATCTCGTCGTCGGTCAGAATTCCGCGCACGGGGTTGAGGCCGATTCCATCATGTGACGCCAGGAAATTCAAGAAAGTGACCGTCTCCGATGGTGGAGGGAGTGACTGCACCCAGCCATTCAATCGCTCAGAATTGCCGGTGGCTAAGGAATGTAGCACCAGGGGCGGTAAAGCAAAATTGTAGACAAGTTGGGCCTCGTTCAAGCCATTCCCAAAATAGGAAATGTTATCCGCATGCGGGACGTTTGTTTCCGTAATCAAACCCACTTTCGGAGCAATCCGGTCCAGCACCGCGCGGAGGCACTGAATGATGAGGTGGGTTTGCTCAGCATGCAGGCAAGGAGTGCCAATTTCCTTCCAGAGAAAGGCAATGGCGTCCAAGCGGATGAACCGCGCGCCCTGCGACACGTAAAACAAAAGAGCGTCCAACGTGGCAAGGAATACCTCCAGATTTTTGAAATTCAGGTCGACCTGATCGGCGCTGAACGTGGTCCAGACCTTGAACGGGCCTTGCGCGGACCTGAACTCGGTCAAGAGAGGGAGCGCCCTGGGCCGCACCACTCGCGACAAGTCCGGCTCGCCTTCCACGACGATGAAGAAGTCGCGATAGGCGGGGTCGTCCGCCAAAAAACCTCGAAACCAGCCGCTTTCCGACGAGAGATGGTTAAAAACGGCGTCAAACATCAGATCGTACGAAGCTCCCAAACGCCTGATCTCCGCCCAATCGCCGAAAGACGGATCGACAAGATAATAGTCCTTCACAGCAAATCCGTCGTCGGAAGAAGCGGGATAGAAGGGCAGTATATGGACGCTGCTGACGGTCTCGTTCACATGCTGCTCCAAAAATGCTGCCAGGGTCCGTAACGGAGGAGTTGAGTCTCGCAGAACCTGGTCAGCATAGGTGATCAGGATCGAATCGCGTTGGGAAAGACTTCCGCGACCGGGCCCGCCCAGCTTCTCGGCGACCTGAGGCGCGTACTTACGGACGACGGCTTCAATCCGCGTGAGCAGTCCTTCTGCCTGGTCCCCATAGATGGCCTTTAGATTCCGCAGAAGTGCATCCGACATACCAAACGTGTCAACACGCGCCGGAAACCTACCCAGGCTTGGCTTCACGAATCAACAGAACAATTTCGAAATTGCCTGATGACGGTGTGAATGTTGGCCTGGGAGAATGCTCCAGGCGGCGCGAGTGTCGCGGAGGATTGCATCAACTGGACTTTGGGCTAGGATCCGCCGCCATGAGCGCTGAGATATCCGGGCGTAATTCTCCCAAAAGGATTGGTTTTGTTTCGACCCGATTTCACGGAACTGACGGTGTCAGTCTGGAAGCGCGGAAGTGGGCTCAACTGTTCGGCGAACTGGGGCATCACTGCTACTGGATGGCCGGCCTTTTGGACACGCCACCAGAAAACAGTTGGTTGACGCCGCTGGCATTTTTCAACCATCCGGAAGTGTTGGAGATTCAGGGAAAGCTCTTTGGGGTGCGCACCCGGAGTCGCACCCTGACAAATCAAATTCAGGCGCTAAAGGAGCGTCTCAAGGATAACCTCTACGAGTTCATTCAACACTTTCAGATCGATCTGCTCGTGCCAGAAAACATTCTAGCCATCCCTATGCACGTCGCTTTGGGACTTGCCTTTACAGAAGTTATCGCCGAAACCGGCCTTCCCGTGATTGCGCATCACCATGACTTCTCGTGGGAACGTGAACGATTCACCTTGAGCGCGGTGCCGGATTATCTACAAAGCGCGTTTCCACCCTCGTTTTCCGAAGTTCAACACGTGGTCATCAATTCCATGGCCCAGAAAGAGCTGGCGCGTCGCTTTGGATTGCCCTCAGCCATTATACCGAACATCGTTGATTTCGAAACGAGGGCACCCGCAATTGATGACTACAACGAGGACCTGCGAAAAGAGATCGGGCTCGAGGCCGATGATTGGCTCATTTTGCAGCCGACTCGGGTGGTGGCTCGAAAAGGAATCGAGCATGCCATCGAATTAGTGCGGCGGCTCAATGATCCGCGGGCCAAGCTGGTGATCTCTCACTCGGCCGACGACGAAGGCGGCAGCTACATTCAGCTCCTTCGCGAGCGCATCCAGGATGCCGGCATTGATGTCCGATTTATTGCTGATCGAGTGGCGGATCGTCGCGCTCGAAATGAGAAGGGCAAGAAGCTGTATACCCTGTTCGACGTTTACCCGCACGCCGATCTAGTGACTTATCCGAGTCTCTACGAAGGCTTCGGCAATGCCTTTTTGGAAGCGGTGTATTTTAGGAAGCCAGTTGTGGTTAATACCTACGCAGTCTATGCCCGTGACCTTGCGCCTCTTGGCTTCAAATGCATTGAGATGTCGCAGATTCTAAGTCAGGAAGCGGTGGCCAACACTCGACGAATCTTGAACGACAATGCATTGCGGGCAGAGTGGGCCAACGTCAATTTCGACATTGGTCTGAAGTATTTTTCCTATTCAGTCGCCCGTCGAAAGCTCGCAGCCCGGTTGGCAAATCTCTTCGGCGAAACAGTGTGACGCATCGGACAGGGGTCAGTCCCGCCGATACGCATGTGCGATGTTCCGCCAAAGTGCCTCACGATGGCTTGAGCCACTCCCGGACACAGCCGGCAGCGTAGGCAACTGCGCCCATCATCAGGAAGCGGCGATTCATGGCCAGGGCCTGTAATCACAAGCCATTCTCAAGTTTCTGTTGCCGCTCGTGGCCACCGGCAACGCTTTGATATCGTCCGCTGAGGATACCGCCCCCCATTTTCCACGCCATTCCAAGAACCTGCCGCTGCCTCGCCTCAAGCGTCAACATTTATATTGCATTCTGCGGGACTGACCCCTGCGCCGTTTTCGCGCGCCGTACTCGTCCCAGTCGCGCGGGCGCACGACGTAGCAGACGATCCCCGAAGCGCTCAGGGTGCGTTGCAGGGAGTAACCGAGCGGCCCGGCCTCGTAACAGGCATAGACCCTCCCGGCCAGGGCCAGTTGCTTTTGCGCCCAAGCCAGAAATTTCTCGGGCGTGAAGCGTTGCGCGGGCTGCGGTGCCTGGCCATCCTCGATCCGAACCACCACCATGGAATCCGCATGCACATCGAGCCCGAGTTTGATAACCTGAGCGCGGGGGGTCGCGGTTGTGTCGTTGCTGTTTTGAAGAGTTTTCGTTTTTTTCATAAGGCTCTCAAGATAGCGCTTCGCTACCGTTGATCACCCCATGTCTTCTTTGACGATTTTCCTGCTTGTGCTGGGCCGCTCAGCCGCTAGGTTGGGGAAATAAACCGACCTTTCGATGTTCTCCTGCTGCGCCCGCTGCTGCTCGGGTTGATTTTCCTGGTCAATTTCTCCCAAGCGGCAGGGCCACCGCTGGATCTGTCCGGCGAGTGGGAAGCCATCCCGCAAGCATTTCTTCGGGCCGAGCACGGCGGCGGACCGTATGACAAGTTAAGCTTGCGTCTGACCCATGTGCAGCCGCTTCCACATGGACGGGGAAGAATTCCGTATGAGTTCCGTTATACCGGGCGCTACCTGAAATATGAGAGACATTTCATTTCAACCAAAACTCCGCCGGACTGTGCCGGCACT
The DNA here is from genome assembly GCA_044225505.1 of Limisphaerales bacterium. Taxonomy (GTDB): domain Bacteria; phylum Verrucomicrobiota; class Verrucomicrobiia; order Limisphaerales; family SIBE01; genus JAXMHN01. Next base: position 15,629 of record JBGAIN010000152.1, read on the forward strand.
CAGCTTGAGGACCATCTCCACGCTGTCCCTTATCTGGTAAACTTCACCTCAATCTGGCATGTCGCGACGCTGACGGACGAAATCTTCATCACTTCAATCCATGGTTACGGGGAGGTTGATTTGCCCAGGGTGCCCAGCCCGCACGGGGAACTTCAGAAAGGCCTCGAATTCAACCGTTGGACCGCAATCATGGCGCCGCCCACCAGCGATGCGCATGCGCGCTTCGACCGCAGATACGAAAGGCGCGCCGGGGCGATTCCAACAGACCGGTGTACCAGTATCTCCGCCCTGCCCAATCGCGACCATGGCGGTGCCCAGATGTGGAAAGTCAGCGCCGCCCCGGCGGAACTTAATTTGACCGGCACCATCAAAGGGCAGGTCAAGTCGCTGCATCCAGTGACGACCGACCGGAGCGACTATGAGGTGCATCGCGCGCAGGTGTTCCTTTATCGCCAGACGCAAATGCTGCGCCTCAAGCGGAACGAGGAAAGCGATGTCGATTACGCGCGCTATCTGGCCTTTAACCGGGTCCTCGCCCGTCCCGCCGCGGTCCTCACGCCGGACCAGGACGGAAATTTCGAATTCAAGGATCTTCCCATCCTGGGACTCCGACCGGAAGGTCCTGTATCTTACTGGAAGCCGGTGCGCTATACCGTGCAGGTCGTTTCCGCGGAGACGGACGAGCTTGTGATCAGTGGACCTGTGATCGATCCGGACAAAACCGAGGTTCTCTATTTTCAACCCGAGGAAGTCATCAATGTCCTTCCCACCACGACCTTGGCGGTCAAACTGCGTCCCTTCACCGGTTTGAATGCAAAGCTCGACCTCGTGGAGGACATCACTGAATTGGGCCCCGAAAACTTCGGCCCTATCGAAGGGAGGGTCCGCACTTACCTGAACCGGCTCGCGGATGTGCCAGGCGGTGTCACCCCGGCGCAAGAGGAAGGTCTCCGCCGCGCCATCTGGGCCGAGCGCCTCGTGCGGGACTCCGCGCGTTACAGTGACGAGCTGCTTTCGGCGGGCCTGAAAGCATTTGCGTCGCTGATGGCGGATGCAATCGGTGATCTGAAGCGATGGGAATCCGAAGGCGTGGCCGATGCGCGCAAGGCATTAGCGCAAGTCCGCGCCGGATCTGGCAATCCCCGTTTGCCTTCACAATTCAACATCAACGATACGTCCAAGCTGTCGCCGCGGTGGCAGGAAATGATCCAGCGCGGTCAGCGGACGGAGATGACGGACGAACTGATTAAGCTGGTGAAGGCTGCGCGCGTGGTGGTGCAGGAGGGCTTAATTTACGCAGGAATGGACGCGCAGACCGCCAGTAGAGTCGCACTAGGATTAGAACATTCCCATTTGATTATTTTGAATTATATCCGCAACCAAACGGGACGCGGAATCGCCAAGGATCTGATCAAGTTGGCCCTGAAGGAGTATTTGGATGACGTGCTGAAGCCGCGTCTTTTTGACAGTTCCCTTCCTTATTCCCACACCAGCCTGGTTGCGCCCGACCTCGAATACTCGGCCGCACGGCTGATGGATTGGAACCGCTCAAATCAGGAGGCGTATCTCACCGACCGAGCTGTCGTGGCCGAGCGTTTGAGCCGCTTAAGCACCATCGCCAGTGACATCCTGAGATGGGCGATTTTCTGGGAAGCCACGGCCTTGGTGGGAGATACCTCGCAGAAAGTTTTCGGAGCAGCGGCGGCGATCCCTCCAGCCCGGGTCTGGGCGAAGGCCTTCGAAAATTTTTCCAGAGGCCTGAAATACGTTGCCAATGGCGAGGCGGCGGCGGGCTCGGCCATCTTTGTGTTTTGGGGCGCTCCCAAGTTGGTGCGCGAGGGAGTCTATGGAGCCTTCGGAGAACAGCCGCCCGCGCGGCAGAGCGCACAATCCTTCGACCCACCACGCCTTTCAGCGCTCGCCGAGAACCCGCCGATTGTCCTGCCAGCGACCAATCAATTCCGGACCGCCGTCCTAAATCTCGTCGGACTCATCCGTTCGAATCAGATCGGCGCGGCCTTGGAAATGGCCGGATCAATCGAGACGAACGGTTATGCCAGAGCGCGCGCCACCTGGAAGCGGCAGGTGGATATCTTCGAATTGCAGGGTGCAAGTGTGAACGTCACCGCTGCCAGCACCGCGGGAAATCCACTCCTTCGGCTCCAGGAGGCCAAGGCCATTTTGCTCACCGCCCGGACAAAGTTCGAGAGCAGTTTTCAGGAGCTCTTTCGACACGTTCTGCTTGCGCCCGAGGCCGCCACCAATGATCCCATCTACCTTGCGGCGAAGAACGAAGTGGTCGCGACCAGCGCGGGATTGTTGGATGAATTGGGGAACTTTCATGAAACGGTCCAAGGCTTCCCCTCCGAATGGGGCCGATGGCAGCTTCTGCCCGCGCTGATGATCGATCTATTGGAACCTGCGGCGACCAACGAAATCGCCACGATTCCCCAGGAATTCATCATCCGAGCGCGCGTCTCCAATCTTACTTTCACGGGCGCGAGTAATGTGCAAGCACGGCTCACCATCGTTTCCTCGAATGAAAACGTCACTGTTTCCACACCGCTGGTGAGAACCGCTGGCTCGGGAACTCTGGGCCGCGCGGATGCCCTGGTGGGAGCTGGAGACGACGAAGCGATTGTGGAATGGGTCGTTCATTACGGCAGCAGCGGCTCTCTGCAGCCTCTGGCCTTCCAGATCGATCTGCTGGAGGGGGACGCCGAACCAACCACCTTCGTGAGCGCGGCCCGGAGTGGATCGCTTCCACTCTCCGCTGAGCTTTACGATCGCGATCTCGATGGTTTGCCGGACAGTTGGGAACGCGAGCACGGCCTCAATCCTGACCTGGACGATGCGGGGCTGGATCTGGACTCAGATGGATTGACCAACATCGAAGAATTTCGTTTGGGACTCAAGCCCCACGTCGCTGATTTCGATAGTGACGGTCTGTTGGATGGTGAGGAAGTGGCAGGCGGCGCGGACGGCTTCGTAACGAACCTCCGCTTGGCCGATTCGGATGGTGACGGCGTGCCCGACAACCTGGACGGTCACCCGGTGGACGAGACTTCGACCACGCGCCCGGCCGACATGCTGGAACCGGTGGTCGCGGTGGACCAGTCCAGGGTGGTTCTTTCACAACTTCAGCCCTTCGCCATCATCCATGTCACCAACCACGGCTCTGGGCTATTGCAGTGGGGTGCCACCGCGGAAAACCCCGGGCTGGTCGTCCCGAACGTCTTGGCCCCCGCCCTCACCACTGCGGATCTGTTGCTGCTGCGTCTTCCGTCAGGAGCCAGCCTGCGCAATTTCGGCACCGCCCTCACCACCATTCGAGTCCATGACCTGGGCGGGGCCACCCCGGACGCAGCGGAGATTCAGGTGTTCATCAGCGGGGAATTTGGCGCTCCGCTCGTCGTTTCCCTGGAACCCGGCTCACGGAATGTCGTTCTCTCTTGGACTGCCGTTGCCGATCGGCAGTACCAGGTTGAATATTCCGAGGATCTCCTCGTCTGGAAAAAACCGGCGGATGGCTTATTTTCCCCAACTGCCGCAGGCACCGTTTGGACTTGGACGGACGGTGGCCCACCCGCCACCGATGCCCCTCCCGGCGACCTCGAGAAAAGATTCTATCGTGTCATCCCGAGGTAGCTTAGCTAGCTGGCTAGTGCAGCACGCCCTAGGGGGCTAGCAGAGGTGCTCAACCCGCTTCACGTCGCATCAGACGGGCAGGAAGCACTTGATTGCCTCGCGTCAAAGTCAAAGGGGGGTCAACAAAGGGGGCTGTGCGGGACAGGGGTCAGTCCCGCAGATACGCATGTGCGATGTTCCGCCAAAGTGCCTCACGATGGCTTGAGCCACTCCCGGACACAGCCGGCAGCGTAGGCAACTGCGCCCATCATCAAGGAAGCGGCGATTCATGGCCAGGGCCTGCAATCACAAGCCATTCTCAAGTTTCTGTTGCCGCTCCCGTCCACCGGCAACGCTTTATATCGTCCGCTGAGGATACTGCCCCCCAGTTTCCACGCCATTCCAAGAACCTGCCGCTGCCTCGCCTCAAGCGTCAACATCTATATTGCATTCTGCGGGGTGACCCTTCGACATGGTTGGCGATTTGCCGGCTGCGTGCTTCCTTCGGGGTCGGAATCGGTATCGGTATCGGTATCGTTCCTAGATGGACCCAGCCCACGTCAGCGATGGCAGCGCGGTACACGTCCAACCGCACATAATCAAATCCCAGGCCGCATCCTTCCGATTCCGATTCCGATTCCGACGCCGACACCTCTTTTGTGTCAACCGACCGTTGCCTTACGTCATTCAGCTTTGTCCACCGGCGCGACACGATAGCGATGCGACTCTCCACCGCAATTGATTCTGTCCAAAGCCTTGTGCTCGTCCTCACGGTCTCTCGCTGTTTTCGGTGGGATAGAACCTATTCCTTCGTTCTGAAACAGGCGTTTGGCGTCCCGGCAGGGACGCCGTGGCATAAGCCCGGCACTTCCAGTGCCGGGAATCCGCGCGCAGAGT